>NZ_GL397067.1:664918-978468 GCF_000146325.1 Pediococcus acidilactici DSM 20284 | reverse complement strand
GATTATTCCGGCATAGCTCAGTTGGTAGAGCATCTGACTGTTAATCAGGGTGTCGACGGTTCGAGTCCGCCTGCCGGAGTTAGCTTTAAGGATGTTAACCGAGTTGTTAGCATCCTTTTATGCTATAAAGCCAAGCCAATGCCGGCTTAGCTCAGTTGGTAGAGCGGCGGTATCGTAAACCGTAGGTCAGGTGTTCGACTCACCTAGCCGGCATTATGGAATACGCCTTAATGTTAAAGTTAAGGCGTTTTTTTCATATATAGTCCCAAGTTTATAGCCTTAAGTATTATTTTGATTAGGCGAGAATTATGGAGGAAATAAAATTGAATACACAAGAAAAAGATACAGCTTTTCTTGGTCAACCGCGTGGTTTGATGACCCTGTTCTTCACAGAAATGTGGGAACGGTTCAGTTACTACGGGATGCGTGCGATATTAATTTATTACATGTATTACGCAGTTTCACAAGGTGGACTAGGTTTTAGCCAAGCTACTGCTGCTTCAGTTATGGCCATTTATGGGTCGTTAGTTTATTTAGCTAGTGTCGCTGGTGGTTTTATCAGTGATCGTATTTTAGGTAGTCGGAAGACCGTTTTCTATGGCGGGGTTTTAATCATGTTTGGGCACATTGCTCTTTCATTGCCATTCGGTAGCGCGGCATTACTTGTGTCAATTGCGCTAATCGTTATCGGTACAGGGATGTTGAAACCTAACGTTTCTGAAATGGTCGGTTCGCTTTACTCTGTAGAGGATACCAGACGGGACGCAGGTTTTAGTATTTTCGTTTTTGGTATTAATTTGGGCGCGTTGCTGGCTCCGCTAATTGTTTCGTGGGTTGGTTTCCAAATCAGTTTCCACGCAGGCTTCTCGTTGGCTGCAATTGGAATGTTCTTCGGACTGGTGCAATATTATCTTGATGGTAAAAAATACTTAAATAAGGATAGTCTCTATCCTTCAGATCCAATTCAACCAGAAGAAGTTAAGAAGTTTAGCTTACGCGTACTTATCGGCGTGGTAGTGCTCGCCTTAATCTTGTTGGTAATGTTCATTGCCAACGTGCTTACAATCGATAACGTTGTTTTATTAATTAGTATTGTGGCTATTATTACGCCGGTGGTTTACTTCATTTTAATGTTCACTAGCAACAAGGTTTCTAAAGGTGAACGTTCCCGTTTGTGGGCTTATGTACCACTCTTTATCGCCGCAACCTTATTCTGGGCAATTGAAGAACAAGGTTCAGTTGTATTGGCATTGTTTGCTGCAGATCGTACCCAATTGCATTATGGATGGATTAACATCACGCCAGCTAACTTCCAATCGTTGAACCCGTTGTTCATCATGTTATACACCCCGATCTTTGCTTGGTTATGGACTAAATTAGGTAAAAAACAACCTTCGTCACCGAAGAAGTTTACCTATGGGTTAGTATTTACCGGGATTTCATATCTCTTCATCGCGTTACCAGGCTTGATGTTTGGTACTGATGGAAAAGTTAACGCCCTTTGGCTAGTGGGTAGCTGGGCAATCGTTGAAATTGGGGAAATGTTGATTTCACCAATTGGATTATCCGTAACTACCAAATTAGCTCCCGCAGCGTTTGCTTCACAAATGATGAGTATGTGGTTCTTGGCAGATGCCGCTGGACAAGCGATTAACGCACAGCTGGTTAAGCTTTATCCTGGTCACGAAGTTAGCTACTTCATTTGGACCGGAATCATTACGATTATCTTTGCGGTTGCTTTATGGTTACTTTCACCATGGATCAGCAAGAAGATGCAAGGGATTCGTTAATAAAATTTGAATTTACAAGATGAACTAGGTTATGCTTAGTTCATCTTTTTTATTTAGGATAAGTCAAACGAGTAGGGGCGAACGTTTTGAGAGTAGCAATGACTAGTGACAATCATTTGGACATTAATAAGGTTGATATTGAGCAAACGTTGGCAACGCAAGCACAATACCTTAAAGACAATCACGTGGGAATTTATTTAATTGCGGGAGACTTATTTAATAAGTTCAACCGTAGTAAGGAATACGTGGAAAAATTACAGCGCCGCTTGCCACGGACCAAGGTGTTCTTTATTGCGGGAAATCATGATATGTTAAATGACATTGATTACGCTGGGTTAGAAAAGCTGCAACACCCGCAGTACCTGCACAACCAATTTTATGACGTTCCGGGAACCAAATGGCGCATCATTGGAAATAACGGCTGGTATGATTATAGTTTTGCGGATAACGTAGATAAAACTCCTGAGCAATTTTGGCGGTGGAAAAAAACTTTTTGGGTAGATACAGCGATTGAGCAGCCAATCTCCGACATTGAACGGATGGATCGCGTACTGCAGCAAACGGAACGACAACTTCAAGCAACCCAATCTAAGTCAGTACTTTTTATGACCCATTTTGCAGTGCGCCACGAATACATTCGCTACACTGATGACTACCGCTTTTGGAACATGGCGAACGGGATGATGGGGAGCCGCCGAATGGAAAAGTTATTAGCAAAATACCAGCCAAAAATTATTTTATCCGGACACCTACATTTTCACTATAAACCTCTTGCAACAGCTGGCGGGATATATTATAATAATTCAGTCGGATATCATAAGAGACGAATCAACGAGTGGAATTCGGATAATTTTATTACTGAATGGACTCAGCGATTACTTATAATTGATCTTGAATAAATTTAAAAAAAGTTTCAAAAAAAGCTTGCAAAATTCTTCAAGATTAGTTATTATAATTAAGTCGGATAGATAAGACGACAACTTATATGGAAGGGTAGCGAAGTCTGGCTAAACGCGGCGGACTGTAAATCCGCTCCTTCGGGTTCGGTGGTTCGAATCCACTCCCTTCCACCATATTGGGCTATAGCCAAGTGGTAAGGCAACGGGTTTTGATCCCGTGATGCGCTGGTTCGAACCCAGCTAGCCCAATCAGTTAAACTCCATGTCGATGACGTGGAGTTTTTTTGTGCGTTCATTTATGGCTAAATTGTCTGTAAAAGTGGTTATCTAGTTGATAAGCATTCTTTAATTAGAAGACTAAGTAGTTATCGTAAATTTGATTTTTTTTGCGGATCTTAGAAAACGATTTCACAAAATACCCGTTAGTATTATAATGAAGGTGGAGCAACTAGTCTTTTAATGTAGTAAGGAGGCAATTAAAATGCGTGCAGCGGTAGTTAGGAATCAAAGTGATGGGTACGTTGATATTGTAGAAAAGCAATTACGGCCGCTTAGGGACAATGAAGCCTTAGTTGACGTAGAATACTGTGGGGTATGCCATACGGACCTCCACGTGGCAAATGGTGACTTTGGTGAACAACCTGGACGGGTGATTGGTCACGAAGGAATTGGCATTGTTCGCGAAATTGGTGCTGACGTGCACAGCTTAAAGGTGGGAGACCGGGTTTCCATCGCCTGGTTCTTTGAAGGCTGCGGGCATTGCGAATATTGTACTACTGGACGAGAGACTTTCTGTCGGGAAGCTAAAAATGCCGGATACACGGTTGACGGAGCGATGGCAGAACAGGCAATCGTCGTGGCGGATTACACGGTGAAAGTGCCGGACAATCTGGATCTGGTGGCGGCAAGTTCAATTACTTGTGCCGGCGTAACTACTTATAAAGCAATCAAGGAATCTAAAATTCGTCCTGGAGAATGGTTGACGGTGTTTGGCGCTGGTGGATTAGGTAATCTGGCAATTCAGTACGCTAAGAATGTGTTTAACGCTAAATTAGCGGTGGTAGACATTAATGATGATAAATTGGCGCTGGCCCAAAAGCTGGGTGCGGATTTGGTAATCAATTCTAGCAAAGAAGATCCGGCGAAGATAATTCAGGAACGGTGCGGCGGAGCACAGGCGGCGGTAGTGACCGCGGTAGCTAAGGCAGCCTTTAACGCAGCGGTCGATTGTCTAAAAGCAGGCGGCGTTTTAGTTGCCGTAGCTCTACCCGTAGACACGATGGATTTATCAATTCCGCGAGTTGTATTAGACGGTATTCAAGTAATTGGTTCCTTAGTCGGCACCCGGAATGACTTGGCGGAAGCCTTCCAGTTTGCAGCGGATGGCCAAGTTAAACCTATTGTTCAAACTCGGCGTTTGGATGAAGTGAATGACATCATCGATGAAATGCGGGCTGGACAAATTGAAGGCCGGATGGTTGTGGACATGCATAAATAAGGATGACGGACACGTAACTTTAAATACGGGAGTGTCCCAAAATGCCTGATAGACATTAAGCAGTGGTAAGACCAGCTTTTAAGGACCCGTAAGGATGAAAAATCAAGGCTGATTGAAAAAGTCGGCTAGTTTTTGAGTATTAACTGAAATTCGACCATTATGCCTGAATTTGGCATAACGGTCGTTTTTAGGTTGTGCGGAGCATAATGGCTTTGAACTTTATAAAAACCGGCGCTCTAGAATGATTTTTTTCTCAGTTTCAGTCACGTTTTTAGCGGCATCATGATACTTTGGCAAGGGCGTTGGATTTGCTTGAGAAGTATTAAACCTTCATAAAATATTACATAATTCCCGGGGATTTAATGATAAAATTAAAATAATTAACAGAAAAGCGGGGGAATACAAATGAAACTTGGATTTATTGGCGTTGGAAACATGGCCAAGGCAATTATTAGCGGATTAGTAAAGAAAGATGTCGCTGGTAAAGATATTTTGGTCCACAGCGCTCACCCACAAAACTACGAAACTTTTGCAAAACAATCCGGACTAACCGCAGTATCAGATAATACGGCGGTAGCCCAACAGGCAGACGTAATTATTTTGGCAGTTAAGCCCACGGTGATTAAGCGGGTTGCTGAAGAAATTCAACCGGTACTAACTGAAGAAAAGTTGGTGGTTTCAATTGCTTCTGGCGTTAGTTTAGCGGACTTACAAACGGTTTTAGGCATGGCTCAACCGATTTTGCGAGTAATGCCAAACGTAAACGTTGAAATTGCGCAAGGAATGACAGCAGTCAAAGCCACGGGCGACCTTAACGCAGCTCCGTACCAAGCGGGGGTTGAGTTATTTGCTCGGATCGGAAAAACTATGGAAGTTGCCGAAAATGACTTTCCGATTTTTGCGGCACTTGCGGGGAGCGCACCAGCATACGCTTACCTATTTATTGACGCGCTTTCCCGAGCAGGCGTTAAGTACGGATTGACTAAAGCTAACGCCACCAAGATTGCTGCGCAAATGGTACAAGGCAGTGCGCAAATGGTGCTCAATAGTGATGAAGTGCCTTACGCATTGATTGATAAAGTTTCTTCTCCAGGCGGGACGACCGTCGCAGGTTTATTAGCAATGGAAGAAGCTGGATTTAGCCCAGCCGTAGTTAAGGGAATCGACGCAACCGTGGCAAAAGAAAACGGTTAAGGTAATCTTGTTTTTTGGTCTATACCGATATATAATGAAGCTAGATTAACTTAGAGGAGGAAAATTCATGAGTACAGTTTTACGACATGCGACAATTTATACGGGCCTCGAAAAGATTGAAGACGGCTACATTCGGTTTGGTAAGACCATCGAAGCAGTTGGGCCAATGAGTGAATATAAGGCACAGGGTGACGACGAAGTTTATTACGCAGGGGGCAAGATTATTGTTCCAGGGTTCATTGACGTACATACCCACGGAGGTTACGGCTTTGATGCGATGGATGGCGATCCAGAACAAATCAACGAAATGGTAAACCAAGCGGTAGTCAACGAAGGAGTTACCAGCTTCTTTTGTACCACAATGACTCAATCCAACGAAAACATTGAAAAATCAATGCGCGGAGTGGCCAAGGCTGCGGAAGAAAATCCTGTTATCCAAGGGGTTCATTTGGAAGGTCCCTTCATTTCAGCGAAGTACAAGGGAGCTCAACCAGAAGAGTACATTAAGGACCCGGACGCAGCATTACTTGGCAAATGGAACGAACTTTCAGGCGGTCGGGTAAAATTGATTACGATCGCCCCTGAACACGCAGGCTCCGATGCATTTGAAGCATACTGCTTGGATCATGGAATTGTTCCTTCAGTAGGACATTCCAACGCTACCCGTGCACAATTGCTAAATAGCACGGTTACCCATGCAACTCACTTATACAATGCTCAACGTGAATTTAAGCATCGTGAACCAGGAGTTACCGGCCACGTAATGTTGGAAGACAACATCTATGCTGAATTAATTTGCGACGGTTTCCACATCGTTCCTGACATGCTCAAACTGGCTTATGAAGTTAAGGGACCAGAACGCATTGAATTGGTTACTGACTCAATGCGTGCCAAGGGAATTGCCGAAGGAGAAAGTGAACTTGGCGGACAAAAAGTTTACGTAAAGGACAAGCAAGCTCGTCTAGCTGACGGAACGCTAGCAGGTTCAGTGCTATCTTTTGATGATGCTTTCCGGAACGCCATGAAGTTCTTTGGTTGCGGAATTGCGGAAGCTGTCCAAATGAGTTCGGTAAACCAAGCTCGTGAATTTGGCTTAGATTCTAAAGGAACCTTAGAAGTTGGCAAGGACGCTGATTTAAACGTCTTTGACGGCGACCTTAACAAGTTAGAAACTTACAGCTACGGCAAAAAGTTTGCTAAGGAAGATTAATAGTTAAAAACAAGTAGGAGTACAATCATGAATTCACCGGTATATATTCAGATTCATAATGAAATCAAAAAGGCAATTGAAGCAGGAAAATGGAAAGTTGGTGAGCGGATTCCCGCCGAACGGGAACTGTCAAACCATTTTAAAGTTAGCCGAATGACTTTACGCCAAGCGATTTCAACTTTGGTTGATGAAGGGATTTTAGAACGTAAGGTGGGTTCGGGGACGTACGTTGCTAGTCAAAAGGTCCAAGAAAAAGTTTCTGGAGTAACCAGCTTTACGGAATTGACGGAAGCCCAGGGTAAGAAACCATCGAGCAAGACAATTTCCTACCATACTAGTGAGCCATCGTTAAGTGAAATTGAAAAATTAAAGTTAGCGGATGGAGATTTAGTACTCCGAATGGAACGGATCCGGTATGCGGATGGGGTACCGATCTGTTACGAAACGGCGACCATCCCAGAAAAGTTAGTTACTAACTTTAGTAAATCCGAAGTAACCAAGTCGTTGTACAACACTTTGGAAGAGCGTGCGGGACTGGTAATTGGTCGTGCTGAGCAAACCGTATCGGCGATGTTAGCTTCCGAAAAGGTTGCCGAATACCTTGACGTTAAGCGGGGCGCAGCGATTTTACGCCTTCATCAGGTTTCGTACGCCCAAGATGGTACGCCGTTTGAATACGTACGAACGCAATACGTAGGAGAACGGTTTGAATTCTATTTAAATCGGTAAATAATTGGTGAGGAATTGAGAAGGGGGTTACCCCTTAATTCCAAAGACATAAAAACGAGGATTAGGTTCTTTTTAAGAACGCTAACCCTCGTTTTTTTGTGTTCATCGTTATTTGCGGTTGGCCCACCACGCTTTAATCATAAAGATTGGAAGCACGATTTGGCGTTTGATCCGGCGGGGATCACTGATTAAACGGTATAGCCACTCTAGGTTATGCTTTTGCCAAAATTCGGGAGCACGCTTGACTTCTCCAGCAAAGACGTCAAAACTGCCCCCAATGCCCATCCAAATTGCGGGAGAGAGGTGCCGATACTTTTGGATTAACTCCTCTTGTTTGGGGAAGCCGGTGGCTACAAAAACCATTTCCGGCTGGGTTTGCTCAATTTCAGTTTGGATGGGAGCAAAATCGGTAAAATACCCATCATGATGGCCAGCGACTTCCACGTGGGGATATTGGCGGTTAACTTTGGCAATTACTTGAGCAATCACGGCCGGTTTGCTTCCCAAAAAGTAGATTCGCGAATGGTGTGCGTCTCCCCAACGCAAAAGTTCTTCAAAAAGTTCGTAGCCGGTTACGCGTTCGGGCAGCGGATGGGCGGTATGCTGGGTTGCTTTCACGACGCCAATCCCATCGGCCACTAAATAATCGGCTTGGTGAATAATTTGGGCGTAAGCGGGATGTTTTTTAGCGTACATAATAATTTCTGGATTAGCGGTCACCACAAAGCGGTTTTGGTGGGCCACTAGGTCGGTATGTAATTGTTCTAAGAATTGGGCCTTGGTCGTTTGTAAAAAATTGAATCCCAAGACGTTGGCAGTTGAAAACTTCATATATAAAGGTTCTCCTCACGATAAAATTGCGGTTTGGCGCAAAAATGATAAAATTAAAGCAATTGTATTTTATGTCCACCAGTAAAATTTATACTTTAAAAAATAAAGAGTAGGAGCATAATCATCATGGTACAAGAATATCCAGATGACACATTAACTTTACACACAGACGCTTATCAAATCAACATGATTCAAACTTATTGGCAAAAGGGAATTCACAATCAAAAGGCAATTTTTGAAGTTTTCTTCCGTAAAATGCCTTTTGACAATGGATACGCAGTTTTTGCCGGATTAGAACGGGTAATTGACTATATCGAAAACCTTCACTTTTCGGCGAGTGATATCGAATATCTTCGCGAAGTGGGCGGCTATCCGGATGATTTTCTGGAATTTTTAAAGAATTTCCATTTCCGGGGGACCATCCGCTCGGCAGTGGAAGGCGACCTAGTTTTTAATAACGAACCAATCTTACAAGTCGAAGGACCACTGGCCGATTGTCAACTGGTGGAAACGGCAATTTTAAACGTGGTCAATTACCAAACCTTAATTGCAACCAAGGCGGCGCGGATTAAATCCGTAGTTGGCTCAGACAAGCTTTTAGAATTCGGAACGCGCCGTGCCCAAGAATTTGACGCAGCAATTTGGGGAACCCGGGCGGCTTACATCGGCGGTTTTGACGCAACTAGTAACGTACGGGCTGGGAAGAAGTTTGGGATTCCAATTAGCGGAACTCACGCTCACGCAATGGTGCAATATTACATGAACGACTACGATGCGTTTAAGGCGTACGCAACCACTCATCACGATTGTGTCTTTTTGGTGGACACCTTTGACACACTCAAAAGCGGGGTGCCTAACGCAATTCGGGTGGCTAAAGAAATGGGCGACCGGATCAATTTCCTTGGGGTACGGATCGATAGTGGTGACATGGCTTACCTGTCTAAACGAGTTCGCGAACAGTTGGATGAAGCGGGTTATCCAAACGCTAAAATTTACGCTTCCAACGATTTGGACGAAAAGACCATCCAAAACTTAAAGATGCAGGGAGCTAAAATTGAAGTTTGGGGTGTGGGAACCAAATTAATTACCGCTTATGACCAACCGGCGTTAGGAGCCGTTTATAAGATGGTTTCCATTGAACGGGACGGAAAGATGGTCGACACCATCAAATTGTCTAACAATGCTGAAAAAGTTTCTACACCAGGCAAAAAGCAAGTTTGGCGAATTTCTCGGCGGGCAGATGGTAAATCAGAAGGAGATTACATTACGCTTTGGGATGAAGACCCTCGTGAAAAGGATTCGCTATACATGTTCCACCCCAACTATACGTACATCAATAAGACGGTGACCGATTTTGAAGCTCGACCGTTATTACAAACCATTTTTAAGGACGGCAAGTTAGTTTATGATCGCCCATCCTTAGCGGAAATCAAAGAATTTTCTCGGCAAAGTTTGGATTCCTTGTGGGATGAATACAAACGTGATTTAAATCCACAAGACTATCCGGTGGATCTTTCACAAGAATGTTACGATCACAAGGTATCCATCATTAAGCGGGTCCGGGATTACGTAAATCAGCTTAAATTTTAATCATTGGGGGGCGTAAAAAATGCGCAAAATGCAACAAGAAATTATTGAAGCTTTACGGGTTCAACCAACAATTGACCCAGAAAAAGAAATTCGACGCAGCGTTGATTTTATGAAACGCTACCTGAAAAGCGTTCCTAGTTTACGTTCGCTAGTCCTTGGCATTTCCGGCGGGCAAGATTCTACCTTAGCCGGAGCGTTGGCACAGATGGCAATTCGGGAACTTCGGGAAGAAACTGGCAATGCCGATTACCAATTTATTGCGGTCCGCCTACCTTATGGGGTTCAAGCTGACGAATCGGATGCGATGAAGGCAATTGAATTTATGCAAGCGGACCGGGTGGTACGAATTGACATCAAACCAGCCGCGGACGCCATGGTAGCCGCTATTGAAGCAACCGGAGTTCAGGTATCCGATTTTAACAAGGGAAACATTAAGGCCCGGCAACGAATGATTGCCCAATACGGCATCGCGGGTGAAACCGCGGGAATCGTGGTGGGAACCGACCACGCGGCCGAATCGGTGACCGGATTTTATACAAAATTCGGGGATGGCGGCGCGGACATCGTTCCGCTATGGCGCTTGAATAAGCGGCAGGGTAAGGCAATGCTTAAAGCGTTAAACGCGCCCGTTGAGCTTTACGAAAAGGTGCCTACGGCGGACTTAGAAGATGAACGTCCAGCATTACCGGATGAGGTTGCGTTAGGCGTGACTTACCAAGACATTGATGATTATCTAGAAGGTAAGGAAGTTAGCGACTCAGCGGCCGAAAAAATTGAAGGTTGGTACCAACGGACCGCCCATAAACGTGCTTTGCCGTATACCGTTTTTGATAAATAAATTGTTAAGTTCAAGGCTCGTCACTTGTAAAGGGAAATTAATTTCCGGTATAATGTGTTTAAACATGAGGGAGTAACTTGCAGCTTAGCTGTGGTAATGTCATCAGCAAGAAAAAATCTGGTATTACCTTAAATTAGTGAGACTCATGTGTGTCGAGAAGTAGTTTTCGACGCACATGGGTCTTTTTTTAAACTTTAAGATCCCAAATTAAATGGAGGAAAGAGAATGAAGGCAAGTAAGTTAAAGGATTGGCAGCGGACCGTTGAAGATACCGCTGCTAAGCAAGATACCCGGTTGGCTGGGCTCACGGCTGCCGAAGCACAACGACGGTTGGAAAAATATGGCCACAATGAACTAGCAACTAAGGGTAAAACGACTTTGTTACAAAAGTTTTTGGCCCAGTTTAAAGATTTGATGATCATTGTGCTGCTCGTGGCCGCCTTAATCTCAGTGTTTGTGGGCGAAGGAGTCGACGCCTTGATTATCTTGCTGGTGGTGGTGTTAAACGCAATCTTTGGCGTTTTTCAGGAATCTAAGGCAGAAGAAGCTATTGATGCATTAAAAAGTTTGGCAGCTCCGCAAGCCAAGGTCGAAAGGGACGGCCAAATTCAGCAAATCCAGAGTACCGAATTGGTGCCAGGAGACGTGGTCATTTTAGAAGCTGGAGACGTGGTGCCGGCCGATTTACGGCTGGTAGAGTCAGCGTCGATGCAAATTGAAGAGTCGGCGTTAACGGGGGAATCGGTTCCGGTGAATAAACAAACGGCGGCCCTAGATGACGAACAGCTTCCCTTAGGCGACCGCACCAACCTCGCCTTTATGAATAGTAACGTTACTTTTGGCCGCGGAAAGGGAATTGTCATTCATACGGGAATGGCGACCGAAGTAGGAAAAATTGCCCGGTTAATTAACGACGCTGATGAAACCATTACTCCTTTACAACGTAATTTAACCAAGCTAAGTAAAACGTTGACTTGGTTAATTTTGGCCATTGCGGTGGTGGTGTTTGCGGTCGGTATGTTACGGGGGCAAGAAAGCTTAATCGACATGTTGTTAACCGCAATTTCGCTTGCGGTGGCGGCCATCCCGGAAGGTTTACCGGCAATTGTTACGATTACCCTAGCCTTGGGAACCCAGCGGATGGTTAAACGTCACGCAATTATTCGAAAACTCCCGGCGGTGGAAACCTTAGGGAGTACGCAAATCATTGCTTCGGATAAAACGGGAACCCTTACCCAAAATAAAATGACGGTTGAAAAACTTTTTGTGGATAACCAGCTAATGGATGCCGCAGCGGTCACCCCTGATTTTCAATCCAAGTTATTTGACCTGATGATTTTAAACAACGACACGAAAAAAATTGACGAGGAGTTGGTGGGGGATCCTACCGAAACGGCCTTGATTGCGTTTAATGACCAACGGGGATACTCTAGTGCTGCGGTAATTGACCAATACCAACGGGTCGCTGAAGTACCGTTTGATTCGGAACGAAAGCTAATGTCCACGGTCAATGCGTTACCGGACGGGAAGTATTTGATTACCGTTAAGGGAGCACCAGATGAACTTTTGAAACGAACCACCAAGTACGTAATGCCAGGTGCCGAATTGCCAATGGACGAGGCTGAAGAGCGCCGGATTCAGGCCGTGAACCATGATTTAGCGTTGCAAGCAATCCGGGTGTTGGGCTTTGCGTACCGGATCGTTGATGCGGTTCCTGAAGAGCTGACTAGTGCGGCAGTGGAAAACGACTTGATTTTTGCAGGACTAGTGGGGATGATTGATCCGGAACGGCCCGAAGTGGCGCAAGCCATTCAAGAAGCCCACGATGCGGGTATTCAAACCCTGATGATTACTGGTGACCACCGCGATACCGCGGGAGCAATTGCTAAACGACTAGGGATGATTACCGATGCCGAAGCGGACACGGCGGTGGTGACTGGTGCAGAACTCGATCAGCAAACTGATGAACAACTAGCGGATCACGTAGCAAATTACCGAGTTTACGCCCGGGTGGCTCCTGAACATAAGGTCCGGATTGTCGACGCTTGGCAAAAGAAGGGGAAAGTGGTGGCGATGACCGGGGACGGTGTAAATGACGCCCCCTCCTTAAAACAAGCGGATATTGGAGTGGCAATGGGAATTACCGGAACCGAAGTTTCTAAGGGTGCTAGTGACATGGTGCTGGCCGACGACAACTTTGCTACCATCGTGGACGCGGTTGAAGAAGGACGTAAAGTATTTGCCAACATTCAAAAGGCGATTCAGTACCTCTTATCAGCTAACCTTGGGGAAGTTTTAACCCTTTTCGTGATGACGATGATGGGCTGGCAAATTTTGGCACCGGTGCACATCCTGTGGATAAACTTGGTGACCGACACTTTGCCTGCCATTGCCTTGGGACTTGAACCCGCAGAAAAAAACGTGATGCAACAGCCACCACGTGATAAAAAATCTAGTTTCTTATCGGGAGGCGTTGCGGGTAACGTAATCTACCAGGGAATTTTGGAAGGGGCCATCACCCTATTTGTTTATGCAATGGCGCTAGCTTTCCCTGACCATTCCGGGAGCGCACAGATTCATGCCGATGCCTTAACCATGGCCTTTGCAACGTTAGGTTTAATCCAGCTTTTCCACGCCTTTAATTCGAAGTCGATTCACGGATCAATTTTCCAAGCAACCACTTGGAAAAATAAATTCTTTAATTGGGCGATCCTCATCGCGTTTGCTTTATTAGCAATTACGATTGTGGTGCCGGGCTTTAACGACCTTTTCCACGTTAGCCACCTAAACTTACACCAGTGGTTAATCGTAATTGGAGCATCTTTATCGATGATTGTAATCGTAGAAGTGGTAAAATTAATTCAACGAACTTTAAAGAAACCACGAGGAAATTAAGATGAAGGTAAGTATTCAAGCGTACGCGAACACCATTTCAAGATTGACCGAGAAATTAGAAGAAATTGGTTCTAGCGTGGATCCGTTCTTTCAAGAATTAAAGAAGGCGGGTCAATTAGGTACGGTGGACGAAATGGATCAAAGCCGGTTAAAAGAAATTAAAAAACAATTTCAAGTGGCAACCGACCAGTACCGGGCACTAGAAAAGATGGTTTGGAATGCTAAGGTGCCAGCTAAATTAATTGGTAAACATCAGTTATTGAAACGTTACCTAAGGGAATATGCTAATCAATGCCAAAAAATGGTTGATGCAGTAGATGACCAAACCAAAAAGCTGGATGAGGTAGCCTTTCAAGAGTCCGAACATGCCCAGGAAGCTGCAATGGGCCAAATGACCAAAGCGTTGACTAAAATTATGAGCAGTTTGATGGGATAGATCATTACTTCTCATACTAGTCATTTAGCTAGTGAAATAGGAGAGGTTTAAAAGGAGGCTGGGAAAAATTTCCTGGCCTCTTATCTTGTACAAAAAGTTTTAACAAAGTGGGGTTTAAATTTGGAAGCAGAGATTTTAGCTTTAGTGGAAAAACAATTGACCGCTTACCGACCGCAACAAATTCGCGCGACGTTGGAGATGCTCGATGAGGGAAATACGGTGCCGTTCATTGCGCGCTATCGTAAGGAACGCACCCATAGTCTTGACGAAGTACAAATTCGTGAAATCCAGGCGGCGTACCACCAAACGGAAACGTTAGAAAAGCGGAAGACGGAAGTTTTAAAGCAGATTGAAGAACAAGGCAAATTAACTACTGGATTAAAACAGCAAATCAAGCAGGCAACCACCTTAACTGCGGTGGAAGATTTATATTTGCCGTACAAACAAAAGCGGCGCACAAAAGCGACGATTGCCAAAGAAGCGGGACTAGAACCGTTAGCGGCGTGGGTTTTAACTTTCCCCCAACAAGGACTACGAGAACGCTTGGCGGCTGCCGTTAATCCCGAAGTGAAGTTAAATACTATCGAAGACGTAGAGTCCGGGGTTCACGAAATTTTGGCCGAAGCCTTTGGCGAACAGGCGGAAATCCGGACGTGGATTCGTAAATACACCCAGCATAATGGCGCGTTAGTTAGCGAAGTTAAACGGCAGGGCAAGGAACTAGATGAAAACGGCGTTTACGCGATTTACTATGATTTCCAAGCGCCACTTGCTCAGTTAGCGCCTCACCAAGTGTTGGCAATTAACCGGGGAGAAAAGGAAAAGGTCCTCCGGGCTAAGGTTGCGGTGGAAGAAGCGGGCATTGAGCGCTATTTAAACTTTCGTTTGGTACAAAAGCATCGAGGCCCGGCGGTGGCGCTGGTGCAAGCAGCCTATCGGGACGCCTATAAACGGTTTATTGGGCCAGCAATTGAACGAGAAATGCGTGCGGAATTGACTTCCATGGCGGAGCACCGTGCAATTAAAGTTTTTGGAGAAAATTTATACCATTTGCTGATGCAAGCACCGCTCAAAGGCAAAGTGGTCCTCGGGTTTGACCCTGCTTACCGTACCGGTTGTAAACTAGCCGTAATTGATGAAAACGGGAAGTTCTTAGATAAACTGGTGATTTATCCGCACCGTCCGGCTCCTCAAGCAAAGCGAGCCGCGGCTGCTAAGCAATTAAAAGACTTCATTGAAAAATACCATGTGGAAATGATTGCGATTGGAAACGGGACCGCTAGCCGGGAATCCGAAGAATTTGTGGCTCAAGTCATCAAAACAATTGCGCGACCAGTTTACTACGTAATCGTCAACGAGGCCGGAGCTTCCGTATACTCAGCTAGTCCGGCTGCTCGTGCAGCGTTTCCTGATTTACAAGTGGAAGAGCGCAGCGCAATTAGCATTGGCCGGCGTTTACAAGATCCGTTAGCAGAGTTGATCAAAATCGATCCCCAAGCGGTGGGAGTCGGCCAATACCAACACGACGTTGCCCAAAAAGATTTGCGTGAACAGTTGGACCACGTGGTGGAAACCGCGGTTAACCAGGTGGGGGTCAATTTAAATACCGCCAGTCCAGAGCTACTGACCCACATTTCGGGGCTAACTAAAACGACGGCGCAAAACATCGTTAGGTTTCGGGAAGCCAACGGAAGCTACCGAACTCGCCAAGCAATTAAATCAGTGCCGCGACTAGGGCCTAAAGCATACGAACAGTCGATTGGATTTTTACGAATTGTGGATGGAGACGATGAGCTTGATAATACGGGAATTCATCCAGAAAGTTACCCGGTGGTTAAAGCCCTAATGAAGAGGCTGGGATTAAACCTGCATGACTTAGGGACCCCCGCTTTCAACCAAACGTTGCAACAGGTTAAGAGCGCACAATTGGCAGCTCAGCTGCAGGTCGGAGAAGAAACGCTTCACGACATCCTTGAAGAATTGCAAAAACCGGGGCGCGATTTGCGGGATGAAATGCCTGCACCATTATTACGCTCCGACGTCTTAACTTTAGAGGACCTCCAACCAGGGATGCAGCTGCAAGGAACCGTCCGGAACGTCATCGATTTTGGCGCGTTTGTCGATATCGGCGTTAAACAAGACGGTTTGGTACACATTTCTAAGCTTAAAAAAGGCTTCGTCAAACATCCTAGTGACGTAGTGGCGGTGGGGGACATCGTTACCGTTTGGGTGGAAAGCGTGGATACCAAGCGAAGTCGGATCCAGCTCACCATGATTCCGGCTGAGGAACAATGACTGACTTAGAGCTAACTCAGTTAACGCGTCGACTGGCTAAACAATTCTTTAACCAAGCTTATCCTTACGAAGCGCGGTTTAACCGCCGCTTAAGAACGACGGGCGGTCGCTATTTTTTAGCGGACCATCACATTGAAATTAATCCCCTTATGCTAAGCGAATTTGACGAGGAAACCTTAGTAGGCGTAATTAAACATGAACTAGTTCACTACTGGTTGCACGTGCATCATGAAAAACCAGATCACCGTAACCCGCATTTTAAGGAGTTGCTGCAGCGGACGGGCGGTTTACGCTACGCACCAGTGACGTCTAAGCGTCGGACTACTACAACGGGGCGATTAGTATACCAGTGTAAAAAATGTGGTCAGCTTTACCATCGCCAACGCCGAATCAACGTGCGACGCTACGTTTGTGGACGTTGCGGGGGGCGCTTGGGGTTAAAACACTAATAAAAATATTTTTATAAAAAACACTTGCTAGCTAATGGTGGTTTTGCTATTATTATCTAGTAAGGTTTTTTGCGGCCATGGCGGAATTGGCAGACGCGCAGGATTAAGGATCCTGTCCGAATTTACTCGGGTGGAGGTTCGAACCCTCTTGGCCGCATTGTGCTACTGATTGGGGAAGGAGCCGTGATTCAACTAGGTTGGATCGCGGCTCTTTTTTTGTCAAAACCTAACCTGATCTGCGGCAAGCTATTGATACACTTGATACACTAATCAATACAGTTTAGTGTATCAAAATAGTGTATTAACAAAAATGCTTGAATTCGCTTACGTTAGGCTTAGTGTATTTTGGCACGGTATTTGCTTATATACTTAATGGAAGCTAAACATACTGTGTTAGCGGTGTGTTGGTCCTACTGATTACCATTTGGTGGCGGTAGATCGACAGCTGGCCACAATTTTATTACAAATTTAACCTTTTTGGGACGTTGTGAAAACGCTTTTGGGATGGTTAAGGAGTTTTGAAATTGAAAAGGCTGTCAGGAATTTATTTTAACTAGTTGCAGGTTTAGAACTTATTTTATTTTTTCAACTGTAACAAATAGAAAATGGGAGGTATACAGACAAATGGTAGGAATTATCATTGCTAGTCATGGTGAATTCGCCAAAGGCATTTTGCAATCCGGTTCAATGATCTTCGGTGAACAAGAAGACGTTAAGGCCGTAACCTTAATGCCTAGCGAAGGCCCTGACGATCTCAGAGCAAAACTTCAAGAAGCAATTGCTTCTTTTAGTAACCAAGACCAAGTATTATTCTTAGTCGACCTATGGGGAGGCACTCCATTCAACCAAGTTAACAACTTGTTTGAAGAACACAAGGACAAATGGGCAATCGTTGCTGGTTTGAACTTGCCAATGTTAATTGAAGCATATGCTTCTCGTCTATCGATGGAATCAGCACAAGAAATTGCTGCACACATCATTGACACAGCAAAAGAAGGGGTTAAGGTTCGTCCTGAAGAACTTCAACCTAAGGAAGCTCCAAAGGCTGCTGAAGCAGCTGCACCGGTTAACACAGGTAAACCAGGCCACTTTGATTACGTGTTAGCACGAATCGATACTCGTTTACTTCATGGTCAAGTTGCTACTTCATGGACGAAGACTACTAACCCGGATCGGATTATCGTTGTTTCTGACAATGTTGCTAAAGATAACTTACGTTCATCAATGATCAAGCAAGCTGCTCCAGCTGGCGTTAAAGCCCACGTTGTTCCAATTGAACAAATGATTAAGCTGGCTAAGGACGACAAACACTTCGGTGGTACCCGGGCAATGCTTTTGTTTGAAACCCCTCAAGATGCTTTAAAAGCTATCGAAGGCGGTGTTCCAATTAAGACTTTGAACGTTGGCTCAATGGCTCATTCAGCTGGAAAAGTTCAACCAAATACTGTATTGGCATTTGACCAAAATGATATTGACACTTACAAGAAGTTGGAAAACATGGGCGTTCAAATGGACGTGCGGAAGGTTCCTTCTGATTCAAGAGATAATCTAGATGCAATTATGAAGAAGGCTCAAGATGAGCTTAATAAACAAAAAAATAACTAAAAAACGGAGGATTAATAATCATGGCATTGAATGCAATTCAAATGATTTTAGTCGTTATCGTGTCATTCCTAGCTGGTGTGGAAGGTATTTTGGACCAATTTCATTTCCATCAACCAGTAATCGCATGTACGCTAATCGGCTTAGTAACTGGTAATTTAGTACCTTGCCTTATTTTAGGTGGTTCACTTCAAATGATCGCTCTTGGATGGGCTAACGTTGGGGCTGCGGTTGCTCCTGATGCTGCTTTAGCTTCTGTAGCTTCTGCTATTATTTTAGTTTTAGGTGGTCAAGGTAAAGCAGGTGTTTCATCAGCGATTGCTTTAGCGGTTCCGTTGGCTGTAGCCGGACTTTTATTGACAATCATTGCGCGTACATTGGCAACCTTGATTGTCCACATTATGGATAAAGCTGCTAAAGAAGGTAGCTTTGCTAAATTGGAATTGTGGCACTACATTGCGATTGTTATGCAAGGTTTGCGGATTGCAATTCCTGCAGCATTGATCTTAGCAATCGGTGCTGGTCCTGTACGTGGATTACTTTCCACTATGCCAGCTTGGTTAACTGATGGTCTATCAATCGGTGGTGGAATGGTTGTTGCCGTTGGTTACGCGATGGTTATCAACATGATGGCTACTAAAGAAGTTTGGCCATTCTTCGCACTTGGATTTGTTTTAGCAACTGTTCAAGATTTAACATTAATCGCTTTAGGTACAATTGGTATCTCACTTGCTTTGATTTACTTAACCCTTTCTAAGATGGGCGGTTCAAGCAACGGTGGTAACTCAGGTACTGGTGACCCACTCGGCGACATTATCGATAAATACTAGAAGGAGGCCAACATAAAATGCAAGAAAAAGTTCAATTAACTAAAAAAGATCGTATTCACGTTTGGTTACGTTCCACATTCCTGCAAGGTTCATGGAACTACGAACGGATGCAAAATGGTGGTTGGGCATACACTTTGATCCCAGCCCTCAAGAAGTTATATAAGACTAAAGAAGACCGTGCTGCAGCTTTGACTCGTCACTTGGAATTCTTTAATACTCACCCATATTTAGCTGCTCCAATCCTTGGGGTTACAATGTCACTTGAAGAAGATCGTGCTAATGGTGCACCGATTGACGACGTTGCTATCCAAGGTGTTAAGGTTGGTATGATGGGTCCCCTCGCTGGGGTTGGTGACCCGGTATTCTGGTTCACCGTTAAGCCAATTTTAGGTGCTTTGGCAGCTTCATTAGCAATGGGCGGCAGCATTTTAGGGCCAATTCTTTACTTCGTATTGTGGAACGCAATTCGGATGGGCTTTACATGGTATACTCAAGAATTCGGCTACAAAGCTGGTTCCAAGATTACCGAAGATATGTCTGGTAGTTTACTCCAAGACGTTACTAAGGGTGCTTCAATCCTTGGGATGTTTATCTTAGGTTCATTGATTAACCGTTGGGTTGTGGTTAAATTCACACCGGTCGTTTCAACTGTAAAACAAAGTAAGGGAGCTTACATTGACTGGGCAAACTTGCCAAGTGGTGCAAAGGGTATCCAAAAGGCTCTTCAAGAACAAGCGGCTGGTTTGTCACTTACTCGTGAAAAGGTTACTACTTTGCAAGATAACTTGGATCAATTAATTCCAGGTTTAGCAGGATTACTGCTTACATTACTTTGCATGTGGTTGCTTAAGAAGGGCGTTTCACCAATCATCGTTATCTTTGGTTTATTCATTCTTGGTGTTGTGCTTCACTTACTACACGTTATGTAATGCAATGATTTTAACAAAGTCTGGGCAATGGCCTGGGCTTTTTTATTAAGATTTTTTGCGGTTAATTCGGCTGCGGATTATAATGAAAACAGCAAATATAAAGAATGGAGCAGATTGAATGGTACAGTCAATTAATACCAAGGTGGATCAAGTTACGGACGCAACCTCATTCCTTGGAATGGGGGATTACGGCAAAGTAATGATTGGTGATCGCGGTTTTGAATTTTTTGATAATCGCAATGTAAAAAACTACATTCAAATCCCGTGGAAAGAAGTCGACAAAGTGGTCGCATCACTAATGTTTGGGGGCAGGTGGATTCCTCGGTTTGCAATTAAAACCAAACGTAGTGGAACGTTTAGTTTTGCGGCAAAGCATCCTCACGAACTGTTGAGAGGAATCCGCAAGTACGTGGACGAGGAAAGAATGGTCCGCTCGCTAGGAGTAGTAGATGTAGTAAAGCGCGGATTAAAAGAAGTGTGGAGAAGGATCCGAAAATAGAGAGCGGAAGCCCCTTGGGCAGCTTGTGAGGATTAACGGAATATAAGGACTAACCGCGGGTTGGGCGGTTGGTCCTTATATTTGGTTAACCGGAAGAAGCTAGGGGCTGGAGCTCATTTCGACACGGCAGCAGCAGGATTAATTGAATCCCCCATTAATCGCGGTTTAGGCGATTGATGGGGGATTTGATTAACCGGAAAGAGCTGGGGTTCGGAACCCGTTTTGCTGACGGTTGTGCCTTAATTAGTCATTCGGGAAATCAAATCCGCCCCCTAGCCAATCCGACTTGAAAACGCTTTGGAGAAAGTGTGATAAACTGTAGTGTATCAATACAGACAGTGTTTAATACAGTTAACGTGGTGAGGCTAAATGAAACGACAAGAAAGAATATATCAATACGTTTTAGAACATACGGAGCCAGCTTCGGCGGACGAAGCCAATCGGCAAAATGGCTTAACAACTTCAACGATTGCGGACGCGTTAAAAATTGCGCGTAGCAACGTCAGTAAAGAATTAAATGATTTGGTTCGGCAACGAAAATTGTTTAAAATTTCTGGCCGGCCAGTTCGTTATTGTCAACTAGCCTTAGGTGAAGATGATCCGTTAGCACAGGACCCCTCAGAGTACCATATTGAAGATGGGATTAGCGGTATGGAACTGGGGAAGAAGAAGCTGGCAGGAAAGCTCGATAAGCCGGCAGCTACTAAGCAGCTTAGTGTGCATAAAGACATTTTTGATCGAATGATTGGTAAGGATCAAAGTATGAAAAACCAAATTGAACAGGCCAAGGCGGCCATGTTGTATCCGCCACGCGGGTTAAATACGTTAATCATCGGACCAACGGGGTCAGGGAAAACGTATTTTGCCAACGCAATGTTTGATTTTGCACAGGCCCGTAATCTACTCAGTAAGGATCAACAATTGGTAACCTTTAACTGTGCGGATTACGCCCATAACCCAGAATTGCTGATGTCCCATTTGTTTGGCTACGTGAAGGGAGCCTTTACTGGCGCAGACGACGAACAAGACGGGTTAATTCAAGAAGCAGATGGCGGAATGCTATTCCTTGACGAAGTTCACCGCCTTCCCCCAGAAGGGCAGGAAATGATTTTTTACTTCATGGACCACGGGACCTACAGTCGATTAGGAGAAACTGCTAAGACCCACCATGCTAACGTTCGACTAGTGTGTGCGACAACCGAAGATCCCGAAAGTACCTTATTGCAAACCTTTGTACGGCGAATTCCAATTACGATCCAGCTTCCGCCATTCAATAAACGGAGCCCGGAAGAACGAATTGAACTATTGCGTTCGCTAGTTACGATTGAGGCCAACCGGACTAATAAGGAAATCACTTTAACCGAAGACGTGGTTCAAGCTTTGCTTGGTAGCGTTACTTACGGAAACGTCGGTCAGTTGAAGTCCAATATTCAGCTAGTGTGTGCGAAGGGATTCCTTAATAACATTGGTAACGAAGGAAAGATCATGATTACTTCCGACGATTTGCCTGGCAATATCAAGGACGGGTTGTTAAACTTGGCGTCTAACCGGCAGGAGCTCGGGGCAATTTCCAAACTTTTGGAACCGTATATGGTGGTAAAACCCGGAGCTAGTTACGCCACCCCGGTCACCCGCAAAGATAGTTACGAATTGCCCTACAATTTGTACGAAATCATTGGGGATAAAGCGATGATGCTTCGCGAAGAAGGGCTCGACCAAGAAAATATCAATAATTTCATCACTACCGACATTAATCTTCATTTAAAATCATTTTATAAAAACGACCTGGACACGGTGAACGCGGAAAGTAAGCTAGCAGAAATCGTGGACAAGGGAATTATTAACTTTACCAAGCAAATTCAGCCCAAGGTGGAAAACCGCCTTAACTATCGGTTCAAGGACAACTTTATTTACGCGATGAGTTTGCACATTAGTTCCTTCATCAAACGAATTCAGTCAGGAAAGCCGATGCGGTTAATGGGCAATGACTTAGTGGCAATGGTTAAGGATTATCCAGAAGAGCTGGAAGTCGCTAAATCAATCAAAGAGTCGCTAGAACAACATTACGGGTTGCCAATCCCAGAATCGGAAAGCTACTACCTGGCCGTACTTCTAATTTCACTTAAAACGGTGCCCACCAGTACCGGTAAGGTTGGAATCGTGGTGGCCGCGCACGGTAGTAACACGGCTAGTTCAATGGCACAAGTGGTATCACAATTGTTGTCGGATAATTCGATCCAAGCCTTTGACATGCCATTAGATATGAATCCGCAGGTAGCTTATAAGGGAATTGTCGATCGGGTTCGCGCGGCAGATCAGGGGGAAGGGGTGCTACTCCTTGTAGATATGGGCTCTCTAAGCACTTTTGGTCCTAAAATTACCGAAGAAACTCAAATTCAGGTCAAGGTGATTGATATGGTAACCACCGCAATGGTTTTGGAAGCTACCCGAAAGGCGTCCTTCATTGATAGTAATTTAGATGAAATTTATGCTGAACTTCGCGAATTTCACGGTTACTCCCGGGTGGCAATTACGGACGAAGGCCAGTCTATGGAAGACGACCAGACGGTAGCAATGCTTTCGGGAAAACCGAAGGCGGTCATCGCGGTTTGTTCAACGGGTGAGGGCACCGCCCAAAAAATCAAGGGGATTCTTGACCAGTTGCTATTGCAAAATTTAATTGAAGATATTAAGGTGTTCCCAATTTCAATCGTAAACATGCACCAAGCAATTGAGGAAATTAACCAAAAATACACCATCGTTGCCGCAACCGGGGTAATGGATCCGGAAGTGGGAGTTCCCTTCATGCCGTTACAATCCTTATTGCAGGGGGGCGGCGAAAAGTTCGTTCGTCAACTGGCAGAACGAAGCGAGCTTTCCTGGGTCTTTGATGAAAAGGACGCTAAACTGACCCGGAGTGTTTGTCGACAATATTTGTCGAAGTACTTTGTGTTTTTGAATGCTGACAAATTTGCCGATATTCTATGGAATTACGTTGATTACCTTGCGCAAAGCCGACAGGTCGAATTTAGCGAGTCCTTCCGGATTAATTTGATAATGCACGTAGCGGGCGCGGTAGAACGTCAACTAACGAATAATCCCATGCAAGTCAACGCAGCTGAACTTGCGGAAGTTCAAGAACAGCCTTGGTTTAAGGCGGTTCAGGAAGCTGATGACCAATTCCTTCAACGGATTCAAATTAAAATGACCCTAGGTGAAGAATTTTATATTTACAAATTGTTAGAAACCTGGCAAGAAAAAAATGATACAATCCTAAATGAGATGGAGAAGAATCAATAGTTTTTGGAGGAAATTAGAATATGACAATGGAAATATTGCTCGCACGGGTAGATAGTCGGCTTTTGCATGGGCAAGTTGCCACCGCGTGGGCTAAAAAGGTGAAGCCTAACCGGATTTTGGTGGTTTCTGATAGTGTGGCAGAAGATACATTGCGTAAAACGCTGATTACCCAGGCTGCTCCTCCGGGAGTGTTTGTGAACGTGATTACGGTTGACAAGATGATCAAAATTTACCACGATCCCCAATTTGATTCGTTTAAAGTGCTGCTGCTAACGGAAACAATTCAAGACATGTTGAAATTAGTCGAGGGCGGCATTGACATCAGTAATTTAGGAGTTGACGTGGGTAGCCTTGCCTACGCGGTAGACATGACCATGCTGACGGATGCTATCGCTGTCGGTAAGGAAGAGGTCGCGGCGATTAGAGCATTGGCTGCCCACGGGTTAACGGTGTACGCCCAAAAAATTCCGAACGATAGCCGCAAGGATTTGATTAAAATGTTGGATAAAAATGGTTTGTAAATTGGAAATGAATTATGGCTAAAAAAGAGCGTGGGACAAAAGTTTCTAAACAAAAAACGGTTCATGATGAGGTGAAATTCCCTCATGAACCGTTTTTATTTTGGCGTTTTGACTTCAATAGCGCCAAAACGTGTGGCAAAAGTCAGTTTGTCCCGCGCTTCTTTTATTGCATGGTGGATAACCATTAGCAAGCCGCAGAGATTACAGCTCTTCGAGAACTTGGTTATCCTTAATTTGTGGTTCTGGCTTAGTTTGCCGATTTTTTATTTCTTGGGCAATCTGTAAAAGAACGTCCTTTTGAAAAGCGACTGCATCCAGATTGACGGTTCCCTGGGTGGTGGTAAGCACTAAACGCGCCTTGAAACCTGCCCCACCAAGGATGATGCCGATGATGATTGCCAAAATTCCCAAGGCAACTCCGTCGTTCATCGTACTTAAAATCCCTAACACAATTAAAACGATCCCTAGTAGCAAGGGGAAGATTTGGTTTTTGCTTTTGACCTCGGTAGCCTTAATATCGGCTAGGTTAACGTCTTTAGCAACCATCCCATATGGGAAAATCCAAATTAATAACCGCGGGATCCGGCTCCGCACGGATTGATTATCGACTTCCACGCGGCCCTTCATCCAAAAGATTAACCAACTAATTGAAAAATTAAACATTCAGCATACCTCCATTAAAATACGGTGCTTGTTAACTTTAAGGATAAATATTAATTCCCTAAAAGGCAAGTAGTCGATTTCTTAAGAGAAAAATAAGAATTAGCCTTTGAGAAGCTTTTGGCGGATAAATCAATTAAAGTGGTTAGATGGACTAGTGAGATAGTTTTCATAACCAATTATTTACTGATAAAATAAAATGATAAATTAAAGTAAGGAAGAGTTGGCGAAATGAGTTTAGAAATTTTAGCTACCGCCCATTACGTTCCCGAACGGGTGGTAGATAATGATGAATTAGCACAAATTATGGATACGAGCGACGAATGGATTCAATCTCATACAGGGATTAAAACTCGCCACTATGCGTTAGGTGCGGAAAACACCTCGGATCTAGCAGCAACGGTGGGCCAACAACTGTTGGAAAAGAGTGGCTTAACGGCTGACCAAATCGATTTAATTATTTTATCAACCATCACCCCTGATTCCCTGACTCCGGCAACTGCGGCCCTAGTGCAGGATAAAATTGGTGCCCGTAACGCTTTTGCTTTTGACATTTCGGCGGCTTGCGCAGGCTTTGTGTTTGGACTAAGTACTGCTGAAAAATTTTTGCGCTCCGGGCGTTACCAAAATGCCATGGTGATTAGTGCGGAAACTAATTCCAAAATGATGGACTTTCAAGACCGCACCTCGGCCGTCTTTTTTGGTGATGGAGCAGGCGGAGTAATCTTAAGTCAATCGACGAAGACTGACGACTTTTTCGTTGATGAAGAGTTAGCTACCTTAGCTGAAAAAAATGAGTACATCCATAGTGGACGAATTCCAGCCATTAGCGAGGTAAAAGCAAGTAATTATCCGCAAATTGACGCATTTTACCAAAGTGGACGGGACGTGTTTAGTTTTGCGACAGGGGCGGTACCCCCGCAAATGCAAACGATTTTGGACCGTAATGGGCTACATGACGACATTGATTACGTAATTTGTCACCAAGCTAATTTGCGAATCATTGAAAAGATTGCGGAAGAAACGCAAATTCCGTTTGAAAAATTTGTTACCAACGTCCAAGATTACGGCAACACGTCTTCTGCCGGAATTCCGATGGCGTTGGATCAGTTGCAAAGTCGGGATCTCAGTGCTAAAACAGTCTTGTTGACTGGTTTTGGCGCCGGTTTAGATTATGGTAGTTTAATTATTAAATTGTAGGTATAAAAGATGAAAATTGACAAAATCTATGATATTTTAAATCGCCTAAAAGATTACCCGTACCAAGAAATTGACGTCGAGGTGGATGGGTTAAAGCTACACGTGAAAAAGGCGGATGCTTCCCAAACAACGTCACAGACCACAACACCAGTTCCGGATCCATCCGGGGTTATGGTGAAGAGTCCGATGGTGGGAATCGTACACTTTAATCAGGAACTCGCCGCGGGACAAGTGGTGGAAAAGGGCCAGGTAATTGCGCAAATTGAAAGCATGAAGCTGTTTAATGACGTTAAAGCTCCCCAAGCTGGTACGGTTCAGCGACTTTTGGCAGCCGACGGTGAAGGGGTCGCTTACGACCAACCGCTCGTGGAATTGGTGGGGAAATAAAATGTTTAAGAAGGTTTTGGTTGCTAACCGCGGCGAAATTGCCGTCCGAATTATTGCGGCTTGTCGCCAGCTAGCAATTTCAACGGTCGTGGTGTATTCAACCGCTGATGAGCAGGCCCAATTCGTTCAAATGGCCGACGAAGCAATTTGCGTGGGGCCGGCGAGTGCACAGGAATCCTACTTGAATCGAGAAGCAATTTTAATGGCGGCCCAGATTACCGGTAGTGATGCAATTCATCCGGGGTATGGTTTTTTATCGGAAGATCCGCTATTTGCGACCATGGTTGCTGAGTGTGGGTTGACTTGGATTGGGCCCAGTCCCGACCAAATTCAACGCTATGCGGATAAAGAACGTTCTCGCGAACTAGCTCAAAAACGAGGGGTGCTCACTATCCCTGGTAGCGGACTAATTACTGACGATCGACAAATTAAACCCGCAGCTGAAAAGCTAGGCTTTCCCGTTTTATTAAAGGCTAGTTTTGGGGGCGGAGGCAAAGGGATCCGGGTTGCTCACGACGAACAGGAATTAGCCCAAATCATTGCGGTAGTTCGCCAAGAATCTGGTGCGTCCTTTGGAAGTTCCCCGTTGTATCTGGAACGGGACCTCCAAAATGCTCGCCATATTGAAGTTCAGGTGCTGGGGCTTAACGAACAAATCATTATTTTAGGCGACCGGAATTGTAGTATTCAGTTGCACCGCCAAAAAGTAGTGGAAGAAAGTCCGGCTAACTTGACGATTGAACAACGCGAGCGGCTGTATCAAGCGGTTCACCGTTTGTTAGATCAAAGCGGCTATGAAAGTTTGGGCACCGTGGAATTTTTGCAAGTGGGGGAAGAATTTTATTTTCTGGAAATGAACACCCGTTTACAAGTTGAACACGGGGTGACCGAAGAAACAACTGGAATTGACATTGTACAGACCCAAATTGTAGTAGCGGCTGGCCAACCAGAGCTGGTAAAGGTGGGGGATGCCCAAGTTCACGCAATTGAGGCGCGGATTAATGCCACCGCTCCAGGGCAACTTGTTGAATTAGAGTGGCCCGCTACTCGAATCGAAACTGGATATGCTGCGGGCAACCAAATTGCACCGTACTACGATGCGTTGGTAGGAAAAATTATTGTTACGGCTTCTACACGAGCACAAGCGGTACAAAAATTACGACAAGCTTTAAAACAAACTAAAATTGCCGGAGTGCCAACGAACTTGGCCGCGGTAGAGCAATTAGTCGCAAGTCCCGCGTTTATCCAAGGAACTTATGACATTCGAACTTATCAAAATCTTTTGGATGGGTGTTAGTGATGCAAAAGCAAAATCGTTGGTCAAAATGCCCAAAATGTGGCAAACACGTACATGAATTACAATGGGGAACGTTTCGGCGTTGCCCTTTTTGTCGTTGTCCACAACGTTTAACGGTGGAAGAACGAATTGCGATTACTTTTGACGAAGGTAAGTTTAATCAGCTTACCGTGCCGGTGGAAACGCAAAATCAATTAAATTTCCCCAATTACGACCAAAAGTTAGCCAAGAGTAGGCAACAAAGCGGACACGGCGAAGCAGTCACCATTGGCTGGGGAACCATCGCGGGAAGCCCGGTAGCTGCGGGAATTATGGATAACCAGTTTATGATGGGAACCTTGAGCACGGTAACTGGGACGGCGTTGCGGCAAATTATGCGTTGGGCGCGGCACCAAGGTTACCCGTTGATCTTGTTTACGGCTTCGGGTGGCGCGCGGATGCAAGAAGGAATTTATGCGCTGCTTCAAATGAATACGATTCTAGCTGAACAACGCCGGTTGCGAGAAGCTGGTGGCTTAAGCATTAACGTGTTAACCGACCCGACGATGGGCGGGGTGTCAGCTAGTTTTGCCTTCAAAAGTGATTACGTAATTGCGGAAGATCATGCGCAGATTGGCTTTTCAGGAAAACGGGTAATTCAGCAAGCCACTGGAGAAGACTTACCCGCTGGCTTTCAAACGGCCGAATACTTATTGCAGCATGGGCAATTAGATTCCGTAGTGCAACGAGAAGAGTTGCGCGGTTATTTGCAACGGTTACTAAGATTACATGGGTACGGTGGTTAACATGGATAAGGAATTAAGCGCGCGGTTAAATAAGGTTCGTTCCGCGCAACGGATTACGGGCCGGCAAATTATTCAACGGCTATTTACGGAAATTATGGAAATGCATGGTGACCGGGAGAATAGCGATGACCCGGCGGTATGGGCGGGAATCGGCCTTTTTGAAGAACAACCGGTGACTTTTTTAAGCGTGGATCGGGGGCAGGACCTTACCGAGCGGTTAGCGAAAAATGGTGGCGCAGTCCGGGCGGGCGGTTATCGCAAGGCGTTACGGAACGTGGAGTTAGCCCAACGGTTTGACCGCCCCGTGGTCAGTTTCCTAAACATGCCGGGCGCCGATGCTAGCGTTGACTCCGAAAATGAAGGTCAAAGCTTAATGATTGCCAACCTGATGGAAACCATGGGTGCGCTCCGGGTTCCTAACTTAGCGGTCATCGTTGGCGAAGGCCACAGCGGAGGAGCGCTAGCCTTTGCCAACGCTAACCAATTATGGATGTTAGAAAATGGTCTGTTTTCCGTCGCGGCACCGGAGGCCATGGCGGCAATATTACGTGATGACCGTGCATTGGCTCGCGTGCCAATGACTGCTAGCCAATTACAACAAATTGGAATTGCGGACCAAGTTTTCAAGGAAGGCCCCCAATTAACTGAAAATTTAAGAAAAGCTTTGCGGCAATGGCTTGCAACGAGCCGGAAAATGGATGAAAATGAATTAGTGATGCAACGTGAGCAAAAATTTCAGCAAGTTTTACGGGATTGGTTTGCCGATTAATTGCTGAAATAGGGGAGAAAGTAATGGCTAAATTAGTTTTGATTCGACATGGTGAAAGTACGGCTAACCGGGATAACGTTTATACGGGATGGTCTGACGTCCCGTTGACGGAAAGCGGCATCCAACAGGCCCATGAAGCGGGGAAATTGTTGGCAAAGGCGGGAATTAATTTTACCGCGGTGCACACCTCGATGTTGCAACGGGCAATCGTCACGGCCAATATTGTGGTTGACGAACTTGGTCAAAGTTGGTTACCAATTACCAAAACGTGGCGGTTAAACGAGCGGCATTACGGTGCGTTGCGAGGACAAAATAAGGATGCGACCCGCCAAATTTATGGTAAACATCAGGTAGCCTTGTGGCGGCGAAGTTTTGATGCGGTTCCTCCTTTACTAAACCAGGCCGACCACGACCGTCGCTATCGGATGTACGGGATTCTTCACGAACCGTTAGGAGAAAGTTTGCATATGGCGTACGACCGGTTACTACCTTACTGGGTTGACCAGATTGCGCCACGGCTGATTCAAGGAGAAAATCAGTTGGTGGTTGCCCACGGCAGTTCTTTACGAGCCCTAATCAAGTATCTTGAACAGATTTCGGACCAGGGGATTGACGGGGTTGAAGTGGAAAATGGCGAGCCGATCGTTTATGAAATGGATCACCGTTTAAACATTGTGCAAAAAACTAAAATGTAAATTTTAATGCTAAAAAGAGAGTGGGACAAAAGTCGGGTAGTTTGCGAGCATTAACTGAAAATTGTTCATGATGCCTGAATTTGGCATGATGGTCAATTTTTGGTTAAGCGGAACTAATTGACTTTTGGCACCCGTTTTGGCGCTATTGAAGTCAAAACACCAAAATAAAAACGGTTCATGAGGAAGTTTCTCCTCATGGACCGTTTTTTGTTTAAAGACTTTTGTCACAGCCCTTTTTTAGATGGTGGTAGAGCGGCGTTTCACTACAATGTAATCGAAATGAGCTCCAGCCACCAAGATTTTCCGGCTAACCCAATTTAGGGGTAATCGCCTAACCCGCAATTAACCTCTAAATTCCGTTAGTTCTCATAAGCTACCCAGGGGCTTTGCTCTCTAATCCTTGTACGCCAACGATCCCATGGGATCCCATGGCTTCAACACCGTTGGGTCTTCTGCTTGGGCCTTACGTTGGGCTTCCGTTAAGTATTGTTTTTCAACAACAACTTGGTAGCAGTATTCGTCCATCCACGCGTCTGACATTACCAAGTAGCCCTTTTCGCCGACTTTCTTTCCCCAACTATTTTCGACTTTCCACTTTGTTGGTTGACCATCGACGAGGTCGACCCCGGTTAATACCATTGCGTGGGTCATCAAACTTTCCTTGTAATCTAGGCGTTCAGCCTTGGTCATGGAAAGGTCAATATCAAATAGTTCATCTTCCGCAAAGGCGTCAAGGTCGAGCAGCCCCTTTTCACGAGCTTCCGAATGTTGGTTAACGTCGCAACCAAACCAAACTGATTTACCAGCTTTTAATTGGTTAATCGCTGCTTGCTTGAAGTCCTTCATGGTAAGGTTCAAGTGTTTAACAGGCCGACCATTGACCACGTTGCCTAACATTTCAATTGTGTACGTCTTGTTAAATGGCTTATCCGCGGTTGGTGCATTAATGATTGAAACGTAGTCATCAAGGTTCCAACCCACGTATTTGTCATAAAATTCTTTAGGAGTAATTCCAGCTTCCCGATGGTAAACTTGGTCGCTATCCCGGAATTCCCAATCAAATTTAACTGGCGGTTCACCAAAGCTGTAAGCAGCCATCCGGTAAACTTCGCTAAGCATTTTTTCCTTCCGGCTTTGGATTTCATCTTCACTAGCTTGGTCCCGGACCATCTTACGGAGGGTGATTGCATCTTTCCGAAGTTTTTCGTTTAATAGGGTGTCGAATTCACGGGATTTAGAACTATTGTACGTTTCTGGGTAAACAGATTGTGGTACCACGCCGTATTTTTCAATTAGGGCGCACAACATATCCCACTGGCCACCGTCACCTTGGGGTTCGTTAAGTAGGAAGGCCACTTTGCGGTCGTCTGGTTCAAGATCTGCGGTTTTAATGATGTTTTCGTAGAACCAGTTTGATTTTTCAAACTTATCCCAGAAGAAGGTGTAATTTTGGGAAAGTTCGAAGTTTCCTGGTACCTTAAACTGATTTTTCATGTCATGACGCATGGTGTTTAAAGCGGCAAACATCCAGCAGCGCCCGCTTTGTTTTTGGTTAGCCACGTCACCGGTGTCCAAATCAATGGAGAAAACCGGGGTACTTTGGATATCGGCAGCTAAGTTACGACTGGCGTTCAAGATTCCATTCTTTGTAACCGTCCGTTCCAGTACCTTGGCTTCTTTGCGGTCGTGATATTCTTGATTAAATTGGTTAATCAATTCGTTAGAAATTTCTTTACTCAAATAAATCAGCTCCAATTCTTTTTAAAAAACTTTGTTTATTAATAATAATTAAGGACGTGCTTGAAGGACTTCGGGTCCATCTTGCCGGCCGACGATTACCGTGTTAACCGTGTCTAAGAAGAGGCCTTGTTCGACAATTCCAACCTGTTTGATTAGGTAATCTGCCAAAGCATGCGGATCGTCAATTTCGTGTAAATGCAAGTCGATTACGTAATTTTTAGAGTCGGTTAAAACGTGATTACCGTTTTCATCCATGCGAAACTCAGGGTTGAATCCCTTGGCTTCTAATTTCTTGAAGACTTGCTTGCTACCATAAGGAATTACTTCAAGCGGGAGTGGGAAAGCGCCCAACTTGTCGACCATTTTAGATTCATCAACAATCCACATGTTCTTGCTAGAATTGGTTGCCACAATTTTTTCAAAGAGGTGGGCTGCCCCACCACCCTTAATACCTTGGAAATCGCTACTGATTTCGTCGGCACCGTCAATGGTCAAGTCGATGTGGTCAACTTCGTCAACTGACTTAACGGTAATTCCTAAATCGCGAGCTTGTTTAGCAGTGCGATCGGAAGTCGGAACCCCCACGATGTTTAAATTTTCTTCCTTAACGCGCTTACCTAAGGCGTCAACCATAAATTTAACCGTCGAGCCGGTTCCTAAGCCAACGGTCATGCCGTCTTCAATAAATTTAACGGCTTCGTTACCTACCAGTTTTTTTAGTTCATTTTGATCCATAATTATCTACTCACTTTCGGTTGATCAGATTTTTAACTTTTTCAGCAGTGATTTGCTCGTGCATATTCATGCCGGCAAGTTCGGGATGGTTTTGAAAGTACTTGAGAGCAAACGGGCAAAGCGGATAAATTTTTTGCTCCCGTTCCTTAGCAAATTCCACAAAATCAGCCATGATTTTGCCACCGATTCCGCGGCCGCGAAACTGGGGATTCACCAGAACTTCTTCACAGATCAAGGTTGCATGATCCGGCATTGGGGAATATAAAATTTGTCCGACCTGGTCGTTAGCGTCGTTTGTCCAAAATAGGCGATTTTCATCAAGGTTACGCTTCATTTTCCAAGCCTCCTTACCCTACTAATTGTCGTAAAGAAAGCGGATAAAGTCAATTGATTACCGAGATTTACGTTTACAAATTTTTGGATACAACGGATAATGAAATAAACATCATTGGGAGGAACGATATGAAACGAGGATTTGAGATTGTAAGCAGTTACGAAGGACAAGGATTGCATTTGCCACAACGGCAGACTAAGGCAGCCGCGGGGTATGATTTTGAAGCAGCCCGTGATTTTACGTTGCCAAGTATTTGGAAGATGGACTTCATTAAAGTGTTGTGGGCAGTTCGCCACCAAGAAGAAGTTTCCCCCGCGCAGCAACAATTGGCCCAAGCGGCTTTAAAACCTTACTTAGTGCCCACGGGAATTAAGGCCTACATGGCAGATGATGAATATTTAATGTTAGCCAACCGTTCCAGCAACCCGCTAAAACGAGGATTAATTTTACCTAACGGGGTGGGAATTGTTGACGCTGATTACTACAATAATTCCGGCAATGAAGGGGAAATTTTCTTCCAATTAATTAACTACGGAATTACGGACATCACCATTAAAAAGGGTGAACGGATTGGTCAAGGAATTTTCATGAACTATCTGACTGCGGATGGTGAAACGGGTGACCTTCAAACGCGGACGGGTGGCTTTGGTTCAACCAAACGATAATTAAAAATCAATAAAGGTCAAACAAATCACTAATAAATCTAGGTGATCCATGCTATTCTATAAGGTGATCACACGGATTGAGAGGACGGGAGAATGGCAAAAGTTAAGACCCAGTTTGTATGCAATAATTGCGGATACGCCTCCCCTAAATTTTTAGGACGCTGTCCCAATTGTGGTAAGTGGAACACTTTAGTTGAAGAACGGATGAGCGACCCAAAGGCCGAACGAAAAAGTCGGGTGAGCTTTGATGGCAAACATACGCAACCACAGTTGATTTCGGATGTCGCGATGCACGAGGAGCCCCGGGTAAAGACCGGGATGGAAGAACTTAACCGCGTGCTTGGTGGCGGGGTGGTTGACGGCTCCCTAGTCTTAATTGGTGGGGATCCTGGAATCGGAAAATCAACCCTGTTGTTACAGCTATCAGGACAGTTGGCAGAGACGCAACGCAAAGTACTTTACGTTTCGGGTGAAGAAAGTGCTTCCCAGATTAAGATGCGTGCCGAACGCTTGAAAGTTAATAGTGAGCGCTTCTATTTGTATCCAGAGACGGATATGTCTAGCGTTCGGGCGGTGATTGAGGAGTTACACCCCGAATACGTGATCATTGATTCGGTTCAGACCATGCAGGAACCCGATATCGAATCGGCAGTGGGGAGCGTTTCTCAAATTCGAGAAATTACCGCAGAATTAATGCAAATCGCGAAAACCAATAACATTACCATCTTCATCGTTGGTCACGTGACCAAGGGCGGCGCAATTGCGGGGCCGAAGATTTTGGAACATATGGTGGATACGGTACTTTACTTTGAAGGCGATCTGCACCACACTTACCGGATCCTGCGGGCGGTGAAGAACCGCTTTGGTTCCACGAACGAATTAGGAATCTTTGAGATGCGTGAAGAAGGGTTACGCGAAGTGGCTAACCCGTCAGAAATTTTCTTAGAAGAGCGTTTGAAAGATGCTTCGGGATCGGCAATTGTAGTTTCAATGGAAGGAACACGGCCGATTTTAGTTGAAATACAAGCCTTGATCACGCCCACCATCTTTGGCAATGCGCAGCGGACGGCGAGCGGGTTAGACCGCAACCGAGTTTCGCTGATCATGGCGGTGCTCGAAAAACGGGCAAAGCTTACTTTGCAAAACCAAGACGCCTATTTAAAGGCGGCGGGCGGCGTCAAGCTTGACGAACCCGCAATTGACTTAGCGTTGGCGATTAGTATTGTTTCAAGTTTTAAAAATCAGGGAACCCGGCCGACCGATAGTTTTGTTGGTGAAATCGGCTTAACTGGTGAAATTCGGCGGGTTAACCGAATTGAACAACGGGTCGCTGAGGCACAAAAGCTTGGTTTTAAGCGGATTTTGATTCCGAAGAATAATTTGAAGGGGTGGCAGCCCCCCGAAGGAATTGAAGTTGTAGGGGTGGCTACGATTGCCGACGCGATTCGGCGGGCATTTAATTAACGGTGCCGGTAACTAGAGCAAGGGCATTAAAAAGATAATTGATTGTTTGACGTACGAGTGTAGTTGGAAAGGTAACTTTTCGACTTAAATTTATTTAACACGAGGGGGAAAGAGAATGAAAGACATCAAGAAACGGATCGTCCAAGCGGTCTTCGCTTTGGCCGGTGGGGCGCTAGGAATGGCGTACCTACCGTTGATCTGGTTGATCTTCAAGATCAACACGATTGTTTTATTGAATAACCGAGTGACTAACTTTTTAATTGGGGCGGTTATTTTTTGGATTCTTTCCATTTTCTTGACGAGTTACGTCTTGAAAATGATGAAACGAATCGAAAAGGCGTTAATTGATACGTCGCCGCTATATTTAATTACCGGAAGCATTGGAACGGTATTGGGGCTAGTAATTGCAATTTTAATTTCGACCTTATTCTATCGGTCCCACGTTTTCTTTGTGAATACGGTAATTCCGCTGATTTTAATGCTAATGCTGGGTTATTTGGGTTACCGATTAGGAACGACCCGGTTTAACGAGTGGAAGAAGTTGTTCCAGACCCGGAAGCGCGATGGAAATAACCAAGTGCTTGACCGCCGGGCTGGTGAAAATTACCACCACTACAAAATTTTGGACACCAACATTTTGATTGATGGCCGGATTTACGATTTGGTGAAGACGGGATTGCTAGAAGGTACCCTGCTGGTTCCTAACTTCGTATTGTATGAATTACAGTACATTGCCGATTCTGCAGACAGTATTAAACGGGTGCGCGGCCGGCGCGGGCTGGATTTCTTAAACAAGTTACAGAGCGAAAAAATCATGCCCATTGAGATGTACGAAGGCGATTACGAAGAGATTGAAGAAGTCGACAGTAAGCTGATTCAGCTGGCCAAGGACAAGGACGCGGTAATTGTTACTAATGACTACAACTTAAACAAGGTGAGTCAATTCCAAAACGTTCAGGTACTCAACATTAATGAATTGGCTAACGCCTTGAAGCCACGGGTAATTCCGGGTGAATCAATGAGCGTTCACGTGGTTAAGAATGGTACGGAACGGCAACAAGGGGTTGCTTACCTAGATGATGGAACGATGGTCGTGGTCGAAGACGGGAAGTTCTACATTGGAAAGACGATCGAAGTTATCGTTACGAGTGCAATTCAAACTGATGCGGGACGGATGATTTTCGCTAAGCCGATGCATTCCACGAAGGAAATCACCCACGATAAGCCGGACGAAAAGGAAGGCAAAAAGCCAGAATCTAAGTAAAGAATTGTTCAGCTTAAAGATTCAGGGGTCCGGAAGAAAAGTTTTTCCGTGGCTCACTTTATTTCTGTAGTAGATAAATGTAGAATAGAGACATTGTGACATAATTTTGGGAGAGGTGTTAATTTTGGCAAAGCAAGAAATACGCGTGCGGTATGCGCCAAGTCCAACGGGACATTTGCATATCGGAAACGCCCGGACAGCTTTATTTAATTATTTATTTGCTCGTCACTACAAGGGAAAGTTTATCTTAAGAATTGAAGATACCGACCAAAGTCGGAATATCGCCGATGGTGAACAAAGCCAAATCGATAACTTGAAGTGGTTAGGCATGGATTGGGATGAAGGTCCCGACAAACCCGGCGATTACGGTCCTTACCGGCAATCTGAACGAAAAGAGATTTACCAACCCCTGATCGACCAGTTGGTAGCGGAAGGCAAAGCTTACGAGTCATACATGACTGAAGAAGAGTTAGCCGCTCAACGCGAAGAACAGCGGGCAAACGGTGAAATGCCGCATTACGTTGACGAATACGCTGGATTATCACCTGAAGAAAAAGCCCAAAAGATTGCTGACGCAAAGGCTGCGGGAATTCAACCCGTAATTCGGTTTAAGGTACCCGAACACAAGAAGTACGAATGGGACGATATTGTTAAAGGCCACGTTGCCTTTGATTCTGAAACCATCGGGGGCGACTTTGTTATCCAAAAACGGGATGGCATGCCGACCTATAACTTCGCGGTAGTAGTTGACGACCACATGATGAAGATCAGCCACGTTTTCCGTGGGGACGATCACGTTGCCAACACACCAAAACAATTGATGATTTACGAAGCTTTGGGCTGGGAAGCACCAAAATTCGGTCACATGAGCTTGATCATCAATAGTGAGACTGGTAAGAAGCTCAGTAAGCGGGATGAAACAATCCTTCAATTTATTGAACAATACCGGAGCTTAGGTTACCTACCAGAAGCAATGCTAAACTTCATCGTATTACTCGGTTGGTCTCCAGTGGGCGAAAGCGAAATCTTTACCCAACGCGAATTCATCAAGATGTACGATGAAAAACGGTTAAGCAAGTCTCCAGCGGCGTTTGACGCGAAGAAGTTAGAATGGATTAACAACCAATACGTGAAGGCTGCTGACGAGGATCGCATTATGCATTCCGCATTGCACCAATTGATCAAGGCGGGCAAGATTGAAACTGATCCTGCTCCAATGAAGATTGAATGGGCTCGTAAATTAATTAACTTGTTCAAGCGGCAAATGAGTTACACCGCGCAAATTGTTGATTTTGCTGAACTATTCTTTAACGGTCCGGAAGACATTGACGAAGAAGCTAAGGCAGAAATGGCTAAGGACGATGCTTTACCAATGCTTAAGGCTTTGGAAAAGAAGTTTGCTGACTTAGAAGTCTTTGACACGGTAAACATCTTGGCGGCTATTAAGGCGGTTCAAAAGGAAACCGGCGTTAAGGGTCGTAAATTGTGGATGCCGATTCGGATTGCAATTACTCACGAGATGCACGGACCAGAATTGCCAGAAAGCTTGGAATTGTTGGGCCACGAATTATCGATGAAGCATTTGCGAGCAATGATTGAAGAATTAAGCTAAATAAAAATAATTAGTTCATTTAATGAATGATTAAAAAGGGGCTGGAAAAGTAATTTCCTGAGGGAGAATGCTTTTTGGGCCTCTTTTCTTCTTTGCGTTAGCTTTTGTTTTCAATTATCATTAGGAGAGATAAAAATCCCCTGAGGGAGTGAAAAAATGATTAAACTATATAACACGATGACTCGTTCAAAGGAAGTTTTTAAACCTTTAGTTGATCAGCAGGTCTCCATGTACGTATGTGGACCAACCGTGTACAACTACATTCACATTGGAAATGCCCGCAGCGTAATTGCGTTTGATACCATTCGCCGTTACCTAGAATACCGCGGTTACCAGGTTCGATTTGTGTCTAACTTTACCGACGTCGACGATAAAATGATTAAGGCGGCTCAAGCCGAAAACATCACGGTTCCGGAACTAGCGGAACGCTACATTGCGGCATTTAAGGAAGACGTTCAGGCCCTGAACGTGGAACCAGCGACCGTAAATCCACGGGCAACTGAAAACATTACGGACATCATTGCCTTTGTGGCGGACCTCATTGAAAAAGACTACGCCTACGTTGTAGAGGGCAACGTGTATTACCGGGCCCGGCGCTTTAAAAACTACGGCGCACTTTCCCACCAAAATATCGATGAACTAGAACAGGGTGCCAGCCAACACATTAACGACGAAGAAACGATGCAAAAAGAAGATCCGATTGACTTTGCGTTGTGGAAGGCTGCTAAACCTGGCGAAATTGCTTGGAAAGCTCCGTGGGGGAAGGGCCGTCCCGGCTGGCATATTGAGTGCTCGGTCATGTCAACGAAGTATTTAGGCGACACCTTTGATATCCACGGGGGCGGCGAAGATTTACAATTTCCGCACCACGAAAATGAAATTGCTCAAAGTGAAGCCCGGACCGGCGTGCAATTTGCCCGGTACTGGATGCATAACGGGTTTGTGACCGTGGGCGACGATAATGAAAAGATGAGTAAGTCCCTCGGCAACTTTGTCACGGTGCACGACTTAATTAAGCAAGTTAACCCGCAAGTTTTGCGGTTCTTAATGTCGACCACCCAATATCGCAAGCCAATTCAATATACTGAAACCAGCCTGCAAGACGCGAAAAACAACTTGGAAAAGTTGCAAAACGCCTACGTTAATTTAAATTATCGCCTCCAAACTGCTAATGGAGCTGCTGATCCAGCAGTTGATCAACAAGCCGCAGCGTTGCAAGCTGACTTTGTGGCGGCCATGGACGACGATTTTAACGCCCAAAATGGGATTACGGTAGTTTACGAATTTGCCCGCTTAATTAACGTTTATAGCGAACAAGCAACGGTAAATCATGAACAAATTGCCCGCTTAGCAAAACAATTTGCGGAAATGGCAGCAATTTTTGGTATTGAATTAGCAACCGCAACGGAAGCCCCAGCTGACGAAAAAATTGAAGCGCTCGTTAAGCAGCGTGACGCAGCCCGGGCTGCGCGCGATTTTGAAACTAGCGACCGTTTGCGGGATCAATTAAAAGAAATGGGGATTATTCTAGAAGATACCCCTCAAGGAACGCGTTGGAGAAAAAAAGATGAGTAAAGAGATTAATTATCAAGCAATTAACGGAATCGCCCTTGCTTATTTAGGGGATGCGGAATATGAAGTTTACATTAGAAGACATTTGATTGAAGAGGGCATGACCAAACCGAACCGCTTACACCACGTGGCAACCCGCTACGTGTCAGCAAAGGCCCAAGCGGCGTTAATTGACGCAATGCAAGAAGATGATTTTCTCACGGAAGCGGAATGGGAAGCCTTTAAGAAGGGTCGTAACGCTAAAAGCCACACTTCGGCTAAAAACACTTCCGTTTTAACGTATCGGATTTCGACTGGATTTGAAGCAATCGTTGGTTATTTATCCTTAACCAACCAAACTGAACGCCTAGACGAATTTGCACAGTGGTGTATTGATAAAGTAGAGGAAGGAAAATTACGTATTGAATAACGAAAACAAACAACAACCGGACTTCGTAATCGGCCGGCATCCGGCGATGGCTAGCTTAAAAAGCGGCCATTCGATCAATAAGGTTTTCATTCAAGAAGGCTTAAAATCGGAAAGTATCGGCCAAATTATTGCAAAGGCTAAGAAGCAGGGGCTGGTGATTCAACGGGTTTCTAAATCTAAATTGGATACGCTAGCTAACGGGCAAAATCATCAAGGAGTAGTTTTGGCGGTAGCATCCTTTGAATATGCTTCCTTAGAGCAAGTTTTTGAATTAGCGGAGTCTCGTAACGAAGCGCCGTTTGTGGTGATTTTAGATGGAATTGAAGATCCGCATAACCTTGGTTCGATTTTACGGACGGCAGATGCTGCCGGAGTTCATGGGGTAATTATCCCGAAACGGCGGGCGGTAGGTTTGACCAGCACGGTTGCCAAAACCTCGGCCGGGGCCATCGAACGGGTGCCCGTAGTGCAAGTTAATAACTTAGTGAACACTTTGAAAGAATTAAAGGATCGTGGTTTATGGATCTTTGGCACTGATATGGCAGGAACCGACTACCGGCGTTGGGACGCTACCGGCCCAGTTGGCTTAATCATCGGTAACGAAGGTAAGGGAATGGCGCGACTTACCAAAGAAAATGTTGACGAGATGTTAACCATCCCCATGGTGGGTGACATTCAAAGTTTAAACGCGAGTGTTGCTGCTGGTTTACTGATTTATCAGGGGTACAGCTCCCGTCATCCGTTATAAAACTAATTAACGAATAATTGACTGAAAAGTCGGTTATTCGTTTTTTTAACCCAAAAAAACCGGTTGGTAGTTCAGAAAAGGCTTGGTAGCATAACTTTCCGTAAAAGTGAGCGATTACAAAAAAGGAGAGGTTATAGTGCAACAAGTTGATTTAGATGAAGCCAAAATTATTGCGGAGGTCAAGGCAGATGACACGCACAATTTTGAACGATTGTTTAACAAGTATCACCCAATTATCAAAAAGATGCGTCAAAAGTACACCATCCGAAGTTTCGATTGGGATGATTGGATGCAAGAAGGCCGGATCGTCTTTTTTAACTCGGTGGTTAATTACGATGCGGATTTAAAAATTACGTTGGGAGCTTTTTTCAAAAATAATTTCCGCAACCGCATTTTTAGTATTTTACGTTTTGAAATGGCGTATAAACGAAAGGCGGGCTTTGCCGCGCAGTCGTTAGAAGAGTTGAAAGAAGAAGCCGAGGTCTTAGGACAACAGGTTTCCCGGATTACTCCGCAGAACCAGTTGATGGTTAAAGAAACGTATGCGGAGTACGAAACGTTGTTGTCACCATTTGAAAAGGAAGTTTCGGTATTGCTTTTTCAAGGGCTACGGCCGGATCAGATTGCAGAACGGCTGGGATACGACGTTGCTAAAATTCAAAACGCGTTACTTAGGTGTAAACAAAAGTTAAGTCGCCAATTATACGAACACCGCTAATTGACATTCAGAAAAGAGCATGCTAAAGTTGAGTGACGATAAGGAGGGGTTTTATGTCCCAGAAAAAGATTGCTTTAGCATGTACGGTTTGCGGATCGCGAAATTACACAATTGTTGCGAATCCACAACGTACGGAACGTTTAGAAGTTAAAAAATATTGCAAACGTTGCAATAAGCACACCCTTCACAGTGAAACCAGATAGGAGGCGGGACATATGTTTCGGTTTTTAAAAAGCATTGGACAAGAAATGAAGGAAGTTGACTGGCCTAATTTTCGGCAGTTAAGACATGATTCGGCAACGGTAGTTTCCACGTCATTGTTCTTTGTGGCCTTCTTGGCACTGGTAGACTGGTTGATTCAATTATTCTTAAAGTTGTTTATCTAAATGGCTTTATGGAGATAATTTTGTTATAATTTGATTGTTGGTAAAAACTTCGTGTCTACGGAGTTTTTTTATTTTGGAAAAGGAGCGCTAATTTTGGAATCTGAAGAAAAGAAATGGTACGTTTTACATACTTACTCTGGTTACGAAAATAAAGTTAAAAATAACTTAGATTCTCGGGCAAAGTCCATGGGAATGGAAGACTACATTTTTCGGGTAGTCGTACCGGAAGAAGAAGAGATTGAAACCAAGAACGGTAAGGAAAAAACGGTTAAGAAAAACGAATTTCCGGGCTACGTATTGGTGGAAATGGTGATGACTGATGATTCCTGGTACGTGGTACGGAATACACCGGGCGTAACCGGGTTCATCGGTTCTCATGGTTCCGGAAGTAAGCCAACGCCGCTGTTACCTGAAGAAGTTGATCGGGTGCTTCGCCGTTTGGGAATGACTGCTCGTCACGCGGATATTAACGTAGAAGTCGGCGAACTAGTTACCATCGTTGACGGAGCATTTGAAGGTTTGACTGGTAAAATTACCGAAATCGACCACAACAACATGAAACTGAAGGTTAACATTGACATGTTTGGTCGGGAAACCAGCACCGAATTAGATATCGACCAAATCGACAAAATTGATTAATTTCTAGTTTGATAATTTTTTTGGTCTATGGTAATATATCGTAGTATGCCTTGCATACTTAATGTGGGAGAAGAAATATAAATCTTCATCGTGACCACACACGGACTTATTTTAAGGAGGTACGTCTCGTGGCAAAGAAAGTAGCAAATATTGTTAAATTGCAAATTCCTGCAGGAAAAGCAACTCCAGCTCCACCAGTTGGACCAGCTCTTGGACAAGCAGGTATTAACATCATGGGATTCACAAAGGACTTTAACGCACGTACAGCTGACCAAGCTGGTATGTTAATTCCAGTTGTGATTACCGTTTATGAAGACCGTTCATTCGACTTCATTACAAAGACACCACCTGCTTCAGTTCTATTAAAGAAGGCTGCTGGTGTAGAACATGGTTCCGGCGAACCTAACACAAAGAAAGTAGCTAAGGTTACTTCTGCACAAGTTAAGGAAATCGCTGAAACAAAAATGCAAGATCTAAACGCTGCAGACGTTGAAGCTGCTATGCGCATGATCGAAGGTACAGCTCGTAGCATGGGCTTCGAAGTCGAAGGCTAATACGAAACTGTCGGATACTCTACTAAAGTAGATGTATCAAAGTGGGAGGAAAATCCGCTATAACCACATTTGCTAGGAGGAAAACACACAGATGGCTAAAAAAGGTAAAAAGTTTCAAGAAGCTGCAAAGCAAGTAGATTCGCTTAAAGCATACGCACCAAAAGAAGCTCTTGAATTAGTTAAGAAAATTGATTTTGCAAAGTTCGACGCTACTGTTGAAGTAGTTTACAAGTTGAACGTTGACACAAAGCAAGCTGACCAACAATTACGTGGTGCCGTTGTTTTACCAAACGGTACTGGTAAAGAACAAACCGTAGTTGTATTTGCTAAGGGTGCTAAGGCTGACGCAGCTAAGGCAGCTGGTGCAGACGTCGTTGGTGACGATGACTTAGTTCAACGCATCCAAGACGGTTGGTTAGACTTTGACGTTGCCATTGCAACTCCAGACATGATGGGCCAAGTAGGTCGTTTAGGACGGATCTTAGGACCTAAGAACTTAATGCCTAACCCTAAGACTGGTACAGTTACAATGGACGTTGAAAAAGCAGTTGCTGATTCTAAGTCTGGTAAGGTTACATACCGTACCGACCGCGACGGTAACGTTCATATGCCAATTGGTAAGGTTTCATTCGAAGCTGACCAATTACTTGGTAACTTACAAACAATCAACGATACAATTGTTCGTTTACGTCCAGCATCTGTTAAGGGTGCTTACATCCAAAACGTTTCAGTTGCATCAACGTTTGGACCAGGAGTTAAGGTTGACTTTACTCAATTCTAAATTCTCTTGATTAGTTCTTCGGTCTGTGATATATTATCAAGAGTGAATTATAACTGAATAATTTACCTAAGACTCAGGTGGCCTTGCTTTGGCCTTAATATATTGCCTGCCGAGGAACGTATGAATTAATTCGTGTCTCAGAGTCTTTGAGTCACGGATTTTTTTATAGTTCAAACAAATCTCCAGGAGGTGAAACACATTGAGTAAAGAAGCTATCGCAAAGAAAGCTGCAATCGTTGATGAAGTTGCAGAAGAAATGAAGAACGCTGTTTCCGCAATCGTTGTTGATTCACGTGGTTTAACAGTTGCTGAAGTAACTGACTTACGTAAACAACTTCGTGATTCTGGAATCAAGTTCCGCGTGATCAAAAACAAGATTTTGACTCGCGCTGCTGAACAAGCAGGTTTTGAAGGTATGGATGATATTTTCGTTGGTCCTTCAGCCGTTGCATTTTCTGCTGAAGATGCCGTTGCCCCTGCTAAAATTTTGAAGCAATTTGCTGACAGCAACGACAACCTTTCCATCAAGGGTGGGGTTATCGAAGGTAAAGTGGCTGATATTGATACAATCAATACCTTCGCTACAATGCCTAGTCGTGAAGACTTGCTTGCAATGCTTGCTAATGAATTTATGTCACCAGTACGTGACGTTGCATACGCTCTTAAGGCTGTTGCTGATAAGAAGTCTGAAGAAGACGCTGCATAATCATTACATTACATTTAATTACAATTAATATTGGAGGAAACAAAAATGGCATTAGATAAAGACCAATTTATTGAAGACTTAAAAGGTGCTTCAATTTCTGACTTAAACGATCTTGTTAAAGCAATCGAAGACGAATTCGGTGTTTCAGCTGCTGCTCCAGTTGCTGCTGCAGGTGCTGCTGGCGGTGCTGCAGAAGCTAAGACATCATTCAACGTTGAACTTACTGGCGCTGGATCAGCTAAGATCAAGGTTATCAAGGCAGTTCGTGAAATCACAGGTGCTGGCTTGAAGGACGCTAAGGACATGGTTGATAACGCTCCTACAGTTATCAAGGAAGACCTTTCCGAAGACGAAGCAAACGACATGAAGGCTAAGCTTGAAGAAGCTGGTGCTACAGTAGAAGTTAAGTAAGCTTAATTTCTACAAAAACCACCTTATCCCGGTTATTCCGGAATATAGGTGGTTTTTTTGTGTTTTCATAATCGGGATAAACGGGATATGGTGGATATTAATGTGGTACTTTTGTGGGTACATGGAAATTCGTGTTCCCACATATGTACTTTAAAGGACGTAAGAGCAATTGGAGCATTATATAAGTAAACTTCCAAACGTACTGTGGTAAGGCCTTGTTAGCGATGTTAAAAGGGAGGTTAAGGTAGAGAGAAAGACAATGGATTTTATAGAACAAAAACAGCGCCCAGGATCTTCATCCTGAGCGCTGTTAATTTTTAGGGATTATTCAAATTTCAGTAAATTAGTTAACTAGATTTCATAGTCTTCGTCGCTCATTGGTTCTACGTTACCTAGACGGTAGCCATTTCCAACTTGAGAGAAGAAGTCGTGATTAGACGTTCCGGTAGAAATTCCGTTCATGACGATTGGGTTAACGTCAGCTTCCGTATCAGGGAAGAGCGGATCTTGACCCAAGTTCATCAATGCCTTGTTAGCATTGTAACGGGTGAAGGTTAACACTTCTTCCGTCCAACCAACTTGATCGTAAACTTTATGAACGTATTTTTCTTCGTTAGCGTAAAGGTCGTATAAGAAGTTATACATCCAATCCTTAAGTTCTTGTTGTTCGTTTTCGCCAAGGTCTTTCATTCCTAATTGGAACTTGTAACCAATGTAAGTTCCGTGCACAGATTCATCACGAAGGATTAATTTAATGATTTCAGCAACGTTGTTTAGCTTGTTATGCCCCAGGTAATAGAGTGGGGTGAAGAAGCCAGAGTAGAACAAGAACGTTTCGAGGAACACGCTGGAAATCTTTTTTTTCAATGGGTGACCATCATCATGATATAAGTCATAAATAAACTTAGTTTTGTTTTGGAGGAACTCTTCAGAGTCACTCCATTCAAAAATTTCATCAATTTCTGTAGGAGTATTCAACGTTTCAAAGATTGATGAATAACTTTTAGCATGGACAGATTCCATGAATTGAATGTTATTCAAAACGGCAGTTTCGTGCGGTGTCCGAACGTCCTTACGTAAGGCTGCCATCCCGTCTTGTGATTGTAAGGTATCGAGGAGAGTCAAGCCCCCAAAAACGTGTCCAACCACCCATTGATGGTCCTCATCAAGTTCACGCCAATCACTAAGATCGTTAGAAATTGGAATTCGGGTGTCTAACCAAAATTGTTCGGTTAGCTTTTCCCAAGTTGCTTTATCAATCTGATCCGAAATTGCGTTCCAGTTGATTGCTTCATAATTTGCCATTATACAAATCCTCCATCGTTAAATTGAGCAGCTTTCACATTGGTTAACGCCGACTTCGCCATCATTATCCGTGAAGGTCCGAATGTAGTAAATTGACTTGATCCCTTCGTGGTGTGCGTAATTGCGCAGGATATTTAAATCGCGAGTCGTCATTTTGTTTGTTCGACCATTCTTCCAGTCGTAAATCCCGTCTGGAATGGTTGAGCGCATGAAGAAGGTCATGCTCATTCCTTGATCCACGTGTTGTTGCGCAGCGGCGTAAATATCAACAACTTTGCGCATGTCAATATCATAGGCCGACTGATAATATTTTAACGTATCATTGGACAAATATGGGGCTGGATAGTAAATTTTTCCAATTTTCTTTTCTTGGCGTTCTTCGACCCGGTTAACGATCGGCTGTAAACTAGCCGTTGCGTCGTTAATGTAAGAAATTGAACCGGTTGGGGCAACCGCCATTCGGTTTTGATGGTAAAGGCCGTCTTGCATAACGGCTTGCTTTAGGTCTGCCCAGTCTGCGGTAGTCGGAATGTCGATTCCTTGGAAGAGTTCCTTTACCCGCGCTGACTTAGGTCCAAAGTCTTGAGCTAGGTATTTGTCGAAGTATGAACCATCCGCGTACTTGCTCTTTTCAAAGTTGTGGAAAACTTGTCCGCGTTCTTTAGCAATCTTGTTGGAAGCCCGGAGCGTCCAGTAGTTAAGCAACATGAAGTAAACACTGGTGAATTCAACGGAATCAGGTTCGCCATAGTAGAGGTGGTTCTTTGCTAAGTAACCGTGTAAGCCCATTGCGCCAAGCCCAATCGTGTGGGCAAGGGCGTTTCCGTGTTGGATGGACGGCACCACATCAATATCGGAGTGGTCGGTTACGAAGGTCAACGCCCGAACCATGGTTTCTACCGATTTACCAAAGTGCGGAGTTGCCATCATGTTAACAATGTTTGTAGAACCTAAGTTACAACTAATGTCGGTTCCTAACTCCGTGTAGTTTTGTTTGTTGTCAATTACGGAAGGAGTTTGAACCTGCATAATCTCTGAACAGAGGTTACTCATTACGATCTTACCGTAAATTGGGTTTTCCCGGTTGGCAGTATCCACGTTCACCACGTAAGGGTAGCCAGATTCTTGTTGGAGCTTCGAAATTTCATTTTCGATATTCCGCGCTTTAACTTTGTATTTCTTGATTTCCGGGTTGTTAACTAAGTTGTCGTATTCCTTCGTAATATCTACGTAAGCGTAAGGTTTACCGTAAACTTTTTCAACGCTGTAAGGGCTGAATAAGTACATGTCTTCGTCATGCTTAATCAATTCGTAGAATTTATCGGGAACTACGACACCCAATGAAAGGGTCTTAACCCGAATCTTTTCGTCGGCGTTTTCCTTCTTAGCTGAAAGGAAGGAAACGATGTCCGGATGGAAAACGTTTAGGTAAACTACTCCGGCTCCTTGCCGTTGACCAAGTTGGTTAGCGTAAGAAAAACTGTCTTCAAGCAATTTCATTACGGGAACTACGCCACTTGCAGCGCCTTCGATTCCTTTAATTGGCGCGCCAGCTTCCCGCAGGTTAGTGAGGTTAATTCCGACCCCGCCGCCTAATTTGGAAAGTTGCAGGGCAGAGTTAATCGTCCGGCCAATCGAGTTCATGTCGTCATTGGCCTGAATTAAAAAGCAAGAGACTAGTTCACCACGATGTTTTCTACCAGCATTTAAAAAGCTAGGGGTAGCTGGTTGATAACGTTGGTGAATAATTTCGTCAGCAATTTGCATTGCTAACTCTTCGTCGCCATCACCAAAGTAAAGGGCGTTCATGGCAACGCGGTCAACGAAGTTTTCTAAGTAATATTCGTTATCGTTAGTCTTTAAAGCGTATTGGGCATAGAATTTATAAGCCGCCATGAAAGAGCGGAAATGGAAATTTTGTGCACGCAAATAATCGTAAAGCTTTTCAATGAAGTCAAAGGAATATTTTTCCATAAGTTCGGCTTCAATGTAGTCTTCCTCAAGGAGGTAGTCAAAGCGTTCACGCAGGCTTGCAAATTGCTTGGTGTTAGCTTGCACGTTTTCCTTTAGAAAGGCTGCAAGGGCTTCTTGATCCTTATGTAGCGGAATTTGGTTGTCAACGGGGATGTTGATTTCATTGTTTAAGTCGTAATAGGTAACGTCGGTTAGATCTTTTAAGCTCATATTTGGGTGTACTCCTTAAATTTCGAAATAAAAAAACGCTCCATCTGTAACAAAGGAACGTGGACACTAAATCAACAAACTAACAATTTAAATTAAATCGCTAATTTTTTTAACAAGTCTGGACGAAAACCAGCAATTGCATCATCTTCAGAAAATTGAACTACGGGAACGGCTTGGAAACCGCGGCCTTTTAATTCGTCAATGTATTCTGGATGCAAGTTGATGTTGCGTTCTTCAAATTCAACTCCGTTTTCACTTAGAAAACGCTTGGTCATTTTGCATTGCATGCAATTGTTTTTAGTGTAAACAACGACTTTTTTCATGGTGACTCCCCCTCTTATTTATTCTTTCTGTCTGCATTTAAGTATACAACATTTCGGACCGATTTCAACAAAAAAGCACATCATCTGGTGTCTTTAACGGGTCAAAACTACCAGATGTTGTGCTACGCCGGCATTCACCGAGCAATAAAAATTATTTTAATTAAATTGGTATCCAAATTTACAATACGTTATCATACTAATAGAGATTGGAGGACTTTTCAATGACAGATTATTATTTCACGGAGAATCCTAACGTGGAACACGATGAAAAGCATTGGCGTTACACACTTTTGGGGCACGAATTAAATTTTGTGTCGGACAACGGAGTTTTTTCAAAGAACACCGTTGACTTTGGTACCCGGACATTATTAGAAGCTTTGCCACTGGATGTTCCCCAAAGTTCAATTTTAGACGTGGGCTGCGGATATGGTCCAATGGGAATTGCGCTAGCTAAGCAATTCCCTGAAGCACGAGTGGAGATGACCGACGTTAACGAACGGGCGTTAGCACTTGCTGAGCGGAATGCAGAAGCCAATGGCGTGGCCGCACGTACACGAGTTTACCATTCGGATGCTTACGAAGCGGTAGCTAAAACTGATTTTACAACGGTTGTTTCTAACCCGCCGGTTCGGGCCGGAAAAACGGTGGTGAACGCCATTATTACCGGTGCTAAGGAGCACTTAACGAAGGGCGGCCAGCTGATCATCGTTTTACAAAAGAAGCAGGGGGCGCCATCCGCAAAGAAATTAATGGCGGAAACTTTTGGCAACGTAACGGTACTAAAGAAAAATAAAGGATATTACATTTTAAGAAGTGAGCATGAGTAAATTAAGTGAAGCAGAAGTTCAATTTTATATGGGAGAAGCCTTAAAGGAAGCCCAGTTTGCCAAAATGATTGATGAAGTGCCGATCGGAGCCGTAGTGGTGCATGATGGCAAAATTATTGGCCGGGGACATAACCTTCGGGAGCACTCCCAGGACGCGACCACGCATGCCGAGGTGTTGGCCATCACGGAAGCTTGCGCGTATTTACGAAGCTGGCGTCTGTGGGATTGCCAATTATTTGTCACGATTGAACCGTGCTTGATGTGTAGCGGGACAATCATCAATTCTCAAATCCCGGAAGTGTACTTTGGCGCACGGGATTCGAAGGCGGGCGCAGTCCGAAGTTTGTATACGGTCTTAGAAGACCAGCGTTTAAATCACCAGGTGGAAGTCCGCGAAGGGGTGGCTGCAGACCAAGCGGCCGGGTTAATGAAAAGTTTCTTCAAGGCAATTCGCGAACGTCGAAAAAAAAATCGGTAAAATAGTGGAAATTTTATTAAAATTCGAGTATCATAGTTATTGCCGTAAGGCCTTGAGGCAAGGTTGGACTTACGAATTGTGTCAGGTCCGGAAGGAAGCAGCACTAAGTATGCTCTGGCTTGTGCCTTAAGTTATTGAGCAAATCAACGGAACTCTTAGTCCATCGGGGCTAAGGGTTCTTTCTTTAAAAACAGAAATCGGGGAAGGAAATTTAATGAGTTATCAAGCATTGTACCGCGTTTGGCGGCCGCAGAAGTTTGCCGACATGGTTGGTCAAGAAGTGGTTACCAGAACTTTGAAAAATGCGTTAATAACTAAGCAGACTAGTCATGCGTATCTGTTTACGGGTCCCCGGGGGACGGGGAAGACCTCGGCAGCTAAGATTTTTGCTAAGGCGGTTAACTGTCATTATTTAAAAGATGGCGAACCGTGTAATGAATGTGCGACTTGTCGGGCAATCACGGACGGTAATTTAAATGACGTGATTGAAATTGACGCGGCCTCGAACAACGGGGTTGAAGAAATTCGCGATATTCGTGATAAGGCAAAGTACGCACCCACGGAGGCAGATTATAAGGTTTACATTATCGACGAAGTGCACATGCTGTCGACGGGGGCGTTTAACGCACTCCTCAAAACTTTGGAAGAGCCGCCGACTAACGTAATCTTCATTTTAGCGACGACCGAACCTCAAAAAATTCCGCTAACAATTATTTCACGGACCCAACGGTTTGATTTTAAGCGTATTACCCCGACCCAAAGTTACGACCGGATGGTTTATATTTTGGAACAAAAGGGGATTGAATACGATCCTAAGGCGTTATCAATCATCGCCAAGGCTGCGGAAGGCGGAATGCGGGATGCACTCAGTATTCTTGACCAGGTTATCTCGTTTGGAAATGAAACGGTAACGATGGACAACGCGTTGCTGGTAACCGGGAGCGTTAACCAGCAGTTACTGGATCAATACCTAACCCAGATTTTCGAAAAGGATACTCCCGCAGCGTTAGAAACGTTGCACCAAATTTTGGACGAAGGTAAGGACGGTCAGCGGCTGATTGAAGATCTGATTGCGGTAGAACGCAACCTGCTTTTATACCAAGAAGATCCCCAGCTAGTTAAGGAACAGAGTTTGAGCGACCTTAGCGAAGACTTTGTCAAAGAAGCGGACATGGTTAGCGGCAACGAGTTGTACGAAATGATCGACACGTTAAACCAGATTCAACAACAAATGCGGTTTACGACGCACCCTGACGTTTACCTAGAAGTGTTGACGATTAAGCTCTCTCAGCGGTCCGCAACTCCAGCGAGTGCGACAGCAGATAACGAAGAGGTACAACAGCTTAAAAATGAAGTTGACCGTTTGCAGGGGGAGGTTAAGCGCCTCAAAGAGCGGACAACTTCTGCAGCTCCCGCGCCTGCTAAACCAGCATCCGCAGCGCCGAAAAAACGGGCTTCGGGAAGTCGCAACGTGAAGACGCCGGCCAACCTGACTAAAATTTACCCGATTTTGGAGAACGCTACTAAAGATAGCTTGGTGGAAATGCAAAACCTTTGGCGCGACTTGATGGATATGCTATCGGTCACGAAACGAGCCTTGATGCACGTTTCTAAACCAGTGGCTGCCAGCGAAGAGGGCGTCGTGGTGGCTTTCGATTATGACTTTTTGTTTGAAAAGGCTGTGGATAATGAAAGCTTGCGTGACGAATTACAACAAAATTTGGCTAAGCTAACTGGTTCAGATTATCAAGTTGTCTATGTTACAGTTGAAGAGTGGCCAACGGTGCGGGCAGAATTTATTAAAACGCACCATTTAAGTAAGGAAACCGAAAGTGCATCTAAAGAGGAAGAACCGTCCCAACCAACGACGGTGGCGCCTGAAGATAGCGCCGTAGTGGAAAAGGCTGTGGAACTATTCGGTTCCGAAAACGTTAATGTAAAAAATGATTAAAGGATGGTAATGACTATGCGTGGTGGAATGGGAAACATGCAAAATATGATGCGTCAAGTACAAAAGATGCAAAAACAAGTAACGGAAGAACAAGAACGACTAAACGAAACCGAATTTATCGGCGTTGCGCCCGATGACATGGTGAAGGTAACCTTTACCGGAAACCATAAGATGAAGGACATCGTTATTAATCCAGAAGCCATTGACGAAGACGACCCCGACATGTTGCAAGATTTAGTAGTTGCCGCGGTTAACGACGCAATGAGCAAAATCGACAGTGAAACCAACAAGACCATGGGGAAATACACTAAGGGAATTCCCGGACTATAAAAGAATCGTAGGTGAGTGTCCGGATGCAATATCCAGAACCAATTGCTAAGTTAATTGATAGTTTTATGAAGTTACCAGGGATTGGCTATAAAACCGCGACCCGGTTGGCCTTCTTTACGCTTGATATGCAAAAAGATGATGTGACGGACTTCGCCAAGGCGTTAATTTCTGCACAACGTGACTTACGTTTTTGTAGCATTTGTGGCAACATCACGGAAGACGACCCTTGTGATATTTGCCAAGATGCAAGCCGGGACCAAAAAACGGTCCTAGTCGTTGAAGATTCCAAGGACGTAATGTCAATGGAACAAATGAAGGAATATCATGGACTTTACCACGTGCTACACGGCGTGTTGTCGCCAATGGACGGGAAGGGGCCCGAAGATATTAACATCGCGAGCTTGCTGACCCGGCTCCAGAAAAACGAAGCAATCAAGGAAGTAATCATTGCGACTAACGCCACTCCCGAGGGGGAAGCGACCGCAATGTATATCTCTCGATTGATTAAGCCTTCGGGTATTAAGGTAACCAGACTGGCGCACGGACTTTCCGTGGGGAGTGACATTGAGTATGCTGACCAGATGACTTTGTATAAAGCGGTCGAAGGTCGGACAGAGATGTAATGATCCGAGCACGGTAAGCTAATTTAAATGGAGAGCTTCTAAAGTTCCGGTCGTATCAAAGAGCTTCATGACTACGAAATTGGTCATGGGGCTCTTTTTGATTTACCGTTGGTTCTTTCGACCAGGGTTGTTAGAATGAAGTGGGAGCTGTGGAAAACTTTTTAGTTTACGAACAACTGCACTCCTCCCAGTAGGCTGTGCAAAACTTAACCATTTGGTGGCAAATATAAAGACTGCGGGATTAAATAACTGGCCGGAGAAATGCATTGCGCCAACTATTTTAAAAAATTTAAAATATCGACGCTGACCGGCATATCAAAGGCTAAACCGGGACGAGTTTTTAGAGTAGTTAATAGACAGTCTAGAAAATCTAAAGTAGAATAAAAATAATCAATATAAAAAATCATAAGGTAGGGAATAACTGGTGAATGGGCATTTTATTTCATTTGAAGGGCCTGACGGGGCTGGCAAAACAACGATTTTGGAGGCGATGGTGGAGCATTACCGCACTCGACTTGCAGATCGTTTGACGGTGACCCGCGAACCCGGAGGCAATCCGATTTCAGAGGCAATTCGCGCAATTATTTTGGATAAAAATAACACGGAAATGGATGCTCGAACGGAAGCTTTGTTATATGCGGCAGCCCGTCGGCAACATTTGACGGAAACAATTTTACCGGCGTTAGCACGCGGTCAGGTAGTTTTCTGTGACCGTTACGTGGATAGCTCGATTGCGTACCAAGGAGCCGGACGTGAAATTGGCCCGGAAGCAGTCTACCAAATGAACTTGTTTGCTACGGAGGGGTGTTTACCGGAAAAAACTATTTATTTAGACGTGAGCGCTGAAGTGGGCTTAAAACGGATCATGACTCACCGCACCGACGATGTTGATCGACTTGATTTAGAGCAGCTTGATTTTCACGAACGAGTTCGTGACGCCTATTTAGCATTAGCCAAACGGTATCCGGAACGAATCGTGGTGATTGATGCTAGTCAATCAATTGGCGACGTAAAAAAAGCAGTTATCAATGTTTTAGACCAAATTTTAAAATAGTGGGGGAAACACATTATGGCAACCAAATTAGTTATTGCAATTGTTCAAGATAAGGACGCTAACCATCTTAGCGATCAATTTATTGACCAAAACATCCGGGCAACTAAATTATCGACTACCGGAGGATTTTTACAATCTGGGAACACCACCTTTTTAATCGGGGTGGAAGAAGAACGGGTTCCAATGGTTCTAGATACCATTAAAAAGGCTAGTCACTCCCGGGAAGAGTTCATGACCCCATCGGTAAATATGGACGTGAATATGGAAGGGGCAACCGGGTACCCAATTAAGGTCCAAGTCGGTGGAGCTACGGTATTTGTCTTGCCGGTTGACCAATTCGAACGGTTCTAAACGGCCTTGACAGCAGCAGTAAAGAATCCGGCCGTAACTAAACAACCCGCGGTCATCGAACGTTTTCAACAAATGATTGACAACCGCCACCTCGCACACGCCTACTTGCTAACCGGCGCAAGCGGAACTGGCAAAAAAGAGGTGGCCCGGTGGGTTGCCGAGCGGCTATTTTGTCAAAACTTACAAGACGGGATGCCCTGTGGAAAATGTGAAGAATGTCATCGAATTAGTACTGGGCAGCATCCCGACGTAGTAGAAATCGAACCCGACGGCCAGTCGATCAAGGTCGATCAGGTTCGATTTTTAAAGGCCGAATTTTCCAAAAGCGGGGTCGAAGGAAATCGGAAGGTTTTCATTATCGACCAGGCGCACTTAATGACTACCAGTGCGGCAAATAGTTTGCTGAAATTTATTGAGGAGCCGGCGGGGAACGTGACCGCCTTCTTACTCACGGAAAGCAAAAATTTAATTTTGCCAACCATCATGTCGCGAACGGAAATTATCGAGCTGAAACCGCTTCAGAAAAGTCAGCTAGTTGCTGAACTAACTGCGGACGGTGAGGTAACGGAGAGCACCGCCCATCTATTAGTACGGTTGACTAGCGACCGTGAAGAAATGCAGAGTTTGTTAGAAAATAATTGGATAGAAGACGCGCATAAGGCTCTTGAAAAATGGTTTGGTGCCGTTACCAAGGGCGATATGAGTGCATTTGTGGACGTCCAAACTCGGATTATTGGACTAGCTAAGGACCGGGAACACCAAGTAATTGTTTTAGACATGATGATGTTGTACGCGATGGATTTGTTGGCACTTAAGTTTGGTCAAGTCGACCTTACGTACCTTACTGATCAAGCAGCGTTACGCCAGGTCGCGGAGCAAACAACGGTCAGCCAGTTGCTTAAGGTTAGCGATTTACTATTGCCGTTACGCGGAAAGCTAAAGCAAAATTTGAATTTTCAGGGAATTGTGGAAAAAGTGACAATTGAATTATGTGATATTTTTAAAATGAGAGGGTGATAGTGTGGAAAAGAAAGATTTATTTGATCAAATAACAGAAGTTACGCACAACGCTGAGGATTTGTTAAATAAACTACACGAAACCCAAAGTGCCATGGTAGAAATCATGGAGGAAAATGCCGAACTTAAGATTGAAAACCAACACTTAAGGGAGCGGCTTAAACAGGCCACTGCCGCGGAACACGAAAATGAAGGAACCAAGAATACGAAGCACGGTTTATCAAAATCATTGCAAAATTTGGAAAAGCTTTATGCTAGCGGCTACCATATTTGCAACGAATTCTTTGGCAAGCACCGGCAAGACGATGAAGAATGTGCTTTTTGCTTAACCGTTATTTATGGAGATCGTTAATATGTTAACCCAAAAGAGTTTTACCCCGTCATCGGCGGGGTCTTTATATTTAGTGCCCACCCCCATCGGAAATTTAGATGATATGACGTTTCGGGCGGTCCAGATCTTAAAGGAAGCGGACCTGATCCTTGCGGAAGATACCCGTAATACCCAAAAATTGCTCAACCATTTTGCAGTTGACACCAAGCAAATGAGTTTTCACGAGCACAACACCCAAGAGCGAATTCCAGCGATTTTAGAAATGTTAGCGGATGGACGCACGATTGCCCAGGTTTCGGACGCGGGGATGCCCTCGATTAGCGACCCTGGAAAGGAACTGGTGCAGGCGGCCGTTCAAGCGGGCTTAAAAGTGATTCCGCTACCGGGAGCCAATGCTGGAACCACGGCCTTGATTGCTTCGGGATTAGCGCCCCAGCCGTTCACTTTTTACGGGTTTTTGGCTCGGAAACCCAAAGAACAACAGGCGGAACTAGAAAAGTTAAAGAACCATCCCGACACGTTGATCTTCTATGAAGCTCCGCACCGGTTGGCAAAGACGGTGAAGAACATTGCCACCGTAATGGGAACGGAACGGCAAATGGTTTTAGCACGAGAATTAACCAAGCGTTACGAAGAATTTATTCGGGGCAGCGTAGCAGAAGTTCAGGAGTGGATTGCGTCCACGGAAATCCGCGGTGAATTCGTGGTAATGGTGGCGGGAAATCCCCATCCCCAGGCTGTGGAAAACCAAGACTGGGAATCGTTAACCATTAATGAACATGTGCAAAAGATTATTGATGAAGAAAAAGTCAAACCGACCATTGCAATTAAGCAGGTCGCTAAATTACGCGGACTCGCCAAACAAGAGGTTTATGACATTTATCATCAACTTTAACTTATAATGCAAAGCAGTATTTAGGAGAGAAAAATGGCTGGAAAGATACACGAAGAAGAACACTTGGTAACCTACTATGAAGGCGACCAAACGGGAACGATGACGGTTTCCATGATGGTAAACGTAATGCTGTTAGTATCGGATAACCAAAGCCAAGCCTTAGGCGTCGGCCCCGAGGTGGTGGATCAGACCGGGCTAGGCTGGGTCATCACCCAGTACGTAATGCAGCTACGGAGATTGCCTAACGTGGGCGAACGGATCGTGATGGGGACCCAAGCGGTGAACCACAACGACTACTTCTGCCAACGGGATTTTTGGATTAAGACCCTGGATGGGGAAAAGATTGTGGAAACTACCGCGATGTTTGTTTTGATGGACCGCACTACGCGACGGATGCGCAAATTGTTGCCAGAAATCATTGATCCGTACGAATCGGATTACATAAAACGAATTGTCCGATTGCCTAAGTTACAAGAAATTACCGGGGAAACGAACCAGCAGGACTACGCCGTTCGTTACTTCGATATTGATATGAACCACCACGTTAACAACGCACGTTATTTTGAATGGATTTTTAATACCGTGAATGACGATATTTTAGATAACTACTTCCCTAAAATGGTTAACATTCGCTATCATGTCGAAATTCAACCTCACCAAATGGTGCATAGCGTCGTTGAGTTTGACCGGGACAGTTTGCGAAGCAGTCATCAAATTTCGGTAGGCGACACCTTATGCTGTGAAGCCAATGTTGAATGGGCACGGCGTTAAGGGTACAATTAACTTGTTTATAGTTTGGAATGGAGGAGAAGTTAATGAGTATACTTGTAGTAGGGGGCGCCGGTTACATCGGCTCTCACATGGTAAAACGACTAATTGAACAAGGCCAAGAAGTAGTCGTGGTGGACAATTTATCGACTGGCCACCGAAAGGCGGTTGACGAAAAAGCTCGCTTTTACGAAGGCGACATCCGCAACCATGTGTTTCTAAAGGGAGTTTTTGACCGGGAAAATATTGATACCGTGGTTCATTTTGCGGCCTTTTCAATCGTGCCCGAATCCATGGAAAAACCGTTGAAGTATTTTGACAATAACACCGCCGGAATGGTGGCGTTGCTTGAAGAAATGCGCGATCACGACGTTAAACGAATTATTTTCTCTTCCACAGCGGCGACGTATGGGGTTCCTGAAAAATCACCAATTGAGGAAAACGATCGCCAAGCACCGATCAATCCTTACGGGGAAAGCAAGTTAATGATGGAAAAAATCATTCGTTGGGCTGACCAAGCTTACGGAATTAAATTCGTGGCGCTACGGTACTTCAACGTTGCGGGGGCTTACCCGGATGGTTCAATTGGTGAAGATCATGGTCCCGAAACCCACTTGACCCCCATTATTTTACAAGTGTCGGCCGGTCAACGAGACCAATTGAAGATTTTTGGCGACGACTACAATACGCCTGACGGAACCAACGTTCGAGACTACGTGCACGTTTTAGACTTGGTTGATGCTCACATTTTAGCGATTAACTACCTCAAAGCTGGCAACGATAGTGACGTATTCAACCTCGGTTCTTCAACCGGTTTTTCGGTTAAGCAAATGGTTGAAGCTGCGCGAGAAGTTACTGGCGAACCAATTCCAGCTGAAATTGCCGAACGCCGTCCCGGAGATCCTGATTCACTAATCGCGGCTAGCCAAAAAGCACGGGACGTTTTGCAATGGCAACCACAATACGATGATGTTAAGGAAATTATCCAAACAGCATGGAATTGGAAGCAACAACATCCCCGCGGTTATGAAGATCGTTAAATTTTAAATACGTTTTTATGATGATTATAGAAAACAATTGATAAAACATTTTACAATAGAGGCTGAGAAAAATTTTTTCTCAGCCTCTATGCGTTCCTATAGTTGTCGGAAGCCGGTTTCTGTAGGATAATGTGAGAAGGGACTAAAAGAGGAGCGAACTAAATGAAAATTTTAGCATTGGATACGTCTAACGTTGCACTTAGTGTAGCAGTACTTGAAAATGATCAATTACTGGCGATCCAAACCACTAACATTAAAAGAAATCACAGTAAACAGCTGATGCCAATTATTTCACAGACGCTAAAAACGGCAGAAGTTTCGTTAGCAGATTTAGACCGCATCGTGGTAGCCAAAGGCCCCGGTTCATACACCGGGTTGCGCATTGCGGTCACCACGGCAAAAACGTTAGCAATGACGCTGGAAATTGAATTGGTCGGCATTTCTAGTTTAGCAATGTTAGTGCCAAACGCACCTAACGACGGATTGGTAGTTCCGTTCTTTGATGCACGCAACCAAAATGTTTTTGCGGGGATTTACGAAAAGCATGGCATGGAAGTTACGCCGGTGGTTGCCGACCAGCACCTGAGTTTTGAATCTTTGCTGGCAAAAATCAATGAACTGGGACGATCGGTTTACTTTATTAATAACCATTTTGAAAAATTTCAACCGATGGTAGAAGACACTTTGCGAGTAATTGCTGAGCATTCGACCACGTTAAATAACTTGCCGAACGCCTATGCGCTAGGTTTGCTAGGCTTGCAAAAACAAGCGTTAGAAAATTACTATACTTTTGTGCCAGCATATTTACGAGTAACTGAAGCGGAAAGAAATTGGAAGGAAAAACATCCAAACGATGAGAGTAAAGAATCATATGTTCGACAAATTAATTAATTGGGCACAAGGAACCTTATTTAATCGAACGCGCCGGCTAAGGGAAGAAGCCTTCGAAATTGCACATCATAACGTGGTGATTGAAGGACAAAGCTACTTTGTGGCTCAGGCAACTAATACGGACATCCCCGAGATTTTAATGGTGGAACGGGCCGTGTATGATGGACAGACTCCCTGGGACCGGACGGCATTTGCAAACGAGCTAAGAAGAAAGGTCGACCGGTTATACTTGGTGATTCGCCATAATGACCAGTTGATGGGCTTTATTGGGGCTTCATTTAACGACCGGGCGAAGAATGCCCACATTACCAACGTGGCCATTCTTCCCGAATACCAAAATCAAGGGATTGGTTCGTTTTTAATTGAAGCAATTGTGCGGAAGGCCCAGTTTATTGAGTATAAGAAGGTTACCTTAGAGGTGCGGAAGAGTAATATTAATGCCCAGGCGTTATATTTGAAGATTGGATTTGAAAACGTCGGTTTGAAAAAGGGCTATTACTTTGGTGACCATGAGGACGCCATCGATATGCAACTAGATTTATCGAAATGGCGGGGAGGATATCGTGGAACAAGATAGTTTAATATTAGCAATCGAATCCAGCTGCGATGAAACTAGCGTAGCGGTTATTAAAAATGGTGACACTATTTTATCAAACATCATTGCCACCCAAATTGATAGTCACCAACGGTTTGGCGGGGTGGTTCCAGAAGTGGCTAGCAGACACCACATTGAGCAAATCACCCTGTGCATTGACCAAGCAATGAAACAAGCACAAGTCCAGCCAACGGACTTAAGTGCGGTGGCGGTTACTTACGGACCTGGACTAGTGGGTGCCCTCTTAGTAGGGGTTTCTGCGGCGAAGGCCTTTGCGTCTGCAAATCATTTGCCATTGATTCCGGTTAACCATATGATGGGACATATCTACGCAGCTCGGTTCGTCAAACCAATTAAATTCCCTGCTTTAGCGTTGCTAGTTTCCGGAGGACATACCGAACTAGTATATATGGCAGCGGAAAATGAATTTAAGATTATTGGCGAAACACGTGACGACGCGGCCGGAGAAGCTTATGATAAAGTAGGTAGGGTAATGGGATTAAAGTATCCTGCCGGCAAAGCAATTGATGAATTGGCGCACCAAGGACAAGATACGTTCCATTTTCCACGGGCCATGGAGCACGATGACAACTTTGACTTTAGTTTTAGCGGGTTAAAGAGTGCGTTTATCAACACGGTACACCACGCGGACCAAGTTCACGAAGAATTGGATAAAGCGGACTTAGCGGCTAGTTTTCAGCAAAGCGTGGTTGACGTAATTGTGGCCAAGACGGTCCGCGCTTGCAAAGCGTTAGAAATCAAACAGTTGATTTTAGCGGGCGGCGTTGCTGCGAACAGGGGATTACGGGATGCCTTAGACCAACAACTCAGCGCCCAATTTAATGATTTAGATTTCGTGAAGGCGCCCTTAAAACTTTGTGGAGATAATGGCGCAATGATTGGGGCAGCCGGCGAAATGCTGATGCGTCACGGAGTATTCGCCGATTTGACGCTTAATGCCGATCCGAGCCTAGAGTTTGATTGGGAACCGGGCGCGACTAAATAAAAAGAGGTGGCAAAGATGACTGAGCAAATGCACCAGATTCATCAGGTGATTGAAAAGGGAATTCAACAACACTATATTAATGGAGCTTCGTACAGCTTCATTTTACCAAACGAAATTGAAAGCCGTTACGAAGGCGTGCAGGGCGGTAAGGAAGGCAATGTGTGCCTTGATCCTTCGATGATTTACGACGTCGGTTCAATGACTGAAGTAATTGCGACCACGACCCGGATTTTTCAGCTTTTAGCGATTCAAGAAATCCGGTTAAAAGATCCGATTAAAAAGTACCTGCCAGGGTTTTCCAACCCGAATGTGCTAGTATTGCATTTGTTAACGCACACTAGTGGGATTCCGGTGGAAATTCCGGGAATGTACCGGTTGACCGGGATTGAATTTATCAATGCGCTTTACATGGTTGACACGGATTTTGAGCCTGGCGACCACGTGCAAGTTTCTCCGTTAAATTTTGCCCTTCTGGGAATTATCATTCGGACGGTGGACGGTTCCATTGACCGGGCGGTACAGGACAAGATTTTGTATCCGTTGGCAATGACTAACAGTGGGTTTAACCTTAACCGCCCTAAGATGCGTTTTGTGCCAACGAGAAACGATCCTAAACGGGGACAAATTCAAGGTCAGGTTGAAGATCAGTTAGGATTGTTGTTAAATGGAGAAAGCGGGCATGCAGGCCTATTCTCAACGTTAAATGATCTAACGGTTTTCACCGAAATGATGATTAATCGGGGAAGTTACCAAGGCAAAGAAATTCTTGATCCGCAGTTGTTTGATGGAATCAAGAAGGTGGATGTCGACGGCCAATCGCTCGGCTGGTGCCGTTTCAAGGAAAACCGCGATGTCTTTTACGGCAGCAGCCCAACCGGGTTAATTGCCTTTAATAACCAAAATAAACATGGTCTCGTGTTGCTACACGATTATATCGAGGATGAAAAGGTCCACGTGGCAATGCGTGACGAAATATTAAAAGTTGTTCAATAGAGGATGTGGAAAAAATGGCTAATTTTAAACTTTCAATTCCGACTACCCGTCGGTTACCTTTGTATTACCGCTATTTGCGGCGTTTATCAGACCAAAAAGTAGAAAAAGTTTCCTCCGCAATGTTGGCTGAATATTTACAAATTGATGCAGCAACCATTCGACGGGATTTTTCTTACTTTGGACAAATGGGCCGGCGTGGGTACGGCTACGATGTTCAAAAGCTTTTGGAACTCTTTGATGACGCGTTAAGACAAGATATTAACGCAAACGTTGCTTTAGTAGGGGTAGGGAACCTCGGACGGGCGTTACTAAACTTCAAGTTCCACCGGGTTGGAAATGCACGGATTACCGCGGCTTTTGACGTTGATCCTAAATTGGTGAACACGGTGCAAAACCAAATTCCAGTTTATGACATTAAAAACCTAAAGGAACAAATTAAAGAACAACAAATTACCGTGGCAATTTTAGCGGTTCCTGCAGAAAAAGCTCAAGAACTTACTGACCAGCTGCTAGAAGTTGGGATTCAAGGAATTTTGAACTTTACTACGGTTCCACTGACCGTGCCAGAAAAAGTGATTGTGCAAGACGTGGACCTTTCTGTGGAACTACAATCGCTAATTTACGGAATTAACCGGCGGGAAATTGAAGAATTAGAATAAATGTATTGAAGGCTTACTGTTTATATATTGCGGTAAGTTTTTTTATTAGCTTAAGAATGGGTTATGGATACGTGGTCTTTAATTTAAAAGATAGGTGCATAAGTATATAAAATACTAAGATAGTGGAAAAATCTTAGATTTGCTAAGAAAGGGATGGATTTTTGGAAAAAGCTGGCATCTTGCTAGTGAACTTTAATTTGGTTGAGTTTCGTACTCGTTGACTCAAAAAAGAGGCCAGAATTTGTGAAAAATTCTGGTCTCTTTTTATTTGTAATTAATCAAATTTATAACTCGATTAGTTAGCTTGAGCGCCACACTTGTTACAGAACTTAGCACCTTGAGCAAGCGGTGCGCCACAACTACCACAAAATGCGCTCGCTGATGATGCGGCATTATTTGCATCTCCGCTTACGGCGTTAACAATTTGTTGTGTGTTTTGAGCTCCTTGTTGAATTGTGCGGTCCGTTTGTGCTCTCACGTTGCGATCCGCTTGATATGTAGCTAATTTTTGGGTGAGTTTTTCTTCTAATTCTTCACTATGATGTGCTTCGAAGAAAGGTAAGTCAATTGTTTTACTAATTCCGGAACGTTCATAGTTAAACGTGGTTCTGATTCCACTACCAATTAAAAGCACCCCAACGATAATTGCGATTAGTGCCGAAAAGAATGACGAGCCCATTAGCGCTACTCCAATAATTGCAATTAATAATCCTAAAAAGATTGAGCTCAGCTTATATGATTTCGATGTGTATACGTTAGTAATTCCTGAAAGGGGAGATGAATCTTTTTGCTTACCGGCAGGAACCAAACCAAAGAAAACTGTATTTGGCATATTTACCCGTAAGAAGGCGTCATCTAGTGTAATACTTCCCTTTACCCAAAACGCTAATAAACTAACGGAAAACGCATCGCTATCGTTTTCAACAACTGCAGATTGTACCATTATTATTCCTCCTAAATTAACAGATATAACCATTATATATTCACAATTAAGGCTTTGTAAACCTCTTTTACAAAGTATTAGCAGGAGAAACAAGCCCACCCTGCTTCATTAATAAAAAAACTAGGAAATTTATCTAACTTTCCTAGTCTTCTTAATTAGTATTAACTTATTTTAGTTTCAAACCAGAAACTTCCAAGTTACGTTCGTAGGTCTTAATGGAATCACTAAGGGTAGAAACGTTGTCATCAGAAGTAATCTTTTTATCTTTGATGTTTAATTTACCATCGTTTAACGATAGGTTGTTTACTTCAACGGCAACATTTTCAGGTTCGTCATCGTCATCTGCGTCCGAAGAATTGACGCTATAAATTGCAACAATTGATAATTTGTTGCTAGATGAAGTACTATTTTCGGATGCATCTGCGACTTCTACTTTGCTTGAAACTTCGTTGTCGTCGTCATCGTAGTATTCTTCTTCATTTTCGTTATACGGAGTTACGTACAAGTTAACAAACTTGGATGTGTATTTTTCATCAGCGAATTGTTTGTCATCTGTATAATCAGACATGACAGTGTCGGTGGCATCCGTAATGTCGTCAACGTTAGTAATTGATTTACTATCAATTAGTCCGGAAATCTTATACTTGAACGTTCTTGAACCAGTGTATTGGTGCTTACCACTACTATCTTTAAAGGCTGCTTTTGGGAGCGTGAGTGAAATAACATCTCCGTTGCTAAGGTGACCATTGTTTTTAACCTTAATGTTGCTATTGATTAAGTCAGAATTTTTACTTGAAAGTGCAATTTGTCCCTTGCCATTAATTCCGAGGGCTTTGATTTTAAGTTGGTTAAAAATCTTATTGGAAGAAACTTTGGTACTTTTTTTCAATCCCTTAACTGTGAACGTTTTTTTGCCGTCACGGAAAGGAAGTTCCGAATTGCTGTTTTTAAACGTTACGGTAACCTTATCGCCATTTTTAAGTTCGGTTGATTTCCCTTTGAATTCTAATCTAGTCGAAGAAAGGTCCTCTATTGATGATTGAATTTTATATTGATCTTCTGAAGAAAGCATACTGTAATCAAATGTGTCAGGATGAGACACTATTTTATTAATTACGTCTTTTTTTATGTGATCCTTTTGCAATACGCGCCGGGTCATGTACTTATTTACGGATTCGGCGTTACTTATTGCTGCATCACCATGTCCGTTATAACCATAGAATTTTACTTCAATCCGGGAAATGATGTTGTTGCTGTGGTAGTCGTATCCTATTTTTGCACCTGCAGCAATGATAATGATTGCAATCACGCCGTACACTAATTTTTTATTTTGGGTAATAAATGTTTTAAATTTATCCATTGTAATCTCCTTTAATTATTTCAAGACAAAGTAGAGCGTCACACTATAATCGTCATCGACTAATTCACTAGCGTCATCGTATCCAGCTCCCGCAAGGACTTTCTTCAAATCAATATTCGCCCGATATGCAGGATGCCCTTTAAAAGTTACTTTATGAGCTGTATCAATGGTAGCTAAGCGTACTCCCCAGCTCTTCAAGAAAACCTTGCTTCCCTTAGCAGACCACTTAACTTTGCCAAAACCATCCATGCTGTCTTGGTTACCTGAAAACTTTACTTCATGGTCAGGTTTGAAAACCGCTTTTGCGGATTTATCGTAGGTTACGTCATCATCAGCACGCATTCCAACCGTCATGACTTTGTTTTGCACGGCGTATTGACCGCGATTGGCATAACGATAACCGCCGGCAATGGCGATTAAGATTACAACGATGATGGCGATCCACTTATGTTGTTTAATAAAATTCATTCCTTAACTCCTCCATAGTATTTTGATTAATATAAGTATTTTGGCAACCGTCCTCGATACTTTAACTACTAGTCCAGATCGCACCTTTTAAGCAATTAATCCTAAGTAGCTATAAGGGCTTTAATAAACACATAAAAAAATTCATTTCCTAGTAACCGAAAAAAATAAATACTAAAAAATGGATTTGGATAAGGTGATTGATTTCTCAAAAGGCGTCAATGACTAGTGATTAATTTCTTAGTACGCAAACAATTCAATGAAAGACATAATTATTTACGTTACTAATCTGATATTCCCTCCCTATAAAAATTTTAGGTATTAGTACCGTAGACACTATAAAATGTTATCACTAATGTTTTTATATTCATATAGATGAAATAAAAAAATATGTATTATTTTTGGGGTTTTCCAAATGGTAGACTAGATTTAAATTTATGGTATAACTGATAAATCCAGTCAAAATGGATGGTGCATTGACCTTTTAGGGGAAGGATACTTGGATTTTAAGGATGGTGCCGTTACTTTTTTGTGCCATTTTATATACTTTTTTTATATGAATATAATGTTGAAATAGCATTGCGTAAGAGTTACACTTTAAAGGTATGAGTGAGAGGATTAATTAATACATATTAAGGAGTAGGATTATGGAAACTAAAAAGCGTTTTAAAATGTATAAGAGTGGTAAAAAATGGCTTGTAGCGGCAATTGTCGCCGGAGGAATGGCAACGGCTGGTAGCGTGGTAAGTGCGAAAGCCGACGAAGTCGCAACAGCTAACGCTCCCGCACAAACACCCCAAACTGAACAAGTTCAAGAAAGCACGGCGGCCGTAACTAGTGCGACTGTTAAAGCCAACAGTAGTGCTGCAAATTCGGTTAGTGCGGCTTCCAGAAAAGTAAATAGTTCAGCAGCCCCAACTAGTGCGACAGCCTCAAGTAGCGTGGCTTCAACATCAGTGGTTAATAAGGCTAAAGATAGTCAAATTGCAAAAAATGCAGTTGCAGATGATAAGAAAGATATAAATGAATTTACAGCTCACAATCCTGAAGATAGCCAAAAAGATGTAAAGAATAATGATGGAACTAAGGAATCCACAAAAGTTACGCAAGATAATAAAAAAGACTCCGGTACAGTAGGTACGGTAAAGTGGACCCTTGATAACCAAGGAACTTTACATCTAAATAGTGGGGATTTAGAGCATGGAAGATATGATAAAAATTGGAATAAAAATGATGTAAAGGTCATTCAATTTGATGGGGAAGTCACATGGAATTTTGAAACTTTTGGAGACTACTTTTTTAGTGAATATGAAAATTTAACTAAAATCATTAATGCAGACAAATTAAGCTTTGGAAGCTCGGAAACAATTTCATTTGCTGATAACCCACAATTAAAGACGATTGAGGGAATTGAAAAATGGGATACAAGTCATCTAACAAGGTTAGCATCTGTTTTTCAAGGAGATAGTAGTCTAAATAATTTAGATTTGTCAAAATGGGATACAAGTCAAGTTGAAAATATGGGAATTATGTTTGCCCAATGCAGATCATTGAGTAATTTAAATGTTAAGGGATGGGATGTATCTAAAGTACACTCCTTTAACAGTATGTTTAGTATGACAACTAGTTTAAGTGATTTAGACTTAAGTAGTTGGAAAAATTCGGCGATTAGTGAAGGGCATGATTATAGGTCCATGTTTACTGGTTCCGGTATTGAGCATTTAAACTTAGGTGGGCTTTATATTGATAGTAATTTAGATTTTACTGATTCAAATTATCTAAAGAGTGTTACGGTTGGACCAGTTACCTCGAATGTGTACTTTGTGTTGAGAGCTGGGGATGATAAAAAATGGAAAATTGAAAGTACGGGTAAAACCTATACTTCTGATGAAATTGAAGACTTCCTCAATAAAAACGGTAGTGACAAAGCAGAGACGTATACGTTAGTTACAAACGACGATAATCAACCAAACAACGATAAAGACGACTCTCATAGCAATAATTCAGGTCAGAATGATGGCAAGAACGATACCAACAACAATAAGCCAGACCAAAATGGTGGCAAGAACGATACCAACAACAATAAGCCAGACCAAAATGGTGGCAAAGACGATGCTGACGGTAATAAGCCAGACCAAAACAACGGCAAAAACAACGCTGACAGTAACCAACCTGCACAAAATGATGGTAAGAACAATGCTGGCAGCAATGCATCAAATGCAAATGATGTAAATAATGGAAAGCACGCTAATGGAGACGACACTGCTGCAAATAATGCGCAAGCAACCGACGCTAACAACCAACAAAATGGTGGGGTAATTGTTGATCCAAATGGTAGTATTAACAACGGTAATGCCTCTGATTATGCTGGCGCACAATCAAATGCGATGTTTGCGCCACAAGATCGTGCAAACGGCCAAACCCGTTCTAAACAATCTAACCAAGCAACTGCTAAGACTTTGCCACAAACGAATGAAAAGAAACAATCTACAACGTTACTTAGCGTAATTGGCTTAGCAATGTTAAGTCTATTGGCAGTAGTTGGCTTAGTTAAGAAGCAACGCAAAAACTAGATAATCGAGTTTCTATAATTACGAACGTATTAAAGGACGAATTCAGGATTTCTGAATTCGTCCTTTTTTTACATCGATTTTACAAATAAATCCGTAGGCAAGAGGTTAGCGAGTTATCCTAGCTTTGCCATGATTAGTCAATCTTTAAAGACAGGTAGCTCACCGCGGGGTTAACAAAGTAATTAGCTTTGTTGAATCACCACAAAGTGTGCTGAAGAGCATTAACATATGCACGTATAATAAACGATACAGTAGTTTATGGAGAATAAGTAAAGGTCGGAAAATGCCGTCAAAAAAGCATTTTAAGTATCAAAAATAAAACTTTTAGTGCTAAAAAATAAAGTAACCAGGTTTAAAGAATAAGGAAAGGGTGTGATAAGTCACCGATATGCAATTATTACTGTTTTAGGAAATTAATGGTGGACTAGAAACCACTTAATCTAAAATTAGTAACGGTCTTTAGCGTATTTCGTAAATTCTAGAAAGGAGCGAAAGACTCTATTTAGCAACGCTGACGTATACTTGAGGAGTAACTACTAACAAACGAGGCCGGGTAAAACGGTTTATTTTTTTCATAGTACAATCGCTACTAGAAATTATTTTTTAACAGCGGTAAAATGGTTAAAAGTATAATAAACGATACATTAACTTTGGTAGACAAAGATTGTTCGGAATCGAATGGTAAAAGGTTAATTTTTTGGTAAGGTTCGGGGTTTGGGGACGGTAAAATCGCGAACCTTTTTTGGTTGTAATAATATATGTATATTATATAGTTGACTATATTTTGTTATCAACAGAACCAAAAACCTTTATTGTCGACTTATAACAAGACGCGAGGTGCAATATGAGTGCAAATATAAATATTGGAAAATTAATTAAACAAGTTCGTAAGGAGAGCGGGTTGACCCAAGAAGAGTTAGCTGAGAAAAGTGATTTATCAGTTAACTTCATTTCGCGAATTGAAAGAACTGATAACCAAAACATTAGCTGGAAGAATATCGAAGCAATTGCTGAAGCATTAGGGTTGAGCACAATTGAACTATTACAGGTCAATGAAAATCGGCAACAGCATCGAGGATTATATTTAACTAAACTAATGCGGATTTTAGAAGAGATGAATGAATTGGAAGCGGAAGAGTTGTCTAAGAACTTCATTGATATTATTGAATTACTACAACGAAAAAAATAACGGTTAGCAATGTAGCGTCGGAGAAGTTACTCGTGCCTTAGTAATTAAAATAAAAATTATTTATTGATTAGACCGCAAAACCTGCACAAGGTTTTACGGTCTTTTTAATACTTTTATCGATAAAACGCATACATAGTTTATGTGCTTTGCTATAATACCCATATTCAATGATGGGGATGTATTAGAAAGAGGGGAGTCATTAATGTTAGAAATTGACCAGGTTAGTAAATACTTTGGTACATATTGTGCCGTCAGTGAAGAGTCTTTTGTGGTTCGTCCAGGTGAAATTTTAGGTTTGATTGGTCAAAACGGTGCGGGAAAGACGACTACTTTTCGGATGATTTTAGATTTTTTAACGCCTGATGAAGGGCAAATTAGGTGGGATGGAAAACCAATTAACCAGTTGAAACGCGACTGGATTGGCTACCTTCCTGAAGAACGGGGGTTATACCCCAAGATGACTATTGAACAGCAAGTACTGTTTTTTGGCCAGTTACACGGGATGAAGAAGCGCGATATTTTAGCTCAGCTAGATGAATGGATGGATCGTTTCCAAGTTAAGGGGAAACGCAAAGAAAAAATTAAGAACTTATCCAAAGGAAATCAGCAAAAGGTCCAGCTGATTGCGGCATTGATATTCATGCCTAAGCTGGCGATTCTAGATGAACCTTTTTCAGGGTTGGATCCGGTGAACGCGGGGTTATTAAAAGCAGGTATTCGGTTCTTACGACAGAATGGTACCGCGATTATTTTTTCTAGTCACGATATGACAAACATTGAAGATTTGTCGGATCAGCTGGTGATGCTAAAGGACGGCAAAGTAGTTTTAAATGGGAAGGTCAATGAAATTCGCCAGCAGTTTGGCGATACGCGGGTGTACTTGCAGACAAACCGATTCACCCAACCAGAGCTAGCGGCCATTCCGGGAGTACAACGGGTAAGTCAAAGGGCAGACCAGTTTATTCTGGAATTAGAAACGCCCGCGGTGGGCCACCGAATTTTTGAATTGGTAACTAAGGATGGCTACCTAAAAGAATTTAGCCAACAACCGCCTACTTTAGACGAAATTTTCAAAATTAAGGCTGGTGACTAAGATGAATAAATTAATGATTATCGCAAAACAAGTTTTAAAAAAGAACGTGACTAGTTTTTCTTGGTGGTCGCTGGTCTTATTGCCGCTGATTATCGCGGGGGTCATGGTGGGCATCGGTATTTATAGCGGACATAAAGACTCTAAAGCTACCGTGGCGGTGGTGGCGCCGTCAGAAATTGTGCAGGAACTTTCTGCTACACAACACGCAGATTTGCGCTATCGGGGATACTCCTCTAAAAAGGATGCTGAACGAGCGCTGAAAAGCACTAAGGTTGATGGGATCCTAACCATCGATGCGCGTATGCAACATTCAAAACTAACGGTCAATAAAGAGGGGGCCGACGTTGAAGAGACCGACATTCAACAAGATTTAGCGGTTTTAAATACGGCTAATACGGCCAAAGCACTCGGTTTAAGCCAACAGCAGCTAGCCCAATTGTTACGGACTCCGGAGCTAACTACGAAAACGGTTAGCCTTAAGAAGGGACGGTTAACCACGATCAATTCCGGCAACCGGCAACTCAGAATGATTGTTGCCCAATTAATTGCGTTACCAATGTACATTTTCTTAATTAGTTATGGAAACGTAATTGCCCAAGAAATTGGTACAGAAAAGGGTTCTCGAATTGAAGAATCAATTTTAACCGCGGTGAAGGCGAAAACCCAATTTTACGGCAAATTGCTTGGTGTGGGGATTTTGACTTTAATCCACCTACTGGTTTACCTGGTAGTTGGGGTGGTGGTTTGGTTAACCAGCGGCCAATCTGGCAAACTGCACGATTTAATTAATCAAATTCCGTGGCACGAAATCGATCTGCCGTTCCTCAGTATTTCAATTGGCTTTTTCATCTTGGGAGTCTTTACGTACGCAATTTTAGCGGCCCTTTGCGGTTCACTGGTTACCAACCAGGAACAAATTGCGCAAGCAGCGGTACCAGCCACTTTAATCGCGATGGTGGGCTTCTTCGCGGCAATTCAGGCTCCGGATAGTCAAGGGATGGTGACGACTGTGCTAAGTTACCTGCCGTTTACCAGTCCGATGGTAATGCCGGTGCGTTATGGCGTTGACCAAGCGAGTCTGAGTGCAACCGGGGTGGCCGGGATTATTAACGTGATTTTCTTGCTAGTTTTTTGTTGGCTGAGCGCGAACGCTTACGAGCGCAACGTGCTTGTTTATAACAACAAGGGAATTTTTAAAGCGTTGCGGCACAGTTTACAAATGCAACGTAAACGTCATTAACCGCAAAAAAGGGCCAGGATAAAACTTGGAAATTGGCGAGTAGGCAACCAGCCTTAGATTTTGCAATGCTTACTATCAATGTAGAGTTAACCAAATTAAAACGCTCCTTAAGAAATTAATCTTAAGAAGCGTTTTTTTAATTCTTTGAGTCGTTAACTAAAATTAGTCGTTTAAATTGTATCTTAACTTCATGTGAGCCGAACCTAAAGTAACCATTTCGCCGAGTAGCTTAGTTTGACGGGTGAAGGATTCGTGAGCTAATTTTTCGTTAGCTGCTTCCAAATACTTCACGGGATCGCTTTGCGTAGCGAAGTTTTGGTCGGCTTCATTTTGGATATGCCGGTAAGCACCCATTGCTTCAAGTTCAAAGGTGTTCCGTAAGTCAGCGTACAGATCGTAATCGGTATCACCGAGGAGAGCGGTTGTGCAGCTTAACCAGTACATGTTGTTAAGGTCGAACGTGCCGGTGGCATTTTTATAAACGTCCGGGGTATCGTTGACGTTTGCATAGAATGGAACCACCGTGTTAAACGTGTTGGCCCCGTATGCTAGCCAGTGGATACCGGCAATTTCAGCAGGCACGTCGTTACGAATTTGCAAGATGTGCACGTTGTGGTTCCGGTTAATGCCGATTGGCCGGAAGAGTTTCTTTTGGTCTTCGGTGCCGTTACCGTAAGGGTCGTATTCCGTATTTTCAAAATGCGAACTCAAAACAAACTTAACGTCTTCAATTGAAATCTTCTTGTCGGCGTGGCAAATGAACGGTAAGTCTTGATCCATCGGGTCGTGTTCGATTTCCGGATTGAAGTATTTTTGTCCGTACCAAGTCCGCGGATTGTTGTAAACCGTGTCTTTAATCGATGCACTACCGAAAATGTGGCGGAAGTTGTACCCATCGTAGTCGGGATTAAGGTGATATTTTTCGATCAACTCTTTTAAGTCTGCTGAGCACAAAGTGTCGTCAGAATTAAAGTCAAAGTGGTCGATGTTCATCCGGTTAGGAGCAACTACGTAAGCATCGTCAGGAATCCGTACCGCTGCCCAGTGGTGTCCGCCGATGGTTTCAAGCCACCAAACTTCTTCCTTATCAGAAAAGGCAATTCCGTTTGGTTCGTAGGTTCCGTATTCTTCTAATAGTTCACCCATCCGCAAAACACCTTCCCGGGCGCTGTGAATGTATGGTAAAACTAACGTAACGATGTCTTCTTCGCCAATCCCGTTTTCTACGTAAGGATCAATTCCAAGAATCCGGGAATTAGTGGTGATGGTCTCGGTAGCGGACATTGCAACGTTTTCGCTGTTGATTCCGGCTGCCGGCCAAATTCCGTTCGTTAAAATGGAGTTTGGCATGGAAGTGTAACGTAATGGATTGTCGGGAAGCTTAACTTCCACGCCGCTGATTACGGCACGATAATTTTGGGGTTGTTCATCGGGGTTAACAACGACAAAACGTTGGGGATCGAGGGCTTCATGGCCGTCGTCGTTCCGTGAAATGATCGTTGAACCATCGATGGAGGCCTTTTTACCAACTAAAATAGTGGTACAAGAACCGTGAATGCGTTTGTTCATTAATAAACACTCCTTTATTATTTTATATGTTCATTATATAACTTTTACACAAAACTCACAGGAATAATAGGCGAACAATATTTATTTGAAATACCCTTTATGTGAAATAAAGTTCGTTATTCGTCTTTTTAAAAGCCGATTATTATGCTAAAATGTTCGTTATAAACTGAAAATGATTACTGATATAGTGGAGGATGAGATGAAGGAATTTGAGTCGCAAGTTTTACAAGAAGAACGGTTGTCGACGCCAAAGACAATTCTGCTGGCGTTTCAGCACTTGCTAGCAATGTACGCGGGGGATATTTTAATCCCGCTTTTGATTGGGGCAGCTTTAAAATTTAACGCCCAACAAATGACCTATTTAATTTCCGTGGACATTTTTATGTGCGGGATAGCAACTTTCTTACAGATTAAGCGTACGCCGCTGACTGGGATTGCCTTACCAGTGGTGCTCGGCTCGGCTGTGGAATATTTGGCCCCGATGGAACACATCGGAAACACCTTTGGTTGGGGATACATGTACGGGGGCGTCATTGCCGCCGGAATTTTTGTTTTCTTAATTAGCGGACTTTTCGCGCGACTACGTAAATTCTTTCCGGTAGTGGTGACCGGATCACTAATTACCTTAATTGGCTTTACGTTAATCCCGGTTGCTTTCCAGAATATTGGGGGCGGCAACGTTGCGGATCCGCAGTTTGGAAGTGCTAGCAACTTGATTTTAGGTTTTGTAACTGCACTAATTATTATTTTAATTCAAGTGTTCACTCACGGATTCGTTAAACGGATTTCAGTTTTGATTGGCATTGTAGCCGGATCGGTAATCGCGGTCTTAATGGGATTAATTGATCCAACGCCGATCAGTCAAGCAAGCTGGTTAAAAATTCCGCTACCGTTTTACTTTGCGACTCCGAAGTTTGAATGGTCCTCCATCTTAACGATGTTGTTAGCCGCGGTAACTTGTATGATTGAATCTACCGGAGTTTACTTTGCTTTGGCGGATATCACGGAACGGAAACTAACGGCGGACGATTTAAAACGCGGGTACCGCTCGGAAGGGATTGCAGCAATCTTAGGCGGAATTTTTAACACCTTCCCGTATTCAACCTTTTCCCAAAACGTGGGAATTGTGCAATTATCCGGAATTAAAAAGCTGCGCCCAATCTATTTCTCGGCGGGGATGTTGTTAATTTTAGGATTGATTCCGAAGTTTAGCGCAATTGCAACGTTAATTCCTACGTCAGTCCTTGGCGGGGCGATGCTAGTAATGTTTGGCATGGTTGGAGCCCAAGGAATTAAGATGCTGGCGGCGGTTGACATGACGGTAAATAACCTATTAGTAATTGCGGTTTCAATTGGCGTTGGTTTAGGGGTAACTACCCAGCCAACCTTGTTCCACATTTTACCGGCAACCGTGCAAACCATTTTAGATAACGGAATGGTGGTTGGGTGCGTGACGGCGATCATCATGAATCTTCTATTAAATGGTTCTAAGGGACTAGACGAAACGCGCGAATCTTTAGCCGAATAGCCTACGCACGTTAACAAAAAACGACGGTTGTCGTTTTTAATTTAATGAAGGCAAAAAATAATACAAAAAAAGAGGTTGGAAAAATTCCAACCTCTTTTGAGTTCTTATTTAACTTTTGGTGTTTCAGCGATTGTATCAGTCTTGCCTTTAGCAAATTTTTGAATCGCTACGATCCGTGCTTGACGGCGACGACGTTCGCGTTTGCCAGAAACTTTACGTGCACGGGCGAATGAATTATATGGTGACTTCATGGTCTTCCTCCTCAGCAAAAAAATAATCAATTACTATTTTATGATGAATAATGGAGAAAAGCAAATAAATTATTAGACGGATTGCCGGCTAGCGTTCATCCGGGTCACAATTCGTAGAGCCAGCTGACCAAATACGCGAATTAACACCACTTGGATTGGCAACTGAATGATGTTGCTAATGATCCGTGCCGAATTGTAGTACGCAGCCGCCGCCGCGCCAAAGTAAATCGACTGCCAGATGAAGTTTAAGCCCATGGTAACCACCAGCATAACGAGAAGGCGGGCAATCAAAATTCGCCACCAGTCAAACTTACCTTGATATAGGAAAACTGATTGAATGACGTTGCCCACCATGGCGCTAATGGCCCATACGGGAAGGTACGGACCAACCGGGTTAGAAAAGTAACCGACCGTGTCACTGACCAACCCAAACACAATTCCAGCCCAGGGGCCAAATAGCCCGGCAACGATGGCCGATGGAATATACTCGAAACTAACCAAGGTAAACTGGGGCGTTAGATGGATGGTCGTGTAACGAGCCAACACTACATCTAAAGCCGCCAATAAAGCCATCATGGTTAGGTTTCGCACGGAAAAAACTCCCTTAATACTAAAAAAATCCTTCATGCAAATCCCTCCATTTCTTTATTGGCCGCAAAACGAAAAGGAAATAGCATGAAAAATTCCCTCTTCAACGGCGAGATGCGGAACCGATATCGCTGCTAGGCATTCGTTCGTCGAACAACTCTCCGTCTCGACGACACTTAACGCACCGATTCCTACTCCATTGATAGAGCTAAATTTATTGTAGTCCCTTTTACTTGAAATTCAAGGAAAAAAGTTTTCGGTAAGCGAATCGGAAATTAGCTATAATGGAAATGAGTGAAGGAAGAAAGCACAAACGAATGGAGAAAATATGCGATATCGAATTGAAAATAATTTAGAAGAAATTATTAGTGCACAAAAAGTATTACAACGGTTAGGAGCCAGTCAACGGTTAATGCAAAAAATTCGCCAAGACGGGCGGTTAGTTGACGAAAACGAGCGGACGGTGGCGTTAAAAGACAAGGTTATGCCCTTTGAACCCTTTTGGGTTGAACTGCCGGATGAGGATTCTGACCCAGCGGTACCAGTTAGTGATCAACCGCTCGACGTTATTTATGAAGATGATAATTGGTTAGTGGTTAATAAACCTGCGGGTCTAACTGCGGTTCCCGGGCCAAGTAACCGTACGGATACCTTAGTTAATCGGATTAAGGGGCACTGGCAAGCTAACGGAGCAGTTAACTTGGTACCCCATTTAATCACCCGGTTGGACCGGTTTACGAGCGGGATCACCCTCGTAGCTCGTCATCAAGTGGCTAACAGCCTTCTAAGCGAGCAAGTACGTCACCGAAAGATTAAAAAAACGTACCTTGCGCTAGTTGACGGGGTGGTTAGTGCTGAAAAAGGGACCTTTAACCAGCCGCTAGGACTAGCTGCCGATGGAATCCACCGGGAGGTTCAAGAAGGCGGGCAAAGCGCTACGACCAGCTTTAAAGTGGTCCAACGTTTTGCAAATCAAACGTTGGTACAGGTTCATTTAAAAACTGGACGTACTCATCAAATCCGCGTACACTTTGCGAACGCGGGGCATCCGTTAGTGGGCGACCAACTATATGGTGGTCCCATGGACCGGGGAATTGAGCGACAGGCTTTGCACGCGCAATCCATCCGCTTTTTTGATCCGTTCACGAATCAGAAATTAGAGTTTACGGCTCCCTTGCCCGCAGATTTACAAGCAATCGGGATGTAGGTAGTTTCGAACAACTTTAAACGAGTAGAAAATAATTGATTGAAGAGGTAGTTATGACAACAGAAGGCAATTTTGAAAACATAAACGTAACGTTAGGAGACCCAGCGTTTGACGCCATGCTAATGCAGTTAAATCACGAGGTGAACAGTAGCAACGCGTCCGAATATAATTTCATGGGTAACTTGACTCAGGAAGTCGGTGACCAGGTTTGGGCGGTTCCCGCATACTTGAGTGAAGATTACGCCTTATTTTTCCTATACACCGCGATTGAAACTGGCGATTGGGTAGTGGCCTTTTCGGAAGGAACGCAAACGGACGGACAGTTTAACCTAGGCACGCCGTTGACGACTGGACAGGGATTGAACCGTTTGTACGAAAAGAATCCGAACCGGGCAAAGATGGTTTTGAGTTTTGTAAACGACTTGGAAAAAGCCGGCGAAGGCATGTGGCGAATGGTGGAATTGTAAGACAAGCCCGCAAGTTTAGCTGAGAATCATTTAAGAGGCCCCTAGGCGATGTTTAAACATCTGGTAAAACGTTGGAATGGCCGGAAAATGGCCTAGTGGAATTATGCTATAATAAAATCCGATTATGAAGAAGAAGGGGGCAACGCGATGGTAACGATTTTAATCGTAATTTTGCTGGTGCTGGCACTAGGCGGCGGATTTTGGCGTCGGGCGCAAAAGCACCAGGAAGTTTTACGAGAAGCGCGGCAAGCAGCTAAAAAGCTGACTGCCCAGCAACAAGAAGCGACCCGCCAAGCAGTTCAAGAATATCAACAAAAAAGTCACCAAGAAACGGAACAGTACCGGATGACCATTAGTCAAGAACTCGACGATGATCAACGTGATAACCAACGCAAGGGTGCTTGGATTGAGCAACGAATGAAGTTGTTGGAGCAAAAGCGCAATGCACTTGCCAACCGAGCAAACCTGTTATCACAGAAGCGCCACGAGTTGCAGGGCCGGAAAAATACGGTTAAGGAAACTTTGAAGCAGGCGGACCAGTTGATTGCTGAACGATGGCAAACGTTGCAAAACGTGGCCGATTTACCTGAAGCGCAGGCACGTGACGCGGTTTTGCAAGCCACTAAGGAAGATGCGGAACAATCCCAAGAAGAGTTTGTTAACAATGCGGCAACCGAATTAGAAAGTTCAAAGGAACGGGAAGCAGAAGATTTGATTGCGTTGGCAATGGAACATAGTAACGTGGTCAGCGTGCAGTATGAAAATCACCGCGGCTTGGTTGCCGATAACCAAGAATACTTGGGAAAAATTATTGGTAACTCCGGACAAAATGTCCGAGCGATTGAAGCCTTGACCGGGGTAGACGTGATCATTGATGACCAAACGAAAGAAGTAATCATCAACGGATATGACCCGGTGCGGCGTGCTACGGCTATGGAAGTAATTAAATCTATTAAGGGTGAAAAACGAGTGCTTCCCGACACGATTGAACGGCTGGTGAACCAAGCTAACCGGACGATTGACGAACGCATTCGACATTACGGTGAAAATGCGGTTCGAGAATTGAAGCTGAAGCACGTGGCACCAGACTTGATTAAAATTATTGGGCGGATGCATTATCGAACCAGTTACGGACAAAATATTTTGGAACATTCTATCGAAACGGCTAAACTAGCAGGAATTTTTGCTACTGAATTGGGCGAAAATGCTGCATTGGCCCGGCGTGCGGGGCTTTTACATGATATTGGGAAATCTATTGACCGGGATATTGAAGCTACGCACGTTGAACTGGGAGTAGAGCTAACCACGAAATTCCGAGAAAACCCAGTGGTGATTAACACGATTGCTTCGCACCATGGAGACGTTGAATCTAAGTACGTAATTGCTGACCTTGTTGAAGCAGCGGACGCGATTTCTGGTGCTCGTCAAGGAGCCCGAAGCGAATCAGCGGCAGATTATTTGCAACGGATTAAAAGCTTGGAAGGAATTGCTAATGACCAGCCGGAAGTACAGGAAAGTTACGCAATTCAAGCGGGTCGCGAGCTACGGGTAATCGTTTTGCCTAAGGAAACTAACGATCGCAGTATTAAGAACGTGGCTACTCACGTTAAGGACCGCATTGAAGATGAGGTTACTTATCCAGGACAGGTCAAGGTTACGGTGGTTAGAAAACTGGAAATTGTAGAATACGCGGAGAAAAAGCAAGCATGAGTCAAGATAATGTCGAACAATTAAACCAAATCAACCATTTTGTGATGAAGAAATTGCAAAACGACTTGACCGGACATGATTACGCCCATATCCAACGGGTGGTAAAGATGGCCCAAAAGTTGATGGATGATCGTGATGAGAAAATCAACCGTTTTGTGGTCTTTGCGGCTGCCACGTTGCACGACGTGATTGACGAAAAGATTGTTGAACAAACCAAAACTGCTGAAGACGAAGTGACCCGTTTTTTGCGGGAATTGGCGGTTAGTGACTATGACATTGCGCATATTTTCGATATCATTACGCACATGTCATTTTCGGATAATTTAGAACATAAGTATAAGCTTTCTTTAGAAGGGCAGATTGTGCAGGATGCCGACCGGTTGGATGCAATTGGGGCCATTGGAATTGCGCGCACTTTTTATTATGGGGGCGCGCATGGGCACATAATGTATGATCCTGAGATTGCGCCGCGTGAGGTAATGACACATGCCGAGTATCGGCAAAATCAGTCGGTAATTAACCATTTCTATGAAAAACTACTTAAGCTAAAGGACGAAATGAATACTCCATTAGCCCAACAAATTGCTGAAAAACGCACCCAGCGGATGGAGTCGTTTTTAACGGAATTTATTGCCGAATGGAATCAAGAAAACTAGGAGGAGTTAGGGATGTTACGAGATATGCCTAATGTGCCAAAACGATTTGTGATACTAGCGGCGTTAGTGGTAATCGTTTTGGTAGCAGGGGTCAAGATGCAAAGCATGTTTATGCTTTTTGTGGACCAACTGTTTAGCAGCGCCGTACAAAGTGAATTTATGATGTTTTTAGAACCCGTGATGCGACTAATCACGATGATTGCCGACACTAAACTGGGATTGATTTACGCAGTATTGATCGCAGCGTACTTGTGGTTGCGGCAAGGGCAACGGGTTGATGCAATTTGGGTGATTTGCACGATGTTTGGCGGAGCAGTTGTGGCTTACCTTTTAAAGGAATTTGTCAAACGTCCGCGGCCCACGATTGCTCAAATTATCCCTGAAACGGGATATAGTATGCCGAGCGGCCACACTTTTGAAGCGTTCTTAGTTTTAGCGTTTCTTTACCTATTCTTCGTACGGCCAATGGCAGAATCATCGTTGAAAAAAGCTTGCACCGCCGGGTTGGTAATTTGGCAGATTTTGGTAATTTGGTCCCGGATTTTTATGGGGGCCCATTACTTTACCGATACCTTAGTGGCGGTTGGCTTAGGAACCGTTTGGCTATGGGTGGCCATCATGTTATATCACAGCTTGTACGATACGATTGCTAACTACATAGAACCTAGCGTGGGTCGGCACCACCAGCGGTAGTAATTTGGATCCCTAAGAGTATAGTTAAAGCTTATTTGGGTGGATTAAAGGGAGTTCTCCACATGGTAAGCGTTAATCGTACTTATATTACAAAGAGCTTCTCAAGAATTTTTAGATTCTTGGGAAGCTTTTTAATTTTAGAACGAAATTAATTGTTACTTCGAGAAGTATTGAAGGTGCTTTCTAAATGAAGGATAATAAGGATAGTTGCAGTGGGGGTGAGTTTTTATGGAATTTAAAGATGACAAAGCTCAACACGGTTTGAGATTTTTGGAAGCGACGGTTTTAAATTTAGTAATCACGGCGGTTGAATTCGGGGGCGGATTGCTCTCCGGCAGTTTAGCGCTCTTGTCCGACGCGATTCACAACTTGGGCGACAGTGCCTCAATCGTAATGGCCTACGTGGCTAGTCGGATTAGTCAGCGAAATTCTAATCAGTCTAAGACTTATGGCTACCGGCGGGCAGAAATTTTATCGTCGTACTTTAACGCAATTTTTTTGTTAGTAATGTCAGCCCTGTTAATTTGGGAAGCAATTCGGCGATTCGCTCATCCGCACCCGGTTAACGGCGGATTAATGTTAGTTGTAGCGGTAGTTGGTTTGTTAGCCAATGGTTTTTCAGCGTGGTTGCTACATAGCGGTTCGCACAATAACTTAAACCTAAAGGCGACCTATTTGCACATTTTAAGTGATGCATTTGCCTCTGGGGGAGTTATTTTAGGTGCGTTAATTATAAAAATATTCCACGTGGTTTGGGCGGACCCGTTGATGACCATTGTGGTTTCCGTCTACATTGCTTACAAGACGATTCCAATTATCATCGAAGCGACTAATATTTTAATGGAGGCGGGACCACGGTTGGACTATCGCGCGGTCAAAGCAACGGTGCTAAGCGTTCCAGGAGTGGTTAATATTCATCACGTACACACTTGGATGATTGACGAACACCGGATTATGCTAACCGCACACATTGCTTTAGAGGATCAAGAACTCAGCGAAGTTGAACCAATTTACCAAAAGATTAGAAAATTGCTAAAGGATAAGTACAATATCGAACACGCAACTTTGCAAGCTGAAGTTGATCGGGGCAAGGAATATCAGATTTTTACGACTAATAAAGACGACGTTTAGCGAGTGATAATTGATAGCGTTTTAATTTTTTTGAAAGAAATTAAGGATATTGCTGTTTTTTTTGAGAAGGGCATGCTATACTATAAATGTGCTTTTGGTTAGGTGCTTTTGGTCAGATTGTTTTATTGTGAACTATCCCCATTACTACCGGCTCAAGCTACAAATTTTAAAACAGCCATGCATCATGGTTTTACAGGAGGATGTTCATAATGGAACAAGGTACAGTTAAATGGTTTAACGCAGACAAAGGTTTTGGTTTTATTACTCGCGAAGATGGTAGTGACGTATTCGTTCACTTCTCAGCTATCCAAAGCGACGGCTTCAAGACTCTTGAAGAAGGCCAATCAGTTAGCTTCGATGTTGAAGAAAGCGACCGCGGACCTCAAGCCGTAAACGTTGAAAAAAACTAATTTAAAAAATTACTGAAAAAGCAGGGTGCTTCGGCACGCTGCTTTTTTTGTGTAATTTGGCGAAGAAAATTACGTTATAAAAATAAAATCATTAACGAATCGCTGGCTTATTCGGTATAATGAAGAAGTTAAAGCGGAGGTGCGGTGGATGCGTGATTTAAAAAAAGTAATTAAGACTTGTCTGCTTGCTGGACGAATAATGATTGAAAATGGCTCCGAAATGTCGCGAGCCGAGGATACCATGAAACGGATTGCGATTAATTCAGGAATTGATGATTTACAATTATTCGGTACAATTACCGGCTTGATTGTTTCGGTTCCGAACTCGTTAACTTCCCAGGTGGAACAAATTACGAGGCGAGCCTTTGATCTAGAGAAGGTTTCTGCGGTTAATTCCTTTTCACGAGAATACGCGGCAAAACAAATCACCCTAGATGAGTTTTATGAAAAGTTAAGCACGTTGGATGAAGCAACACCGTTTTTCCCGTTTTGGCTGCAGGTGTTGGGTGCTGCACTGGTAAGTGGTCCCCTCATGGTAGCCTTTTCGGGGAATTTGGTAGATTTGGGGGTCACCATGTTGGTGGGAGCCCTCGGGTACACCGTCTTTTACCTGAGTAACCGTCTTTTGAACGTTAAGTACATAAGCGAGTTTTTTGCCTCGATCGTAATCGGTATTTTAGCGGTCTTAATCGTTCGAATGGGCTGGGGGCAATCGTTAGATGATATTATCATCGGCTCAGTCATGCCCCTGGTTCCCGGAGTGCCACTGACTAACGCGGTCCGAGATATTTTAAACGGCCATTTAGTTAGTGGGCCAGCACGCGGTGTGGAGGCCCTGTTATCCGCATGCGCGATTGGCTTTGGGATTGCGTTCGTATTTCGGTTCATATGATGTGATGGAGGAAGATTGATGCAGTTATTATTGGAATTTGTGATGGCGGGGATTGCCACGGTTGGGTTTGGGATTATTATTAACATCCCGCACCGGGCGTTGTTAACTGCTGGAATAATTGGTGGAATCTCTTGGGGAATCTACTGGGAAATGTTGCAATTTCACTTAGGGCTCGCATTAAGCTCCTTAACGGCCACGACGGTGATTGCCTTACTAAGTTTATTTGCGGCCCGGCGGTTGAAAATGCCAATGATTGTTTTCAGTATTCCCGGGATTGTGCCCCTGGTCCCCGGCGGACAGGCTTACCAAATGATTCGTAACTTTGCGTTGTCCAATACGCGGCTTGCCACTCATTTTATGTTGGAAGTGGGGGTAATTGCGGGGTCAATCGGGATCGGCTTTTTGATGGCTGAGTTCATTGACCGCTTGCAACGTAAATTAGTAGTGCGTTTCAAAAAGGTCCGGGAAAATAAATAAGGGCTACCAATAAACAAAGAATAAATGAAATTGAAAAACGCCTCGCAAGGGTTGTGATACTCTTGTGGGGCGTTTTAATTTTGGAAGCTTCGCAGTTTAAACAGAATCAATGTCGAATTTTAAATTCTGCTTTGCAGATGTTCAAGTCAAACGAAGTCGTTTTAATTGGGTATTTATTGCTTAATAGCCTTGATATCCCGTAGTTGCTCCTGTCCCTGTACTAGGCGTAGTGGGGGTAGGAGTTGCTTGGTTGTTAGGATCATTGTAGTTTGAAGAAGTACTGCTATTATCATCAGCACCAGATGTTGCATCATTTTCCTCAACTTCGCCGGTATACATGCTACTGATTCCAGTCGTACCGGTAGTTTTGTGTGGTAAATCAAGCGCATTGCGAATGAAGTTAGTAACGCGCTGCCGTTCTTTTTGCGGAACGTATTCATAAGAACCGCCAGTAATGGTGATTCCTTCACCTTGTAAATGGGTTGATTTCAAATGGTGGGTAGCAACCCGATAGTTACTTGAAAGGGCTAGCAACTCATTAAAGGTTAAATCAGTTTTAGTTTGTTTTTGCAGAGAATTTAAGAAGTTTTGGTTGAGCAACGCGGTGATCGAATCGCTCTTTCTTAAGATGGCCATCAAAACTTGGCGTTGCCGAGTTTGCCTTCCGTAATCCCCCTTAGGATCGTCGTAACGCATCCGGGAGTAATCAAGGGCAGCTTTACCATCGAGGTGGATTTTAACCCCCTTCTTAACGTCGGCGTTGCCATACTTAAAGGTTAGCTTAGGGGTGACGTCAATCCCGCCTACACCGTCGACAATCTTTTCTAGTCCACCCATGTTGATTAACCCGTAGTAGTCAATTGGAACGTTTAACAATTTTTGAACCGCTCGAATGGCCGTTCCGGCTCCGCCAAAATCGTAGGCAGAATTAATTTTGGATGGTGAATAACTGGAATATCCCGGAATCGACATTACGGTATCCCGGGGAATGCTAGTCAAAGTCATCTTCTTCTTTTTGGGATTTAACGTAGCGACGATCATTGTGTCGGTACGACCACGATAATTCCGGCCTAGCGCCCCAGTATCGGTACCCAGTAATAGGATGGAAATCGGCTTGCCGTGTTTTAGTTCGCTGGAAACGTCTCGGGCTTTTTGAATGCGAGCACTATCAAAAATTGAATCGACCGCATTTTTAGCGGTATACCATTTTTTGACCCCGAAAACAATCAACAGGAGGGCGATAACGGCACAAACAACCCAGCGCCAAGGATGCCACTTCTTAGGCGGACGGGGATTACGTTGCCGTTTTTGCCGGCTGCCATTGGTTGGGTTATTTTGCTCCTCGGCGTTAGGATCATTTTCCTCCGGCACCGAATTAAACTGGTTGCCGCTAAATCGGCTTAAATTGGAATTACGTGAGTCTTCACTCATACAAGTTTCCTCCACAATGTTAAAAATCAATTACTAATATAATACCAAATTTATTTGGTGGTTTGATTGAATTAACTAAAGTTTAATATTTAGTGTATAAAAAGTAGTTTTTTATGCTTTTAAGGAATAAAGGTCTATTTTCTTTATTAATGGAAAATAAGCTCTGTTATAGCTCGCGTAAAAATGCCAATGCATTAGCAATCCAATCGGCGATGCGAGAATCTTGGTGACGCTCGTCATAAGCCGTAGTTTCGTCAGCTAACGCCATTCCGTGAGGACCGTGGTGGTAAAGGTGTAATTCGGTGGGCACTTGATGAGCTTGGAGCGCTAAGAAGTAGTCCACGGCATTTTTTGAAGAAACTAACTGGTCGTCAGTGGTGGCCCAAATGAAAGTTGGAGCATTGTCGGCGGTTACGTGTTGGTCAGCAGCAATCTCATCGGGATTGTTAGTCCACTGCGCCAAAGTAGGTTGGTCAGGGAAGCCATCAAATGGGGTAATTACTGGGTAACCTAAAATAGTAGCGGCGGGCTTTAAATCTTCTGCAGATAAGTGGGTTTGGGCTTGTAACCAGTCTGAAGACCATAAATTGTTGTAATTAGCGACTACGTGTCCACCGACGGAAAAGCCCATCAACATGACTTTTTGGCGATCAACGTGCCATTGTGCGGCGTTTTGTTTAGTAGTGGCGATTGCTTGCGCAGTTTCCAACAGGGGAGCCGGGAAGAGCGGTTGAACTTCGTCGACAAAAGAGTACCGTAAGATGGAAACTTGAAAACCAAGTGACAAAAAGCGTAGCGCAACTTTTTCGGATTGCTTAAAATCAATGTGAGTATAAGAGCCTCCCGGTACAAAAATTAGCGCAGGGTTAAGCGCGTCGGTAAGGCTGGGATCAACGTAGGAAATTAACTCTGCTTGAGATTGAGGATTTACCTGGTTAAGTGGTGTTTTAATTATTTGCATAAGATCGACTCCTTTTAAGTAGTAAAATATATTCACATAGATTATCTATAGACTATCTTAAATCTTTTTGAGTCATACGAAAAATAATTTGGGAGAAATAAATGAAATTTAAACTACGATACTTTGCAACGAGTGACTTTGCAGATTATCAAGTACTGATGAATAACGAAAAACTCGCGCGACTAGCGGGAATGCAAGTTTTAAAAACGGAATTAGAGCAGTGGCTAGCTTTTAAAGGGATGGTAGGCAGCCCGAATTTTCTAGCGATTGTTAACGAGGAAAACCGGTTGAGCGGGGGAATCTTTATTTTTCAGCAGGCGGAAGAAGCCGTTTTTGAATTAGGATATTTACTGGCTGAAGAGTATTGGAACCAAGGAATTATGTCGCGGGCAGTCCATTTTGCGTTGAAGAGTTTAAGGAATCGGCAATCGGTAATGATGAGTACCGTAAAAGTTCAGGCCAACGTTTTAACGGATAACCAGGCCTCTCAGCGGGTTTTAGAAAAGAATGGGTTTATTCGCCAACCGGGAGTGTTTGAAAATGTATCCGGGTATGACGGCCGCGCCCGGAAAGAATATTTATACGAATTGAACCTTAAGCTTGCATAATTAATCAAGTTTGCTATAATTTGAATCACATCGAAAGAAGAGGTCGCCTCAATGATGAGTAACCCTGGTAAGATGATTAAGCATCTGGGACCCAGGGAGAAAGGTAACGAGGCCGAAATGACTGCAGACTTAATTCTGCACGATTTGGGACTTGGTTGAATAAGCCAAGGACTGTCGCAATTACGGTTGCGGAGCGCTATCTACGATTTGACTAACGATTTTAAACGGTCTTTTTGTGTAAGTGCGCGCAAAAAGGCTTTTTATTTTGTTCTGGGATAATCACAGCGCCTCTTTTAATTTTTAGGAGGTTCTCTATTATGGCACAGTTACAAAAGCAGGCGAGCGGCAATCACGTCCAGCGGGCGCTGAAGACTCGACACATCTCAATGATTTCACTAGGCGGCAGTATCGGGACCGGTCTGTTCGTTGCTAGTGGTTTAGCAATTTCTCAAGCCGGCCCGGGTGGTGCCCTACTAGCATACGTCGGGATGGGAATTATGGTGTACTTCTTGATGACTAGTTTAGGCGAAATGGCCACCTACATGCCAGTTTCGGGATCGTTTGCTACGTACGCTTCTAAGTACGTCGATCCCGCCTTTGGGTTTGCAATGGGGTGGAACTACTGGTTCAACTGGGCGATCACGGTCGCCGTGGATATTAGTACGATTGCGCTGATTATGAAATTCTGGTTACCTAACGTACCGGGATGGATTTGGAGTTTGATTGCGTTAGCACTAGTAGTCCTGATTAATGCGTTGACCGTTAAAGCGTTCGGGGAAACCGAGTACTGGTTAGCCTTAATTAAGGTGGTTACCGTCTTTGTTTTCTTGGCAATCGGAACCCTTACCATTTTCGGGATTATGGGTGGCCACGCAACTTACTTAGAAAACTTTGTATACCGGAAGGCACCGTTTGTTGGGGGAATTCCAGCAATCTTAAGCGTCTTCGTCGTTGCCGGATTCTCTTTCCAAGGAACCGAGTTAATCGGGATTACGGCTGGGGAATCAGAAACTCCGGAAAGCAGCGTTCCTAAGGCAATTAACCAAGTTTTCTGGCGGATTTTATTATTCTACATTTTGGCGATTTTCGTAATTGCCTGTCTCTTACCGTATACTAGTCCAGATTTGCTAGGAACTTCGGCAAGCGATGTTTCAATTAGTCCGTTTACCCTTGTATTTCGACGGGCTGGTTTAGCAGGTGCAGCGGGGGTAATGAACGCCATTATCCTTACATCGGTGCTTTCTTCGGCTAACTCGGGGATGTACGCATCTTCACGGATGTTGTTCTCGTTGGCAAAGCAAGGTTATGCAGCTAAAATTTTCGGTCGGACGACCAAGCGAGGCATTCCTTATGTAGCCTTAATTGGAACCACCGTGGTGGGCTTATTAACCTTTATTACCAGTATTATGGGAACCAAGATTTATGCTTGGTTAGTTGCGGCTAGCGGATTGACCGGCTTCATCGCCTGGATGGGGATTGCCGTATCCCATTGGCGGTTCCGACGCGCATTCGTCAAGCAAAACCATGATCTAAGCGAATTGAAGTATCGGGCAAAGTGGTTCCCGTTTGGACCGTTGTTTGCCTTTGTGTTAAGTATTGTGGTTATCTTAGGACAGGACATTAATTCCTTAATCAACCTTAACTGGCAGGCGATTGGGATTACCTACATGTCGGTTCCGCTGTTTATAGTGCTTTTTGCATATTACAAAATTAAGTATAAGACCAAATTAATTCCGTTAGAGGAGATCGACTTAAGTCGGCCGAATATCACGAAAAAGTGATTTTTTCAAGATGTTGTTTTGCTTTCGTTTGGTGGTACAATATGTGGTGCTATTAAATGAAAAAGGGGTATCTTAAATGATTGCTTTATCAGGTCCAATCGGCGCCGGCAAGACGTCACTGACGGAATTATTAACCCAGCATTGGGGTAGCGATGCTTATTATGAATCGGTAGATGACAACAAAATTTTGCCGCTTTTCTATAAGGATCCAAAACGTTACGCATTTTTATTACAGATTTATTTTCTAAATAAACGGCTAGATAGCATCAAGCAAGCTAATGACGGTTTTAGAAGCGTGATGGATCGTTCAATTTATGAGGATTCGTTACTCTTCCATCTAAACGCTGATTTAGGACGGGCAACTGAAACCGAAGTCAAGATTTACGATTCGTTGTTGAGCAACATGATGCAAGAATTACCACGGCTTTCATACAAGAAAAACCCGGACCTTTTGATTCATATTGATATTTCGTTTGATACCATGTTAAAACGGATTAAAAAGCGCGGTCGTTCATACGAACAGATTGAAAACGACCCGTCCTTATACGATTACTATAAGGAATTAAATCGGCGTTACGTATCGTGGTTTGAAAACTACGATCAAAGCCCTAAGATTAGAATTGATGGCGATAAGTATGACTTTGTGGAAGAACCTAGCGCACGTCAACAAGTTATCCAATTAGTTGAAGAAAAGATTTCGCAAATTTAATTGCAGAAGTTGCATCTTTTTTGTATAATACGGTTAACAAATAAATAGTTCAGTTGTTAACAAGGCGTTTTAAGTAGGTTTTTAGAGAGGTCCGGATGGTGGAAAGGACTAACCGAAACTCCGGCGCTGATTAAACAAATGGGTAATGCCATTCGGTGATTCCGTTACCATCATGAAAGTGCGCCAGTGATGGTGAACTTGGGTGGTACCGCGAAAAGAGCCTCTTCGTCCCAATTGGGAGGGAGGCTCTTTTTATTTTGATTTTAGTAAGGAGGAATTTGCATGTTAGATTTAAAGATGATTCGTAACCATACTGATGAAGTTAAAGAAAAGTTAGCTACCCGTGGGGTTCAGCCAGAAACGATTGACCAGTTATTGGCAAAGGATAACCAACGCCGGGAGTTGATTGTAAAGAGCGAAAGCTTAAAGAAAGTTCGTAATGACGTTTCGGACCAAATTTCCCAGATGAAACGTAACCACGAAGATGCTAACGAACCAATTCAAAAAATGCGGAAAGTTAGCCAAGAAATTAAAGAACTCGATGAGCAATTAGAAAAGGTTGCTGCGGAAGTAGAAGACCAAGCGGCCCACTTGCCTAACTTACCACATCCTGACGTACCGGTAAGCTTAACTGAAGAAGGCAGCGTTGAATTACGTAAATTTGGTACCCCTCGGAAGTTTGATTTCAAGCCCAAAGCCCATTGGGAAATTGGCGAAGCTTTGGGAATTTTAGACTTTGAACGGGCTGCTAAGGTTGCTGGTAGTCGGTTTGTTTACTACGTTGGCGATGGTGCGCGTCTCGAACGTGCAGTTTACAATTTCTTCTTAGATCAAAACGTGGCGGCCGGATTTACCGAAGAAATCACGCCTTACATGGTTAACGATGCGTCGATGTTTGGAACTGGCCAATTTCCTAAGTTTAAGGAAACGCACGCTGGTTATGAAATTAAAGATGAACAACTAACCTTAATTCCGACGGCGGAAGTGCCATTAGTTAACTTCTACCGGGATGAAATTTTGGATGAAGACCAGTTGCCAATTAACGTGACTGCACTTTCACCAGCCTTTCGTTCGGAAGCAGGGAGCGCTGGACGGGACACCCGTGGTTTAATCCGGATGCACCAGTTTAATAAGGTAGAAATGGTTAAGATCACAAAACCAGAAGATTCTTGGCAAGAATTAGAAAACCTTACGCGCCACGCGGAAACCCTCTTACAAAAGCTAGGATTGCCATACCACGTAATTACGTTGACGACCGGGGACATGAGCTTTACGGCTGCAATGACTCACGACTTAGAAGTATGGATTCCAGCGCAAAATAAATACCGCGAAATTTCAAGTTGTTCGAACACCACTGATTTTCAAGCGCGTCGTGCTCAGATCCGGTATCGCGATGAAAATGGTAAGTTACAGTATGTCCACACGTTAAATGGTTCGGGACTTGCTGTTGGCCGGACGGTAGCCGCAATTTTGGAAAACTACCAAAATGAAGATGGTACGGTTACCGTTCCAGACGTTTTGATACCATATATGCAAGGAACCAAGGTAATTGGTAAAAATTAATAATTTAGGTTAAAAATAACGGCAGGGCTTGGTGTTTTATCCAAGATGCTTATAAATAAGGATTAATCTTTTATTGCAGAAGGTTAATCCTTATTTTTTTGACCATTTTACGTGCCAATGTAGTGGGCGATCATCCGTAGCAAACGTTTTAATTTAGTGTTTCGAAAAAAAGTTTAAAAAAGTGATTGACAACTAATGGTTTAATCCGTATTATATATAAATGTGTTCACGAGGTTTATGGAGGATTAGCTCAGTTGGGAGAGCATCTGCCTTACAAGCAGGAGGTCACAGGTTCGAGCCCTGTATCCTCCATTGAGATTATTCTCAGTGGTTTTAAATGTTACATGCGGGCGTGGCGGAATTGGCAGACGCGCAAGATTTAGGTTCTTGTATCGAAAGGTGTGGGGGTTCGAATCCCTTCGCCCGCATAGGGATTAAGCCGACTTAGCTCAGTTGGCAGAGCATCTGTCTTGTAAACAGAGGGTCGGAGGTTCGAATCCTCTAGTCGGCATTTTGCGGAAGTAGTTCAGTGGTAGAACATCACCTTGCCATGGTGGGGGTCGCGGGTTCGAATCCCGTCTTCCGCTTTAACTTAATAATTATGCACCCATAGCGCAACTGGATAGAGTGTCTGACTACGAATCAGAAGGTTGCAGGTTCGACTCCTGCTGGGTGCATCCTGGAAACGTCAATCGGTGGATTGGCGTTTTTTTGTGCCCTGAACCAACGTGACGAGAGATTCGGGTTATTTTGAAATTGTCTAATTGGCAAAGTGCGCCATTGTGAAAAACAGCGATTGCGAAAATTAAATTTTGTGATATACTTTTTAAGTGTTGGAAGGCTCTTGCGAGTATTCTTAACGATTGATTATTTGCACCCATAGCGCAACTGGATAGAGTGTCTGACTACGAATCAGAAGGTTGTAGGTTCGAGTCCTACTGGGTGCATTGATTAAGCATTGGTCAGCATGGCTGAGTAGTGCTTTTTCATTTTAAGCTTCTAAATACGAAGTTGCTCGGGAAATAGCTCAGCTTGGTAGAGCACCACGTTCGGGACGTGGGGGTCGCAGGTTCAAATCCTGTTTTCCCGATTTATCGATTAAGCGAATAAAGTGAGTATTTGACCATATTGGTCACTACCCAAGCCACCGAAATAAAAAGCGTTTTTCAAGAAATTTAAGTTCTTGAAAGATGCTTTTTTATTTTTGAACCTGAGCGGAATTTTCCGGCACCCGTTACAGAATTAGTTATAGTAAGTGATTATTTATGTGATGAATTTACTTAGGGAAAAAACCGAAACGCGGTGCTTAAAATCCACGGTATTCGTTAGCACAGGCAAAAATGTTGACATAAAGTAAGTATAGTTGTAAATTACTATTTGTAAACGATTACAACATTACAAATATAAAATCGAGGTAAGTTTAGATGAGTGAAAAGACTGTACCAGCAAGTGTCGCAATGTTAAGAGTCCTTCAGGCTTGGGATATTAAACGTGTTTTTGGATATCCAGGTGGTTCGTTTAATTCAACAATGAACGCTTTAGACCTAGAAAAGGATCGAATTCAATATGTGCAAGTCCGCCATGAACAAGTTGGTGCCCTCGCTGCCGCTGCTGAAGCAAAGCTAACGGGCAAGATTGGAGTTGCCTTTGGTTCAGCAGGTCCCGGTGCGGTTAACATGTTGAATGGTTTATATGACGCTAAGGAAGACCATACTCCCGTGTTGGCACTAGTTGGGCAAGTACCTCATAGCAACATGAATTACGATTTCTTCCAGGAATTTCCTGAAGTTCCAATGTTCCAGGACGTGGCCGTTTATGACCGTTGCGTAATGACCCCGGAAAGTCTTCCATACGTGGTTGATAAGGCTATTCGGGCAGCGTACAAAAACCGCGGACCAGCGGTAGTGGTAATTCCTAATGATTTCGGTTACGTTCAAATTCCGGACGTAAATTATGCTTCGACTGCGTTATTAGAAAAGCAAACTCCTAAACAAACACCAACTGACGAAGAAGTAGATCAATTCTTGAAGATGGTTCGCGAAGCTAAGCGGCCAGTCTTCCACGTGGGTTCTGGAATTAAGGACCATCAAGATCTCTTGAAGAAAGTTGCTGAAAAATTACAAATCCCCGTAACGATTACTGGTCTAGCAAAGGGTAAGGTTGACGACGATTGGGAAGGTAACCTGGGTACCACTAACCGGGCAGCATCCAAGGCGGCTGACGAAGCCTTTGCAACTGCTGACTTAGTGATTGCGCTCGGCGCTGACTTCCCGTTTGCCAACCTAGTTTACCGGACTCATGATTTTAAGTTTGTTCAAATTGATAACGACGAATCTCAATTTGGGCGCCATCATTTCTTGGACTTAGGAATCTGGGCTGATTCGGGCAAGTTCTTGGAAAAAGTTTTGGAACGGTCCGAAGCTGTTGAAAATCGGCCATTCTACCAAGCAACGGTTGCCGACATGCAAGATTGGAAAGCATACTTGAATAAGTTAATGAAGAAGGCGGACGGTCCGCTATCTTACGAACAAATTTATCGTGAAATTAACCGAATTGCGGATAAAGATGCGGTCTTTGGCATTGATACTGGTGACAACATCATCAACTCCTTCCGCTTCCTTGACTTGAAGGGCGATAAGCAGTGGACGATTTCTGCATTATTTGCCACGATGGGCTACGGAATTCCGGCTGCAATCGCAGCAAAACTTGCATATCCAGACCGGCAAGTATTTAGTATTTCAGGAGATGGGGCAGCTTCAATGGTAATTCACGACTTGTTGACCGAAGTGAAATACCACTTGCCAATTATTAACATCATCACTTCTAACCAAACCCTTAACTTTATTAAGTCAGAACAAGATGATATTCAAATGAATCATTCTGGAATTGATCTTGAAGACGCTGACTATGCCAAAATTGCGGAAGCGATGGGTGCAAAGGGAATTACAATTAGAACCTTAGATGAATTACCAGCGGCCTTTGATAAGGCGTTAGAATATCAAAAAGCTGGCGAACCAGTAGTAATTGACGCTAAAATTACCGACCAACGGGGATTGCCTGTTGAAGAATTGGAATTCGACAATCAAGCGGCAAACTTCACCGAAAAGATCTCGGCTGCTTATCAAGCAACCCACGGTGAAAAGTCAGTCAGTGATTTCTTTAGCGACTACGATGGAGCCGAATTGAAGCCGCTAACGGATTACTTTGCTAAGTTTGGTGTGGAAAAATAGTTTACTAAGCTTGCATTTTAAACTCATTTAAAATAAGATAGAAACCTTCAGAAAAGAAGTGGAAGCGGAATTTAATTAAATTCTAAACGCCACTTCTTTTTGTGCTCTTAGCCCAAGAACGGAAAAATATCGTGAAACCGGTTAATACCGATAATTTTGAACAATATCTTTTACAATTGCCGACCAGTTTCGTATAATAATAGTCAATATTAGTCAAAGTAGGGAGAGGTGGTCGTTATGCAAGGACAGAATATTTCGGATATAATCGAGCGATACTTGAAAGAAATTTTAGCTGATTCGGAGGAAGTTGAGATTCGGCGTTCTGAAATTGCGGATCAGTTTGACGTAGTACCATCCCAAATTAACTACGTAATTAAAACCCGGTTTACCATCCAAAACGGTTATTTAGTTGAAAGTAAGCGCGGCGGCGGTGGCTATATCCGGATTGAAAAAGTTAAATTGCTAGATGATATTGACGTATTAGATTCGTTGATCCGGGTGATTGGCGATTCAATTAATGAACGAGACGCAATTTCTATTTTAAGCAGTTTATATGAAGATGCGGTTTTAAGTAAGCGGGAAGCTAATCTACTAGCTGCAACAATTGCCAAGAGTACCTTAAACATTGGCGATCGGAAACTAGAAGACCAGATTCGCGCAAAAATCATTATCGGAGTTTTAAATCACCTTCGGTATGAGTAACGAGTTTAGAGAAAGACAGGTGGACAATGGAAAATTTATTTACTCCTAGCGCACGCAACGTGTTAATTATTGCTCAAGAGCAAGCCAAACGGTTTAAACATCCCGCGGTGGGAACGGAGCATTTACTATTAGCACTAACGATTGAAAACAACGGCGTTGCCCACAGTGTGTTAGAACAATTTAATGTCACCGAAATTGATGTAATTGAAGAAATTGAGCAGTTTACGGGTTACGGCAACTTACGCTTAACCAAAAATGATTACTTACCGTATTCGCCAAAGGCTAAAGAGATTTTAGCGAATGCGGGAGACCAAGCGCGGCAATTAAAAGCTGCTAAGATTGGTACAGAACACATTCTATTAGCGCTGATTCAAGATGAGACCATCTTATCTTCGCGAGTTCTGTTAGCGTTGGATACTGACGTTGCGGACGTCCGTAAAGTAACGTTACGTAAGCTGGGGGTTAACCCAGCAACCCAAAGTCGGCGTGCTAAGCAACGGGCGACGACAACGAAGGGTACCCCAACCTTGGATTCGGTTGCCCGGGATTTAACTGCCATGGCGGAAGCCGGCAAAATTGACCCAATGATCGGGCGAGAAAACGAACTCCGACGGGTTATACAAATTTTGAGTCGGCGAACCAAGAACAACCCGGTATTGATTGGGGAACCTGGAGTTGGTAAAACGGCGATTGCGGAAGGTCTCGCACAACGAATCATTGCCGATGACGTGCCTGAAGATATGAAAAACAAACGCTTGATGATGCTTGAAATGGGTGCGTTGGTTGCGGGAACCAAGTACCGGGGCGAATTTGAAGACCGCTTGAAGAAGGTTATCGAAGAAATTCGCCAAGATGGCAAAGTCATCCTATTTATTGACGAATTACACACCTTAATCGGGGCTGGTGGTGCAGAAGGTGCCATTGATGCTTCCAACATCTTGAAACCGGCGTTAGCGCGTGGCGAACTACAAACCATCGGGGCGACAACCCTAAATGAATATCAAAAATATATTGAAGCGGATGCAGCTTTAGAACGACGGTTTGCTAAGGTAGAAGTTGATGAACCTACCCAAGCGGAAGCAGTCCAAATTTTACAAGGAATTCGGCCAAAATATGAAGAACACCATAAAGTTCGGATTACTGATGAAGCAATTCAACAGGCGGTAAACTTGTCGGCTCGTTACATTTCCGACCGGTTCCTTCCTGATAAGGCGATTGATTTAATTGACGAAGCAGCCGCTAAGATTCGAATCGACGCTGCCGAAAAGCAGAGTAAACGAGAAACTGACGAAGATAAGTTAGCCCGGTTGAAGGCAGATAAGGAAGCCGCCATTGACCGCCAAGACTTTGAAACCGCGGCCGAAATTCGGAAAAAGGAAATGAAACTGCGGAAAAAGGTCGAACGAGCAGCTGCCCGGCAAGCAGAAGCGGAACAGCCGGTTGAATATAAGTTACAAGAAACTGGTGAAGACGTTGCTCAAATTGTTTCCGATTGGACCGGGGTGCCGGTTACTCAAATGAAGCAATCTGAATCGGAACGGTTGGTTAACTTAGAAAAAATCTTGCACGAACACGTAATTGGGCAAGACGAGGCCGTTTCTTCAGTAGCTCGGGCAATCCGACGGGCCCGGTCCGGATTGAAAAATCCTAAACGACCAATTGGTTCATTTATGTTCCTTGGCCCAACTGGGGTAGGGAAGACGGAGCTGGCGAAGACCCTTGCTAACGTAATGTTTGGTTCAGAAGATAACATGATCCGGATTGACATGTCGGAATACATGGAACGTTTTAGCACCAGCCGGTTAGTAGGTTCGGCTCCTGGATATGTTGGCTATGACGAAGGTGGCCAACTGACCGAACAAGTTCGGCGCAAGCCATACTCGGTAGTCTTATTTGATGAAGTTGAAAAGGCCCATCCGGACGTGTTTAATTTGTTGCTCCAAGTCTTCGATGATGGATTCTTGACCGATTCGAAGGGTCGCCGGGTCGACTTTAGAAATACGATCATCATTATGACTTCTAATTTAGGGGCGACGGCGTTGCGGGATGAAAAATCAGTCGGTTTTGGAGCCCAAAACATGGCTGATGATTACCAAGCAATGGCTGCAAAGGTTAAGGAAGTCTTGAAGCAAAGTTTCCGACCAGAATTCTTAAACCGGATTGACGAAACGATTGTCTTCCATTCCTTAACCAAGCCAGAGTTGCATCAAATTGTAAAATTGATGTCGAAGGATATTATTCGGCGGATGAGTGCGCAAGGAATTAACATGAAGTTCACTCCAGCCGCAATTGACGTGGTAGCCGAAGCCGGGTTTGATCCTGAATACGGTGCTCGCCCAATTCGTCGAGCACTTCAAACACAAGTAGAAGATCAACTTAGTGAAATGTTGCTTGCTGGGCAAGTTAAGGTAGGCGACGACGTGACGATCGGGGCCCGCAACCACAAAATCACTTTTAAAGTGAAGGATGCTAAACTGGTAAGCAGTACAAGTAAATAAATGATTTGACAAAGCTTTTAAAAGAGCATAGAATATAATCTGTATGTTAAAGCTGGGTTAAATGAAACAGTGCGATCTATTGTCCGCAGTGTTTTAGAAAAAAAGCAAAAATAGTTTCTTGAATTAGGAACTGTTTTTGGTTTTTTTTTGCTAAAAAACAGGTGCTGGATCAATTTGTAATCAAACTGTAACATTTAACTTGTCTTAGAAATTGGAGAGGTGAATAACTTGGCAGGACATTTAGTTAAGTATGGTAAACATCGTACGCGCCGGAGCTATGCACGAATTAAAGAAGTACTCGATTTACCAAACTTAATCGAGATTCAAACGGATTCGTACCAATGGTTCTTAGACGAAGGTCTTCGGGAAATGTTCAACGACATTATGCCGATTGAAGATTTTGCCGGTAAATTGTCACTTGAGTTCGTTGACTATCAGTTGTTAGAACCAAAGTATACCGTTGATGAAGCTCGTGAACATGAAGCAAATTACTCTGCGCCATTGCACGTTACGTTGCGGTTGACTAACCATGAAACGGGTGAAATCAAGTCTCAAGACGTCTTCTTTGGTGACTTCCCATTAATGACGGAACAAGGAACTTTCATTATTAATGGTGCTGAACGGGTTATTGTTTCACAATTGGTTCGTTCACCAGGGGTTTATTACAACTTAGACGTTGACAAAAATAATCGTAATATTTGGGGCGCAACGGTAATTCCTAACCGGGGTGCTTGGTTAGAATATGAAACTGATGCTAAGGAAGTTTCTTACGTTCGTATCGACCGGACTCGGAAGATCCCAATGACGGAATTAGTTCGGGCACTTGGTTTTGGTTCTGACGAAGAAATCATTGATATCTTTGGTGGGTCAGACAGTTTAGACTTTACCCTTGATAAAGATGTGCATAAAAATCCGGAAGATTCGCGAGTTGCGGAATCCTTAAAGGACATTTATGAACGCCTTCGTCCTGGTGAACCTAAAACTGCGGACAGTTCGCGGAGCTTATTGACTGCGCGCTTCTTTGATCCAAAGCGTTACGATATGGCACCAGTTGGTCGTTACAAGGTTAACAAGAAGTTAAGCTTGAAGACCCGCTTGCTAGGTCAAACCCTCGCTGAAACCCTTGCTGACCCAGACACAGGGGAAGTATTGGCTCAAAAGGGTGACGTTGTTGACAAAGACGTAATGAAGAAGTTGGCACCTTACCTTGATCGTCAAGATTTCAAGATGGTTACTTACCAACCTTCTGATGAAGCGGTAGTTCCAGAACCAATGACGATTCAAGTAATTAAGATTCAAGACCCTAACGATCCTGAACGTGAATTAAAGATGATCGGTAATGGGAACATTGATTTGAAGCTCAAGCACATTACTCCTGCCGATATTATTGCTTCAATTAACTACTTCTTCCTATTGCAACAAGGAATTGGTAGCACTGATGATATTGATCACTTGGGTAATCGTCGGATTCGTTCAGTTGGTGAATTGTTACAAAACCAATTCCGAATTGGTTTAGCTCGGATGGAACGGGTTGTTCGCGAACGGATGTCAATCCAAGATGCCGAAACCGTTACGCCACAACAATTAATCAATATTCGTCCAGTAGTGGCAGCAACTAAAGAATTCTTTGGTTCTTCACAATTGTCACAGTTCATGGATCAAACCAATCCACTTGGCGAATTGTCGCATAAGCGTCGTCTTTCAGCTCTTGGACCAGGTGGTTTAACCCGTGACCGTGCTGGATACGAAGTCCGGGACGTTCACTATACTCACTATGGTCGGATGTGCCCAATTGAAACTCCCGAAGGTCCTAATATCGGATTGATCAATAACTTGGCTTCTTACGGAAAGATTAACCGTTACGGCTTTATTGAAACACCATACCGCCGGGTTTCTTGGAAAGATCACAAGGTAACCGACCGGATCGATTACTTGACTGCTGACGAAGAAGACCAATTCGTTATCGCCCAAGCGAACTCGCCGCTAAATGACGATGGTTCCTTCGTTGATGACGTAGTTATGGCTCGTCATGAAAGTGACAACATTGAAACCAGCATTGAAAACGTCGACTACATGGACGTTTCACCTAAGCAAGTAGTTGCGGTTGCGACGGCATGTATTCCTTTCTTGGAAAACGATGACTCTAACCGTGCTTTGATGGGTGCGAACATGCAGCGTCAGGCGGTTCCTTTGCTTGACCCTCACGCACCATTGATTGGTACTGGTATTGAATATAAAGCTGCACACGACTCAGGAGTTGCTTTGTTATGTCAACATCCTGGGGTTGTTGAATACGTTGACGCTCGTGAAATTCGGGTTCGTCGTGATGACGGTGCACTAGACACTTACAAATTGATGAAGTTCCGCCGTTCTAACGGTGGTAAGAACTACAACCAACGTCCAATTGTGCGGGTTAACGACAAGGTTGACGCCGACGATGTATTGGCTGATGGTCCATCAATGGAATTAGGTGAATTAGCGCTCGGTCAAAACCCATTGATTGCCTTCATGACGTGGCAAGGTTATAACTTCGAAGATGCGATTGCGATTAACGAACGCTTGGTTCGTGACGACGTTTATACTTCTATTCATATTGAAGAATATGAATCAGAAGCGCGTGACACGAAGTTAGGACCGGAAGAAATGACCCGTGAAATTCCAAACGTTGGTGAAGATGCATTGCGTAACCTTGACCAAGACGGAATTGTGCGGATTGGTGCTGAAGTCCAAGATGGCGACATCTTAGTTGGTAAAGTTACTCCTAAAGGGGTGACAGAACTTTCCGCTGAAGAACGGTTGTTACACGCTATCTTTGGTGAAAAGGCTCGTGAAGTTCGCGATACATCACTCCGTGTTCCACATGGTGGCGGCGGTATCGTCCAAGACGTGAAGATCTTCACTCGGGAAAATGGTGATGAACTTTCTCCTGGCGTTAACATGATGGTTCGAGTTTACATTGCTCAAAAACGTAAGCTTCAAGTTGGGGATAAGATGGCCGGCCGTCATGGTAACAAGGGTACCGTTTCGGTAGTTATTCCAGAAGAAGATATGCCATACATGCCAGATGGTACTCCAATCGACATTATGCTTAGTCCAATGGGTGTGCCTTCCCGTATGAATATCGGACAAGTTTTGGAATTGCATTTGGGAATGGCAGCTCGGAACCTAGGAATTCACATGACTACACCTGTTTTTGATGGTGCTCGTGACGAAGACATTTGGGAAGCCGTTGCCGAAGCTGGTATGGACTCCGATGCGAAGTCTGTATTGTACGATGGCCGAACAGGTGAACCGTTTGAACAACGGGTTGCGGTTGGTGTCATGCACTACATGAAGCTCGCCCACATGGTTGACGATAAGATTCATGCTCGTTCTATTGGACCTTACTCATTAGTTACGCAACAACCACTTGGTGGTAAAGCACAATTTGGTGGACAGCGTTTTGGTGAAATGGAAGTTTGGGCCCTTGAAGCTTATGGTGCAGCTTACACATTGCAAGAAATCTTAACTTACAAGTCTGATGATATTGTGGGACGGGTTAAGACTTATGAAGCAATCGTGAAGGGTGAATCAATTCCTCGTCCTGGCGTACCGGAATCATTCCGCGTGTTGGTTAAGGAATTGCAAGCTTTAGGACTAGACATGAAGGTTCTTGGAGAAGATAAGCAAGAGGTTGAACTTCGTGATATGGACGAAGATGATGATGAAGTTGTCAACGTTGATGCTCTAAGCAAGTATGCCGAAAAGCAAAAGGCGGCTAATGCTAACGAAGCTGACTCGTCAACAACGGAATCTACTCCTGTGGAAACTGAAAACAACCAAAATTAATTTTTATAAAAGAAAGAGGAGGTCAGTCCGTTGATCGATGTTAATAAATTCGAAAGTATGCAAATCGGTTTAGCTTCGCCTGATAAGATCCGGATGTGGTCGTATGGGGAAGTTAAGAAACCAGAAACCATCAACTATCGAACTTTAAAACCAGAAAAAGATGGGTTATTCGACGAACGCATTTTTGGACCGACTAAGGATTACGAATGTGCTTGTGGAAAGTACAAACGGATTCGTTATAAGGGAATTGTTTGTGATCGTTGTGGTGTTGAAGTTACTAAGTCAAAAGTTCGTCGCGAACGGATGGGACATATTGAACTTGCAGCTCCAGTAACTCACATCTGGTACTTTAAAGGTATTCCAAGTCGGATGGGCTTAGTACTTGACATGAGCCCTCGTTCATTGGAAGAAATTATTTACTTTGCTTCTTACGTAGTTGTTGATCCTGGTGATACTCCACTTGAAAAGAAGCAATTGCTAACTGAACGTGAATACCGGGCTAAGTTAGACGAATACGGAAATCGTTTCGTAGCTAAGATTGGTGGGGAAGCTATCCAAGCCTTGCTACAAAGCGTGGATCTAGAAAAAGAAGCTAACTTACTAAAAGAAGAATTGAAGGAAGCTTCTGGCCAAAAACGGACGCGTGCCGTACGTCGTTTGGACATTATTGAAGCCTTCATCAAGTCTGGTAACCATCCGGATTGGATGGTAATGGATGCTATCCCAGTTATTCCGCCAGATCTTCGTCCAATGGTTCAATTGGATGGTGGCCGTTTTGCTACTTCCGACTTGAACGATTTGTATCGGCGGGTAATTAACCGGAATAACCGGTTGAAACGCTTATTAGACTTGAACGCACCGGGAATTATCGTGCAAAACGAAAAGCGGATGCTCCAAGAAGCGGTAGATGCGTTGATCGATAATGGTCGGCGTGGTCGTCCGGTTGCTGGTCCTGGTAACCGTCCGTTGAAGTCACTCTCTCACATGCTGAAAGGTAAGCAAGGACGTTTCCGTCAAAACTTACTTGGTAAGCGGGTTGACTACTCCGGACGTTCGGTTATTGATGTTGGTCCATCATTAAAGATGAACCAAATGGGTCTCCCAGTTCCAATGGCAATGGAATTATTCAAGCCATTCATTATGAAGGAATTGGTTAGCCGGAACTTAGCTTCTAACATTAAGAACGCTAAGCGGAAAATCGATCGTAAAGACGAAGAAGTTTATGACGTTTTAGAAGATGTTATTAAGGAACATCCCGTGCTATTGAACCGGGCCCCTACTTTGCATCGACTTGGTATTCAAGCCTTTGAACCAGTTCTTGTTAGTGGTAAGGCAATGCGGCTTCACCCATTAGCTTGTGAAGCTTATAACGCCGACTTTGATGGGGACCAAATGGCGATCCACGTTCCGCTATCTAACGAAGCTCAAGCAGAAGCACGGCTCTTAATGCTTGCTGCTCACCACATTTTGGCACCTAAGGATGGTAAGCCAGTGGTTACGCCTTCTCAAGATATGGTTATTGGTAACTACTGGTTAACCATGGAACGTGCTGAAAGCGTTGGGGAAGGAATGATCTTTAACGACCTCGACGAAGTTAAACTTGCTTTGCAAAATGGTTACGTATCAATTCACACCCGAATTGGGGTGCGGGCAAGTTCAATGCCTGAAAAGCCATTTACCGATCAACAACGGCAACAAATTTTGATCACCACGGCTGGTAAGATGTTGTTCAACGACATTTTGCCAAAGGATTTTGTTTATCTGAACGCGCCAACTAACGAAAACTTAGTTAACGGTACGCCGGATGAATACTTCCTTGAAGCTGGTGAAGATATTCATGAACAATTGAACCAACGTCCGCTACTTTCACCATTCAAGTCTGGATTCTTGAGTGATGTAATTGCGGAAGTTTACAAGCAATACAAAGTTACCGAAACTTCCTTGCTCCTTGACCGGATGAAGGATCTTGGTTTCTACCGTTCCACACTTTCTGGATTAACCGTGGGGATTGCGGATATTACCAACTTGCCGGACAAGCCTGCGATTATTGCTGCAGCGCATAAGAAGGTCGCAACGGTTACTAAACAATTCCGTCGTGGTTTGATTACGGATGACGAACGTTATGAACGGGTTATTGGAATTTGGAACGATGCTAAGGATGAAATTCAACAACGGTTGATGGATACCTTCGATCCACAAAATCCAATCTTCATGATGTCGGATTCTGGTGCTCGTGGTAACATCTCTAACTTTACGCAGCTTGCCGGGATGCGTGGTTTGATGGCTGCGCCTAATGGTAAGATCATGGAATTGCCAATCTTGTCAAACTTCCGTGAAGGACTTAGTGTTTTGGAAATGTTTATTTCTACTCACGGTGCTCGTAAAGGAATGACCGATACGGCCTTGAAGACCGCTAACTCAGGTTACTTGACTCGTCGTTTGGTTGACGTTGCCCAAGACGTTATCGTTCGTGAAAAGGATTGTGGTACTGACCGCGGTCTATTGATCACTGCGATTGCAGAAGGTAACGAAATGATTGAACCACTTTACGACCGGATCCTTGGTCGTTACACCATGAAGTCAGTTATCAATCCAGAAACTGGCAAGGTGATCGTGGGTCAAAACGAAATGATCGACGAACGTAGTGCACAAGAAATTATTGATGCTGGTATCCAAGAAGTAACTATCCGTTCCGCATTTACATGTAACACGGCTCACGGGGTTTGTGAAAAGTGTTACGGCCGGAACATGGCTACTGGGGACCGGGTTGAAGTTGGTGAAGCAGTTGGTACAGTTGCTGCTCAATCAATCGGTGAACCAGGTACTCAGCTTACCATGCGTAACTTCCATACTGGTGGGGTTGCTGGTAACGCCGATATTACCCAAGGTCTTCCACGTATCCAAGAAATTGTGGAAGCTCGTAATCCTAAGGGACCTGCTGAAATTTCCGAAGTTACTGGGGTGGTTGAATCCATTGAAGAAGATCCTGCCGAAGGTACTAAGGAAGTTACCGTTAAGGGTGAAACAGATACCCGGACGTATAGCTTACCAATCACTGCCCGCATGAAGGTAGCTGAAGGTGACTACATCCACCGTGGTGCACCACTTAACGAAGGTTCTATCGATCCGAAGAAGCTTATCAAGGTTCGTGACGTACTTTCTACTGAAAACTACTTGCTCAGTGAAATCCAAAAGGTTTACCGTATGCAAGGTATTGAAATCAGTGACAAGCACGTTGAAATCATGATTCGTCAAATGCTTCGGAAAGTACGGGTTATGGATCCAGGTGACACAGATATTCTTCCAGGGACGTTGATGGACATCGACGACTTCAAGAAGGATAACTACAAGACCTTGATCGCTGGTGGAATCCCGGCAACATCTCGTCCAGTAATTCTTGGTATTACTAAGGCTGCTTTGGAAACTAATAGTTTCTTATCCGCGGCTTCCTTCCAAGAAACTACCCGAGTATTGACGGACGCAGCTATTCGCGGTAAGAACGATCCGTTGGTTGGTTTGAAGGAAAATGTTATTATCGGTAAGATTATTCCTGCCGGTACTGGAATGACAGACTACCGTCAAATTAAACCAGAAGTGGTTGGTGGCAATACTGAACAACCACAAACGTTAAGCGACGTTGAAAAAGAAATGAACGAAACAATTGAAAATTAATTGTGAATTTTAAAAGGGTGTTCCAAGTTATTTTGACTTGGAACACCCTTTTTTGTTAGGAAATGGAATTTAATTTTGGAAGTTGCTGCGCAGACTTTGGGCGAGCTGGTCGAAGCGGTCGTAAAAGGCAGCTGCATTAACTTGGGTAACAAAGGTGACGGGACGACCTGTCGGATCCGGATACGTTTTTCCAGCCGAAATCCCCTTAGAAACCACCTTTACATTCAGTGGCTTGCTAGAAACTAGTTCAGGATACTTGCTAATTAAGGTGGTGAGCACGTCCCAAAGGTAGTAAGTTGAATTAGCTTCGAAAGAGTGCACTAATGAGTAACCCTGGCCAACCAAGTCGAGAGCGGGGTACTGCCGTTGTTTTGCCCAACGTTGACGCAGCGCAGTGGTGAGGGGGACTTGGTTAGTACTGTCTAGGCTGACGATAGTAATCGGTAAATCGCTATCGAATACAGTTTGCACTGCCTCGGGGTCCCAAAAAGCGTTCCATTCAGCAGAGCCGTCGTGTGCAGGTTCGGCTACGTTTCCGATCCCGTTCATTGAACCCCCCCATCCAGAATAGCCGATCAATTTTGGCGGTGATGGTGGGATCAACTGCTAAAGCACGTGCTAAATCAGTCAATGGACCAGTCATTACGAGGGTGACCGGCACAGATGATTGCTGAAGTTTTTGAACCATGTCGAGGTGCGCCGGCTGTTTAGCTAACCGAGTTTGGGGATTACCCTCATTGAGATGTTCATTTAAAATCGGGAAATCATCGAACGAAAATGCACTTAGCCGCCATTCCTTAGGAAATTGGTTGACCGGCCGGGAGTCGGATTGGGCCACTTCGAGTTGGCTAGGCGAACCGAATAGATCGATAATTTTGCGCGATGCCGAAACGGCGGGTTCGACGTAAGAGTCGGCGCCCACGGCACTAACCCCGACAATTTCCGTATCTGGAAAAGCGAGTAATAAAATCAACGAAACTAAATCATCAACGTTGCCGTCGTGATTGAAATAAATTTTTTGCATGATGGTAACCCCCTAAATTTGATTATGGTTATCTTAGCATAATTAGTTGTGGAGCTGAATGGTTAATATAGGTAAGGACTAACCAATTGGCGGCAAAAAGGCAGGGGACGAAGGCAACCATTCGTTGTTTGGTAACCATTATGCGCACTAACGCAATTAAGCAGGCTAAGCAAATAATTCCTGAAGTTATGGACGTCCCGAATAGGAGGCGAGAAAAACCATTACTTCAAGGTCGCCTTGCCCCATTTTTTGAAAAAAACGCTGGTTTTCAAAGTTATTTAATAGTAAAACGGTTAATACCACGAGTGTTGCAAATTTCACACCGCTAAAGGATTGGTAAGTTTCAAATAGCGCGGGAAATAGCAAAATTTGGGAGTGGATTTGTCTAGTGGCGTAATCTTCTACACTAAGAAAACTTAGAATCAGCAGAGTTAGAAGTGTAAAGGGTTCGCCAGTAGTTAGTTGTATGGTTAACCAAAAGCCGATCCCGCTAATGACTTCGAGTCCCAGCATTTTGAGGGGAATCTGGTTTCCGCAAAAAAGACAGCGCCCCTTGCTAAAGCAGTAGCTAAAAATAGGGAATAAACAAAAGTAGGGTAGGGGAGTTAAACAATAATCACAATGGGAAGCGGGAAAAGTAATGGAGCCTCCGGTTAAGCGACGTTGATAAGTAGCCATTAAAAAAGATCCCCACGAACAGCCAAAGTAAAAAATTAAAAAATGATAGAATGGTAACATTGAATTTGCCTCCTCAGTAACCGTAACTAAATATAAAATTACGAAACTAACGGAGCGTTTTTTTAATTGATTAACTTGCATTCAATAAAATTGCGTGATATTCTATTTAAGGTGCTTTTTGTGGACAGGTTCTCTGCGCAAATGCAGACATGCTGACTGGAAACGTTAGCCCTGGTACCCGTCCTGGCCATCTTTTTTTATAGCAAAAAAAGAACCGCCTGGATATGTGTACTTAAAAATACTTAAATTATTTTTCAATTATTTGGAAGGAGAAACATCGATGCCTACAATTAACCAATTGGTTCGTAAGGGTCGTCGTTCTCAAAGCTCGAAGTCAAAGGCTCCAGCTTTGAACTACGGCTACAACAGCATGAAGAAGTCTCAAGTTAATAATCCAGCTCCTCAAAAACGTGGAGTTGCAACACGTGTCGGTACTATGACACCTAAGAAGCCTAACTCAGCTTTGCGTAAGTATGCTCGTGTTCGTTTATCTAACTTGATCGAAGTTACAGCATACATTCCTGGTATTGGTCACAACCTTCAAGAACATAGTGTTGTCTTGATCCGTGGTGGACGTGTAAAGGATTTACCTGGTGTTCGTTACCATGTTATCCGTGGTGCACTTGATACAGCAGGGGTTACTGATCGTAAACAAAGCCGTTCTAAATACGGTACAAAGAAGCCTAAGAAGTAAGGAGGTCGTGTATAAATGCCAAGAAAAGGTCCAGCACCAAAACGCGAAGTATTACCAGATCCAATTTATAACTCAAAGCTTGTTACACGCTTAATCAACCGTTTAATGTTAGATGGTAAGCGTGGAAAAGCTTCAAAGATTCTATACAAAGCTTTCGATATTATCGAAAAGGAAACGGGTTCTCAACCAACTGAAGTATTCGAAGAAGCAATGAACAACATCATGCCTGTCCTTGAAGTTAAGGCTCGTCGTGTTGGTGGTTCTAACTACCAAGTTCCGATCGAAGTACGTCCAGACCGTCGTACAACCCTTGGTTTACGTTGGTTAGTTAACTACGCTCGTCTCCGTGGTGAACACACAATGTCAGAACGTCTTGCACGTGAAATCATGGATGCTGCTAACAACACTGGTGCATCTGTTAAGAAACGTGAAGATACACATAAGATGGCTGAAGCTAACCGTGCCTTTGCACATTATCGTTGGTAAAATTCAGTCGTTGCAATTACTTGTTGCAACCATTGATGACTATTATATGGATGCATATAGTAGTCATTTTTTCTAACAGGCTATTAATTGATTTCATTGGAAGGAGAAACTTTAAATAATGGCTAACAAACGTGAGTTTCCTTTAGAAAAGACTCGTAACATCGGTATCATGGCTCACATTGATGCTGGTAAGACTACCACAACCGAACGAATCTTGTACTATACAGGTAAAATCCACAAAATCGGTGAAACCCATGATGGTGCTTCACAAATGGACTGGATGGAACAAGAACAAGAACGTGGGATCACAATCACATCCGCTGCTACAACTGCAGCATGGAAAGACCACCGGATTAACATCATTGATACCCCAGGACACGTGGACTTCACTATCGAAGTTGAACGTTCTCTCCGGGTGCTTGATGGTGCGGTAGCCGTTCTTGATGCACAAGCAGGGGTTGAACCACAAACTGAAACAGTTTGGCGTCAAGCTTCTGATTACAACGTTCCCCGGATCGTTTTTGCTAACAAGATGGATAAGATCGGTGCTAACTTCGACTTCTCCGTACAATCATTACGTGACCGTCTTCAAGCTAATGCTTTACCAATTCAAATGCCAATCGGTGCCGAAGATGACTTTGAAGGGGTTATTGACTTAGTTGAAATGAAGGCCGACTTGTATGATGAAGACGAATTAGGTACCGAATGGGATACCGTTGAAATTCCTGACCAATACAGGGAAGAAGCTGAAAAACGTCGTGGCGAAATGCTTGAAATTTTAGCTGACGTTGACGAAAACATCATGGAAAAATACCTTGGCGGTGAAGAAATTTCTACTGATGAAATCAAAGCTGCTATCCGTAAGGGTACTTTGTCACTTGAATTGTTCCCAGTACTTGCTGGTTCAGCATTCAAGAACAAGGGTGTTCAAATGATGTTAGACGCTGTTGTGGATTACTTACCATCTCCATTGGATGTTAAGCCATACGGTGCTACAGATCCTGATACTGGTGAAGAAGTTCAATTGATTGCCGGCGACGACAAGCCATTTGCTGCTTTGGCATTTAAGGTTGCTACTGACCCATTTGTTGGTCGTTTGACATTTATCCGTGTTTACCAAGGTACTTTGGAATCTGGTTCATACGTATTAAATGCTACAAAGAACAAGCGTGAACGGGTTGGTCGTTTGCTACAAATGCACTCTAACCAACGTCAAGAAATCCCAGAAGTATTCTCTGGTGATATCGCTGCCGCAATCGGTTTGAAGAACACTACTACTGGTGATTCTTTAACTGATCCAGATCATCCATTACACTTGGAATCAATGCAATTCCCAGAACCAGTTATCGAAGTTGCCGTTGAACCAAAATCAAAGGCTGACCAAGATAAGATGGACGTTGCTTTACAAAAACTTGCTGAAGAAGATCCTTCATTCCGTGCTGAAACTAACCCAGAAACTGGGGAAACAGTTATCGCTGGAATGGGTGAACTTCACTTGGATATCATCGTTGACCGGATGAAGCGTGAATTTAACGTTGAAGCTAAGATTGGTGCTCCACAAGTTTCTTACCGTGAAGCATTTACAAAACAAACTTCTGCTCAAGGTAAGTTTGTTCGTCAATCTGGTGGTAAAGGTCAATATGGTGATGTTTGGATCGAATTCACACCTAACGAAGAAGGTAAAGGATTCGAATTCGAAGACGCTATCGTTGGTGGTGTAGTTCCTCGTGAATACATTCCATCAGTTGAACAAGGTTTGAAGGAAGCTATGAATAACGGTGTTCTTGCAGGTTATCCATTAGTTGACTTGAAGGCTAAGTTATACGATGGTAGTTACCACGAAGTCGATTCTAGTGAAGCTGCCTTCAAGGTTGCTGCTTCAATCGCTTTACGGGAAGCTGCTAAGACGGCTGCACCAGTTATCTTAGAACCAGTTATGAAGGTAGAAATCCGTGTTCCAGAAGAATACATGGGTGATATCATGGGTCAAGTAACTGCTCGTCGTGGTCGTGTTGAAGGTATGGAAGCAATTGCTGGTGCTGAAGAAATCCACGCATTTGTTCCACTTTCAGAAATGTTTGGCTATGCAACTACGCTTCGTTCTGCATCACAAGGTCGTGGTACATTTACAATGACCTTTGATCACTACGAACCAGTTCCAAAGTCAATCCAAGAAGAAATTATCAAGAAAAATGGCGGAAAAGCTGAATAATTTCTAAAATCGAAGTTCTCTTTTTTAACGTTTAAAGCGTTAGGGAAGGGAACTTCTTTTTTTGCAAAAAAATCGCTAAATGCCCTTGCCACGGGGGCGTTTTTCATGTATCATAATCAAGTACCGTGTAAAAACGAGGGGGGCATACTGCCCTCCCCACGGTGGTGTATAAGCAGAGCGTTGATGTGAAAGGTTGCGACACACCCGGCCGCTTTGCCACAGGGTGTGGCGGTAATTTTCACGGAGCAAGTCTTATTTTTAAAATAGACGAGGGAGGTAACACAATGGCAAAACAAAAAATTCGTATTCGCCTTAAGGCTTACGAACATCGTATTTTAGATCAATCTGCTGACAAGATTGTTGAAACAGCAAAACGCACTGGTGCAACAATTTCGGGTCCAATCCCATTGCCAACAGAACGCACAGTTTACACTGTTTTGAGTTCTCCACACAAGTTCAAGAAGGCTCGTGAACAGTTTGAAATGCGCACACATAAGCGTTTGATTGATATCGTTAACCCTACACCAAAGACAGTTGATTCTTTGATGAAGCTTGACTTGCCAAGCGGTGTAGATATCGAAATCAAATTATAATTTTAAAGCACAAACGGAGGTGTACTAATGACCACAAAAGGAATCTTAGGTAAGAAGGTCGGAATGACACAGGTTTTCACTGAAGCTGGTGAATTAATCCCAGTTACAGTAATCGATACTACTCCTAACGTTGTATTGCAACTTAAGACTGTTGAAAACGACGGTTATGCAGCAGCTCAATTAGGTTTTGACGACAAGCGTCAAGTATTGAGTAACAAACCTGAACAAGGCCATGTAGCAAAAGCAAATACAAATCCTAAGCGCTTCATTCACGAAATCAGAGATGTTGAGCTTGGGGAAGATGTTAAAGTCGGAGACAAGATCGCAGCAGACATCTTTGAAGCAGGTGACTTCGTCGATGTAACTGGTACTACTAAGGGACATGGTTTCCAAGGTGTTATCAAAAAAGACGGTCAACGTCGTGGTCCGATGGCGCACGGTTCTCGTTACCACCGTCGTCCTGGTTCATTGGGAGCAATTATTAACCGCGTGTTCCCAGGTAAGAAGTTGCCAGGTCGCATGGGTAACAAGACAGTTACAATTCAAAATCTAGAAATCGTTAAGGCAGATACAGAAAACAACGTACTTTTGGTTAAGGGTAACGTACCTGGCGCTAAGAAGTCATACGTAGTTGTTAAGAGTACTGTAAAAAACACATCTAAATAAGAGAGGAGGACCAATAAATGGCTAACGTATCATTATTCAAACAAGACGGAACTCAAAACGGAACCGTTGAATTAAATGCCGACATCTTCGGTATTGAACCCAACAACGATGTGGTCTTTGAAGCCGTAGTTATGCAACGTGCATCTATGCGCCAAGGAACACACGCAGTAAAGAATCGTAGTGCTGTACGTGGTGGTGGTAAGAAACCATGGCGTCAAAAGGGTACTGGACGTGCTCGTCAAGGTTCAATTCGTTCACCACAATGGCGTGGCGGAGGAATTGTCTTCGGACCAACTCCTCGTTCATACGCATACAGCATTCCAAAGAAAATGCGTCGCTTAGCATTGAAGTCAGTACTTTCACAAAAGGTATTGGATGAAAGCTTGGTTGTTGTTGATGAATTTAAGTTCGAAACTCCAAAGACAAAGGACTTTGCTCAATCATTAAGCAAACTTAATGTTGAAAAGAAAGCTCTATTAGTTCTTGAAGAAGATAACGAAAGTGCTGTATTGGCTGCTCGTAATTTATCTAACGTAAAAATTGTTGAACCAACTGGTATCAACGTTTTAGATATTATGAATAGCGACAAACTTGTCATTACACAAAAGGCTCTTTCTCAAGTAGAGGAGGCTCTAGCATAATGGAATCACGTGATATTATTTTACGCCCAGTTGTTACCGAAGCATCCATGGCGTTGATTGACGACAAGCGTTACACGTTTGACGTAGATCCTCGTGCTACAAAGACTCAAGTTAAGAAAGCTATCGAAGAGATCTTTGATGTTAAGGTAATCAAGGTTAACATTATGAATGTTAAAGGTAAGTTGAAGCGCCAAGGCCGTTACGCTGGTTACACAAAGAAGCGTCGTAAGGCAATCGTTCAACTTTCAGAAGATTCAAAAGAAATCCAATTATTTGGTGAAGAATAAAAAATAGGAGGGAAACAACGTGGGGATTAAGAAATTTAAGCCAACAACGAATGCTCGTCGTGGCATGACACAATTGGACTACGCTGAAATTACAAAGAAGCGTCCAGAAAAGTCATTGTTGGAATCTCAAAGCCATTCAGCTGGTCGTAACAACTACGGTCGGATGACGGTTCGCCATCGTGGTGGTGGTAACAAGCGTCAATACCGGATCATCGACTTTAAGCGGATTAAAGACGATGTGCCAGCAACAGTTAAGGCAATCGAATATGATCCAAACCGTTCAGCTAACATTGCATTGCTTGTTTACGCTGATGGTGTTAAATCATACATCATTGCTCCTAAAGGTTTAAAAGTTGGCGACCAAGTTCAATCTGGACCTGAAGCCGACATTAAAGTAGGTAACGCGCTACCACTTGCAAACATTCCTGTTGGTACAGTTATCCACAATATTGAATTAAAACCAGGTAAGGGTGGACAACTTGTTCGTTCTGCTGGTACATCAGCTCAATTACTTGGTAAAGAAGGCAAGTATGCACTTGTTCGTCTTGCATCTTCAGAAGTTCGTATGATTCTTGCTACAAACCGTGCCACAATTGGTGCTGTAGGTAACGAAGAACACGAATTAATCAACGTTGGTAAAGCTGGTCGTAACCGTTACGCTGGTCAACGTCCACACGTTCGTGGTTCTGTAATGAACCCTAACGATCATCCACATGGTGGTGGTGAAGGTAAGGCACCTATCGGACGTCCATCTCCACTTTCTCCATGGGGTAAGAAAACAATTGGTAAGAAGACTCGTAACAAACATAACAAGTCAAACAAATTTATCGTTCGTGGTCGTAAACGCGGTCGCTTAGGTAATATCTAGAACAGTTTTCGAAGGAGGTCAAATTAATGGGTCGTAGTTTAAAAAAGGGACCATTCGCTGATGAACATCTTTTGAAGAAGATCGATGCACAAAAAGATCAAGAAAAGAAATCAGTTATCAAGACATGGTCACGTCGTTCAACAATTTTTCCAAGTTTCATCGGTTACACAATCGCTGTATACGATGGTAGAAAACATGTTCCAGTTTATATCCAAGATGATATGGTTGGTCATAAGCTTGGCGAATTTGTTCCAACTCGCACATTCCGTGGTCACGGTGGCGACGACAAAAAGACATCTGGAAAGTAAGGAGGATGAATCATGGCTGAACAAGTAACATCTGCACAGGCAACTGCAAAGACTGTTCGGATTGCCGCTCGTAAGGTTCGTCTCGTAGTCGATCTTATCAGAGGTAAAAGTGTCGCTGAAGCTTTTGCAATTCTTAAATTTACACCGCGCAGTGCTTCACCTATCGTAGAAAAGGTATTGAAGTCTGCAGTGGCGAATGCTGAAAATAACTTTGATTTGGATCGTGAAGATTTGGTAATTAGCAAAGTCTTTGTTAACGAAGGACCAACGTTGAAACGTTTCCGTCCACGTGCTAAGGGCTCGGCATCACCAATCAACAAACGGACAAGTCATATTACAGTTGTAGTATCAGAAAAATAGGAGGGATAACGCGTGGGTCAAAAAGTAAATCCTAATGGATTCCGTGTTGGTGTCATTCGTGATTGGCAAGCAAAATGGTATGCTGATAAAGACTTTGCTAAGTTCCTTGGCGAAGACATCAAGATTCGTGAATTTATCGCAAAGCAACTCACTGATGCTTCCGTATCTACTGTTGAAATTGAACGTGCTGCAAATCGTGTTAACATTTCAATTCACACTGCAAAACCAGGTATGGTTATCGGTAAAGGTGGATCAGAAGTTGAAAAGTTGCGTAAACAACTAAATGAATTAACTGGCAAACGTGTTCACATCAACATCGTTGAAATCAAGAAACCTGATCTTGAAGCAAAACTTGTTGGTGAAAACATTGCTGCTCAACTAGAAGGACGGGTTGCATTCCGTCGTGCTATGAAACAAGCTATGCAACGCTCAATGCGTGCCGGCGCTAAAGGTATTAAGACACAAGTTGCAGGTCGTCTAAACGGAGCCGACATGTCACGTGTAGAACACTATTCCGAAGGTAAGGTTCCTCTTCACACATTACGTGCTGATGTGGATTACGCTTGGGTTGAAGCTCGTACTACATACGGTCAACTTGGTGTTAAGACATGGGTTTACCGTGGTGAAATTTTACCTGAAGCAAAGGAAGCTAATAACAACTCTAAAGAACAAGGAGGGAAATAAGCATGTTAGTACCTAAGAGAGTAAAACATCGTCGCGAACATCGTGGACGGATGCGTGGAGCCGCTAAAGGCGGTAAGACAGTTACTTTTGGTGAATTCGGCTTACAAGCATTGACTTCATCATGGATTACTAACCGCCAAATTGAAGCTGCTCGTATCGCAATGACGCGTTACATGAAGCGTGGCGGTAAAGTTTGGATTAAGATTTTCCCTCATAAATCATACACATCTAAAGGTGTGGGTGTTCGTATGGGTAATGGTAAAGGTACTCCAGAAGGCTGGGTTGCACCAGTAAAACGCGAAAAGGTTATGTTTGAAGTTGCAGGTGTTCCTGAAGAAGTTGCCCGCGAAGCTCTTCGCTTGGCAGCTATGAAACTTCCTGTTAAGACAAAGATTATCGCACGCGAGGAAGTAGGTGGCGAATCAGATGAAGGCTAAAGAAATTAATGAATTAACCACTGACGAAATGATCAACAAGGAAAAAGAGTACAAGGACGAGTTATTCAACCTACGTTTCCAATTGGCAACTGGCCAACTTGAAAACACTGCTCGCCTTAAAGCTGTTCGCAAGAACATTGCGCGGATCAAAACTGCTCTACGTCAACAAGAATTAAACAAGTAAAAGAATACGAAGGGAGGACTTAGTCAATGAGTGAAGAACGTAACGCACGAAAGGTTTACCAAGGACGCGTAGTTTCTGACAAGATGGATAAGACTATCACAGTCCAAATCGATACTTACAAGACACATCCAGTTTACGGTAAACGTGTAAAGTACTCAAAGAAATATAAGGCACATGACGAAAATAACGCTGCAAAGAAGGGCGATATCGTAACAATCATGGAAACAAGACCTTTGTCTGCAACAAAGAGATTCCGTTTGCTTGATATCGTTGAAAAAGCAGTTATTATCTAGCTCATGTTTCGTATTCTGATACAAAATTGAAGGGAGGACACTAACTGTGATCCAACAAGAGAGTCGTTTGAAAGTTGCTGACAATTCTGGAGCACGTGAACTGTTGGTTATTAAGGTATTGGGTGGTTCCCGTGTTAAATTTGGTTACATTGGTGACGTTGTGGTTGCTACGGTTAAACAAGCAACACCAGGTGGCGTTGTCAAAAAAGGTGACGTTGTCAAAGCGGTTGTTGTTCGTACAAAACAAGGCGCACATCGTGCTGATGGTTCATACATCAAATTTGACGAAAATGCTGCAGTATTAATTAAAGATGATAAGAGTCCACAAGGAACACGTATCTTTGGCCCAGTTGCACGTGAATTACGTGATAAGGACTACATGAAGATTGTTTCTTTGGCTCCTGAAGTATTGTAATCGACCATCATAACGAAGGAGGTGCGCCATTAAATGTTCGTAAAAGTTGGCGACAAAGTTCGCGTAATCAGCGGAAAAGACAAGGGCAAGGAAGGTACCATCAAACAAACACTTGCTAAAAAGAACCGTGTTGTTGTTGAAGGCATTAACATGATTAAAAAACATCAAAAGCCTAACAATGCAAATCCTCAAGGTGGAATTCTTGATATTGAAGCACCAATCGATGTTTCAAACGTAATGCTTATCGATCCATCAACTAATGAACCAACTCGGGTTGGTTTCAAGGTTGTTGATGGTAAAAAAGTTCGTGTTTCTAAAAAAACTGGCGAAAGTATCGACAAGTAATCTAAACGGAGGGAGGAAAATAAATTCATGGCAAATCGTTTAAAAGAAAAGTTCGTTAACGAAATTACACCTGATCTAGTTAAGAAATTTGACTACACATCAGTTATGCAAGTACCAAAGATTGAAAAAATCGTTTTGAATATGGGTGTTGGTGATGCAGTTGCTAACTCAAAGAACCTTGATGAAGCTGTTGCTGAATTAGCACTTATTTCAGGACAAAAGCCACTTGTTACAAAGGCTAAAAAGTCAATTGCTGGATTCCGTCTTCGTGAAGGTATGTCAATTGGTGCCAAAGTTACACTTCGTGGTGAAAGAATGTATGACTTCTTAGACAAGTTGATCAACGTTTCATTACCTCGAGTTCGTGATTTCCACGGTGTTAGCCGTACTGCCTTTGATGGCCGCGGTAACTACACATTAGGTGTTCGCGAACAATTGATTTTCCCAGAAATCGATTTTGATAATGTTAACCGTGTTCGTGGTTTGGATATCGTAATCGTTACGACAGCAAACACTGACGAAGAATCACGTGAATTATTGGCAGAATTTGGAATGCCATTTGAAAAGTAAGCGAAGGGAGCAAACAAATTGGCTAAAAAATCATTAGTTGTAAAGAGTGAACGTCCTGCTAAGTTCTCAACTCAAGCATATACTCGTTGCGAACGTTGTGGCCGTCCACACTCTGTATACCGTAAATTCCATTTATGCCGTATTTGCCTTCGTGAATTAGCTCATGAAGGACAAATTCCTGGTATGAAGAAAGCTAGTTGGTAAAAAGAAATCAGAGTTAAAGGAGGGTAATACTGAATGTCTATGACAGATCCGATTGCAGACTTTCTTACTCGTATTCGTAATGCGAACATGGTTCGTCACGAATCTTTAGAAGTACCTGCATCAAAAATTAAGAAGGATATTGCTGAAATTCTTAAGAACGAAGGCTTTATCAAAGATGTTGAATATATTGACGATGACAAACAAGGCATCATTCGTGTATTCCTAAAATATGGAAAGAACAACGAACGAGTTATCTCTGGTTTGAAGCGTATTTCAAAACCTGGATTACGTTCATACGTAAAAGCTGATGAAGTTCCGAAGGTGTTGAATGGTTTGGGTATCGCAATCATCTCAACTTCTGAAGGTGTAATCACAGATAAAGAAGCACGCGCTAAGAAAATCGGTGGAGAAGTATTAGCTTACATCTGGTAATTTTTTAGATAAGGAGGTGCCGTTCAATGAGCCGTATCGGTAGAAAACCAGTTGAAGTTCCAGCTGGTGTTGAAATTAAACAAGACGGAAACGTCGTTACTGTTAAAGGACCTAAGGGTGAATTAACACGCACAATGAGTGCGGATATTAAAATGAACGTTGAAGGAAATGTTGTTACATTTGATCGTCCAAGCGATGATAACAAGATGCGCGCATTACATGGTACTACACGCGCTAACTTTAACAACATGGTTGAAGGAGTAACCAACGGTTTCGAAAAGAAACTCGAATTAGTCGGTGTTGGTTACCGTGCTCAACTTAAAGGTAAGAAGCTTGTTTTGAACCTAGGTTACTCAAACCCAGTTGAAATGGAAGCTCCTGAAGACCTTAAGGTAGAAGTACCTGACAACACACACATTAATATCAGTGGAATTAGCAAGCAACGCGTTGGTGATTTTGCCGCTGAAATCCGTGCCGTACGTTCACCAGAACCTTACAAAGGTAAAGGGGTTCGCTACGTTGGTGAATACGTTCGCCGCAAGGAAGGTAAGACAGGTAAGTAATCTAGCAGCTTGATATAGTTAGCTGATAATTTAAAAATATGAGGTGAAAATTTTGATTTCAAAACCAGATAAGAATAAGAAACGTCAACGTCGTCACGCACGTATTCGTTCAAAAATCTCTGGTACTGCAGAGTGCCCACGCTTAAATGTATATCGTTCTAACAAAAACATCTACGCTCAAGTAATTGATGACGTAGCGGGTGTAACGCTAGTTAGTGCCTCAACATTAGATAGCGAAGTTTCAGGTGGCTCAAAGACTGAAGCTGCTGCACAAGTTGGTGCTTTGGTTGCCAAGAGAGCTGTTGAAAAGAAAATCGAAAATGTCGTTTTTGATCGTGGTGGATACCTTTACCATGGTCGTGTGCAAGCTTTAGCTGAAGCTGCTCGCGAAAACGGACTTAAATTTTAAGGATAGGAGGGAAATACGTACATGTCTAAGTTTATCGATCCAGAAAAATTGGAATTGGAAGACCGCGTAGTTGCCATCAACCGGGTTACAAAGGTTGTTAAAGGTGGACGTCGTCTTCGTTTTGCTGCTTTAGTCGTTGTTGGTGACAAGAACGGTCATGTTGGTTTTGGTACTGGTAAAGCTCAAGAAGTTCCAGAAGCAATTCGTAAAGCAGTTGAAACTGCACGTAAGAGTTTGATCGAAGTTCCAATCGTTGGAACAACTCTCCCTCACGAAGCCATCGGTGTTTACGGTGGTGGACGGATTCTGATGAAGCCAGCTGCTGAAGGTTCTGGAGTTACTGCTGGTGGTGCTGTTCGTGCCGTTATGGAATTAGCCGGTGTTGATGATGTTACAAGTAAGCGTTTGGGTTCAAACACTCCAGTTAACGTTATCCGTGCTACTTTCGAAGGCCTTAAGAGCATGCGTAATGCAGAAGAAGTTGCTGCCCTACGTGGGGTTTCAGTCGATCATTTAGCTGAATAAGGAGGATATTCTGATGTCACAATTAAAAGTTACATTAATTAAAAGTGCCGCACATCGCCTCCCTAAACAAAGAAAAATTGTTAAGGAATTAGGTCTTGGCCGGGTTAACAGTTCGGTTGTCCTACCTAACAATGAGGCAACTCGTGGAGCAATTTTCCACATTGCACACTTAATCGAAGTCGAAGAAGTAAAATAATATTGTAAGATTGGAGGTTTCCTTGCATGAAGTTGAATGAATTAAAGCCTAGCGAAGGCTCACGGACTAGCCGCAAACGGATCGGCCGTGGTGATTCAAGCGGTAACGGTAAGACAGCTGGTCGTGGTCAAAAGGGACAAAAGGCACGTGGAAAAGTTCGTTTAGGTTTTGAAGGTGGCCAAATGCCTCTTTACCGTCGGATTCCAAAACGTGGTTTTACAAACATTAACCGCAAAGAATATGCAATTGTTAATCTTGATGCACTTAACGTATTTGACGAAGGTGCTGAAATTACACCTGAAGCATTGCTTAAGGCTGGTATCATCAAGAAACAACTTAGCGGTGTTAAAATTCTCGGTAATGGTGAAGTTTCAAAGAAATTCACTGTTAAAGCTCAAAAATTCTCTGCGAGTGCTGTAAAGGCAATCGAAGCTGCTGGTGGTAAGACCGAGGTGATTTAATGTTTTCGACCGTCATCAATGCTTTAAAAGTGAAGGATATCCGTCATAAGATATTCTTCACACTTGGTATTTTGATTGTATTTCGGTTAGGATCATACATCACCGTTCCGGGAGTTAATGCGCATGCTTTGCAAAGCATTTCCTCTTCGGGATTAGTTGGAATTCTTAATACCTTTAGTGGTGGCGGATTGACAAACTACTCCATTTTCGCAATGGGAGTTTCTCCATACATTACGGCACAAATTATTGTTCAATTGTTACAAATGGACATTGTTCCAAAATTTGTGGAATGGAGTAAGCAAGGTGAGGTTGGTCGTCGGAAGCTTAATCAAGCAACCCGGTGGTTAACAATCGTCCTTGCTTTTGCGCAATCAATCGGAATCACTGCTGGTTTTAACTACTTGAGTCAAATGAATTTAGTTGAAACACCAAATGTACACACCTTCTTAACCATCGGGTTGATTTTAACAGCGGGAACGATGTTAACAACTTGGTTAGGAGATATGATTACAGAACGGGGTATTGGTCAAGGGGTTTCAATGATCATCTTCGCAGGGATCATTGCCCGGACACCAACTGGAATTCAACAAATTTATACTGAACAGTTTGTTAATACGCCGAAAAGTCAGTGGGGCCAAAGCTTCTTGTATGTTGGATTAATTTTACTTGCTGTTTTAGCCATTGTTATTTTCGTAACTTGGGTACAACAAGCAAGCCGTAAAATTCCAATCCAATATACACGCCGGGCTTCGGGCGCATCTGACAGCAGTTACTTACCATTAAAAGTTAACGTTGCGGGAGTTATTCCGGTAATTTTTGCTAGTTCGTTTATTTCAACTCCCCAGACCATCTTAATGGCGTTTGCTTCATCTCATTCAGAAGATGATTGGTACAATATCTTGACCAACGTGTTTAATATGCAAACCACGGATGGCGCAATCTTATACACCGTGTTAATCGTCTTGTTCACGTTCTTCTACGCATTTGTTCAGGTTAATCCCGAAAAATTAGCGGAGAATTTACAAAAGCAAGGCAGTTACATCCCAGGTGTTTGGCCTGGGAAGAAAACGCAAAGCTACGTTTCGAGTCTTTTGATTCGGTTGAGCGTAGTCGGAGCACTTTTCTTAGGTTTAGTTGCGTTAATTCCGTTACTTGCATCTAACATCTTTGGTTTAGATGAATCGATTGGATTGGGTGGAACAAGCTTACTAATCGTGGTCGGAGTTGCAATTCAGTTGTTTGACCAACTTGAAGGTCTAATGATGAAACGAGAATACATCGGGTTTATTCGTAACTAATTCGTCGTTTAGCAATGAAGGAGAATTACTAATGACTAAATTAAACCTCGTTTTGATGGGTTTGCCTGGTGCTGGTAAAGGTACCCAAGCTCAAAAGATTATTGAGGATTTTAAAATTCCGCACATCTCCACCGGTGACATTTTCCGTGAAGCAATGAAAAATGAAACCAAGATGGGGATTGAAGCTAAAAAGTTCATCGATAAGGGTGAACTAGTTCCCGATAGTGTAACTAACGGGATTGTCGAAGATCGTCTAGCAATGGACGATGTCAATGATGGTTTTATGCTTGATGGTTTCCCTCGAAACCTCGAACAAGCTAAGGCGTTAGACGAAATGACATCTCGCTTAAATAAACCATTGACGGCAGTGATCAACATTCATGTTGAACCTGAAGTCTTGGTTGAAAGACTATCTGGCAGATTTATTTGTAAGAATTGTGGAGCTACTTATCATAAGCTCTACAATCCACCAAAGGTTGAAGGAACTTGTGATGTTTGCGGACATCATGAATTCTATCAACGTGAGGACGACAAGCCAGAAACGGTAAAAAATCGAATTGCCGTTAACACAAAACTTAACGCGCCTTTGATTGATTACTATGAAGAAAAGCATCTCCTTTACAATATTAATGGCGATCAGGATATCAACGATGTTTATTCTGAAGTCAAAAAAGTATTAGAGGCTCTCTAATTTCGTGCTTGTTGGTACTATAGATAACGTTCATTGTTTGCAAATAGTTTTTTCGTATGGTAAGCTGATTCAGGTTTAGCTTCGGAATACATATTTTGAAGCTTTTTGTTGGTTTTTACTGTTAGAAAAGTTAATTAGGAGGCACAAATTTAGTGGCTAAAGATAATGTCATTGAAATTGAGGGCAAAGTCAAAGAAACTATGCCTAATGCGATGTTTAAAGTAGAGCTTGAAAATGGTCATGAAATTCTTGCCCACGTTTCGGGTAAGATTCGGATGCATTACATCAAGATTCTACCTGGAGATCGGGTTACGGTTGAGATGTCGCCGTACGATCTTACCAAGGGTCGCATTACCTATCGTTTCAAATAAGTTTTATTCGTTTAGGAGGATTTATTCATGAAGGTACGTCCATCAGTTAAGCCAATGTGTGAACATTGCAAGATCATTAAACGTAAAGGACGCGTTATGGTAATTTGCTCAGCAAATCCTAAGCACAAACAGCGTCAAGGAAAATAATTATTATACTTGGAGGTGAAATTTAATGGCCCGTATTGCAGGTGTTGATTTACCACGTGACAAGCGTATTGTCATCGGTTTGACATATATTTACGGTATTGGTAACACTACCGCTCAAAAAATCTTAAAGGACGCAGATGTTTCTGAAGATGTTCGCGTTCGCGATTTAACAGCAGATCAAGAAGACAAGATTCGTGCAGAAGTAGACAAGTATCTTGTTGAAGGTGATCTTCGTCGTACAGTTAGTCTCAATATCAAACGTCTCCAAGAAATCGGTTCATACCGTGGTATGCGTCATCGTCGTGGTTTGCCAGTTCGTGGACAACACACGAAGAATAACGCTCGGACACGTAAAGGTAAGAAAGTTTCTATCGCAGGTAGAAAAAAATAATTAAAGGAGGCTAAACATTTATGGCAACGAAAAGAAATACTCGTAAGCGTCGAGTAAAAAAGAATATTGAATCTGGAGTAGCTCATATCCATTCAACATTCAACAATACTCTGGTTATGATTACAGACCCTCAAGGTAACGCAGTTGCTTGGTCATCTGCTGGTGCACTTGGTTTCAAGGGTAGTCGTAAGTCGACTCCATTTGCTGCTCAAATGGCTTCAGAAGCTGCTGCAAAGGCTGCTATGGAACATGGTATGAAGAATGTTGAAGTTGCTGTTAAAGGACCTGGTTCTGGTCGTGAAGCTGCAATTCGTGCTCTCCAAGCAACTGGGCTTGAAGTAAGCGCAATTCGTGATGTTACACCAGTTCCTCATAACGGATCTCGTCCTCCAAAGCGCCGTCGTGTATAGAGTTCGGTTCTGTTTGAGGGCAAACTTTATAATGCATTCAAAGTCGAAATGCAGACTGCGTTTTGAAAGGGGTAAAAATTAGAATGATCGAATTTGAGAAGCCAAAAATTCATAAAATTGACGAAAATGACAATTATGGCCGATTTGTTATTGAACCCTTAGAACGGGGATATGGTACAACGCTTGGTAATTCACTTCGTCGAATCCTATTATCGTCGCTTCCAGGAGCAGCGATTACCAGTGTTCAAATTGATAACGTGTTACACGAATTCTCCACTATTGAAGGTGTTGTAGAAGACGTTACACAAATTATTTTGAACCTAAAGAAGGTTTCCTTAAAGATTGAATCTGATGACGAAAAGACGTTAGATATCAACGTAGTGGGACCTGCCAACGTTACTGCTGGTGATATTATGGGAGACGGTGATGTTACGGTTCTCAATCCAGATTCACCAATTTGTACTGTTGCAGAAGGAACGACATTCCATGCCGTTTTAACTGCTGATACTGGCCGTGGATATACTTCTGCGGACGAAAACAAGGCTCGAAAGGCGGATATGCCAATTGGCGTATTGCCAATCGATTCTATTTATACCCCAATTGAACGTGTTAATTATCAAGTTGAAAAAACTCGTGTTGGTCAACGAGATGACTACGATAAACTTACGCTCGATATTTGGACTGATGGTTCGATCACTCCTAGTGAGGCAACAAGTTTATCTGCTAAAATTTTAACTGAACACCTTGCTATCTTTGTAAACCTTAATGACCAGGCTAAAGAGACTGAAATTATGGTGGAAAAAGAAGAAACTCACAAGGAAAAAATGCTTGAAATGACAATCGAAGAGTTAGATCTTTCGGTTCGCTCATACAATTGCTTAAAACGAGCAGGTATTAACAGTGTTCAAGAATTAACTGATCGCACTGAGGCTCAAATGATGAAAGTTCGTAACCTTGGACGTAAATCACTTGTTGAAATCCAAGAAAAACTGAATGCTTTGGGCTTGAGTTTCCGTTCAGAAGACTAATCATAAGGAGGGTTCCCATAGATGAGTTATCGTAAATTAGGTCGTACAAGCTCCCAACGTAAAGCGTTGCTTCGCGATCTTACAACAGAATTAATTGTTAATGAAAAGATCGTTACAACTGAAGCCCGTGCTAAGGAAGTACGTTCTACAACTGAAAAAATGATTACATTGGGTAAGCGTGGCGACTTACATGCCCGTCGTCAAGCTGCAGCATTTGTTCGTAACGTCGTTGCTGATGTTACAGAAGATGGTGAAGATGTTAAAGTTTCTTCAGCACTTCAAAAATTATTTGCTGAATTGGCTCCACGTTATGCTGATCGTAATGGTGGATATACTCGTATCTACAAAACGATGCCACGCCGCGGAGACGGTGCCCCAATGGTTGTCTTAGAATTAGTTGACTAATTCTAAGCAATTATAAGAATAACAAAATCTATCACTAAGATATTGGTAGGGTGTTACGATGCTGGAGAAATCCGAGTCTAGCCCACGGCGAGTTTACGGACTTGCTACCTTTATCTTCAGTGATTTTTTTTGTATACAATGATAAAATTAGTTCCATATTGTATCGGGAGAGTAGGACTGTGGAAAACATTATTGAAGTAAAGCATCTTACGTATAAATACGCTAATAATGGTGATAAAAAAGCACTGGATGATGTCTCGGTCGCTATTCAAAAGGGAACCTGGACGGCAATTGTTGGACATAACGGGAGCGGTAAAAGCACCTTAGCACGCACAATTGACGGATTGATGACGTTTCGGGAAGGCACGGTCACGGTAGCCGGAATTCCCCTTAGTGAGGATACGGTATGGGACGTCAGAAAAAAGATTGGCATGATTTTTCAGAATCCAGACAATCAGTTTGTTGGCGCCACGGTGGAAGATGACGTGGCCTTTGGACTGGAAAACTTAGGAATTCCTACTGCGGAGATGCACCAGATTGTTGAGCAGGTGCTTACTCAGGTGCGAATGAGTGACTTTAAGTCCCGGCAACCCGACCAGTTGTCTGGTGGGCAAAAACAGCGGGTGGCGATTGCCGGAGTGTTGGCGGCTAAACCGGAAATTATGATTTTGGACGAGGCCACCAGCATGCTTGATCCACAGGGACGCACGGAAATTATTCAACTAATCAACCAAGTGCACCAACAACAAGATTTAACCGTTCTTTCAATTACCCATGACGTTAGCGAAGCAATGCTAGCCGATCAGGTAATTGTATTAAATGACGGTAAAGTAGTCACCACGGGTACCCCTCAAGCGGTTTTTGCGGACAACCAGCTTTTAGAGCAGACTGGGCTAGAAAAGCCCTTTAGCGGTCAGCTCTATGACGAACTCGTGGCCCATGGATTCAACGTGCCACCAGCATTAAAAATGAACGAAGCTGAATTGGAGGAATGGGTATGTCAATTAAGTTCAAATCAGTAAGCTACGTTTACCAAGCCCATACTCCTTTTGAAAACCTGACGTTAAGGGACGTTGATTTAACAATTCCTACTGGCTCGTATACCGCAATCATTGGCCACACTGGTAGTGGAAAGTCGACGCTGATTCAGCACGTTAATGGTCTATTGAAGCCCACGACGGGGACGGTCGAGGTTGATAATCAAGTAATTGATGCAACCACAAAAAATAAGGCACTGGTGGCTCTAAGGCAGCACGTGGGAATTGTTTTTCAATTTCCTGAAAGTCAGTTATTTGCGGAAACCGTGTTGGACGACGTTAAATTCGGTCCGCTAAATTTTGGTTTAAGTGACGCGGAAGCGACTCAACGAGCTCAGCAGGCACTTGCAAAGGTACACATGCCCGAAAACACTTGGCAAAAATCACCTTTTGAATTATCGGGTGGGCAAATGCGTCGGGTGGCAATTGCCGGAATTTTAGCAACCAACCCGGCAATCTTAATTTTGGACGAGCCCACGGCAGGTCTGGATCCGCAGGGACGGACCGAAATGATGGAGCTTTTTGCGGAATTACATGAACAAGAGCACTTAACAATCCTGTTAGTGACCCACCAGATGGATGACGTTGCCAACTATGCCGATCAGGTTGTGGTAATGGATGACGGACAAATTATTAAGGTGGGGAGTCCCCGAGCCGTTTTCAGCGCTCCAGAGTGGTTATTAGAACACCAGTTAGGGCTGCCCCAGGTTACGGAGTTTGCCCAACGGTTAATGCAACGTGGATTCCACTTCGACCCAGTTCCGCTGCAAATGGGCGAACTAATTGAACAGCTTAAGCAGAACGGGGGTCGTGCACGTGAATAAGATTTTATTTGGGCGGTACATTCCCGGTCATTCTTTTATCCATCGAATGGATCCGCGCGCTAAGCTAATTTTAAGTTTGGTATACATTGTCGCCGTATTTCTTGCCAATAGTTGGGCAGCTTACCTAGCAAGCTTTGTTTTAGCAATGGTGATTATCGCAGCGTCGGCAATTGGTCCACGTTTCTTTTGGGACGGGGTAAAGCCGTTAATTGGGGTCATTTTACTGACGATGATTATCCAGGTGTTCTTTGGTGTCGGGGGTCACGTCTACTGGCATTGGGGAATTCTGTCCATAACCAGCAACGGACTTTTAAATGCCGTGTACATTGCGATAAGGTTTATTTTAATTATTCTAGTTTCTACCGTACTTACACTGACAACTTCTCCCTTGGAAATTTCGGGAGCGATTGAAGCCATTTTTATGCCGCTAAAGAAAGTGCACTTCCCAGTTTACGAAATGGCGTTAATGCTGTCGATTGCTTTGCGGTTTGTGCCAACATTAATCGACGAGACGGAAAAGATTTTAAATGCACAACGGTCCCGGGGGGCTGATTTTAGCTCTGGGTCGATTTTGGTGCGTTTAAAGAAGCTCGTAGCCATCCTCATTCCACTGTTTGAAAGTGCCTTTAGTCGCGCTGAGGAGCTCGCTACGGCGATGGAATCGCGCGGTTACCAAGGTGGAGAAGGGCGCAGTAAGTATCGGGTTTTAAATTATACAAAAAATGATATTATCGGGACGGTAACGATGCTGCTTGCAGCAGTAGTGATTATCGCCCTTAGAAGATGAGGTTGACATGCGTTATAAGATTACAATGGCTTACGATGGAACTAACTTTGCGGGCTTTCAAGCGCAGCCTAACCAACGAACGGTTGAGGGAGTTTTAAAACGCGCGGTGAATAAAATTGCAAAGAACCCCCAACCTGAAATTCCAATTTTCGGTTCTGGTCGAACGGACGCCGGAGTCCACGCCTTCGGTCAGGTAGTGCATTTTGATCTGCCAATTGAAATGACGGCCAATAACATGTTGCACGCGTTGAACAGTATTTTACCGTTAGATACGCAGGTAAAAAAGGTGGAGATCGTGGACGAAGACTTTCACGCACGCTTTACCACCCATGGCAAACGATATCAGTACCGGATGGCGTTAGGGGAATTTGTTGACCCGTTTAAACGCAATTACACCGGACATTGGAAATTTCCGATTAGCATTGAATTGATTCAACAAGCAATTAAAGATTTAGAGGGCACCCACGACTTTTCTAGTTTTGTGGCTTCCGGAAGCACGGCCAAAAATCACGTGCGGACCATTTACGAGGCCAAGGCTTGGAAGGATGAAGCCCAAAACGAAATTATTTTTGAATTTTATGGCAATGGTTTTTTATATAACATGGTGCGAATCATGGTGGCCGTTTTAGTTGAAATTGGTAGTAAACGGCGGCCGGTGGATGATATCCCGCGGCTTTTGGCGGTCAAGGATCGCAATCAAGCCCGGGGAACTGCCCCAGCAAGTGGGTTATATTTAAAAGAAGTCGATTATTAGATTTTTGATTGACTTTAACCGGGACTGTCAATATAATGGAAGTTGGTATTGTTTACCTCCACAAAATAAGCCCCGGAAACTTATTATAGTTGAGTTAAACAAAACAGAAATTGGAGGAAATTCAAGTGCGTACAACATATATGGCTAAACCAGGTGAAGTAGAACGTAAATGGTATGTCGTTGATGCGACCGATGTTCCTTTGGGACGTCTTTCAACAGTTGTTGCATCTATTTTACGTGGTAAGAACAAACCAACATACACTCCTAATGTGGATACTGGTGACTTCGTTATCGTTATTAATGCAAACAAGGTTAAGTTGACTGGTCACAAGGCGACAGACAAGATCTACTACCACCACACATTGCATCCAGGTGGTTTGAAGATGAAGACTGCAGGTGAAATGCGTGAAAAGACTCCTGAACGCTTGATTGAAACATCAGTTAAGGGTATGCTTCCACACAACTCACTAGGTCGTAAGCTTGGTTTGAAGTTGCATGTTTATGCTGGTACAGATCATAAACATCAAGCTCAAAACCCAGAAAAGCTTGACATCACGAACTTAATTTAAGGAGGAAATGAATTTTGGCTGAAGCACAATATCGCGGCACTGGCCGTCGTAAAAACTCCGTTGCTCGTGTACGTCTTGTACCGGGAACCGGTAAAATCACTGTAAACGATCGTCCAATCGAAGAATACATTCCATTTGCAAACTTACGTCAAGTAGTTATCCAACCATTCGGCGTAACTGAAACAAACGGCAACTATGACGTTATTGCTAACGTTAATGGTGGTGGATTCTCCGGACAAGCTGGCGCAATCCGTCATGGTATTGCTCGTGCTCTTTTGGATGTTGATCCTGATTTCCGTGCACCTTTGAAGAAGGCTGGTTTACTTACACGTGACCCTCGTATGAAGGAACGTAAGAAGTACGGTCTTAAGAAAGCTCGTAAGGCTGCACAATTCTCAAAACGTTAATCGTTACTATACACAACGATTACAACACCTTCCAGGAATGGAGGGTGTTTTTTTGTGCAGTCATAACTGCGACTAGTAATTAAGTTGTCATGTTATCTATTTTGGAATGGAAACTTAACGATAAAATAGAACGGGCCTCTTTGAAGTTAAATTATTTTTATTGAAGAATATAAAGGTGATTATCATTTAATAAAGAACGTTTTATTCCGGGATGCTAACCGTTGGAGGAATTTTAATAACTTTTAAAAAGCCGATCGTGAAGCATTAAAATACCGGGTAAATCATTTAAATGGTAGAATTGATAAAAACTACGAGGAGGGGAAAGTATGAAAATTAACATTCACCGCTCGGCAAATAATCGGTTATTGGCTGGAGTTTTGGGAGGACTATCGGAGCATTACGGATGGAATGCCAGTCACGTTCGAATAATTTACCTACTTTTAAGCTTCACACCGATTTTTCCGGGAATCATCGTGTACTTGATTTTATGGTTATTAATGGAAAGTCCCGTGGATTACTCAAAAAAACGTAAAATAATTAATTAGTTGTAGTAAGAAAAATAATGAAATTGGTCTGGTTGCTTTTAGAAGATAAAATCAACCAGACTTTTTATTTGGATTCTTACTGCAATTTACGCTTAAGTGTGTTATTCTGGAACCGAAAAAGGGTGGTTGGAGGTGAGCGGAGATGTGAAATTAAATAGTGGTAAATGCCGCAAATACAATGCTTTTTAGCGATGTTGATAGAATATTCTACCCTGGATTTAAAACGATAACTTAGTGAAGCAAGGTACGTTTGAATAAGTAAAATGTACCGGTTTAATGATCGTCGTTAAGTTGTTCACAAAAGAAGGGAATGGAATCTTATGAAAATTGGTATACCTAAAGAAATTAAGGCGCAAGAGCAACGAATCGGAGCTTCTCCAAATACGGTGGCAAATTTAGTTCAGGCCGGACATGAAGTAGTTATTGAAAAAGGTGCAGGCATTGGTTCGGGTTATTCTGACGAGACTTATGAAAATATGGGTGCAAAGCTGGGCTTCGTAGAAGACGTTTGGAACTGCGAAATGGTTATGAAGGTTAAAGAACCGTTACCGGCAGAATACCAATACTTCCGTCCAGGATTGATCATTTACACTTATTTTCATCTGGCAGCGGATCGCCGACTAACTGAAGCACTGTTGAAAAGCAAAGTTACTAGCATTGCTTACGAGACCATGGTTGGGCCAGCCGGCGATTTACCACTGCTTTTTCCAATGAGTGAAATTGCTGGGAGAATGTCAGTCCAAGTAGGAGCTCACTTCTTAGAGCGACCGCATTCTGGAAAGGGCGTCCTGTTATCGGGAGTTACCGGAGTGGCTCGGCGGAAAGTAGCAATCATCGGTGCCGGAACCGTAGGGTTTAATGCCGCCAAAATTGCGGTAGGACTTGGTGCTCAAGTAACTATTTTGGATATTAATGCGCAACGCTTAGCTGAAGTTGATAATATTTTCAACGGTAATATCCAAACCTTGTCATCAAACTCCCATAACATTGCAAGGGCGGTTAAGGAAGCTGACTTGGTAATCGGAGCGGTGTTGATTCCGGGAGCGTTGGCGCCGAAGTTAGTTACTACCGCAATGATTGATAGTATGGAGCCGGGATCAGTGGTGGTAGACATTCCAATTGATCAAGGTGGAATTTTTGAAACTAGTGTTAAAGCAACCACGTTGGACGATCCAATCTACGTATCTCACGGGGTGATCCATTATACGGTTGCTAACGTGCCGGGGTCGGTGCCTAAAACCGCTACGGATGCATTAACTAGCGCAACGGTTCGTTACGCAGTGATGATTGCTAACCAGGGAGTGGAAGCGGCGGCCGCTAATCAAACCGTTCTGACTGGAATTAACACTTTCAATGGACAATTAACTTCTAAGGCGGTTGCGGATAGTCTAAATATCGAATACACACCGTTTATGAGTTAGTTGATGATCTTATGAAAAATAGAATTAATTTAGATCTTATCTTTAAAAGTGCTGCTAAAAGTGAAGCAGAACGAACGCTGAGTTTGTTTGATTTATCAATTTTGGGAATTGGCGCGATTATTGGGACTGGAATTTTGGTGTTAACCGGAATTGTTGCAGCCATTACCGCCGGGCCAGCGGTGGTTTTCTCCTTTTTAATTGCAGCGTTGGCTAGTGGACTAATTGGGCTATGCTATTCCGAATTGGCAACAACGATCCCTAATTCGGGAAGCGCTTACGTTTATGCTTGGGTTAGCATTGGTCAACTCGTAGGTTTTTTAGCAGGTTGGACCTTATTAGGTGTGTACGTGACTACGGCAGCTACAGTTGCAAATGGTTGGACCGGCTATGTTCATTCATTTTTGCATGAAGTGGGAGTTAACTTGCCCCACCAACTGTTAGTGGCGCCGTCCATGGGAGGTTGGATGAATTTACCAGCCTTTTTGATGATCCTTTTAATCACCTTCGTTTTAACGAAGGGGACGGGAGAAAGTAAGTGGATCAATAACGCGCTGGTTTTAGTGAAGTTGACGATCATTTTGCTATTTATCGTGGTGAGCGTCCCCAATGTCAAGACGGGTAATTGGAGTTCCTTTAATCCGTATGGAATTAAGGGGATTGTCACGGGAGCTTCGACCGTTTTCTTCACGTTTCTTGGATTTGACGCGCTAGCAACTTCAGCTGAAGACGCTAAAAATGTGCGTCATAACCTCCCGCGCGCGATTATCATCTCGTTAGTGGTAACCACCTCGCTTTACATTGTGGTCAGCATGGTAATGACCGGAGTGGTGGCTTATCCACACCTAAACGTTTCGGAAGCAATGGCGTATGTTTTATTGAGCAAGGGGCATGATTTAGCGGCGCAAGTGGTTTCCGCAGGAGCTATTTTGGGGATTATGGCGGTAGTTTACGCGTTTATTTACGCTAACTCCAACGTCATGAAGGCGATGAGCCGGGGCGGATTCTTACCCCAAAACTGGGCAAAACTAAACCCCAAAACGCAAAGTCCTAACTTAGCATTGTGGATTAGTGGATGTTTTGCGGCGTTGCTAGCCGGCTTTTTCGATTTACGAAATCTAGCGTTGATTGCTAACGTGGGCTCGTTATCGGTATTTTTCTTAATTTCCTTAATCGTGATTTTATTACGTCGGCAGTATCCGGATTTGCCACGACCCTTTAGAATCCCGTTTGGGAACGTAATCCCAATCGCTGCGATGTTAATTTGTGCGCTTTTATTGGCTAATATTACTTTTTCGGCATGGGAGTTTTATTTAGGATGGCTCGTGGTAGGATTTGCACTGTACGAACTATATTCTAAAAATCACATTATTGAACGGACCGATCCTTGAACGGTCAAACAAGTGGCAACTTTGCTTAAGCATACGGATGCGAGGGCTAGGAACTAATTAAGTTCCTAGCTTTTTTACTTGACCAACACGAACACTTGTTCGATAATGGTGATGAATAAGTTAATTTAAAGGTGGCAATTAGCAGATGGATTATCGAAAGGAACCCCGGGGCGTGTTTTTTCTGATTGATAATAAATCCTTTTACGCCAGCGTGGAGGCGGTTCAGCGGGGGCTTAACCCACTAAGGGCGGTGATGGTGGTAATGTCGGAACAAGCTAATACTAACGGAGGATTAGTGTTGGCAACTTCCCCGATGGCTAAAAAACTGTTTAATTTGCACGCAAACGTCTCTCGCCAACGGGATTTGCCTAATACGAAGCAGTTGTTAGTAGTTCCGCCGCGGATGAACCTCTATATTCAAAAGAATCTGCAAATTAACAATATTTTTCGGCAGTTTGTCGCTGATGAAGATTTGTTGCCATATTCAATTGATGAATCAATTTTAGACGTTACCCGTTCGTGGCAATTATTTGGCCGAACTCCGCGGGAAGTTGCCCAAAAAATCCAACGCACCGTTTGTGAACAACTGGGGCTCTACACCACGATTGGAATTGGGGATAACCCGGTGCAAGCAAAGTTAGCGCTTGATCTTTACGCGAAAAAAAGTCCCGCGCTAATTGGCGAGATTCATTATGAAAGCGTGGCTCAAAAAATTTGGCCAATTACTAACTTAACGGAAGTTTGGGGAATCGGTAAACGCACTGAACGGCGGTTGAATCGGTTAGGGATCAATACAATGGCAGACCTTGCTCACGCCAATCCCTTTAAGCTAAAAGAAGCGTTAGGAATTATTGGCTGGCAACTTTACGCAACCGCGTGGGGGATTGACCGTAGTAAATTACAACAGCCGATCCAGCCTAAGGATAGTAGTGTGGGGAATTCGCAGGTTTTACCCCGCGATTATTGTCAACAGTTAGAAATTGAGACGGTAATCAAGGAAATTGGAGAACAGGTAGCAGCCCGGTTACGCCATCGCCAAAAGCAGACCCGGTGCATTTCATTAGGGATTGGTTTTTCCTACGCGGCCAGCGTTGAGGATGGACGGGGCGGTTTTCACGTGGCCCAAAAAATTACGCCTACTAACGAAAATTTTGCGCTTACGCATGTCCTGATTCAGCTTTTTCGAGAAAATTGGCAAGGAGAAGCGGTGCGAAATATTGCCGTTTATGCAAGTAAATTAGCTCCCGCAACTGGCCAGCAACTAGATTTATTTCACTCAGCTACCCAGCAGATTAAGCATTACGATATCGAAAAAGCCGTGGACAAAATTCGCCAGCAGTATGGTTTTAAAGCGCTAGTATACGCACGAAGTAAAACTCCGGGGGCTACGGCGATTAACCGTGCCGGCTTGGTAGGAGGCCATAATGGCGGAAACGCGTACGAATAGTTTAATTACGGTTCTTTAGGAGAAAATTATAATGCGATACGATCGATTTACGGAAGCGGATGTACAAGAATTTTTTGATTATTATTACGTTGACCGGGGCATCATTAAATGGCAGGGATACTATTTATCTGACCATTTAAATGCGTTGAAAAGGGATGCTGAACAGCGAACGGCAAAACTACAATGGGATGAAAAACACTATGGGATCGGAGAAGAACCAGGGAAGGGGTCGTAAAAAAAGAACGTCCCGAGGAGGACGTTCAGCGGTTAGAAAGAAAAGATAACTCGATATATTTTTTGAGTGCGGAGAAGCATTAAAAAATACAAGCGAATTCGCAACTTTATGTTGCAACATTATAATAAGACAAATTGAGATTAGGTGCGTCTCAATTTTTTTAGTTTTTGAGCTAAAATTACAAAAAAGATGATAATGATATAAGGGATAACTTTTATTTAAGGTATATCATTTTCGCCTGGAGATAAATGGGATTCTGAAACGAATATTTGTAAGGCGTAATAAATTAAATGTGTAACAACGTTATCAAAAATTTAAACTTTATTTTGGCAAAAGTAAAACCGCAATGAGTCTGCACGACTACATTGCGGATGAAAACATTGCAGCAGTAGTAGAAGTTTATCTTCACGTTGGCTGACATGAATCACGGCATATGGGGAATACCTAACTTCGGACAAGACTACTGCAATGATGTTTAAAATATAATTGCTAAATTTATAGTTAGTTATCAATAAGGATAATGCAACTAATTGATAGTGAACTGATATTTAATCGATTAACTCAGACATCTTTAAAAAAGATTTCTAAAGGTACGTTAAAATGCTCATGAATCAATTTGACTTCAGAGAGCTTAAATTCACTTGCGCCGTTTAACTTACGGTTCAGGGTGGTCCGACCAATGCCTAAAAAATTTGCGACCGTTTCCTGTTTAATTTGATTTTCTTTTAGATAAGCTAAGACGCCGCGAAAATCCCGGTAGTTATCACACAAAAAAATCACCATCCAATTAGTTCGATTTTTTGTTCCTTTTAAAGATTCCTCTTGTGGGATTATAACCCTAAAAGGGTCTCCTTAGCAATGCTTTGTACTCTATTCGGTATAAATGTACTAGAATTAATACATCTAGTAGTAAGGAGGATTTACCTTTGATTTTTGGAACTATACTGAAAAATGCACGAAAGCAACGAAATCTGTCACAAATCGAGTTGATTCGTAGTATTCATGATGAGTATGGAATTGACATATCAACTAGTATGCTTTCTCGTTATGAAGATGAATTAACTCCAGTACCGCGACGAATGTCAATTGAAGCGCTATTTGCATTGGCAGTTTATTTAGACTTGGATTTAAATGAATTAGCACGTGAAGAAATTAAACAAATCAGCAGTAAAAAACACCATTAACAAAGCTAGGACAACCTCCTGATTTGTTAATGGTGAATTAGTATAGAGAATAATGGTATATCGGGTAGTTTACGAGTGCTAACTGAAAATTAATAATTATGGCTAAACTTGACATAATTACCATTCCAAGTAAGCAGGGTAAACTGGTTTTTAACGTACCTTTTGAACTTATTTTTAAAATCAACAAAACTAAAATGCTTTTCAAGAACTTAAAAATTCTTGAAAAGCATTTTTTAGTCTATTTTTGTTAGGAAGGCGTAGGGGCTTAATTATCGCGATCAGTTGAGTAATGCTCGTCTTGGTGTTGTTTAGCGAGGTCCACGCTACGGTAATAGTGCGCAGTCAGCCACATGCCGGCCCCGCCAGCTTGAGTAAGGACGGTGAACGGCTGTCCGCCATCTTTTTCGGTACTAGTATAAAAGTACGTGCCGTCTCCAGCACCTTGATACCAGCCGCGGACGTTGACTACTTGCGAAACTTTGCTAGGGTCGTCAAATAAACTTTCAGAAGGGATGTTTAACCCTCCAGCACCCCAATCGGTTTTAGCAGGATCGGGTTTTCCGTCGCCATTCAATACTTTCATGTCGGCTGCGGTACGGGAAGCTCCGTCGTAGGTCGGGGTTTTCACGCCGTCCGTATTAAGGAGGTTACCAGTAACGACTAATTTTTCGATTTTGCCATCGTCATCAGCAGAATACCAAGTTCCCTGCATCCATTGTGGAAAAACAAACTTAACGTAATGGTGCGTAGGAGCTACCGCTTTTTTAGAAGATGAGGACTTATTTGGCAACGCTACTTGCTGGCCCGCAACAATCTTAGCGAATCCTTGCCTAAGCGTCTGATTCTCAGTAGTGGTGAAGTGGGTAAGGTTGTCTGGCATTCCTTGATTTTGGGAAGTGTGGTACACGACGGGTTTGCCATCTTTAATGGCAAACAGGTAAACGTGACCGCCTAAGGTACCTTGTCCGGGATCTTCATATACTGCTACGACATTAACGCGATAATGTCCCTTCCCAGTGGGTGCCCATCCGGCAGAAAGCTTTTGATCGTCAAAAGCAGTGCGTCGCTGTTTGAGATCGTCAGGGTAATGCAATCCGGCGTAAGTGGTGTTATGCCCGGGAGTACAAGCAGTATAACTTTGATCCATCGTTTGACCGAAGGATTCCATAAAGCTGCTAAGTTGTTCAGCTTTCCGTGGATCCCACAGCGCGCTTGGGGTTGCTTTGTGGGTGGTTGAGCGTGCTTGACTCGATTTAGTGAGGTCCGTTGCGGTATTTTGGTGCACGGACGATGATGAAGAATTAGAATTTCCGCAGGCGGTTAGTAATAAGGCTCCCATTCCAATACTAGCTAACCAGCCGAAAGTTTGTTTTAAATTCTGCAAAATTACTCCTCCAAACTGAATAATTGTTTACAGTTTATAGTGTACCTTAATTAATGAGGTTTAGATACAGTTGATAGTCTACCGGCGTCCGCAATTGTAAGTTAGCTTTAACAATTGGCTTTTCGTGTCCATTGATTATCCGGGTCTGTTGTTCTAAAGACTGAAAATCAAAATCTACTAGGCCGAGATAGTAGAAATCCGCACCTTCGTCCTCACTTTTCTTTACAAAGAGGGGAAAAGCAATGGTTTGTTGCCGATTTCCCTTAAGAAGGTGGACCACTTCTTTAGAATCTAACTTACGAGGCGTTTTGGTGAACCAGCTTAACGTCTGGGTATCGTAGAAAACGTTTTGGTGGCGAGCAGCAACCGGAGACTGGGGACGCTTTTGGTAAATGACAAAAAGCGGACAACTTCCTTGATTAGCTTTGTAGCCGTAAATCGCGGAAGATTGGTCTTTAGGCCAGCCCAATAAGCGGTTGACGTGTCGGCGGGTGTAACGTTGGTTGCGGGTGAACTTCGTTTGTTGGTCGTATCGTTTACTATTCCACATGCCAACTTGTAAGACATCGTCAACCAAGTTTTTAAAGTACGGATTTTGCTGATATTGTGTCCAGAGCTCATCGTTAAGCTGATAGTAACCATCTTGCAGAGTAACCCAAGCTATTTTCCCGTATTTAACTTGATCACGAGGCTGAAAATAACTTAAATCGAGATGGTTGTTTACCGACTGCAAAGTTGCTGGATCAGTATAAGTTCCCAGTTCGTGAAGTCGGCTGACCAACGCTTGCTTAGCGTACCGGGGCTGCTTAAACAACTGTTGTAGTAAAACTAGTTCATGAATGCGCATGCCGTTTAAAAATTCCCGCGAAATTAGGCGTAAAAAGGCGTCTGCTGACTTAGTAAGTGGCTGTTCGTCATGCATTTTAATCAAAAACTGCTGATAGTTTTCGTACTTATCGACTAAAACTTGACCATCTACCGAGCCGAATTTTTGAAAATCGGCTAATCGGGGCACGCGGCCCAATTTATTTTTCAATGCTTGATAGGCCTCACGTAAGGTTGCCAACAGGGTGAGATTACTATGGTTGATCGACTGATAGATCCGTTCCTTAGCAATTCGACTAAAGTTAATGGAAGACAACCCGATGGTTTGATTGGTGGCAATTTGCTGCCGAAGCCGATTTTTATTCAGGGATTGGTCACCAGTCAACGCAATTGGAATTAAGTAGTTGTTTTTGTAATTACCAATAAAGTCAATAATCGTTACGAAAGATTTTTCCGGAGCTTTTCTTAAGCCACGCCCGAGTTGTTGAATGAAGATGATGCTGGATTCGGTATTGCGTAGCATAATCACTTGGTTAACCTTCGGAATGTCGACCCCTTCATTAAAAATGTCGACGGTAACTAAATATTCTAATTCACCCTTTTCAAATCGCCGAATGATTTTTTCACGCTCGCTTACCGAGGTGTTTCCGGTCAAAGCGCGGGTGGGATGCCCCTTTGCCGTCATGATTTGAGCGACCTCCACGGCTTCAGCCTGACGACTACAAAAAATTAAGCCATAGACTCTTTCTCCATCGTGACCATAGTAATCAATTTGTTCAGCCACGTAGTCCATTCGTTCTTGAGCGAGTAAATGGCGTAACGGAGTTTTTTCGTCAATTAACTGACCCTGGTATTCGTAATCGGTAATTCCTACGTAATGAAATTGGCTGAGCATATCGGATTCAATGGCAGCTTGCAAGCGAATTTCATAGGCAATGTGGTAATCAAAAAGCTCGTAAATGTTAAAATCGTCCGTTCGTTCCGGAGTGGCGGTCATCCCTAAAAGAAACTCGGGCTGGAAATGGTCGATCACCTGTTGGTAGGTGGGCGCGCCAGCTTTATGTGCTTCGTCGATCAAAACGTAGTCAAACATATCTGCGGGCAAGGATTGTAAAATTGATTCGCGTGACAAGGTTTGAATGGTAGCAAAAAGATATTTACAGTTGGTATCGTGCTGATTTCCGGAAAGAATTCCATAATCACTTGCCGGACCGCCAAGTACTTTTCGAAAACTACGTAATGCCTTGCGTAAAATCTGTTCGCGGTGAACGACGAACAAGAATTTACGAGGATTAAAATTCCGTACGTCAAAAGCGCCTAAGTAAGTTTTACCAGTTCCGGTAGCGGAAACGATAAGGCCACGCTTGGCGCCGGATTGCCGTAATTCGGTTAGTGAGGCGAGGGCATCCTTTTGCATGGCGTTAGGGGTAATCGAAGTAGTTGGTGACGATGACGGTGTCGATGTTAACCGAGGGATGGCTTGCTGATAAGCTTTGCGATATTGGCTAAGCCAAATTTCATCAAGCGGACGCGCATTTTGCCAAAGCTGGTCTACTTCGTGATTAATTGTGCGAGCTAGTTGTCCGTGTCGATACGCAGTTAGTTTAATGTTCCACTCGTAATTTTGTATTAACGCTGCTTCAGTTAGATTAGCGCTCCCGAGGATAAAGGTTTGGTAGCCCTCCGGTTTGTCAAAAAGGTAGGCTTTGGCGTGAAAATTTTGTTGTTGATCAATAATGCGAACTTCCACATTAGGAATCTTCAAAAGTTCCTCGAACACATGGGGATGGTTAAAATATAAATAGGTTGAAGTTAAAATGCGACCAGAAATATTTTGAATAGCTAAATCAGCAAACTGGACCTTTAAATCGGTGAGGACACCGTTTGTAATGAAAGCAACGGCTAAGGTAAACCCCGTACAATTTTGCAACTCTTGTTCTAAATGGAGCTTAAGGTTGACGGCAGTTTGGTTAGTAATTAATTGGGGGAGGTACTCATTTTCAGCAGGCAGCTGATAATTACTAAGTGCGGCTAAAATTGAATTATTAAAGTTAGGTTCAAGATTCATAAGTGCTCCTTAAAAACGTAGTTTATCAATGTTACACGTATTTTACCGCGCTTTTGGGAAAAGTACCGTTAAATTTAATTTAAATAATCGTTATTTAAAGTGGTTGCGACTGACGGGCAGGTTTTGTAACTTAAGCCAAATTTTGAGTTAGTTAATAGCCAAATTAGTAATTAAAATGGGGAATGTATTTATGTAGACGGTAATTAACTGGACGATGTAACTAATTTACCCGATCCTCGTCCACGAAGAAAGTTATTAAAGGGTAAATAGTTGCGAGAAACCACCTGCGCTATTAGAGGGACAAAAATTCTACAGGAAGTACGCTATTAAATTTAATTGATCGTTAAGAACTTCCCCGGATTGGTCGTCAGCTCGTGCTATAATATATCCAATCTTTTTCCAACGAGGAGTTTAATTATGCAAAAGCAAAATCATGCACGTAAAATTAGTATTTTAGCTTTATTTGCAGCAATCATTATTATTCAAAATTACGTTCCTTTAGTCGGTTACATTCCAGTGGGGATGCTAGAAATTACGACAATCCACATCACGGTCATCGTAGCGGCAATTCTTTTAGGACCCGTAGATGGAGGTATCGTTGGTGGAATCTGGGGATTAGTTGATTGGTTACGAGCCATTACCGTCACTTCTAGTGCACTAGGCAACGTCGTAATGGTTAATCCGTTGATTTCAATCGTCCCCCGCATCTTAATTGGGGTAATCACCGGGTGGTTAGTCAACTGGTTAATTAAAACCAAACTGCCTCAACAGGTCACATTTATAATCAGTTCCGTGCTTGGCTCATTAGTTAACACGGTATTAGTGCTGAGTTTGATTTACGTTTTCTATCATAACGGCTCACAAGTCTACGCAGCCCTTAATTTAAAGGAGTTAATGCCATACTTATTAACGGTTGCCGGTGTACACGGAATTCCCGAAGCCATTGCTGCTGGAATTATTGCTCCGTTATTAGCTGTACCGCTATTAAAGTATTCTAAAGTCGGGCAGCAACGGTTTAAGCAGTAAAAAGTTATTTTTTGTTTAATCTCGGAGAACCGGACTATTATTTTTAAGGTGCTTCGGTTAAACTAAGTATGTACACTAAAATGGAGGGTCTTGACCACCAGTGGCGAAGAAAAAACGTAGGCGAAAGAATAACTTTTTTTATCAACAGGGACAGTTAAAAGTTTCGTCAATTATTGGGCTGCTTTTAGTGGTATGCTTGGTAGTTGAACTGGGAATGAAGCTCCGAACGGAAGCTACCCAGGTTACGGATAACTTGACCACCACCAGTGCCACCGCACAGCGTCACCAACAGTTTATAAAAACAATTGCGCCATATGCTCAGCAGATGCAGCGGCAATATGGTATTTTGCCGAGCATTACGATGGCTCAGGCAATTCTAGAATCAGACTGGGGACAAAGTACGCTGTCCAAAAAGTTTAATAATTACTACGGAATTAAAGGTGACTCTGATCAGAACAGTCGTTATTTTAAAACGCAGGAATTTGTAAATGGCAAATGGGTCACGGTGGCGGCCCGTTTTAAAGTCTATTCTTCGTGGCAAGAGTCAATGCGTGACCATTCGCTACTACTGGTGAACGGGACCAATTGGAACCCACGGCAATATCAAGCGGTAATTACGGCAAGTGATTATAAGCAAGCTGCCCAAGCGCTTTACGACGCTCAATACGCCACGGATCCGGATTATCCAGCCAAGTTAATTAACTTGATTCAAAAATATAATTTAAATCAATATGATAAATAATAATTCAGGGGGAGTTACGGGATGAAGTTACTTGAAGACAAGATTAGATCAGAAGGAATTGTTTTACCACACAATGTCTTAAAGGTTGATGGCTTCTTAAATCATCAAGTTGATCCACAATTAATGTTTGAAATTGGAAAAGAATTCGCGCGGTTGTTTAAGGACCAAAAGGTAACTAAAATCTTAACTGTAGAATCTTCAGGGATTGCTCCCGCAGTAATGACCGGATTGGCAATGGATGTTCCGGTAATTTTTGCGCGGAAGCACAAAAGTTTAACGTTGAAAGATGACTTATATACGGCGTCAGTTTATTCATATACCAAACAAACCAGCAATCAAATTTCGATTTCCAAACGGTTCATTGATTCTAACGATCGGGTACTAATTATTGACGACTTCTTAGCTAATGGACAAGCCGTGTCCGGTTTATTTGACATTGCGGACGCTGCTAAAATCGACGTGGTGGGCGTCGGAATCGTGATTGAAAAGACCTTCCAAAAGGGAAGTCAAATCATCAAGGATCGCAACGTGCAACTAGAGTCCTTAGCTAAAATTAAGGCGTTAACTGACGATGGTCAAGTTGAATTTGAGTAATTATAGATTGAGGAACAGGCAGGATGATCAAAAGTGGAAAATGAGGTAATTACTTCGAAAAAGATTATTTATCCAGGCGATATGATAGGGATTATCGGCGAAGGGCGTTCCAGTGTTCAATTGGTAACCACCGCTAAGTCGATGGGCTTTAAAGTTTCCGTTTACGTCACGTCGGAGCAAAATGAAGTGGTTCACTATGCGGATAAAAGTTTCGTGGGAAGCTTAAACGATGGGGAAAAGCTTCAACGATTTGCGGAACGCTGCAAAATCGTGATGTATGAATCCGAGATGGTCGATATTAAGATCATTAAATACCTACAACAATTTGTTTCCATCCCTCAAGGAACCCAGTTGCTTGAGCTCAACCAAGATCGAATCATTGAAAAGGCCACGATGGAACAACTCGGAATTAAAACGGCACCATACGTTACCATCGTCGATTTGGATGATCTATACGATTCGGTTAATGAGATTGGGTATCCCGGAATTTTACAACCAATCTTGAAAGATCCGTTAAATGAACAAAGCTTGCTGTTGGAAAGTGAAATTGACGTTCCCAAGGCGGCGCCATTGCTCGAACGGGGGACTTATTTACTACAATCATGGCCGGACACTGGTCGTGAAGTTGCGTTAAGCGTAGTGAAGGGCCAAAATCACCGGCAAAAGATGTTCCCAATGGTGGAGAATATCTATCAAAACCATCACTTAAAAGAAACTCGGGTTCCAGTAGATATTGATCCGCGGATTCAAAATAACCTATTGGAACAAGCAACGAAAATCGCCAATTCAATTGAATACGTAGGGGTCTTTTCAATTGTGTTCTACGTCCAAGATGGAGAAATTTACTTAAAACGGTTGATTCCTGGAATTCACCGTTCCCAAAATATCTTTAACTTAGCTTCGAATACGACGGTTTACGAAGAAACCTTGCGGGCCCTCAGTGGGATGGTGATCAGTGATATTCGGCTTCAAGTGCCGACCATCATGTTGAACGTTGCCGAACCGCAAATGCAAAAAATTAAAACACAGTGGTTAATCAAAGATAATTGGCACTTCCATTTCTATCCGCAGGTTAGCGAACACAAGGATGAAAATCACGTGGGCTACGTGTTGGCGGATGGCGACAACGTCAAGCAAATTCAAGAGCAAATTGATAATACAGATGTTTGGTAAAAGTCGCTTTAAAGTCGGTTAATGAACCGGCTTTTTTGCTATAATGGTCTGTGGTTGTTTTTTAGTTACAAATAGAGAGGATTGAACGAATTGCCTGAAAATGATTTATTAAAAGGTCTTAATGATATGCAACAGCAAGCCGTCCAAACAACGGAGGGCCCGTTGCTGATCATGGCGGGTGCTGGTAGTGGAAAGACACGGGTGTTAACGCACCGGGTGGCCTATTTGATTGAAGAAAAGGATGTAAATCCTTGGAACATTTTGGCCATTACCTTTACCAATAAGGCGGCTCGGGAGATGCGTGAACGGGTGGCTAATTTATTGGGCGAAGTGGCATCTGAAATTTGGGTCTCCACTTTCCATGCGTTGTGCGTACGAATTTTACGGCGCGACATTGAACAGATCGGGTACAACCGGGCTTTTTCAATTGCCGACCCTAGTGAACAACGGACGCTGATCAAACACGTACTTGCAGATTTGAATTACGATCCAAAAGTATACGATCCTCGGTCGGTATTGGGAAAGATTTCCAACGCCAAAAACGATTTAATGACTCCGGCGGATTACCAAGAAAATGCAAGTAACCCGCATGATGAGGCGGTTGGTAAGATTTATGACGAATATCAACGACGGTTAAAAGCCAACCAAGCGTTGGACTTTGACGACTTAATCATGCAAACAATTCGGTTGTTTGAACAAAGTCCTGAAACGTTGCAATTTTACCAAAACAAATTCCACTATATTCACGTGGATGAATACCAGGATACTAACCAAGCGCAATACCAACTGGTTACCATGTTGGCAAAAGGTTTTCGGAACCTATGCGTAGTGGGGGATTCTGACCAAAGTATTTACGGTTGGCGGGGTGCCGACATGCAAAATATTTTGAATTTTGAATCTGATTATCCTGACGCGCACACGGTGATGTTGGAACAAAATTACCGTTCTACCCAAAACATTTTGAACGCGGCTAACGACGTGATTGCTAACAACGTGGAACGCAAGCCTAAGCAATTGTGGACGGATAATGCTGAAGGGGCTAAAATTTCGTACTACCGGGGGCAAACCGGCAATGATGAGGTCCATTTCATTGTTCAACAAATTCGCAAGCAAATTGAAGAAAATAATTTTGATTACGGTGATTTTGCAATCCTATACCGGACGAACGCCCAATCCCGGTTGATTGAAGATACCTTCGTGAAGGCCAACATTCCTTATACCATGGTGGGGGGACATAAGTTCTACGACCGCAAGGAAATTCGGGACGTTCTCAGTTATCTCACGCTAATCGCTAACGAAGAGGATTCCATGAGTTTTGAACGGGTAATCAACGAACCCAAACGAGGGATTGGTGCAACTTCAATGGCTAAGCTACAGGCGTTTGCGGACGAAAATAGTTGGTCGCTTTTACAAGCGGCGCGCAACGTGCAAATTGCTAACGGAATTGCTCGGCGCACGCGCAACGCGATTGAAGATTTTGCCAAGACAATCGATGCTTTACGGAAGTCCGCCGAATTTCTTTCCATCACGGAATTAACGGAAACTTTACTAGATAAAACCGGCTACCGGGCAGCCTTGGAACAAACCCGAACCATGGAAGCGGAAGCTCGGTTAGAAAATATCAACGAATTCCTCACGGTAACTAAGCAATTTGACGAACAAAACGACGCGGAAGGAACCGAAGTTGCCGATGAAAATGGTGATAACGTTCGCTTAGTGGACTTTTTAGCAGACCTTGCCTTAGTTTCTGACCAAGACGATGTAGAAGAAGAACCATCGGCAGTAACGCTGATGACCTTGCACGCGGCGAAGGGGCTTGAATTCCCCGTAGTCTTCTTAGTCGGAATGGAAGAAGGGGTCTTCCCATTATCTAGGGCGGCTACCGATCCTGACGAACTTGAAGAAGAACGCCGGTTGGCTTACGTGGGAATTACCCGTGCACAAAAGAAGTTATACTTAACGAACGCTTATTCCCGAATGTTATACGGGCGGACGCAAAATAATCCTGCATCTCGCTTTATTGGGGAAATTAGCGCAGAATATTTACAAGACGAAAACGAACAAGTTCAAGGGTTCAGCTCAAGCAGTAGAAATAAATATCCGTTTGATCGGGAACGAAACGCCCGGGCAACTGCTAGTGTTTACGGTACTCAACGTGCTAAAGTATCTACTAACCAAGGTACTGGCGCAGAAAAAGTTAGTTGGGCGGCTGGTGATAAAGTGCAACACAAAGCTTGGGGTGTTGGTACGGTGGTTAAGGTTTCTGAAACTGGCGAAGACGTGGAATTAGACATCGCCTTTAAAGATCAGGGGATTAAGCGTCTATTAGCAGCCTTTGCACCGATTAAGCGGGTTACGGACTAAGCTTAACCTTAGACAAGATGTGATTTATTTTAGCGGTATAATTAGGTATATAACGAAAGTTTGAGGAACTTTTCTATGAAAGTAACTAAAAAAATCAGCTTATTAGTTGCCACGTTATTACTCGGAGTCGGTTTGTCGGCTTGTGGGGGATTAAATAATTCTTCTATGTCGTCGGCAACCAATAACGTGACCGGTGAAAAAAATAAAAAGACAACTTATCAAACAACGGGCTCTTCTTCTGGACAATACGCCGGAGTGATAAAAAATGGAAAGTACGTGGTCAGCAAGTCCCGTGGGTTAACTGCGGATCAAAATGGCAACGTAAATAATACGAAGAGTTTTGAAACGGGCTTGCAAGACGTCTCCAAAGAAGTTTTCGCGCCATCTAAATACGTTTTCCAAGAGGGGCAATACCTTAGTTCGGATACGGTTCAAAGTTGGCTAGACCGAAAGTCCAAGAAGAACCCTGATGGCCTCAATCCGAAGGATAATGGTTCTAAAGATCCTGATAAGCGAAACCCGATTTATTTGCAGGCACTTGAAGAACAAGACTACATGCAAAAATCGGGGAACTCCTTGAAGTTGAAGGGGGTCACGATTGGACTAGCAATGAACACGGTCGACTATTACCAAAAGAAGCAGTATGGTGCAGAATACGAAACTAAAATTTCGGACGCGGAAATTAAAGAGCAAAGTACGCGGATTGCTAAAGAAGTACTGCAACGATTGCGGAAGAAAGACGAATTCAAAGATATCCCGATCGTGATTGCCGTTTATAAACAAGCGTCTAATGATAGTTTGACCGGGGGAACCTTTATCCGGTATTCTAATAACCAGGGTAATCAACTAGCTAGTTGGAAAAACTTGGATTATAAGAACGTGGTTTACCCAATTGGGGATAACGAAAGTACGCCGAATAGCAACGATTCGACTGCTTTTGATAATTTCAAAACTCAAGTGGAAAGTTTCTTCCCTAACTTGAGCGGAATTACCGCGAAGGCTCGTTACAAAGGGGATTCAATGCAAGGAATGAGCGTGACGATTACCACTCAATTCTATAGTGAGACAGAAATTAATAGTTTCACGCAGTTTGTTTCGACCCAGGCAGAAAAATACCTGCCAAGCGGGGTAAATATCGACATTACGATTCGTTCGAGTGACGACGTTCAAAGCTTCTTATCCCGTTCATCAAAGGATAAGACCTTTAGTTCGCACGTCTTTACAAGCTATTAATTCTGAAAGGAAGCAAGCAATGACAGTTGAAAATAACATTACCAAAAACGACGTAGCACACGTAGCTACGTTGGCTAAATTAAAATTAGATGATGCCCAATTAGAAAAGTTTACAAATCAATTCGAAGATATCATCGACCTAGTTGAGCAATTAAACGAAGTCGATACGACTAACGTGGAACCAACGTTCAACGTAACTGATCAATTGAACCGGATGCGCGAAGATCAAGCCGTTCGTTCAGGAGATAAGGAAGCACTCTTAAATAACGCACCCGATACTGAAGACGGGTTCATTCGGGTTCCCGCAATTCTTGATGAAAGTGAGGAAGCATAATGAAGTTTTTTGATATTACGGTGACCGAACTCCATCAAAAATTGGTTGACCGGGAATTAACCGTTACGGAGTTGGTATCCCAAACGTTAGACCAAATCGAAGCTGACCAAGCCGTTTTAAACGATTTTGTCACCATTAACCGCGACGAAGCTTTAAAGCAAGCACAAGCGATTGACGAAAAGGGCGTTGACCCTGACAACTTATGGGCAGGAATTCCCATTGCCGTTAAGGACAACATCGTTACTAAGGGCTTAAAAACGACCGCTTCTTCAAAGATGTTGAGTAATTTTACGCCCATTTACGACGCGACGGTAATTGAACGTTTAAAGGCTAACGACGTAATCGTCATTGGAAAAACTAACCTAGATGAATTTGCGATGGGTGGTTCAACAGAAACTTCTTTTTACGGTACGACCCGGAATCCATGGGACCACACTAAAGTTCCCGGTGGTTCTTCTGGTGGTTCAGCAACCACGGTCGCGGCTGGGAATTCGATTGCCGCACTTGGTTCAGATACTGGGGGCTCCATTCGCCAACCAGCTTCCTATACCGGAATTGTTGGGGTAAAACCAACGTACGGTCGGATTTCGCGTTACGGATTGATCGCATTTGGTTCAAGCTTAGACCAAATCGGTCCGATGACGAGAACGGTCAAGGATAACGCAGCCTTATTGAACATCATTGCTGGAATGGACGAACGGGACCTTACTAGTTCGGACAAGAAAGTTCCCGATTTCACGGCTAAGATTGGACAAGATATTAAAGGGATGAAGATCGCCCTTCCTAAAGAATACCTTGGCAAGGGAATTAACGAAGACGTTAAGGCAACCATCAAACAAGCCGTTCAAACGTTAACAGATTTAGGAGCAACGGTCGAAGAAGTTTCCCTACCACGGAGTAACTACGGGGTGGCGGCTTACTACATCATTGGTTCGTCAGAAGCTTCTTCCAACTTGCAACGTTTTGATGGGATTCGCTACGGTTACCGGGCGGACGACGTAAAGAACCTAGAAGACGTTTACGTAAAATCTCGTTCCGAAGGATTTGGCGATGAAGTTAAGCGCCGGATCATGCTGGGAACTTACGCACTTTCAGCTGGATCATACGATGCATTCTTCAAGAAGGCTGCCCAAGTGCGGACTTTAATCATCGACGACTTCAATAAAGTTTTCGAAAATTACGACTTAATCATTGGGCCAACTGCACCAACTCCAGCTTATAAAATTGGTGCGGAAGTTGATGACCCAACGACCATGTACATGAACGACGTGTTGACGATCCCAGTTAACTTAGCGGGATTGCCAGCAATGTCATTACCAGCAGGCTTCAGCGAAGGGATGCCGGTTGGTTTACAAATGATTGCTAAACCATTTGACGAACAAACTATGTATCAAGCAGGGGCTGCTTTTGAAGCGGCAACTAATTTTTACCAAAAACACCCTGAAACGGAGGACAAATAATGAATTTTAAAACCACTATCGGACTTGAAGTCCACATCGAATTAAAAACTAATTCCAAAATATTTAGTCCTTCACCCGTAGAATTTGGGGATCAGCCGAACGAAAATACTAACGTAATTGACTGGGGATATCCCGGCGTTTTGCCCCAAACTAACAAAGGGGTTGTGGAAGCCGGAATGATGGCTGCCAAGGCATTACATGCTAACATTGCTCGGACCCAGCATTTTGACCGGAAGAATTACTTCTATCCAGATAATCCTAAGGCATACCAAATTACCCAAGCAGATACGCCTATTGGAACGGACGGCTGGATCGAAATCGAAGTAGACGGCAAGAAGAAAAAAGTTGGGATTGCCGAAATGCACATCGAAGAAGATGCCGGTAAGAATACCCATAACCCTAACGGCTACTCCTACGTCGACTTGAACCGGCAGGGAACCCCGCTAATTGAAATTGTTTCTAAACCAGATATTGAATCACCGGACGAAGCTTACGCATATTTGGAAGCACTTCGGCAACGGATTCAGTTTACTGGGATTTCAGACGTGAAGATGGAAGAAGGTTCCATGCGGGTGGACGTTAACATTTCCATCCGTCCGGAAGGCTCAAATACTTATGGTACCAAGGCCGAATTGAAGAATATCAACTCCTTTAACTTCGTCCGGAAGGGATTGGCTTACGAAGAAAAGCGGCAGCAAAAGCTTTTATTATCCGGTGGAGAAGTGCGTCCGGAAACCCGGCGTTACGATGAAGCCACTGGTCAAACCATCCTAATGCGGGTTAAGGAAGGCGCGGACGATTACCGTTACTTCCCTGAACCAGATTTACCAAGCATCACCATCAGTGATGAATGGATCAAGGCGGTAGAAGACAAGATGCCGGAAATGCCTGGTAAACGGCGTGCGCGTTACGTTAACGAACTGGGCTTAAGTGACTACGATGCCATGGTGCTTACCCAAACGAAGGAAATGTCCGACTTCTTTGAAGCAGCAATTGCCTTTGATGCAGATCCTAAGTTGGTTGCTAACTACTTAATGGGTGACGTAAACGCCTACTTGAACGATCAAAAGGTTGACTTACAAGACACGAAGATTACGCCAGAACACCTTGCTAGCATGGTTAAGATGATCAGTGACGAAACCATTTCTTCGAAGATTGCTAAGAAAGTCTTCAAGGCAATTACTAAGGGCGAAGAACCAGTTAGCTGGGTAAAGGAAAAGGGCTTGGTACAACTTTCCGATCCAGCAATTTTGAAGCCAATCATTACGCAAGTAGTTGATGATAACGAACAATCGGTAATTGACTTTAAGAACGGAAAAGATCGGGCCGTTGGTTTCTTAGTTGGGCAAATCATGAAACAAACTAAGGGACAGGCGAACCCGAAGGTGGTAAATCAAATCTTAATGCAAGAGCTCAACGCTCGTTAGTGGAATAGAAGCGGAGGAAAACGTGCGATGCGAAAACGTGCGCGTATTATATATAACCCGACTTCGGGTCGGGAAATGATCAAGCAGCATTTAGTTGAAATTCTGGCGGTATTTGAGAAGGCGGGATATGAGACCAGTGCATTTGCAACAACTCCGGAACCTAATTCTGCCAAAAACGAAGCGCACCGAGCTGCTAAGGATGGTTTTGACTTAGTTGTGGCAGCGGGCGGCGACGGGACCATTAACGAAGTGGTCAACGGGATCGCTCCGCTCCACCGGCGGCCTAAATTGGCAATCATCCCTGCTGGAACCACCAACGACTACGCCCGGGCTTTACGGATTCCACGGGAAGATCCGGTGGCGGCCGCAAAGGTAGTGCTCCAAAATCAACGGATGAAGATGGACATTGGTAAAGCCGGGGATAACTACTTCATTAATATCGCAGCGGGTGGTTTGCTGACCGAATTGACCTACGACGTGCCATCCAACTTGAAGAGTATTTTTGGATACTTAGCTTACATCGTGAAGGGGGCGGAAATGTTGCCCCGGGTGAAGCCGGTCGAGATGGATATTGAGTACGATGGAGAACATTTCCATGGGCAAGCGTCCATGTTCTTCTTGGCATTAACCAATTCAATTGGGGGCTTTGAACAAATTGTGCCCGACGCCTCGTTAGATGATGGAAAATTCACCATGATCATCGTGAAATCTAGCAGTTTACCTGACTTGTTACACTTGATGGTCAAGGCGCTTAACGGCAAGCACGTTGACGACCCGCGGATTATTTACCGAAAGGCGCGTAAGGTCGTCGTTAATCCGGTTAATGAACGGGTCATGGTTAATTTAGATGGTGAATATGGTGGTGATGCCCCAATGATTTTCAAGAACCTAAAACGGCATATCGACATGTTTACTAATTTAGATAGCGTCCCGGTCAGCGAACCGGAAGACGATGAGTATCGCCAAGTTGAAGAACAATTTGTTGCTGAAGTTCAAAATTTATCACAGGATGATGATCAAGAGTGATCATGCACCGTGACTAACTACGGTTGATCACTGCTAATCGTCATGCATTAAAAATCAAAAGTGTTTTTCAAGGATCCATAAAGCACTGAAAAGCATTTTGAACCATTAACTTAAATGAAGCTAAAATGTGGGACAAAAGTCAGTTTGCTCCGCTTAACCTGAAATCGGTAATTCCGGCAACATCAGTCGGAACCGGTAATTTCCGGTTAATGCTCACAAACTACCCGGCTTTTGTCCCACTCTGTTTATTAGATTATCAATAAGGGGAAATCAATGAAAATTAAAGCACCAGTAGAAAAAAACCAAACGTATATGGTAGCCATTACCGACTTAACTTATCAAGGGATGGGCGTAGCTAAAATCGAGCATTTTCCAATTTTCATTGCCGACAGTATCCCAGGCGAACAAATTCAAGTCAAAATCACTAAAGTGCAGAAAAATTTTGCGTTTGGCCGGGTAGAAAAGGTTCTAGTGGAAAGCCCAGACCGGGTTGCGGGAAATGATGTCGCGTATACGCAAACGGGAATTGCACCGTTGCAACACATTGCGTACCCCGCGCAATTAAAATTTAAGCAAACTCAAATTAAGAACTTATTGCAAAAGTCTCACTTGGAACAAATTGAAGTTGCGGAAACGGTCGGGATGGAAAATCCAACGGGATACCGAAATAAAGCGCAGGTTCCGGTTCGAAAAGTTAAGGGACAGTTAGCCACCGGCTTTTTCAAGCGCGGCTCGCATGATTTAGTGCCGATTGAAGATTTTTACATTCAAGACCCGGTAATTGACCAAGTAATCCTCAAAGTTCGAGACATTTTACGCGAATACCAAATTGAACCTTACGACGAAATTAACCAACGCGGCGTAGTGCGAAATATCATGGTCCGTCGGGGCCGGCGTTCGGGCGAAATTATGGTGGTGTTGATCACCCGCACCAGCTCAGTTTCCCATTTAGACGAAATTGCTGCGGCTATTCATCAAATTGATGGGGTAGTTAGCGTAATTCAAAATATTAACCCTAAGCAGACTAACGTTATTATGGGGAAGGAAGATCGCCTGTTGGCAGGTGAATCGGTTATTCACGACGAATTGTTGGGTCAAAAATTCATCATTTCAGCACATTCCTTCTACCAAGTTAACCCAGTGCAAACCGAGAAGCTCTACCAGCTAGCAATCGAAAAAGCCGGCTTAACTGGTAAAGAAACGGTCTTGGACGTTTATAGTGGAATTGGGACGATTTCCCTAGCGATGGCGCAAGCCGCCAAGAAAGTTTACGGAGTCGAAATTGTTAAGGAAGCCGTCCAGGATGCGAAGGTTAACGCCGTTCAAAACCAAGCTAAGAACGTTAAATTTGTGGTCGGCAAGGCGGAAGACCAAATGGCGAAGTGGCAAGCTGAAGGGATGCAACCAGACGTTGTGGTAGTGGATCCGCCACGCAAAGGCCTCGACGAAAGTGTGATTAACGCAACCGTGGCAATGGCTCCTAAACGAGTGGTTTACGTCAGTTGTAACCCAGCAACGCTGGTTCGAGACATCGACCGGTTCCAGGCTCAAGGCTACAAGGTGGATCAACCAATCACGCCGGTGGACCAGTTCCCGCAGACGCCGCATGTTGAGAGCGTCACAGTAATGTCGAGGAGCTAAGCGACGAAGAAATAATGAGTTTTCTGCAAATGGAAACTAAAAGGCAAAAATAATTAAAATGTTTAGCAAACTAAAAAGTGTACCCCTATTGAATACTAGGGGCACACTTTTTTACATATGGCAGTTATTTTAATGATTACCCGCTAAGTTAGCCAAAATAACGCCAATGACAATTAAAATGATTCTGGAAATTTGTAATTGTAGGGTATTTTCTTGAATTTCCTAACCCTCTTTGATAAGCTCAAAACAAATTTATTAAGGAGAGGTTGAATGATTAATTACAGCACCTTAGCGATTGTAGGTTAGCCAGAAGGTTTGGCCTACAAATCTTCTGGAATTGCCATTGAATTCAATTCTTAAGGAGAGCGTTAAAATGGAAAAAGATTATTTGATTCGTTTAGAACAACCAGCTGACTACCGGGAAACGGAAGCGATGGTGCGGGAAGCCTTTTGGAACGTTTATCGGCCAGGTTGTTATGAACATTACGTATTACATGTTTTACGCAAAAGCTCCGAGTTTGTTCCTCAGCTTAACTTGGTGATGGAAAAAGGTCACCAAATTATCGGTCAAATTTGCTTTGTGAAGGCAAAAATGGTTGATAAAAACGGGAATGAAGTGCCCGTTTTAACATTTGGACCATTATCAATTGCCCCGGCTTACCAACGGAAGGGGTATGGGAAAAAGCTGCTCGATTATGGCATTGCTCAAGCGCGTAAATGGGGGGCCTCTGTACTATGCATTGAAGGTAACTTAGCCTTTTATAAACACGCTGGTTTTGAAGTTGCGACTACTAAGGGAATTCGTTACGCGGGTGAACCTGAAAACGGAGAAATCCCATATTTTTTGGCAAAGGAATTACGGGAAGGCTTCTTTGAGCAAGCACAAGAAGCACTCTACTACACGCCTTCAGCATATTACGTCAGTGAAAGCGACGTTAATAAATTTGACCAGCAATTTCCGTCAAAAGAAAAGCGTGTTCTTCCCGGGCAATTAGCTTAACTTGAAAAGTAAACTCGTCACGATTACGAGGCGCTCCGTCTTTAAGTGACGGGTTTAGCTTTTTTAGTGGGTACCTTTGCTATAATATAGTTGAAGGAAATCTTTAATCGTGGTGGTTAGGATTCGGCAGTAAAAGTTTGCAAACCAAAAAGCGTAGAAACTGAACCAAATTCAGCTTCTACGCTTTGCTACATACAAGAATTAATTTTGGGCATTATAGGCGTCAACCAAATCTTGGGCGAATTGATCTAGGTGATCGAGATCCTCTTGCGATTCGGGAGCTAAGTTAATCTTAAGATCGGCAGTTCCCTTAGTTGCGTTAGCCTTAGTGAGAGCTTCACTAAACTTGTCAACGGCGACGCAATAAAATTCTTCGTAGAATGTGTCTCCTGATCCAGCGACTCCGTAAATTTTGCCGCTCAAATCAAGGTCGGCTAGGTCGTCGTAAAAGTCGAGACCCTCTTCGGGCAGTGCTCCTTCGTCATAGGTGTAGGGGACAATGACGTTAATGTCGTAGTCTTTAAGTTCGGCAGCATCGGTTTGTGAAATTTCGGTTTCGTCAACTTCCACGCCTAAATCTTCTAAAGCTTCGGTAATGATGTCAGCACAGTCCTCATTATTACCAGTGATGGTAGCAAAAACAACTTTTGCAGTTGGCATAGTTTGATCCTTCTTTCCAATATTTTCCTATCAAAGTATAGCAAAAAAGGAGTTGATTAACATTAATTCTGAAGAAACTAAAAAAATTACTAAAATTACCGCACAAAAACGGGCGGGGCGTTACAACGTTTTTTTGGATGGCGAGTACGCTTTTCCAATTAGCGAGGAAACCTTCATTCACTTTCGGTTAGGTAAGGGGATGGCCGTGAACGGCACTTTATTAAAGGAAATTGGCGAGTATGAAACTAATGCCGAGGCTTATAATATTGCGCTAACCTATATAACCGGGCAGTTGCGTACGGAAAATGAGGTACGCCAAAAATTACGTCAGCAGGATTACGAGGAGTCGGTAATCGAAGCGGTGATTGCTAAGCTAGCTGATTTGAATCTATTAGACGATCGGGAGTATGCCAAAAGCTACGTGCGCACGATGATGCGGACGGGCGACAAGGGGCCCCGGTACCTAATTAATCATTTACGGCAAAAAGGGGTGCTGGAAAATGACTTGCAAGCGGGATTGCAGCTATTTACTGATGCTGAACAGGTGGCTCTAGCAGTCCGGGTCGGACAGAAACTGCAAAAACGGCATCAGGCACAAGCACTCCGGCAACAACAGTTGAAAATTCGGCAAAATTTGATGCAAAAGGGTTTCACTAGCGAAATTATCGAAAAAGCACTTGCTGAAATCGAATTTACGGTCGATAGCGATGCAGAATACGAAAAGCTACGTAAATTGGGTGAACGACTGTTACGTCGGTACCAGGGGCAACCGGAATACCAGCGAACCACTAAAATTAAACGGTCGTTATATCAAAAAGGCTTTGAAATGGAATTAATTGAACGTTTTTTAAACGAAAATGATTCTTAAGTTTCTGGAATGGATAGTGCAAAATTAAAGTCCACTTTGGTATAATTGAAGAGAAATTGAAAGCTTTCAGCTGTAGGAAGTAGGCTTATGCTATGTCTCAATACTCAGATGGACCAAAGGAAGGCGAGTATATTGCGATAAAAAGCTATAAGCATGATGGTAGTTTGCATCGGACTTGGCGTGAAACAATGGTTCTAAAAAATAGTCAAGACGAGTTTATTGGCTGTAATGATCACACGGTGGTGATTGAGGATAACGACCGCCGCTGGGTGACTCGGGAACCGGCGCTGGTTTATTTTAATAAGCATACTTGGTTTAACGTGGTGGCGATGATTCGGGATAACGGAGTTTCCTATTACTGTAACATTGCGTCACCATATGTTTTGGATCGCGAAGCCCTCAAGTACATTGATTACGATTTAGATGTTAAGGTGTTTCCCAATGGCGAACGGCGCCTTTTGGATACGGACGAATTCGAGCAGTTCAGTCGGCAGTGGCACTATTCCGCGGACACGATTCAGATTTTGCTGGATAGTGTACGGGAACTGACGGATTGGATAAATAAAAAGCGTGGACCGTTTTCGGTTGAGTTTATTAATATTTGGTACAAACGTTATCTGAATATAGCGGAGCGCAATACTCGGTAAAAAGGGAGGTGTGAAGAGCACTTCCCTTTTCTTTAAAAAAGAATACACTGAACATAGATGAAAATGAGGAGTCTGGTAAATGTTTGAGAAATTTCGTAAAACGCCCTTAATGTACTGGTCGTTGGAATTGTTAATTATTGCGACCTTGCTGTGGGTTTGTACTAAAATTGATTTTTTGTTTAGCCCGATTGGAACGTTTATTAGCACGGTATTCATGCCGTTAATTTTGGCGACCTTCTTATACTACATGCTCCATCCGTTGGTGAAGTTGTTGATGAAGGTCCATTATAAGAAGTTTCGGATATCGCGTACCTGGGCAGTGGTGTTGGTATTTGTGGGATTCCTGCTCCTAATTGTTTGGGGAATCAGCTCTTTCTTGCCCAGTTTGATCGATCAAATTTCCCAAATGTTAGGGAATTTACCAATGATTGCCAAGAAACTGCAGGTTGCCATTCCTCAGCTAGTCGACCATTCCTGGCTTCGCAAGGTTGATTTTGACCCGTATTTAAAAAATCTTAATAATGAGATTGGCCAATACGCAGAGCAATTTTTGGCGAACATGACTAACAGCATCGGTAATATTATCGCGGCGCTTACTAACATCACAGTCATCGTGATTACGGTGCCCATTATTCTGTTTTACATGTTAAAGGACGGTTACAAATTAATCCCGACAATTTCGCGGATTGTCCCAGAACACAACCGCAAAAGTGTGTTAAATTTATTTTATTCAATGAGTGACACGCTGTCTTCTTACATTTCTGGACAAGTAATTGAATGTATTTTCGTGGGAACCTTTACCGTGATTGGCTATATGATTATCCATCAGCCGTATGGGTTGGTGCTCGGCGTGATTGCGGGGATTTGCAACATCATCCCGTATGTCGGACCTTATTTTGGGATTTTTCCTTCGCTACTAGTAGCAATTGCCCAGTCTCCCGAACAGGTGATTTCGGTGATCATCGTGGTCTTAATTGTCCAACAAGTGGACGGAAATCTAATATACCCGAACGTGATTGGCAAGTCCTTGCAAATTCATCCGTTAACCATCATTATTTTATTGTTGGTAGCGGGAAAACTTGCAGGAATTTTGGGAATGATTTTGGCGGTACCGACTTACGCAATTGTTAAAGTTTTAATTAACTTTATCCACCATATCTGGGTTTTAGACCGAGATAAGATTGAAGAAAAGGTTAAGCCAGAAAAATAGGCTAAATTTGGTAGTTTGCTATTAATATGGTAATATCTACAGAGTTAGATAAATTATTTCAAGGAGAAAAAAATCTTGACAAGAGTAATTACTTACGGGACTTTCGACCTGTTGCATAAAGGACACGTCCGGTTGTTAAAGCGGGCACGTGAATTAGGCGACCATTTGACAGTATGTTTATCAACGGACGAGTTTAATGCGGTTAAGGGCAAGAAAGCTTACACCCCGTACGAAGACCGAAAGTATATTTTAGAAGCGATTAAATATGTTGACGAAGTGATTCCAGAACGCGGATGGGATCAAAAGATAAATGACGTTAAGGAAAATGATATTGATATTTTCGTAATGGGCGACGACTGGAAGGGTCAATTTGATTTTCTCAAGGATTACTGTAAAGTTATTTATTTACCACGGACCGAAGGAATCTCGACAACTAAAATCAAGCGTGATTTAGGTCTTGGTGATTATAAAAAAGATTAAGACAACAGTTAAGATTGGGATATCAAAATGATTCCAATCTTATTTTTTAGAGGGAAAGGAACGAATATGAACCAGGCAGAATTAAAAGCGGCGGTCGATAAGCGACGCACTTTTGCGATTATTTCTCACCCGGATGCGGGGAAAACCACCATTACCGAGCAATTACTATTGTTTGGGGGCGTAGTGCGAGAAGCCGGAACGGTTAAGGCTCGGAAGACGGGCAACTACGCTAAGTCAGACTGGATGGAAATTGAAAAGAAGCGGGGAATCTCCGTAACTAGTTCAGTGATGCAGTTTGATTATGCAGGAAAACGAATCAACATTTTGGATACTCCTGGACATGAGGATTTTTCGGAAGATACTTACCGGACCCTAATGGCCGTGGACTCCGCGGTGATGGTGATCGATTCCGCAAAGGGGATTGAGCCCCAAACTAAAAAGTTATTCCAAATTTGTAAGATGCGTGGAATTCCAATTTTTACCTTTATGAACAAGTTGGACCGCGACGGCCGTGAACCTCTCGACCTAGTAAATGAACTAGAAGAAGTTCTCGGAATTGACGCTTACCCAATGAATTGGCCAATTGGGATGGGAAAAGGTCTGGCAGGCTTGTATGACATTTACAACAACCGGATTGAACTACATACTGACGAGCCCGAATATTTAGCGCTTGATAGTAATGGTGAACTAAAAGAACCTAATCCCATTGAAGAAGAAAGTGTCTTCCAAGACGCAATGATGGAAGTGGACTTGATGAAGGAAGCGGGGAACCAATTTGACGAGGCTAAGATCGCCAAGGGTGAATTGACTCCGGTTTTCTTCGGTTCAGCTTTAACTAATTTTGGGGTAAAAACTTTCCTAGATGCTTATTTACAATTTGCTCCGGCACCATCCGTGCATAAAGTGGCGGACGGCGAACAAATTCAACCTACTGACGAAGAATTCTCCGGATTTGTTTTTAAGATTCAGGCGAATATGAACCCTAACCATCGGGACCGGATTGCCTTTTTACGGATCTGTTCCGGAGAATTTGATCGGGGAATGGACGTTACTTTAAACCGGACTGGTAAGACGTTGCGGCTTTCCAATTCAACTCAATTTATGGCGGATGCACGGGAAAATGTTGAACGTGCGGTTGCTGGAGATATTATCGGTTTATACGATACGGGGAATTTCCAGATTGGGGATACAATTTACGCTGGCAAGCAACCGGTACAATTTGAAAAGCTGCCGCAATTTACTCCAGAATTATTCATGGGCGTTTCTGCAAAGAACGTAATGAAACAAAAATCCTTCCATAAGGGAATTCAGCAATTGGTGCAGGAAGGTGCGGTGCAGTTGTACACAAACTACACTACGGGGGATTACATCCTTGGCGCCGTAGGTCAATTGCAATTTGAAGTGTTCCAATTCCGGATGCAAAACGAATACAATTCGGAAGTGGTAATGCAACCAATGGGCAAGAAAATTGCCCGCTGGATCAATCCGGAACAACTGGACGAAAAAATGTCGTCTTCCCGGAATTTGTTGGTGAAGGACCGCGCTGGACAACCGCTCTTCCTATTCGAAAATCAATTCGCGGAACGTTGGTTCAAAGGCAAGTATCCTGACGTAGAACTCACCGCAAAACTTTAAAAAATAAAACTTTCTAAAGTAACCGATTCAAACAGCCAACTAGGTAAATTATGGGCTATAATGGATAAGTTATTTAAGAAATATCATGTGGAGGAACGATAGCATGAATCGTTTATGGGGTAAGTTTCGCCGGGGTGTGAACACCAAGTTTGGGTTCTTTATGTTGATTACCGGGCTATTTTGGCTGAAATCATACATTGCGTACCAAACTAAGTTTACGTTGGGTGTTCAAGGTGGGATGCAGGAATTAATTTTAGCCATCAGCCCCCTTGGCTTTGCCATTCTATTATTTGGAATTGGATTATATATCCGGGGTAAATGGGCCTATTGGTACATGATTGTAATGGATGCAATCTTATCAACCTGGCTGTTTGCCAACATTTTATACTACCGAGAGTTTTCAGATTTTATCACCTTTAACTTAATCAAGGGCTCGGGTGCCGCTTCGGATAACCTGGGAAAAAGCTTGATGGGAATTTTACGACCAACCGACTTTTTAGTGTTTGTGGATGTAATCTTCGTCATTGCAATTTTAGCGTTTGGTTTTGTTAAAATTGACCAACAGCGTTTCAAGCTGGTTAATTCATTAGCGGTCACGATTTTGTCAATTGGAGTCCTAGCCGCTAACTTAGCCCTTGCTTATTCAAACCGTTCCGGATTGCTGACCCGGACGTTTGATAATAACTACATTGTTAAGTATTTGGGATTACAAAGCTTCACCCTGTATGACGGCGTTAAGACCGTTCAGAATAGTAATAAAAAGAAAGAAGCCAAAAGTTCTCAATTAAAACCAATTAACGAGTTTTTAAAGAAGAATAACGTGCCCGCCAACATCGAATATAAGGGTGTTGCGAAGGGTAAGAACGTAATTATTATTCACTTGGAAAGTTTGCAACAATTTGTCATTAACCAAAAGTGGAAGGGAAAGGAAATTACTCCTAACATCAATAAGTTCTACAATGATAAGAACACGCTAGCTTATGACAACTTCTTTAACCAAGTTGGACAAGGAAAGACGGCCGACGCCGAGATGATGTTAGAAAATTCGTTGTTTGGATTACCTGAAGGATCAGCGATGGTTACGGATGGTACTACCAACACCTTCCAATCCATGCCCGCAATTATGGATCAGCACGGTTACACTACCGCAGCCTTCCACGGGGACGTAGCTAGTTTCTGGAACCGGGATAACGCTTATAAATCATTTGGTTACCAGTACTTCTTCAGTAAGCAATACTACTCGTTGAAGAAGGGGTACGTAAGTGGATATGGAATGAAGGATAAGTTGTTCTTACAACAGTCCGCGAAATTCCTTGAAGAGCTTCCACAGCCGTTCTATGCAAAATTAATCACGGTTTCTAACCACTATCCTTACGGAATCGAAAAGAAAAACGTTTCTATTGATCCGTGGGAGACGGGGGATTCAACCGTTGACCCGTACGTTCAAACGGCCCATTACCTTGACCAAGCGGTTGGGGAACTAATTAGTTACTTGAAGAAGACCGGACTTTACGATAAGAGTTTGATCATGATGTACGGTGATCATTATGGAATTTCAAACAATCATAAACCCGCAATTGCCAAGATTTTAGGTCTAAAAGGGGTTACTAATTATGATTTGGCTATGTTCCAAAAGGTACCGTTCATGATTCATGCTCCGGGTCTAAAGGGAGGCGTCAACCACAACTACAGTGGTGAAATTGACGTGATGCCAACCCTATTGAACCTCTTAGGAATTGATACGCCAGGAGCTTATCAATTTGGTCACGACATTAATTCTAAGCAGTATAACCAAATTGTGGCGTTCCGAAACGGGGATTTCGTTTCTAAGAAGTACACCAAGTACGGTGGTGATTTATACTACACGGCTACTGGGGAGCAGATTACTGACGAAACGGCTAGTCAAAAACGGGAGGTTAAACAAATTCAACAGTACGTTAATAATGAGTTGAATTATTCCGATCGAATCATTAATGGTGATTTGTTGCGCTTTGCAGACTTAGACTGGTTTAAGAAGGTCAATAAGGCGGATTACAGCTACACTAAGAAAACTGCCTTGAAGAATCTAAAGAAGGCGCAAAAATCCAAGACTAGTTTGCTCGAACAAAATCACGGCCGGTCAACGATTGACGATTACGTAACCGATGCACCGGAATTACCAGAAAATGAAGAGAAGGCGGCTAGTTCGAGTTCTTCAAGCAACAATTCTTCGGAAGATAGCAGTCATTCAGGAAGTAGTTCCGCAGACACTACTACCCAAGAAGATAAATAGATATTAACAATTTAAGGGACTCACGATTAGCCCAAACAAAATTAAGAATTAGCATGGAGAGGTTGGGAAATTTTTCCCAACCTCTTTTGTTTTTTAGATTAAAATACTAGTTAAGAATCGTGGAGCTTTAAAAATTTAATTAAGTTAGAAGGAGACTTTGATTTATGGCAAGTCATTTAATCATTTTACTGCTGGTCGGTCTATTGGCCGGAGTGTTTGGCGCCATCCTTGGTATTGGGGGCGGGATGATTATCACCCCGGTCTTGACCATTGGGATGGGACTCGATATTAAATACGCAATTGGGGCAAGTATCATCGCAGTAATTGCGACTAGTTCAGGTGCTACCATTGCCTACTTAAGGGACGAGATGCTTAATTTGCGGGTAGCGATGTTTTTGGAAATTGCGACCACGGTCGGAGCGATTGTGGGGGCGATCATGACCGGGCTTTTTAATTCGACGGTCCTCTACGTACTGTTTGGATCGTTTCTCGTTTTTTCGAGTTGGAACATGTACCGAAAACTCCGTCAAGGGGGCAGTGAAGAAGGTAGCGCAAAGAATGATCGCTTAGCTAACCAACTTAACCTTAATGGCAGTTACTACGATAAGGCGCTGAAAAAACAAATTGATTACCAAGTGGAAAATGTTCCAGGAGGTTCGGCAGTGATGTTTGGCGCTGGATTAGCTAGCGGACTCTTAGGAATCGGAAGCGGCGCGTTTAAGGTGATGGCGATGGATAACATCATGAAGATGCCGTTAAAACCTTCTAGCGCCACTAGCAACTTAATGATGGGAGTCACCGCTGCGGCTAGTGCGATGGTTTACTTCTTCAACGGCTCGATTCATGCTGACATTGCGGGTCCCTTAGCAATTGGAATTTTATTTGGTGCCCAATTAGGGAGCCGAATTATGCAGCGCCTTCGTCCCCGGTGGATTCGGTTAATCTTCATTCCGGTATTGCTATACATGGGCTTACAAATGGTTTTAAAAGGATTTGGGGTGAACTTTTAGATGAACGCTAAACAAAAAGAAATGAATCACGTCGAATTATTGATTGGCCGTATTTTACAAGTTGGGGTTTATATTTCCGCAATCGTCATTATCTGCGGAATCGGTTTATGGTTAGTAAAAAATGGTTCGGGTTATGCCGGTGCCTTACCAACCCGATTGGGAATAATTTTCCAAGGAGCTATGCAATTAAAGCCCTACGCAGTTTTAATGTTGGGAATCTTTCTGCTAATTTTAACCCCTGTCTTGCGAGTCGTGGTGTCAATCTACGCCTTTGCTAAGGAAGGGGATCGACTGTACGTAACGATTACGACAATTGTTTTAATTATTCTAATTATCGGGATGACAATTGGTTACCAAGGGTAATAACGATTAATTAAGCTAGGAGAGTTGACAAACTTTCCTAGCTTTTTTATTAGGAAATACATATTTATTATTACAAGATAAAAAATTGGGTTTGCAAGTAACAAAGTACATTTTTATATTAAAAAAATGGATTTCTTATTGGTGACGTGGACAATTCACTATATAGAAGTTATAATTAACGAGATAGAATTTTAACGGCCATTACAATTTTGAAGCCGAAGTATAAATGAGGGAGTTTTACATGAAGGTTGAACCAAATGTTGTGATAAGTGAATTCATCGTCAACATGACTGACGATCTGTATCACAAAGACAATAGTAAAATAGATATTTCTGAAAAAGTGAAAAAACAGGCAGACTCTTTAGCGAATTTTAAAGTCCCTTATTATGTATTAACGAACGGACCAAGTCAGGAAAATTTAGAGAAGGGGCTAACAATTACTCATGTTGATTTATTTGAGCATTATCCAGATTTGACTTTGTATTTTTATAGGATTCTAATGGCTTTTGACTTTCTAAAGGACCATCCCGAAATTGAAAAGGCCGCGTTAACAGATGCCGGTGATGTGACAATGCTCAATTACCCTTTTGATAGTGTCCGAGAAGGAATCCTTTATATCGGCGATGAAACCAGCTCATTATTTAATACTGCAATCATCATCAATAGTGATGCTCCAACATATATGAAGGATTTTATTTGGGAAAATAACAATTTACCAATTCTAAATCTAGGAATAATGGTGGGAACTCGCGATGTGTTAATTGAATATTTGGGAATTATGGTTAAGTTAATTACCGAGGCAGAGGTAAAAATCAAGCAGGGTGATGACTCTTATCGATTAGGAAAATTTGAGATGCTGATTTCCAATTACGTGGCATACCGTTACTTTAGTAACCGCTTAATTCACGGGCGTGAGGTTAGTACTATTTTTAATGGACATCAAGAAATAAGTAGTGCTTGGTTTAAGCATAAGTGAGGCTTTCGGCAATGAATAAAAAAACGGTAAAAGAATTAATTTGCGACCGTTATTGGGAATACCGGCATTATACCGAAAAAAACGATTCTGTAGCGATATTTCTTAAGAAAGACTCTCTGCGAGCGTATTTTTTGATTCAGTTTGGACAAGATGGAAGAATACTTTTCCCAGGGGCAGTCCCCTTTAAACCTAACGAATATTCGATGTGGGACTTTGATGAAGAAGAACAAAAAATCGTCATTCTAGATAAAAATGGAAACGAAAATCAACGTGTTGATATACCAATAGAATGGATTAATGGCATTCAAAGAATCTTTTTAACTGGTGAAGCAAAGGGGGATGCGTTAGTTTGTGAGAAGAGCACTAACAAGAGGAAGTCTCATCCGTACTTTTTAGGTGGCACTCAAGTGTTTATAACATCTCGTAAATTTGTAACTTTAGATTTAATCCACGATTTAAGCCGGTTAGGTTTTAATATTAAAATAAGTAATCATCAAGTTGCTTCATACAACTTTTTTAGTGATACTTTTGAATATATTATCCAACATCCTCAGTTACAAAAAATTATTATTAGCAATACAGGAAAACTAGAAGTTAAATTACCACAGAATCATCAATTATTAATTAGCAAGGACTGTGGACCTTCATCAATAGCTTATTTGACAGGTAATCGAGCGCCCATCCTAGAATTGCTAAGTTCTGTTCTGATGGAAAATAATCAGCATCTACTTAATTCTGAAGATAATAGGGCTGAAGAAGAAATATTTCAGGCAGTACTACAAACACAATTTAGTGATCGGTATGAATTAGGTTAGCTATTGCATTAATATTACTAGAATCAGATAGCTTTAAAATTAACTAGCGTAGATGCCAATAATTTTAAAGCTATTTTTGCTTAACAAAGTAATTCAAGAGGGGAGATTTAGATGTTAATAAAAATTAGTTTTCTATTTTATGCCTTTTTTTTAAAATTTGAGACAGAAGATCTTAATCACGGGTGTAACATTAAAGGGTAATATAATTTAAGAATGTTAATTTATAGAAACGTTTATTGGTTTGCATAAAAAACTTAAGTAGTAATAAAAAAACCACTAACTAAGAGTGGCTTGTAAGTGAAAATTAGCTTAGCGATTAGTGGTTCATAAAGGAAACTCCCATGTAAACTAAGTTACTCAAAATAATTAGAAAGAAAACGATAGAGATAACTTTTTCCGGCGCATTAGTATGAGATTTGTTTCGTGAATGTGGAGGAGTTTGAATATCCTTTTCATAAGATACCCTTTTTTCGATGTCTTTTTCAAGTAGGTGGCTTTTTTGATTAGATGAATTATTAATGATAAAGACCTCCTTTTATTGTGAGTTGCTCTTGATGCTATTTAAACAATTTTTTTCTTAAAAGTAAATAGGATAATTGAAAAAGTTAAAAATTAATCCTATGTAACATAGCGGCTATAAAAAATTTATGCATTGTGGTACATTTGATGTACGATAAAGAATAGAGGTAGACAGATGAGATTCGATTTTAATGACTTTCGACTTAGAAAGTATTCGAAAATCACTAAAAAAATTTTAGCTTTAGACAAAGAATATCAGCAGTTGACGGACGAACAATTACAAGCCAAAACCATTCTATTTAGAGAAAAATTAGCAGAAGGAGCAAGCTTAGAATCGATTTTGGTTGAGGCTTATGCCACAATTCGTGAGGCCGACTACCGAATCTTAGGATTAAAGCCTTTTGAAAATCAGGTGTTAGGTGGGGTAATTCTTCATTATGGAATGGTTGCCCAGATGAATACTGGAGAAGGTAAAACTTTAACTGCAACGATGCCAATGTATTTGAATGGGTTGACTGGTCCAGGGAATTTTTTAGTTACGGTCAACGGATACTTAGCTAACCGAGACGCCGAAGAAATTGGTAAAGTGTACCATTGGATGGGACTGACTAGTGCTGCGGGAGTAAGTCCTGATGAAGAAGAATTAGATATGCAAGCTATTTACAATAATGACATAGTCTATACAACCAATAGTGCATTAGGTTTTGACTACTTAACTGATAATCTTGTGGAAAACGCCACGGATAAGAAACTTAATGATTTAAATTTTGCACTAGTTGATGAAGTAGATTCAGTGTTACTTGATGCTGCACAAACTCCGCTAGTAATTTCGGGTTCTCCCCGAGTACAATCTAATCTTTTTAACTCAACGGATCGTATTGTAAAAAGTTTACAAAAAGATAAGGATTATGAGTTTAGTGAAGATTTAACGAGCGTATGGTTTACGAAAGAAGGCATTAAACACCTGGAGGATTACTTAGGGATAACTAACTTAGTTTCCAAAAGATGGTCTGATTTGTATCGTCATTTAGTGTTAGCGTTGCAAGCTAATTATACGATAAAGCGTAATCAGGATTATGTTGTTGTAGATGATGAAGTACTGCTGTTAGACAGTGAAAATGGACGAGCGCTGACTGGAATGAAACGGGAATCCGGGATTCATCAAGCAATGGAAGCCAAGGAGGAAGTTCCACTTACCGAGCAAACCCGAGCAATGGCTTCAATCACTTTACAGAATTTCTTTAAAATGTTTAAAAAGCTTTCTGGGATGACCGGAACTGCGGTTACATCCGCACGAGAATTCATGGATGTTTATAACTTACCGGTTTTAAAGGTTCCCACACATAAGCCTAACATCCGAGTTGACCGGCCAGACATTGTTTATGCCACTATGGATGAAAAAATCGAAGCTACTGTGAAGCTGGTTAAAAAAGCATACGAAGTTCAACGGCCAGTTCTACTAAAAACTGGTTCGCTGTCGTTGTCGAGACTTTACTCAAGAGTTTTATTGAAAAATGGGATTGTCCATAACGTTTTAAATGCACAAAGTGAATCTAAAGAAGCTATGATCGTTGCTGATGCTGGTCAAGCTGGAGCGATTACTGTGGCTACTTCGATGGCAGGTCGTGGTACTGACATCAAGCTCGGCCCCGGTGTGAAAGAAAAGGGTGGCTTGTTGGTAATCGGAACGGAACGAATGAATAGTCGTCGAGTAGACGATCAGTTACGTGGTCGTGCAGGGCGACAAGGAGATCCAGGAGAGAGTATTTTTTTGGTTTCTCTTGAAGATAAAGTGGTTATTGAGAATGCTCCTGACTGGGTAGATAAGTATCGGATGCGGTTAGCGCAGGCTCTTAAAGAAGGAAAACGCAAGTATGGGGAGCCACTAAGAGGACGACGTGCTAAAAACATCGTAGAACGTGCCCAACAAGCTGCAGATACAAAGGCTGAATCAGCGCGTAAGAGTTCCGTTAAAATGGACGATATTTTACGGATCCAACGCGAAATGATTTACGATTTTCGTGACTACGTGATGGCTAACGGGGATTTAGGTGAAATTACCCAAAGAATTTGGGATGACTTTTTTAAACTATATTCGAGCGGTAAGGGTATTACAAGAGATAAACTAAGCGATTTTATAATTAATAACTTAGATTACAATTATAGCGACGAGCAATTTGACTCAAAAATTCTAGAGGACCCAGAACAAGTGGAACAATACGTTTTAAAAGTTGCAAAACAGAAGTGGGAAGACCAAAAATTAATTCTCGATAATGAATTTAAGCAGAACTATTTAAAGCGGCTATCAATTTTGAAAGCGCTGGATGTGGCTTGGATTGAACAGGTAGACAATTTATCACAGTTAAAAACTGTGGTAAGTAGTCGTTCTACAGGCCAACATAATCCAATATTTGAATATGAAAAAGAGGCTATGAATTCGTTTAGGCAAATGAGAAAAGCATTTTGGCAGAATACAATTAAATATATGCTACTGTCAGATTTAATTGTTGGAAAAAATGAATCAATTAGGGTGGAATTTCCATGAGAAAAAGAAGTGAAAAAAACGAGTTAATTGCTAGCATCATGTTTACGTTGTTTATGATTGTTTTAATGGAGCTGGGGCGACAGATTGCTATTCCGGCTTTGGATTCTGACTTAAGTCGTAAAGCACTTAATGCTTCGCCACTATTAAGAAACGTTACTATGCTTACTGGTGGGCAGTCTAGATTTCCATCACTATTTTCAATTGGACTGGGTCCATACATGACTGGAATGATTTTGTTCCAAGCAATCCAATTGATTAATGTTGATGCAATGAGCAAGATTAGCGACCAAAAAAGAGGGTTTATTCAGCGGTGGATAACATTAATAATTGCAATATTGCAAACTCTGCAATTTATTTTTGCAATCAAAAAAAATATTACTCTCGCAGGTGACAAAATTTTTGGGTTTGATTTTAATTTAGTAGTGTCTTTTATGATCTTGGTTGCCGGTGCAATGATTGTTGCGTGGATGTCAGATATGACGGCTAAGTTTGGAGTAGGAGGCGCTGGTGTTCTAATTATGCCTGGTATTATTACTAATTTACCATTGATGGTTTTTCGAGGACCAGGGCTAGGTACTAATCAAGTAACATCATTTTCGACTAATTTATGGATAGCTTTAGGAATCTCGGTGTTAGTGGTTTTTGTTGCTACAGTATTTTTCAATAAGGCAGAATTAAGAATCCCATTACAGAGGCCTAATGTCCAGAATGATTTTTCCGAATCGTATTTGCCAATTCGTTTTCTAACCTCAGGAAGCATGCCCTTTATGTTTACTACCACGGTATTTATGATTCCTAGTTATATTGCTAACTTTAGTCCTGATAGTGGGTTTAGTAGGTTTACTCAAGCATATATTAACTTTAATAACCCCGTAGGAATTACGATTTATTGTGGAGTTGTTGTGTTCTTAAGTTATGCATTTAGTTTTATGAATCTTCAAACAGAACGACAGGCAGAGAATTTAAAAAAATCTGGAGATTATATTTTTGGGATTACTCCAGGAAAAGACACACAAAGATATTTGAATCATCATGTGGTGAGATTAAGTACAGCGGCTAACGGTTACTTTTTAGTAGTAGTTGCCACTCCGCTGATAATTGGGTTATACGTACCGGGAGTTACTAACTTTACGTTTGCATATGCCAGCATATTGATTTTGGTAACGATTATGGATACTACGTTAGATCAATTGAAGACAATGTACTTAAGAACCCAATATGATCTTTTGTAAGTGATAAGGAGTTAAGCGAATGTTTTATATTGCCCCAGCATGGACAAATAATATTGAGGAATTAAATCGCGACCCATTAAAAAATGTAATGAGTTTGTTAGTTGACGGCGACAAACCGGTGAAATTATTGGTGTTAAATTTTTTACCCAATTTAAGGTATCTTTTACACGTAAACGGGCTAACTAACCTTCCATTTTGGAATCTGTGGGATGCAATTCTAAACATTGAACGGACCGACGGCATGCCTCTTGGCCCGGAAAGTTTGGAGTGGCCTGCCGATATTCGTACAGCCCAAGGAACTCGTTCGGTTGTGGGGTATCGTGGGAATAAGTTGGCAGCAAGAGTGATTGGCAATGAACAGGGCTTTATTCAAGCGGTGGAGTATTTAGATGATGATATTTATCATGTGGACATATATGATGACCGAGGTTTTAAAGCTGCAACCAAATATTTTAAGGATGACCGTTTGATAAAGCAGATTTGGTTCAACGAAGTCGGACAATGTATTCTACGCTATGAGCCACAGGCTGAAGTAACGGTAAAAATTTTAAGTAATTACAGTAATTTTGACCGCGCTGAGTATGATAGTTTAGATGATTTACTCATGGAATTCATTAACAAAAAGTTTGCTAATGAATTTGATGAACGTACGGATGGGGTAATTGCTAGTAGCAATAAAAGAATGCGTTCGTTAATGATAAAGATGCAAAAACAAATACCAATTACTTATTTATTAGATCACCCTGGAAAAATTAGTTCAGTAGATATTCAAGAACTGGTCCCACAAATGGAGGGTTGCAGCAGTTTTGTAATCCCTAATTATGCAATATTCGAGCAATTTCAACTCGAAGTTAATGAATTGTGTAGAGCACATCTAGATTTAGGTTATCCTTATGGTGCAGATATGCGTTTAGGTAACAGTAATGAAGAACGAAAACTAATTATTTACTGGAATATTGGTGATACAAATGATGACCAAAGTGTTCGTGGCGTAAGTGATGAATTATTAGACTATTACCTAAAGCATGAGAGTGCTGGCTTAATAATTTCAACACTTAATAATGAAATGGCTGATCAGGTATTTTCAATAGTTTTGCAGAAATTATTAAACCATTATGACTTTCTGGATGGTGAAAAAGACTGGAAAATCATAAATAAGATTATGTTCAACGAAAACAATGGAAAAGAAATGCAAAAACTGATATATCGGGTAAAACTTCGACTATGGAAAGCCTGGGAAATTAAGCATCCAATTAAAGATGGAGAAGTGACGATAACGGTAGATGAAATTCCCGAGAGTCAAAAAATCGATTGGGAACAATTTGTTGAAGATATGTCCAACGTTTTATTTCGGGTAGGGTCTCGTGATTACCAAATTTTTGCTGACTTGGCTAGGGCTCGAATTGTAGTGGATATGGGAGAACCCTATGATACTAGAACACAATTTAATGCTATTAGTGCTGGAATACCACAAATTATTAAGGTTGAGAGTCCGTTCGTTATCCATAGCGAGAATGGATGGATTGTTAAAGAAGGGCACAGTTTGACAGATGGACTTGATTTTTACTTAGGAAAATTAGGTAATTGGAATATTGCGTTGGTGAATACTGCTAAGTATATGGAACAATTAGAATTTGGACGCCAATCCGATTGGTGGGAGAGAAGGATGCGTTATGAGCAAAGGTAAAATTATACATCTGGGTCCCGAAATTGAAGGATTAGCAGAGTTAATTGAGGGGAAGTTCGATATTTTCGATGTTCCGTTTGAGTTTGTAGATCAACCAATTGGAGAAGAGAAGAATAAATTACTTATTAAAGGGGAACTAAATCTAGTTTTTCGCCATGATTTGTTTTTTATTACTCAATCGGAATATTTACAATCTGGTCAAAGTTCTTTTTTGAGGCAATTGCCGGCTAACAACATTATCATCGATAGCAGGCTTCAGCTGAGCGAAGAAGCTAAGCAAGCCTTTTTTCTAAAGAATGTTCAATTTATTGACTTTGAAAGTGAACAGGATTTAGCAAAGCAACTTAATGAGGAATTTTATAACGATCAATTAGGGTATAAATATAAATTTGATAATATCCAATTTGACTCTTTTTTTAAGGGTACTGTAAAACAATTGGGACACAATTATTTAGAAATCATAGATAATGACATTAAGGACTATCAACGAGTAGCTAATTGGGGAGGTCCCTTGGGGGTAGCTAAAAACTCAATTTGGGAAATACGAACCGAATTTAAGAGAAATACGCCTTCAACTAATGTACGTTTAAGAGTTTCGTTAATAAGTGCATTTACTAGTGAAATCTACTATTCAACAGAGGTGGATAACGATGATTTAAAAAATTTGATTCCGCTAAAAGTTGATCATAATGGTGCTTTCATCCTTGTTGAATTACTAGTTAAGGGTCAAAATATTGATTTAACAATGGGAGCAATTACCCTTAACGAAAGCCGTGGTGGTCGAGGAACCTTGTTAATTGGTGAAGATGTAGAAATCGATGACGAAGCAATGGGGGAACCCTTGTACCACTACTTTGATCCAGGTGATTTTAAACCACCGTTGATGGTTTACTTTTCTGGTTTTCGGTTTAACCCCGGAGTAGAAGGGATGTTCATGATGCGAGGATTAAAAGGGCCGACGCTTTTAATTGAAGATTTTCGTATCCTAGGGGGCTCGTTTTACGTTGGTGGTGAAAAACTGGAAAGCCAAATTATTAAGTTGATTCAAACAACTTTAAAGAAACTGGGATTTAAACCAAACGAACTAATTCTTTCAGGATTGTCGATGGGGACTTTCGCTAGCTTATACTATTCATCATTCCTTAATCCAGATTGGGTAATTGTTGGTAAACCACTAACTAGTTTAGGGGACATTGCCGCTAATGAGCGTATTAATCGCCCTGGTGGATTTCCAACTTCTTTGGATGTAGTGTTAAGACTAACTGGTGGAATTGCGGATGAAAATATTAAGCAAGCGAATGATATTTTTTGGGGTTCATTTACCAAGCATGATCATTCCAAAACAAATTTTGTGATCGTTTATATGAAAGATGACGATTATGATGGAGATGCATTTGAAAAACTGGAACGTTTTTTACGAAAGCATTCACCAACTTCTCGGATTATTCATAAGGGCTTTACTGGAAGGCATAATGATCAGTCTGGGGCTCTCAGTAGCTGGTTTATAAATCAATATCGAAATATTCTTGAAACCAACTACGGTCGAGACTTTAGTCCGCAGGAGGATGACGAAGATGAAGAGTAGTTACTTTGTAATTAGATGGCCAGTTCATATGAATGATACGTATAGCTATGGCTCAGTGATTAATTATCAAAATGGGAAAATCTATTTTAAAAACGAAAGAATGAGCCCTGGTGAACGCATCCATACTTGGAAATCACAAGTTGTTTTCGACAAACTAGATACAGGATATTCGCAGTTGCCCTTATTGAAGCGAAAAGCTAAATATCAAATTATTACTAAGGCAATAATAGCACCGGAAAATTCGGTTCAAATTCAACTAGACTTTTTTGATGTAAAGAATGAAATTATTGATGGTCCATTAACAATTGATTTAGATGGCGAATTTGAAGTCCCTGAAGAGATGGATCATTACCAATTAAGTTTGGTTAATTTAAATAATCGTTCGTTGGAGTTCGAAGATTTAATAATCAGACCAGTAGAAAGTACTTTTGAGATTGCAACGATTGATGGCAATATGAATGTGATTTGTTTATGGGACCGACGGGACCATTTCTTTGAAAAAGTAGAAGTATATTTACGTAGAAGACTGCTGTATTCAGGATCTTATTTAGGGAAGCAGAATGTTTTGCGAATTTTTGTAGAGTACGATAGTAGGGCTAATTGGCAAAAAGGACAGTTGCATGATGCAATTGCCCATGCAACTAAGTCGCTTGAAAAAGTGGTTAAGGAAAGAAAGCTTGCTTTTGATGCTTTATCGCCAGATACCATCTTACTATCAGAACCAGAAGAAAGTTTGATTAAACTAGAAAATTACACAACTATGGAACTAGCAAAAATCCTGCATTTCTACCGGCGTTAAAGCAATTTAAATTTTTAGAACCACATCTGGAGGAAAAACATGAATTTTTTTGTTAATGAAGCAATGGGAATTGGTAATTCGGGAGTTGAACATGCCCAATTTTATCGGGCAAAACGTTTTGACCAAGCCAATTTAGATTATAAATTTATTTTTATGGCACTAGTTGATAACTTACATGAAGCAATGGACAAATGGGATCTGCGTGATGATCAAGTAATTAATATTTGGGAATACTTTGTGCATGGTGATGATTATGCGTTAAACGGGTTAAAAAAGCGAACAAAGTTGAGCAGTGAGACCGTGATTGATGGTACTAATACTTTTCGTATGGAGAATAAGGTTACCTCAGCAGGGGTAAGGATTGTTCGGCACTATGTAAAATATCCTAATCCTAAGAAAAATCCAGCATTACTGGTTAGCGTTGACCGTGTAGAATTATTTGATACGGAAACTAACTTGCGAAAAGTTGCGTTTGAATTTCTTGCTAATCCACACGACGACCGGAGTTTTGTAATTAAAAACATTCATTTATATAACCAGCCTGAAGAATTATTTTTCCCCAATCTAGTACAATTACGGAGATATTTTTTTCATCAAATTGAACGCCTTTATTCGGGTAAAAATGTTTTTGTCTTGGATCGTGGGGAAATGAATGAGGTTGCTTTAATGGATGAAGACGTACCGAATGTAAACCGGAAATTGGTAGAAATTGTACATGCGGACCACTTAGCTGATCGTGATGATCCTAAGGCACCATTTTGGAACAATTACTACGAGTACTCCCTTAGTCATTTAGACCGAATTGACCGGATAGTGGTTTCTACTGAACTACAGCGAAAAGATTTATTGGTTGATTTTCCAAATAAAGAAAAAGAAATTGTAACGATTCCGGTTGGTGGCATTGATGATGAAACTAAACAGATTAAGTCAACTCCACATAAGGGCTTTAAATTAGTTACGATTTCTCGACTAGCTTCTGAAAAGCATATCGATTTAGTCGTTAAAGCGGTAGCTAACTTACATAAGCAAGGTCATAAAGTTAGCCTAGATATTTATGGCGCCGGTGAAGAAGAGAAGAAACTGAAGGAATTAATCGAAAAAGTTCAAGCTAAGAAATACATTAAATTACGAGGCTTAACGCATCATGCCGATAAAGTTTATCCTAAATATGATGCCTTTGTTTCAGCGTCCTTCTCTGAAGGGTTTGGATTAACTTATATTGAAGCATTGAATGCAGGACTACCAGTTGTTACTTTTGCTGCACGCTTTGGTTCTCTAGAATTAATTCAAGATGGAAAGAATGGTTACTTGATGACCTTTAAACGAGAAGATCACGAATTTGATGTTAGTCAATTAGAAAAGGGTATCCAAAAATTAATGGAACGTGACATCTCTGAAATGAAAGATGATATCTATAAGTCTGTTGATAATTACCGTGATCATGTGATTGCTGATAAATGGAGGAATTTGATTAATGAACTATGAGTTAGTAAGTATTTTACGACCAGGAACGGATAATTGGAAATCTCAAAAGGAACGTGCAGAAAAGAATAACAGCACCTTAATTACTTTATTACCGGAGCCATTTTTCGTTCGTTTAAAAAAAGAAGAATATCCAAAGATGATTAACATCGTTGATTATGTTACCAAAAGGACGTACGACGAAAATAATTCTCTATTCTTCGACAAAGTGCCTACAGTAGATGGTGCCGAAATTTTTATGAACCATGATGGTGTAATTACCCTCATTAAAGATGGAGTTACATTCGGAGAAATGCGTACTTTCCCTCGTTCACGTCGTTTAGTTCAAGATATCAAATTTTTTAATGAAGACGGTACTCGGGATATGGTAGAGGAGTACACTTTTGATGGAAAACTCTTTAGTAACTTGTTCTATTATAAGGATAAAGTGCAAGAAATTGATTTCTTTGATGATAATGGTGACGTTCGTTTGCGGTTTTATTTTTATGAAGGGAAAATTAACTTTATTACGGTAGAAAATCCCAAAACTAAGAAAATTATTGAAAAGTACGATAACATGGCGCAATTTCAAGCTGCACAAGTTGCCAAAATTGTTAAACCTGAAGACGAAGTCGGAATTACTTATTTAGGCGTTGAATTAGATGCTCTGAAAAATACCCAGTCTAAAAATACACTTTATCTGGAAGAACCGGCTTTTGAAGGTGGGCAAGTAAAGGGAAATCTTAAACTAATCATGGAAAATCATATCGACTACATTCAACGCGTAGTGGTAAGTAGCGAAGACTACCAAAAAATGCTTGATCTAGGTTTAGACGTTTCTAAAGTCGAACCTAAACAATAAATTAATGAGTGGTGCAATCCTTAGTTAGTGAGGAAGGTCCACTCATTTTTTTGGTTACTTGAAAAGTGAGAAACTAAGGAATATAATACCGGAGACACAAATATATACGTTAAGGAGAATGAAGGATGGCTGAGAAAAAAATTAAGATTAACCCGAATGAATTCGCTTTGGCAGTAATCAGCGGCTCTAAGTTAGATAATCCCGATGATGTTCGCGCAAGCAAGGACGCACTAAAGCGTTACTTAACGGCGTACATGTTGATTGAAGAATTTAACGAACTAGAAGCAAGCCAATTTAAGTTCTTTAAGAAGGCGGATCGTGAAATGCTGGTTAAGGCGCTTGAAGGATTACGCCTCGACTAAAAAACGCTAATTTTTTTGTTTCAAAGTTCTGGAGCAGCTGGGAAAAACTGAAGATTGCTTTTCAAGGATGAAAAGATTTTTAAAAAGTTGTTTTGTGATTTAACTTCAGGAGAGCCAAAAGTCAGTTTGTTCCGCGTAATCTAAAATTGACCATCATGCCCAATTCAGGTGTGATGGTCAATTTTTAGTTAACGCTCGTAAATTACTCAATTTTGGTCTCGTACTCTTTTGGTTTTAAAACAACGGGTCATTTTTACGAGTTTTTTTAATTTCTTGGTGAATTTTCAAAGCAATTTTATGGTTGGTCTTGATTGCTACCGACATAAAGAGGGCGTCCATAATACTCATCTGCGCAATTAGTGCGTGAAGAGCTTCGGAACGGTATAGTGCTTCTTCAGCAACCGAAATTAGGGTAACGTCCGCCATTTTAGCTAGGGTGGCGTTTGCAGAGCTAGTGATTAAAATTAAGGGAACTTGGTGTTGTAACGCTAAGTTAGCTAAGGCAATCGCATCCCGGTCTTCGCCCGAATGCGAAATCAAAAGCATTACGTCCTTAGCAGTTAGACGAGTTGCTGCCATGATTTGCATATGAAAATCATTTGCGTAAACCACGTCTAGCGGGGTTCGCAGGAATTTATGATAGCCATCCAGGGCAACAATGTTACTAGCTCCCAGTCCAAAAATGCCCACCTGCTGGGCGTCTAATAAGAGTTGAACGCAGATTGCTAAGTCAGTTTCGCTAAGGGATTTCACCGTGGCTTTTAAAGCATCTGCGTTAGCCGCAAAAACCTTTTCGGCAACGGTGACTGGGGAATCACTAGGACTAATCTCTGCAAAAAGGTTATCGGAATTTTCGGTCTGAGCGAGACTTAACTTTAGCTCCTGAAAATTTTTAAACCCCAAATTTTTAGCGAAGCGTGAAATGGTCGCGGTAGAAATCGCAGTTTTTTGACTTAGTTCAGAAATGGTGGCGTGACTAATTTGACTTTGATTCTTTAAAAGAAACGTCGCTAATTGGCGTTCTTTATCGCTAAAGTTGCTTTGGCACGCCTGAATACGTAACGCAAAATTTGACATTGTGTAGATACTCCCATCAAGTTTACTTATGTTCAGTATATCACTAAATCTAGCTCAGAAAAATAATTTCATGAAAGCGCTTGATTTATGTAAAATATTTTCATAGAATGAATATGGAATTAATTATACGAAGATAAGCGAGGGGTTATTATGGAAATTGGATTAATCGGTTTAGGCAAGATGGGACTTAACTTAGCTAAGAATATGCGTGACCACCAAATTGAGGTGGTTGCTTTTGATCTGTTTGCCGAGGCGCGCCAAGCGGCAACCAAGGCCCAAATCAAGACGGTTACCGACCTTCAATCTTTAGTAAAGGGACTAACGCAGCCCCGAATCGTTTGGTCAATGCTACCAGCTGGCAAACCCACTGACGATACAATTAAAGAACTCAGTGAGTTGCTAGACGAAGACGACGTGGTAATTGACGGTGGAAATTCGTTTTACCAAGATTCGATTCGCCATGCAGAAATTTTAAAGGAACAAGGAATTCACTTCTTTGATGTTGGAACCTCAGGTGGTAAGGCTGGGGCACGGCAAAATGGTAACTTTATGATTGGGGGGCCTCAACCAATCTTTGCTCGAATTGAACCCCTATTTAAAGCGATTGCCGCTGAAGATGGCTACTTGTATACCGGTAAAGCAGGTTCAGGACATTATTTAAAGATGGTGCATAACGGAATTGAATACGGCATGATGCAAGCAATTGGGGAAGGTTTCGAAGTTTTGAGTGAAAGCCAATTTGACTATGATAACGAAGCGGTTGCTAAAGTTTGGAACCACGGTTCGGTGGTCCGGAGCTGGCTTATGGAACTAGCCCAAGATGCCTTTAGTAAAGATGCTAACTTAGATGAAATTAAGGGTGTAATGCATAGCTCTGGTGAAGGAGCATGGACGGTACAAGAGGCGTTGCGGTTGCGAGTGCCTACTCCGGTAATTTCGAGTGCATTGATGATGCGTTACCGTTCGGAAAAAGACGATACGATGACCGGAAAAGTAGTTGCGGCATTACGAAATGAATTCGGCGGTCATGCAGTTGACCATCAGGAAAAATAGGGGATGAAGCAGATGAAGTACATGATTGGTGTTGATTTGGGGACTACCAGTACCAAGGTAGTTTTATTTGATTTAAAGGGAAAATCGATTGCGTACGCCAATAATCCATATCCTTTGTATCAAGAAACTCCTGACATGGCGGAAGAGGATCCGGAAGAAATTTTTGACGCGGTAATCAGTGGCTTGACGGAAGTAATGCGGAAAAGTCGAGTTGCGGCTGACCAAATTGCTGGGGTCTCATTTTCCAGTGCGATGCACAGTTTGATTTTAATGGATCAAAACGACCAACCGTTAACTCGGGTGATTACGTGGGCAGACAACCGGGCTAGCCGAGAAGCTGAAGAACTTAAGGAAAACGGCTTAGGTGCCAAGTTATACGCGCGCACCGGGGTACCTACCCACCCAATGTCACCAATGGTTAAGCTACTTTGGTTAAAAAAAGATCAACCAGAATTATTTAAAAAAGCTAAGCATTTTATTGGCATTAAGGACTACGTATTGTTCCGCCTATACGGCAAATACGTCCAGGATTATTCACTAGCCAACGCAACTGGTTTATTTAATATTTTTGAAAAGGATTGGGACAGTTTAGCCTTAGAAACCGTTGGAATTAGTCGGGAACAACTTCCTGAGTTAGTTACCCCAGAAGAACAATTAGTTGGAATGGACCGTTCTTACGCAGAGGTGACCGGAATCAATCCTGATACTCCATTTATTTTAGGAGCCAGTGACGGAACCTTAAGCAATCTAGGTGTGAACGCCATTGATCCAGGAGTTTTGGCGGTCACAATTGGTACATCGGGTGCGGTACGGGTAGTGGTTGACCACCCGGTAGTTGACCCCCGTGGACGCTTGTTCACCTACTACCTTGACGATAACAAATGGGTAGTTGGTGGACCGGTAAATAACGGCGGAATTGTTTTCCGGTGGGTTCGCGACCAGCTGTTTTCTCCAGAAAAAATTACTGCAGAACAAATGCAAGTTAACTCGTACGAAATTTTAACTGACATTGCCGCTAAGATTCCCGCCGGCGCTGACGGGTTATTATTCCACCCGTACTTAGGTGGCGAACGAGCACCGATCTGGGACGCTAACGCCCGGGGTAGTTTCTTTGGACTTACGCGGCAACATACCCGAGCACACATGGTCCGGGCTGCACTAGAGGGAATTGTTTATAACCTTTACATGGTCATGCTGATGATCGAAGGGGTTGCGGGGAAACCGAAATCAATTCAAGCCACCGGCGGATTTGCGCGAAGCGAATTATGGCGGCAAATGCTAGCAGATATTTTCGAGCAAGACGTTAACATTCCGGAAAGTTTTGAAAGTTCAGCACTTGGAGCGGTTGTAATCGGAATGAAGAGTTTGGGAATTATTGACGATCTCAGTGCCGTTAAATCAATGGTGGGGGTTACACACCAACACCATCCTAACCAAGAAAACTTCGGGGTTTACCGGGAACTATTACCAATTTGGATCCGGTTAACGGACGAATTAGCAGGCGAATATGACAGCATTGCGGACTTCCAGCGCAAACACCCTAACCCTCACGCGCGAATTGCGGAAGAAGATTAATTGTCAAGGTAGGGCCGTAATTTAGTCAGAAATTTTAAAAAGTAGCAATCGTAAGCTACCAGCACCGCGATTCAAAAAACTGGAGACTGAATGAACTATTATAAATAGGAAGTTTTTCAGTCTCCTGTATTTTTGGAAAAGCATGCAAACGCTTACCTAGCGCTGATAAGGAGTGAAAACAATGGAGTTTATAGTTCTAATTGTTGGAATTATTTTATTACTCACTTTAATTATTAAATTTAAATTTAACACATACGTTTCATTGATCGTTACGTCAGTAGTAGTGGGACTGGGACTGGGAATGCCCGCAAGTAAAATCGCGGACACCATTCAAAACGGGATTGGCAGTCAGCTGGGCGAATTAGCACTAGTCTTTGGTTTTGGGGCAATGTTAGGACGGTTAGTTGCCAACGCAGGTGGTGCTTATCGCATTGCCCATACCTTAATTAATAAGTTTGGCCGGCGCTTCTTGCAAATGGCGGTAGTAGTGGCTTCCTTTATTATTGGGATTGCGTTGTTCTTCGAAGTCGGCATTGTACTCTTAGTTCCAATTGTGTTTGCAATTGCTACTGAAGCCGGGGTTTCAGTTCTCGCGCTAGGGATTCCAATGGCAACGGCTTTATCAGTTACCCACGGGTTTTTACCACCCCATCCAGCACCAACCGCAATTGCGACAGTTTTGAATGCTAACGCGGGTAAGGTACTGCTTTACGGAATTATCGTGGCCATTCCAACGGTTTACGTTGCGGGAATTTTATTTACTAAGATTGCACGTAAAATGGTGCCAAGCGCTTTTGAACGGACGGGTAATTTAAAGGCTTTGGGTCCCCAAAAGGAATTTAAGTTGTCAGAGACGCCAAGTTTTGGAATGGCGGTGTTAACCTCGCTATTTCCAGTAATTTTGATGGCCATCACAACGATTTATGACCTTGTGGTTCACAACGGGGTCACACCTACACATCCAAACTTCTTAGACAACTTAATTAGTTTCATCGGTTCGCCAAGTATTGCAATGTTAATTTCCTTATTATTCGCAATTTGGTCAATGGGTTATCACCGTAACATTCCTAGTGGTGAGATTATGAATACTTTAGAAGACGCGGTAAAGTCAATCGCGATGTTACTCCTCGTAATTGGTGGGGGCGGTGCCTTCAAGCAAGTTTTGATTGACGGGGGAGTGGGCGACGCCATTAAAACGGCGTTTGCTTCTTCAAGCATTTCACCATTAATTTTAGGTTGGCTAATTGCCGTGATTTTGCGGGTAGCACTAGGATCAGCTACCGTTTCAGCCCTCACCGCGGCAGGCTTGGTACTACCTTTGATGCAAGGAGCGGGAATCGATCCCGCACTGATGGTTCTTTCTGTTGGAGCAGGTAGTTTAGCGGCTAGTCATGTTAACGATTCTGGATTTTGGATGTTTAAAGAGTATTTTGATTTAACTGTTAAGGAAACCCTCCTAACGTGGACGATGCTCGAAACGGTAATTTCCGTAGTAGGCTTAGCAGGAGTATTAGTTCTGAGTTTAGTGGTATAACGCGATTACAGATGGTACTCACGTTGAAAAATAATTACAATCTAAAAAAATAATTTAATAGATAGAAAAATTAAAGGATTTGGTTAAAAATGGCCAAGTCCTTTTAATTTGCATCAAGCCGACTATTTACATCAACAAAGGGTGTTTAGCAAAAAATCGTCATATTGTTGGAGACTACTATATAGGAAAGAAAGTTTTTGATAAGATGGATTTTAGAGTTAAAAACTACGTTATTACGGAACAATCAACGTAATTTAATAATCCAAAGAACGGTGAATAATTTATTTAGGATACAGTAGTAAAGTTAGGGGAGTAGGCATGAAGCTTTTTAAGCGCATCATCAAATATTTACTAATCTTAATTGGGGGAGCTGGTTTAGCGATTGCTATTGCAATTAATGTTTCTCCGAGACCATTCGTCTTCTTTTTAAATCACGCTGCAAAAGACGAAGCTGCAATTAGGCCACGCGCGTATCAGGGTTATCGGGATCAGATTTCCATTAAAAAGGATGTCAGATATTCATCGCAATCCGCTAAAAACACCATGGATATTTTTTATAAAAAGGATAACCGTACTAAACCAACGATTATTTGGGCGCACGGGGGTGCCTTTGTTGCTGGCGATAAGTCGGGAACCACTTATTGGGCTACTAAAATGGCGGCAAATGGGTATAACGTCGTGTCAATTAACTACACGCTTGCTCCGGATCGCCAGTATCCCACCCAAGTGAACCAGATGCGGGAAGCCATTCAATTCGTGCATCGTAACTATGCAAAACAATTAAATGTGCAAAAAGTAGTCGTCGGTGGTGATTCAGCTGGGGCCCATATTGCGTCTCAAGTAATTGCCGCGCAGTGTAACCATCAGCTAGCTACCGCAATAAATTATCATCATTTGAGAGATGTAAAAATTGTTGGCGGATTATTATACTGTGGGCCGTATGATATTAAACAAATGGTAAATAAAAAGCACGTAGATACCATGACGAAACTTTTTGTTAATCAAGTCGGCTGGGCATACCTAGGCGACAAGGATTGGAAAAGTTCGGCAAAGGGGCGGTTGGTTTCCACGGTGAATTACGTGAATAAGCAATTCCCACCGATTTTTATTACAGATGGTAATAATGGATCTTTTGAAGCCCAAGGAAAAGAGCTATACCATAAATTACGTGAGGAAGGAGTGGCTACGCAGGCGTTATTTTTCGGTAAAGGACGAAAAGTTAACCATGAATACCAGTTTGATTTGGATAGCCGGGCTGGTAAAGAATGTTTCGAGAATACACAAGATTTTTTAAAAAACTTAGATTAGCTGGTGGATCTGGTTAGCCGGCGACCGTCTAATACAATATAAATTGACTATGGATACAAGGTTTAGCGCTGTGATGTTTGATAAATTAGAGGGACTTTTCAAGGATTTTTAGCTTCTTGGGAAGTCTTTTTTAGTTTCTCTATCACGTTTTTTTATAAAAAATCCGCTAAGAAGTCTTGTACAGAAAACGCTTTATTTATGGAAATTTAGGAGAAAAAAGGCAGAAATAAGGCTTTTTGCAAAAAAAATATTTCATTTTGCAAATATCTCTGAAAGGATGGAATCCTAATTTGTTGGGGGATGACGGAGTTTTTATTACAAAATGTTACAGAATCTTACAAAATATCCCTATTTCCCAAAATATCCCAATATGTTTGTAATATAGGTTCGGTAAAGTAATAACCTGTTGAAACGAAAGAAACACGGACATGATTTTTTAAACATAAAGGAGATATTTAATCTATATGTCAATCAAAAGTAAATTTTCAAAACTATCTATTGCTTTACTTGCGGGTGCAGCAATCGGTGCAACGGCAATTACAAGTGGTAGTGCAAATGCGGACGAAATTTACACTGTAAAATCTGGTGATACTCTTTCAGAAATCAGCTACGCGTTTAACCTTAACGGTAACTACGATGCAATCGCACAAGCTAACCACATTAAAGACGTTAACTTCATTACGGTTGGTCAAAAATTAGTAATTAAGGATAACGGAAGCATTCAAAAGGCTACTAAGTCAGAAATCAAGTCGCTTCCAGAAGTTGATAAAGATACTAATGCTGCAGCAGCTACTAAGCAAGCAACTCCGGCAAAGACTGCTACACCAAAGGCAACTTCTACTAAAACAGCAAGTTACAGTGGAAACAGCTCAGTATCTTCAGTTGCTAACGAAATGGCATCCCGGACGGGAGTTTCTGCTGCTAAGTGGCAACAAATTATCATGCGTGAATCTGGCGGGAACGCTAACGTATCTAACGCTTCTTCCGGAGCTTACGGTTTGTTCCAATTATTAGGTCACGGTGAACATGCTGGAATGTCAGTTGCTGAACAAATCAACATGGCAACTAACGTTTATAACGCACAAGGTTTATCAGCTTGGGGAGAATAAGCTGATAAATATCGGATCTTAGAAAATAATATTTCATTTTTGACAATTAACCTAAGCGTAAAAAAGCAATGATAGCAAGGCTAACGGGTTGGTTTGTTACAAAATGTTACTTAACTTTACAAAATTTCAGTGATTTATCAGAATTCGAAAATAGTTCTGTAATAATCATCGTGTAAAGTTACTGATGTTGAAACAAAGAAGAAAAAAGTGTTTTTAAAAATAAGGAGAAATAATTAAATGTCAATTAAAAGTAAAATTTCTAAAATGTCAATCGCATTACTTTCTGGTGCCGCAATTGGTGCTGCTATGATTACTACCAGTGGTAGTGCTAGCGCTGATGAAATTTACACAGTAAAATCTGGCGATACACTCTCAGAAATTAGTTACTCATTTGGCTTAAACGGTGATTACAACACCATCGCTAAGGCTAACAACATTGCTGACGTAAACGTAATTTACGTTGGTCAAAAGTTGAAGATCACTAACGATGGTGACATCAAGCAAGCTACAAACAAAGATGTTCAACAACTTCCTGAAGTAAAGCAAAACACAAACGCTGCTGGCGCAAGCCAAGCACAAACAACTCAAACTCAAACTCAAGCACAAACGCAAACTAGCCAAGCACCTGTTCAAAAGGCTGCTCCAGTTCGTCAAGCAAGCACAACTAACAACAATCGCTCATACTCATCAAACGCAACTGGCAATGAAGCTGCTGCTAAAGCTTGGATCGCTGCGCGCGAATCAGGTGGTTCATACACAGCTCGTAACGGGCAATACGTTGGTAAGTATCAATTATCTTCATCATACTTAAATGGTGACTACTCCGCAGCTAACCAAGAACGTGTTGCTGACAACTACGTTAAGTCACGTTACGGTAGCTGGAGTGCTGCTAAGAACGCTTGGGTGTCACAAGGTTGGTACTAAAATAAAAATATTTATACGTTAAAAACTGGGAAAATAGTCCCAAACCATGGCAGAGACCAGAATTTACGAAATTCTGGTCTCTGTTTTCGTTTAGAAGTGGAAACCTGGTTATCAAAGAAGGCACTTCAATGCTGAGATAGTAATGGTTGCTGGCTGTGCCTAGGAAAAATAGTTTTAAAATAACCCGTTAGGAGATGCGTGGATGGATAAGGAATATGGAGTTAAACTTGCGTACTACGAATCACTGTTGGAAAATAGCTACGCGGAAGCGGTAGCACAGTTAAAAGAAAAGTATGGAATGGTGGAAGACGACTATTTTCGCGAGAAGTCTTATGAGCGGTTTTTGAATGGGAAAATAAAATTCCCAGAAAAAGGAAATTTTTCAAAAACAGCGTTAGGTTTATATTGTCATCACATAAATGAAAATCATCATGAGCATTTAGCGGATCTAGAATGGATAAAAAAATATCAATACTCCTTCGAACTCCAGCAAAAAGAACAACTAGTTTATTGCGATCTATTCGAACACTTGCTTTTGCAGGCGTTAATCATGAAAGAAACTGGTAATCAGTTTGGAGAAACGGAATTTCGGGTAGTCTTAGCGCCAGACGTCATCAACTTTTATTCGAGAAAATTGGAGCCAAAAACAAAATGGAAAAAAGTAATTAAACAAAGGGCATTTTTACCCAGCGAGGAAACCGAGCAACTTTTAGATAAGGTAATGGGGTTTTTAGGGACGGTGTAGGATTTCCAAAATAGCATTACTCGATTAATAAACGGTGCAAAGCTATTTTGAATAGTAACGCTCGTAAGTAAGAATTAAATTTAACCGATAATTGCTAACGAAAATTATGTCGAAATTATGTGACAATCAATGTTTAGATCAAGCATAATTGTCAACAAATTTAATAATTGTAGAGTGGAAAAAAGGTCAGAGAAGTTTGTGAGCACTAACTAAGACATCGATCATTATGCCGAATTTGGGCATAATGGTCGATTTTTAGTTAAGCAGTATAAAATGCCTTTTGACGTAAGTTTGGGCGTTATTAAAGCCAAGACGGCAAAATGATTTTTGGAAAATTTTCGTTCTTGAAAGGATTTTTAGCTTTTTATAATTTTATCTAGATTTTAAAGAAAATGCGATGGAGAACGATTTAGTAAGGAGTCTAATATAATATTTTAGCGATAATGCCTGTATTCGGACGGTTTGCGTCAATTGAAGCATTACGTGATCTGCCCACTTGTTGAACGTTAAAAGCGACTTTTTTAAGGTGTTTTTGCGCCTTTAATTTCGTTATCATAAAAGGGGACGGCCAAAACTAAGGGTCTTTTTCCGTATTTTTCATAAATTTTTCGATTAAAAAAGACTATACTGAGTGATGTAAATGAAATTGGAGGAATTTCAATGCAGATATTAATGATTGAAGATAATAAATCAGTTTCTGATATGATGGGAATGTTTTTTAAGAAGGAAAAGTGGAAAGTTACTTTTGCTTATGACGGGGTCAAGGCGTTAGAAATTTTTAAGGCGGATCCGCAACAATGGGACATTGTTTTGCTGGATTTAAATTTACCAGGAAAAGATGGAATGGAAGTGGCAGCAGAATTACGACGGACTTCACGTACAGTGCCGCTAATAATGTTGACTGCCCGAGACTCTGAAAGTGACCAAGTATTAGGGTTAGAAATGGGAGCAGACGAGTACATTACTAAACCATTTAGCCCAATTACTCTGATTGCAAGGATTAAGGCATTACACCGCCGGGTCTTGATGAATAAACACAATAGTAATGCGGAGCAACAGGCTGGTAAATTCGACGTGCGGACGGCGCACTTAAAGATTAGCACGGCAACCCGCGAAGTCTACTTAGACGGAAAATTAATTTCAGATTTGACGCCGAAAGAGTTTGATCTACTAAAAACCTTGGCGCAAAAGCCAATGCAAGTTTTCTCCCGGGAGCAATTATTACAAATGGTGTGGGATTACGAGTATTATGGTGATGAACGAACCGTGGACGCTCACATTAAAAAGCTTCGACAAAAACTTGAGGCAGTAGGCCCACAAGTAGTGCAAACGGTTTGGGGCGTTGGTTACAAATTCGATGATAGTAAAATTGACGAGGGATAACTAATGAAGTTGTTTTTTCAACAAATGATGGCCTTCTTAGCGGTAACCGTGGCGACGCTACTAATTGTTGGTTTAGTATTTATTCAATTTACACGTGATTCAGTTTACCGCACTAAGTGGCATTCTTTGCAAGAATATGCAGATAGCATTTTCCAGCAATCGGTAGTCCTAGACCCACAAGATTCGTCGGTGACGACCGTTCGGGTAGATCAATTGATGGGGATGGAGCGTTTATTAAATAATCAGCACATTCATTTCACCATTTATACGGAAAATGGCGAACGGGTTAGCTACCCTAATGACAATACCGCGACGCAAATCAGTAAAAAACAGTGGAAAGAGTTGAACAAGGGTAATATTCTTCGTCAAGAATCCCGCATGGCGGTCGGGCAGGTAAAACACCGAATCACCATGACGGAGCTTAAAAAACCGTATTTTGACCGTCAAGGAAAGTTAGTTTGTGTAATTGCGGTGGGCTCCCCCTTGGCAAGGGTGCAGGCTGATATTCAACAGGTACAAAAGAACTTATTGGTCACGTTTGGTTTAGCAATCCTGGTAGCAATCGTAGCTTCCTACTTTTTGTCACGATATATGGTTCGACGGATTCAACAAATCCGTCAAGCAGCTCACCGAGTTACCGAAGGAGATTTCGAGGTGCAATTAGATCCTGGTCGACAGGACGAAATTGGCGAATTAAGTGCCGATTTTAACTTAATGACTAAGTCACTTAAAGAATCTAATGATGAAATTAAGCGTCAAGAAGAACGACGGCGAGCTTTTATGGCGGATGCGGCTCATGAAATGCGCACACCGTTAACGACAATTAACGGTCTTTTAGAGGGCTTAGAATACGACGCCATTCCGGAAGATAGTAAGGAAGAAAGCATTCGACTGATGCAAAGGGAAACTAAGCGATTGATTCGGTTGGTTAACGACAACTTAGACTATGAACGAATTCGCACCAATAAAATTAAATTAGATTGCCAGATGGTTAACTTAAAACAAGCTGTTCTTCGCGTAGTAGAACAGCTGGGCAAAAAGGCGGAAAAGGAAAATGACCAGCTTATAGTAGAGATGAATAGTGACGTGGTGGTGTACGCAGATCCCGACCGGTTAATTCAAATTCTATTCAACATTGTGCAAAACGGGATTCAATTTACCCAAAACGGCCAAATCACGGTGCGTGCGCAGAATGCAAGTGACGGAACCAATATTCAAATTAGCGATAACGGGATTGGAATGACCGAGGATCAAATTAAAAATATTTGGGAACGGTACTACAAAGCAGATGCTTCGCGAATCCAGACGAAGGGTGAATCTGGTTTGGGGATGGCAATCGTGCACGAACTAGTCCAAATTCACGGCGGTAAAATTGAAGTTTCAAGCGCGCCAGGCCGGGGGACCACCTTTAAATTGCATTTTCCTAAAGCATCCGAAGATCAATAGGGGCTTGGGTTGTAAATATAGGGTACGTGGCAACATCGTTAAAGGCAATATACTAAGGAGTTGGCGAGAATCTTTAGGTTCTTGGACAACTCCTTTTATTTTTGCTGCCATTTAGTTAAACAGTGGGGCTTGATTTTGTGACAAAGAAAAAAGCCTGACGAATAAATCCGCCAAGCTTTTTAATTAAAGGTTTATTTTTACCACATTGAAGGAGTATTGAACCATTCAATACGTTCCTTAACAGTGTTCTTGATAGCTTCTGTACCGGAAGCAAGAACCTTACGAGGGTCAAATCCTTTAGGCTTCTTGTCATTGTCTTCTTCGTAGTACTTACGAACAGCTTCTGACCAAGCAATTTGTTGTTCAGTATTAACGTTAACTTTTGAAATACCCATTGAAATTGCCTTAACAATTTGTTCCTTAGGAATTCCTGAACCACCGTGCAATACAAGTGGTGTGTCGATAGCGTCAGCTAATTCTTGAAGACGATCGAAGTTCAAACCTTTCCAGTTTTCAGGGTAAACACCATGGATGTTACCAATACCAACGGCAAGGTAGTCAACACCTGTAGCTGCAAGTGTCTTAGCTTCTTCAACGTCAGCTAATTCACCAGCACCAACGATTCCGTCTTCTTCACCACCGATTGAACCAACTTCAGCTTCAACAGAAATACCTTGAGCATGTGCCAAAGCAACGATTTCTTTTGTTTTAACCAAGTTATCTTCGAAATCAAGGTCATGGCCGTCAAACATAACTGAGCTGTATCCAGCAGCAATAGCTTCCTTAGCAGCTTCGTAGTTACCATGGTCTAAGTGCATGATAACTGGAACAGTGATGCCCATTGATTCTACTTCGCTTTCAACAAGGTTCTTAACAGCTTTGTAACCACCCATGTACTTAGCAGCACCCATTGATGATTGGATCAAGATTGGTGTGTGTGTTTCTTGACCTGCTGCTAGAATAGCACGAGTCCATTCAAGGTTATTTGTGTTGAAAGCACCTACAGCGTAGTGGCCCTTACGAGCAGCTGCAAATGTTTCTGTACCATTAATAAATGACATAAAACTGGTTCCTCCCAATATTTTTATACAGACAAAGAGTTCTCCTCTTCGCAACACTTCTATTCTAGCACAAAACCTTAAAATTTTATACGAGTTTTCATAAAACTACTCGATTACTTTTAATGCATCTAATGGTTATTTTCATAACGAGTTTCAAAAAATGAAAAATGAAGTATACCATTTTTATTTCAAAAAAAATGTTGGAATTCGTTTTCATAACTGGTACAATAATACTTTGTCTTATGAGAGAGACAGAGATTGATAAATATATAGGAGATATTGATATGAATATTTTACTCGCTTTGGTTCCCGCAATTATGTGGGGAAGTATTGGTTTAGTGAGTGGCCGCTTAGGCGGGAGTGCGTCGCAGCAAACGTTAGGAATGACGATGGGTGCGGTGATTTTCTCCTTAGTGACCCTCGTGATTTACCAGCCAACGTTAAACGGTAAGATTTGGATTGCTGGTTTGATTTCCGGCCTTTTTTGGGCAGTTGGGCAATTTAACCAGTTTAGTTCAATGAAGCACATTGGGGTTTCTAAGACAGTGCCAATTTCAACCGGCTTACAGTTGGCAGGGAACGCCCTTGCAGGGGTACTGATTTGGCACGAATGGACTTCCGGTAATATGATTATGGTTGGTACCATCGCGGTAATCGCTTTAATCGTTGGTGCGGCATTAACGTCGCTAAAAGATAAGAGCGATTCCACGACGGAAAACGATGACGAAAATATGCCAGCCGGAATTCAAGCGCTGACAATTTCGACGATTGGGTACATCGGTTATACGGTAATCGTGCGTTTTGCAAATGTTGATGCGAAGGCAATTATTTTCCCACAAGCAGTTGGAATGTTGCTCGGAGCTTTCTTATTTGTTTTCTTTGCTAAAGAAACGGATCAAATTGCAAAGAAACCAACGTTCTTAAACATTACTACTGGTTTGATTTGGGGAATCGGGAACATCTTCATGTTCTTGGCAATTCCATCAGTTGGACTAGCAATTAGCTACTCTTTAGCACAAGCTGGAATTGTAATTTCTACTTTCGGATCAATTTGGTTACTAGGCGAGCGTAAGACCCATCGCGAAATGCAGTTCGTGATTATCGGCTCGATTTTAATTATTATCGGTGAAACGTTACTAGCAACGTTAAAATAGAAATCTTAATATGAAGAAAAAAGACTGGGATTATAAAATTCTCAGTCTTTTTTATGCAATCATATAAAAACATGAGGAGTTTTTGCGTAGAATTCAACAAAAGATATAGACCAATTTTCTTTAGAAAAACTTAATTTTTAAAGTGACTTGCTGACGGACGCTAATTTGTTTAAGGAAAATTTAACCGCTTCAAGTTGTCCAAAGTTCTTCAAAGTCTGGCAAACTATTGTATAATAGTAGGGAATTCTAAATAAAAGGGGTATTTAAAATGGCACACATTTCATTTGATAGTTCCAACGTGGCTGATTTCGTTCATGAAAATGAACTTGCTGAAATCCAACCAATGGTTACCGCTGCCGACGAATTAGTTCGCAAAGGTACTGGTGCAGGAAGCGACTTCCGGGGCTGGTTAGACTTACCATCTAACTACGATAAGGAAGAATTCGCACGGATTAAGAAAGCTGCTGAAAAGATTCGCGAAGATTCCGAAGTCTTTGTTGCAATCGGAATTGGTGGCTCATATTTGGGAGCCCGTGCCGCAATTGATTTCTTAAACAACACGTTCTACAACATGTTGACTAAGGAACAACGTAACGGTGCACCTCAAGTAATTTTTGCTGGTAACTCAATTAGTTCCACATACCTTGCAGACGTTTTGAACTTGATTGGTGACCGTGACTTCTCGATCAACGTAATTTCTAAGTCGGGTACAACTACCGAACCTGCAATTGCTTTCCGCGTTTTGAAGGAAAAATTGATTGCAAAATACGGTGAAGAAGAAGCTAAGAAACGGATCTACGCTACAACTGACCGTGCAAAAGGTGCTTTGAAGACTGAAGCAGATGCTGAAGGCTACGAAGAATTTGTTGTGCCTGATGACATCGGGGGACGTTTCTCAGTACTTTCTGCAGTTGGTTTACTTCCAATTGCCGTAGCTGGTGGCGACATCGATCAATTAATGAAGGGTGCCGAAGACGCAAGCAAGGAATACACAGATGCTGACGTTAACAAAAACGACGCATACAAGTATGCCGCATTGCGGAACATCCTTTACCGGAAGGGTTACACTACCGAATTGCTTGAAAACTACGAACCAACGTTACAATACTTTGGCGAATGGTGGAAGCAATTGATGGGTGAATCCGAAGGTAAGGACCAAAAGGGCATTTACCCTTCATCAGCAAACTTCTCAACTGATTTACACTCACTTGGACAATACATCCAAGAAGGTCGTCGCGACTTGATGGAAACTGTAATTAACGTTGAAAAGCCAAACCATGACATCGACATTCCTAAGGAAGCAGAAAACCTTGATGGTCTCCGTTACCTAGAAGGTCGGACAATGGACGAAGTTAATAAGAAAGCTTACCAAGGGGTTACCCTTGCACACAACGATGGTGGCGTTCCGGTAATGACGCTTAACATCCCTGACCAAACTGCTTACACGCTTGGTTACATGATTTACTTCTTTGAAGCAGCCGTTGCCGTTTCTGGTTACTTGAACGGAATCAACCCATTCAACCAACCAGGTGTTGAAGCATACAAGTCCAACATGTTTGCTTTACTTGGTAAACCAGGTTACGAAGATAAGACTGAAGAATTAAATGCTCGTTTAAAATAATTTTAAACTAGGCTAGTATTTAAAAATCCTGATCGCAATTTAAAAATTGTGGTCAGGATTTTTTATTTACAGTTTTAATTTGCTAAACAGCTGTTGATATCGTAGAAAACGCGGACTCTTAAGCAGAATCTTAGTTAAAATGGTGCCCACTAAGCCGCCAAAAAGGGTCGCAGCGAGGAAACGCGGAGTGTAAATGAACCAATACAAGCCGTTACTACTGCCGGTGAATAAAATCATCACCGGATAGCTTAGCAGGGAGCCAATAATTCCGGTACCGATGATTTCCCCTAGCCAAGCGCCGCCGACCCGGTTAGTCCACCGGTAAAAGAGGGCGGAAAGAACGCCACCAAATACTGCGCCAGTTAAGGCGAGCGGGGGAATTCCCAGAATGAGCATCCGAATTATTCCGGTCATCAAAGTGATCGCGAATGCGTAAAAGGGGCCGACCAAACAGCCAATGATTACGTTTAGCACGCTCGACATGGGTGCCATTCCTTCGATCCGAAAAAGCGGGGAAGTAACTACGTCGATGGCGATCAGTAAAGCAGCGATGGCCAGTCGTAAAGTGGTTTTATTTTGCATGGTAATTCCTCCAAAATTAATTTTAGCTAGGGGATGCTACCTAAAAAGCCCAGTTAAAAAGCGGTCTCCCGCAAAGCAGGACACCGCTGGTTACATAAAATCAGTAAAAACACAATTATACGTAGCTTGGCTAATGCACTGCTCCCTGCGCTAATCCTAATTAGATCAGGTTCAATGGGTATAATCTCAGCCGCGTGGCACCCCAGCAATGTTAGTAGTTATTTGTTGATCAAGGTACCACGTTTTTTTAACTTTGTAAATGGGGTTAACTTTATAAAAAATCGAATTCGTCAAAAAATAGGTTAAGCGTTTACATTAGGAGTCGTATAATGGTAATGAAGTGTAAAGCGGTTTGATGGACAAAGCTAATTTGGAGGAGGTTAGCGAAATGAAACAACTTGTTGCGATATGGGGATTAACGCACGGCATTCATCGCATTTTAGATAAATCACTAATAATCACGGCTGCCGCTTACGGTAATTTGGGCGCTTCAAGAGCGTATACTCAGCTACGGAAAATTTTAGGCGCATCAGAACTGAAAGCCCGGATTTTGCCTAGTACTGAATTTTTGTTGGAGAATTCTCCACAAGTATTTGATGAACGTGGTGATTTAATTGATCAAACTAAAAATGTCCAGCAGTTAAACCATGCTCATCAAGCTATGAAACAGAATTAAAGTAATTTGTGCGCCAAAATGGCGATAGCCCTCGAGAGGGCGTGTGATAAAATAAAATTTGGGGTAATTGCCGGATCGATTGGCGAGCAATCATATAAACGAATGTTAGTGGAGCATTTACGGCAATATTTTCAAAAAACGTGACAATTGAAGTGCTAGATCTTCGGCAAGTTCACCTATTTAACGAGGATCAAGACCTAAGCGCCCTCCTCGTTTTACAGGAGTTAAATCAAAAAATAATGCGACCGATGGGATAATTTTCGCCGCTCCAGAACATAATCATGCTATCCCTGCAGCTCTGAAAAAACTTATTAAATGGTTTTCGTTTAAATTACCCGATGGGAAATCAATCCGGGTGACAGTATAGACAAGGGGGTTCCTGCACTCAATTGCATTTGAAACAGATCCTAGAGGCGCTTATACGTCAATGGGATCGTTATATCGGGCAATGAGTTTTTGCTAAGTAGTGCAAAAACAGCTTTCAATGAAGCCGGTGATTTGCGGGATGCAAGAATGGTGGCTTTTCTTGAACAAATTTTGCAAAAGTTTCTTAAATTTGTGCGGGTGATTGAACAACTTGAGTAGCTGTTGCGCTTGGGATCCAGTATTAAAGTTTATTGAGTAGGAGTTTAGATTAAATGAAGCAAAATTGGCAAAAGCCTTCCCCAAGATTAAATTGGACGCGATTTTATTCAATGGTAACCATCTTGGTCTTGATAACTAGTGTAGTGGGCTTAGAAATGTTACGGGTTAGCGCACACCAAGAAGTTGCGCAATCACAATCGCCACGCGGCCCAGTAAACAAAAAGGGTTCGGCTAAGCATCAACCCGCGACAAACCCACAAGTTCCAATGAAGAAAGCCGTCAATAAAGCGACCGCTAAGGGATTTGCTGAACAATTACGTCCGTTTTTAGCGAATACAAATGCAAAGGTTGCGGTTGCAGTGTATTCAAAACGAGACCATCAGCTTTATGAGGCAACCAATACCAAGCAGACTACTTTCCCTTCGGCAAGTATTATTAAAACCGACTTTTTAGTAGAACTGTTACATCAGCGTCACCAAAAAGCCAGCGCTTTAACCACCGGAGAGCAAAACGCGACGGTACAGATGATTGAAAATAGTGACAACGATGCGGCCACGAGTATCTACAATGATATCGGCAGCGCGCGAGGTTTAGGGCAATTGTTTAACAACTTAAAAATGACTAACTCGACTGCGTTAGCAAGTGGGTGGGCGCTGACACCCACCACCCCCCGTGACCAAATTAAGGTGTTAAACAAGATTTTTTACGAGAACGGCTATATCTCAAATAAGTCAAAGGCCTATACTAAAAATTTGATGGCTAACGTTGCCGACGACCAAGACTGGGGAATTTCAGCAGGTTCCGAGTATGCTTGGCTAAAGAATGGTTGGAAACAGATGCCTAACGGGCACTGGATTGTTAACAGCGTTGGTTACTTAGGCAAGGGCGAGAACAGTTGTACTATTGCAATCATGTCAGAAGATAACCCTTCTTTGGAAAGCGGGGAGGCATTATTAGAAAAGTTAAGTCAACAAGTCGGCGTTCAGCTAAAAATTGCGGGAGCTGAACGGAAGGCTTAGGAAGCGAAAATAAAATCCGTTGGTATTAAGCGTGTAAACTAAATGCCAACGGATTTTTTTGTGGTTAAACAAAAAAGCTGCCACCCTCTGATCTTGAGGATGACAGCTTTTTAAATGATTGGCCATACTGGGTTCGAACCAGTAAATTACGGATTCAGAGTCCGCTGCCTTACCAATTTGGCGAATGGCCAATAAATCACCCGCACGGGGATCGAACCCGTAACTCCGGCTTGAGAGGCCGACGTCTTAACCAATTTGACCAGCGGGCAAATTACTATATTAATTTACACTAAATTTTGCATTTCGTCAATAAACTAAGCGAAAAATGGTTAATTAATTGCTAAAATTTCCACCTGATATTGCTCATCGGGGGCGTTAACCGTCACCACGTCATGAAGGTGGTGGTGTAGTAGGGCAGCGCCTAGCGGAGATTGATAAGAAACTTTTTGCTGAGCCACGTCGGCTTCATGTTTACCCACAATTTCGTAAGTGACGGTGAAGTCGTCATCCAAAAATCGGAGAGTGACGTTGCTGCCGAGGTCAATTTTAGTACGATCCGTGTTTTCCACAATCTTGGAGTAGTTAATCTGCCGTTCCAGATAGCGTAGGCGGCCTTCCATTCGGCGTAAATCCCGTTTGGCTGCACTATATTCCGCATTTTCGGATAAATCACCCAGTGCGCGGGCGTCCGCTAACGCCTTAATCAAGCCGGGGCGGGTCTTTTTTAGATCAGCAATCTCTTGTTGAATCTTTTGATATCCGGTTTTAGTCATCGGTACGAATTGGGGTTGCATATGCTCAGGTCCTTTACATTGGTGAAGATTCAAAAGTTAGTTCAATCATGTATTCATGTTGGTCAACAATATGCGAAGTGGTGACCCAAACTGAATCAAGTCCGTGATCAAGTGCTTCAGTTTTAGCAAGGAACCGTCCCAATAATGCCCCGTTTTTGGCCACAAAGTCGTCAGCAAAGCGGTCCACTAGCAAACTATTATCCGGGAAATAAACCTCCGGATTAGCGACGGGGGTGCTATCTGGGAAAGTCATGTTTAAAACGTTTCGGTAGCCTAGCGGATTGATCCGTGCCATTTCAGGTTTATTGTCGATCCGGTATAAAACATTGTACAAAGAATCAGAATTGGTGGCCATGGTAAGTTCCTTTCTGTAACGGTTATTTTTTGGCTTAAAGTTGTTGCAATTCGTGTATACCAGTGTATAATAGCTGTTTATGACAAGTTGTCATTTTTGGGAGGTGCAACATGCCAAAACAAACTTTCTTTAATTTAAAGGATGAAAAGCAGCGCCGAATTATCGCGGCGGCGCGACGTGAATTTAGTCACCACCCTTTATATGAAAGCTCCATCAACAATATCATTAAAGAAGCTAAAATTCCCCGGGGGAGTTTTTACCAATATTTTGAGGATATTGCTGATTTATATGGCTATTATTTTAGTTTGATTTTGGAAGATATTCAAGCGAGACTCATTGACGAGGTTCGCCAAAATCACGGAGACATTTTTGCTGCGGTGCGAAAGTACGCGGGCGTTTTTTTGGAAGAGATCCTTGCGGGCGAGCACCGCGATTTCTACCGGAATTTCTTTTTGGGAGCTAACGCTTCGATTCGCGCCCGTGAAAATCATCACCCGGGCACCGGATTTAACGTCTTCCACTCCAAACGGATGCGGGAATTGCGTTCCCAATTACGAGAGGTAGTCGACTGGGATCAATTGAAAGTTACCAGTCAAAAAGACCAAGCCATGATTCAACAGTTGATCATGATGATTTTCTTTCATGCATTTGCTAGTTATTTTATCCACGCTGATGAAACGGATGAAGAACCTGCTACGGTGCAAAAAGAAATTGAACATAACTTGGATTGGCTAGAATATGGCGTAAGAAGAACGGAGGAAAAGTAGTTTATGTGGAAAATATTGAAAAAACGGTTAAGCTGGGGAGCTGTTTTAATCGGCACCGTCTTTTTAGTCGTTCAAATTGTTGGCGATTTAATTTTACCAAACATCACCTCGGACATTATCAATAACGGGGTTGCTAAGAACAATATCGACTACATTTGGAACTCAGGATTTAAAATGTTAGGCGTTTCCTTGATTGGGTTAATTGGTGCCGCGGTGAACGTGTATTTTGCCGCAACCCAAGCACAAAAGGTTGGCAATAAGTTGCGGAGTTCTTTATTTAAAAAGATTTCCTTCATGTCTAACTATGAATTCGAACGGTTTGGGGAAGCTTCATTAATTACCCGGACCACTAACGACGTTATTCAAATTCAAAACGTAGTGGTAATGATTTTGCGAATGATGCTGATGTCCCCAATTATGTTAGTGGGTGCCGGCTTCATGGCTTACCAGAAACAATCAGAACTCACGGGCGTCTTTCTCGTTGCGTTACCGGTGCTGGCAATTTTTGTGGGCTTGGTAATGTACTTCGCGGTTCCGCTCTTTAAAGGATTACAGAAGAAGATTGACCGGATTAACTTGGTTTTCCGGGAAGGCTTAACCGGTGTGCGGGTAATCCGGGCGTTCAACCAAGACCAATTTGAACAAGACCGGTTTGCCGATGCTAACCATGATTACATGCGCACCGGAATTAAGGTATTTACCATCGTCTCGTTCATGTTCCCAATCATGACGTTAATCATGAGCGGAACTAACATTGGAATCGTTTGGTACGGGGCGCATTTAATTGCCGATCGGACGATGGAAGTTGGTAACCTAGTGGCCTTCATGACGTACGCAACTCAAATTTTAATGAGTTTTATGATGCTTTCGATGGTTTTCGTAATGATTCCGCGGGCTTCTGCTTCAGCAGCCCGGATCAACGAAGTTTTGGAAACCCAAAACAGCGTTAACGACCAAGCAAAGACAACGGATTTACCAGCCCAACCAGCAACTACGCTAGCTTATAAGAATGTAGAATTCCGCTATCCTGGCGCAGAACGACTTTCGATTGATAACGCCAATTTCCAAGCTAAAGCAGGTGATACCGTGGCAATCATTGGGGGAACTGGTTCAGGAAAGACAACCTTGATTAGTTTACTACCACGGTTGTTTGACGTGACGGCAGGAAAGGTGGAACTGGACGGAGTTGATATCCGCCAGCTCAGCCAGCACGTATTGCACGATCAAATTGCCTTTGCACAACAAAAGGCCGTGCTCTTCAAGGGAACGATTCGTGAAAACATGCGTTACGGTAACCCTAAGGCAACCGATGAGGAAATTTGGCACGCCTTGGAAGTGGCCCAAGCAACCGAATTTATTAGTCGGGACGGCGATGGATTGGATACCTTTGTAGAACAAAACGGGGATAATTTCTCTGGTGGGCAAAAGCAACGCTTGTCGATTGCCCGCACGTTGGTTAAAAAGGCCCAAGTTTACGTGTTTGATGATTCATTTTCAGCACTCGATTTTAAGACCGACGCTAACTTACGGAAGGCGTTACGCGAAGATCCAGAAATCAAAAAGGGGATTGTGATTATCGTGGCCCAACGGATTGCAACGGTTGCGGATGCTGACTTAATCCTCGTCTTGGACGGCGGAAAGGTTGTTGGCCAAGGAACGCATGCTGAATTGAAGGCTAACAACGAAACCTATAGAGAAATTATCGATTCCCAAATCAAGAAAGGAGACCAAGCAAATGGCTAAACCAACAAAACCAGTAAATGCACCTCGTCCTGGACGACATGGCGGCCCCGGTGGGGTAATTGAAAAACCGCAGAACTTTTGGAAATCAGCGGTTCGGTTAGCAAAGTATTTATCTCCTTGGATGTTTGGCTTTATCGTCGTGTTGATCCTCGCAGCACTTTCGACCCTTCTGCAAATTCGGGCACCGAAAGTTTTAGGAGAAGCAACTACCGAAATTTTTAAAGGCGTGATGAAGGGCGCTATGAAAATGAAGATGGGGATGCCCGTTCATCATTTTCCGGTTAATTTTGATAAAGTCTTCCAAATCTTGGTTACGGTAGGAATTCTTTACGGACTCTCCGCAGCCTTCAGCTTTATTCAACAAGTGGTAATGACCCGGGTTTCGCAAAAGGCAGTTGCCCAATTGCGGAGCGATTTTAAAGACAAGATGCAAAAATTACCGATTTCATACTATGATACCCATTCAAACGGGGACATCATGAGTCGAATGACTAACGATATGGATAATATCAGTTCCACGTTGCAACAAAGTTTGACCCAGTTGGTCACGAGTGCTTTGCAATTCGTCGGTGTTTTGTACATGATGTTGACGATTAGTTGGAAATTGACTTTAGTAGCCGTGGCTACCGTTCCATTAAGTTTGATTGTGGTAACGATCGTTGCTCCTAAGTCACAACGTTACTTCAAGTCCCAACAAAAGCATCTAGGATTGATGAACGACCAGGTTGAAGAAACTTATGCCGGACACACGGTAATTAAAACTTACAACCACGAGCAAAAAGCCATTGAAGATTTTGAAAAAGAAAACGTTAAGTATTATCGGTCAGCTTGGAAAGCCCAATTTATCAGTGGGCTGATCATGCCGTTAATGAACTTTGTTAAGAACTTGGGTTACTTGATGGTTGCCGTATTAGGTGGTGTTCAGGTAGCTCACGGAAGGTTATCATTAGGTAACGTACAAGCATTTCTGCAATACACACAACAGTTTTCCCAGCCGATTACGCAAGTGGCCAACATTGCCAACACCTTGCAAATGACCATGGCGTCTGCAGAACGGGTCTTTGAAGTGCTGGATCAACCTGAAATGGAAGAAACCCATACGGACGTTGCCAAGGTTGATACGAGTGCTAAGGTAATTATTGATGACGTTGATTTCCGTTACGTGCCGGACAAACCGTTGATCCGTAACTTTAACTTGCGGGTTGAACCGGGCGAAATGGTTGCAATTGTTGGACCAACTGGGGCTGGAAAAACCACCATCATTAACCTGTTAGAACGTTTTTACGACGTTAACTCCGGGACCATTTATTTAGATGGAGAAGATACTCGTAACATGTCCCGCAACGAGCTGCGGAAACACATTGCCATGGTATTGCAAGATACCTGGCTGTTTACCGGAACCATTCGGGAAAATATTAAGTATGGTCGGGAAGGGGCTACTGACGAAGAAATGTACGCGGCAGCCAAAGCAGCCCACGCGGACGGCTTCATCCGCCAATTACCAGACGGCTATGACACGGTCTTAAATGAGGCGGCATCTAACATTTCGCAAGGACAGCGACAATTACTAACGATTGCCCGCGCGTTCTTAGCAGACCCTGACATCTTGATTTTGGATGAAGCAACTAGTTCGGTAGATACCCGGACCGAAGTCTTAATTCAAAAGGCGATGAACCGGTTGTTGAAGAACCGGACCAGTTTCGTGGTTGCGCACCGACTTTCGACCATCCGAAATGCCCAAAACATCGTGGTCATGAACCATGGACAGATTGTAGAAACTGGTAACCATGACGGCTTAATGGCCCAAAATGGCTTCTACGCTGATTTATATAATTCACAGTTTGCCAGTGGTGAAGTGATTTAATTTACCGGGCTAAAAAATTAAAACGGGAACGAAGCTTAGTATAATCAGCATCGATGTGTGTGGATGATATCTTGACTTCGTTAACGTTAATTGACTATAGAGAGTGGGACAAAAGCCGGGGAGTTTGCGAGCATTAACTGGAAATTGACCATTATGCCTGAATTTGGCATAATGGTCAATTTTTTGTTAAGCGGCACAAACTGGCTTTTGACACACGTTTCGGCTCTATTAAAGTCAAAATACTAAAACACTAAAACACCTTTTTGTTTTCCTGAACGTTTTTGTTATGGAAAGTAGGATATAATTCAAGTGGAAATTTAGTTTGGAAAAAAGCGGGGGATAAAATGAGCTTTGAAAAAACGCGGGCGTTAATTGCCGAAATGCTTGAGCGACAAATCATTCCTGGAGTGGACTATACGCTAATTCAGCACGGAAAAGTTAAGTATACGGTAACGCAAGGAACTGAAACGGGGGCTCCAGGTGCGCGAAAGTTAACTGAAGGTCGTTATTTTGATTTAGCGTCACTGACCAAGGTGATGGGGACAGTGCCACTGATTTTGCGGTTAGCGGCGGAAAAACAATTGGAACTTGATGAATCGGTAAGTACATACTTACCAGAAATTAAGGACACCCGGGTTACCATCCGGCACTTATTAACGCACACGTCGGGAGTCACCGCGTGGATTGACCACCGGGATGACTTGTCCGCCAGTCAACTGCGCGAAGCTATATACGCCCAAGTTAGTTTTGGGACGAAGTTCAACCAAGAAATTGAATATAACGATTATAACTACCTTTTACTGGGCTTCATTGCGGAAAAAATAACCCATCTGCCAGTTCAAAAGGCAATCCAGCAATTAGTTTTAATGCCGTGGCAGCTCACCCAGAGCACGTTCAACCCGGATCCGTTCCAAACAGTGCCGACGGGAATTCGGAATGGCATCTTATTACGCGGACAAGTTCATGACCCAAAAGCCGCCTCCCTGGGAGCACATGCCGCCTCGGCAGGGTTGTTTGCGACCAAGGCTGACGTAGTTAAATTCACCCAAAAAATGCTAGCGCCCCAAAACGAACTGTTCGGGTTTAACCAGCAGCAGGATTTTTTAAATAACCAAACTGCTAGTCCGGCGTTGCAACGCTCATGGGGCTGGGCGTTTGTTTGCCGCAATGCTGACCAAGTGGTGTTGCGGCATAGCGGATTTACCGGGACGTTTATCTTATGGGACCGAATGACCCAAAATGCGTTAGTGCTGTTGTCCAACCGGCTTTATCCAGAACCTAACTTAGAATTTTTGGATTATCGCCAACAAATTTATCAAACTTTTGCGGCAGAAGATAAATTAAAGTAAGGGCTTAAAGATAAAAAGGGGTTATGGTATTCTTATTATTGAGTGAATGAAAGGGGTTTTATAAACTATGAGCGAACCATTATTTTTGAACCCGGTTTTCCATGAGAAAATTTGGGGCGGCGACCATTTGAAGACTAAGTTTGGTTATGATATTCCTAGTGACCATACCGGAGAATGTTGGGCAATTTCTGCCCATCCACACGGACCTGCCGCAATTGCGAACGGTGAATTTAAGGGGATGACCCTCGATCAATTATGGGACCAGCATCGCGAGCAGTTTGGCAATGCCAAGGGCGAGGTTTTTCCTTTATTGACTAAAATTTTAGATGCTAACCAAGACTTGTCCGTGCAGGTCCATCCGGACGATGCTTACGCTGCCGAACACGAACATGAATTGGGCAAGACTGAATGTTGGTACATTATTTCAGCTGAGCCAGGGGCTGAATTATACTACGGACATAATGCGCAAACTCGCGAAGAACTTGCCGACTGGATTAACCATGGTAAATGGGATGAATTATTCCGCAAAGTTCCGGTTAAGGCGGGCGAATTTTACTATGTACCTAGCGGAACCATTCATGCGTTGGGCAAGGGCATTATGGTACTAGAAACCCAACAAAGCAGTGACACCACTTACCGGTTGTACGATTTTGACCGGGTGGATAAGACGACTGGTAAGAAACGCGAGCTACACTTACAACAGTCCATCGACGTTACTAACGTGCCTCATCACGATCCCCAATTAAACATTACCAATGAACAAGTTGGGGATGCTCAAGTAACCACCTTTGTGCAACCGCCAGTATCGAAGTATTTCTCGGTTAAACGGGTGGAACTACATGATGGTAGCGCAGAATTCAACCGGGAAGGTTTGTACACCTTAGTTTCGGTGTTAGACGGTGAAGGAACGCTCACGGTGGATGGTCAAGACTATCCAATTAAGAAGGGGCAACACTTCATTTTACCGAACCCAGTTAAGCAGTGGCGCTATCAAGGTAACTTAGAATTAATCGTTAGTGAGCCTGGCGAAGAATAATAAAAATAGGTATTGAACTATAAATAAAAAGAGTAGGACAAGTGACCGCGCGGTTACTCTTCCTACTCTTTTAATATTTGATGTTAAAAGGTTGGTTCGATTTTTAATGCTTCCTGGGCGCTTAAATCAGCATCAGGGTAACGCCGGTGTAACGCTGTCAGGAGAATTCGCTTGGCGAGGTTTCCGTTTCTGGTAAGAATCGGGCCGTGGAAATATGAACCGTAAACATTTTTGTAGATAACGCCTTCCGATTCGTCTTCACCGTTATTTCCGTTTCCGGTGACCACTTTCCCTAGGGGACGTTCGTCCTTACCTAGATAAGTTTTACCGTTGTGGTTTTCAAAACCATGGTAAGTTTCGCCAGTTTCCTGGTTTTTAATTACGATATCGCCAATGAACCGGTTATCATCTTGGCTCAATGTGTAGTGATCTAAGGCACCAATCCCGCTAATTTTTTCACCGTTTGCGCCTACGTAATAGTGACCAAGGAGTTGGTAGCCTCCACAGATTGCTAGAAGGGGACCGCCATCTTCAATATAGCTGGTCAGCTCCGCCTTTTTATTTTGTAAGTCTCGGGAAACGATGGTTTGTTCGTAATCTTGACCGCCGCCGAAGAAAACGATGTCCCAATCCTTAGCGACAAACTGGTCGTCAAGGCTAACGATTTGGATGTCTAACTTAGTGTCCATCATTTTAGCGTAGTAGTTAAGGGCTAATAAGTTGCCGTTATCCCCGTAGGTATTAAGCAAATCACCATATAAATGGGCGACCTTTAATTCGTATTTCATAATTAAACCCCCTCCTTAATATAGCCGTCACTAATTAGTTGTTTACGTAGTTGTAACATAGCCGTGTAGGTTGCAAAAACGTAAACCCGGGTAGTAGGGAGCCGTTTAATATTTGCAATCGCGTCGGGCAAGTTATCGTAAGTCCAAAGTTGGTCATCAGTGACGCCAGCCACCTTCAAACGGAAGGTAATGTCTTTGTACCGCTCGCCACCGGTGATGTATTGTTGAATGTTCATTTGTGCTAATTTTTCGAAATTACCGTCCCAAATCCAGCTTGTATCAATTCCGTCGGCGTAGTTGGCATTTAAAAGACCCACGAAGGAGAACGGCTCGGTTTCGGTACCCACCATGTCGATGACTTGGTTTAAACCTACCGGATTCTTCACCAGCACAATGGTTAGTTCCTTACCATCCACGTTAATTTGCTCTTGGCGGCCAAAGACCCGTTCGTCAGGATCGTTAAGCGCCTTTTGAATTTGCGAAGTGGGTACGCCCATGAACTTACCCACGGAGTAAGCCGCAAGGGCGTTGTAGACGTTGTACAACCCACCGATGTGCAGAGTAAAGTTGGACGCGTCGATGAAAAACTTAGAATAGTTAGGTGTCAACTTAGTAATCTGCGTTAGTTGGAAATTAAGTTCTGGCCGGTGCCAACCGCAGTGAGGGCAGTAGTACTTACCCTGGTTGCTATAACTAATGAATTTATAGTGAATAATGTGTTCGCAACGCGGACAAACTACGCCGTCCGTATTTGGGTCGGCCTTCATTTCGCCATCCGCTTGGTTATTAAAACCGTAATATAAAATAGGGTTTGGTAAATCCACCGAATTAAAGATTGGCATGTCGCCGTTAGCAATGATGGTGGCTTCCGGAGCTAACTTGACCCCGTCTAAGATTTTTTGGTAAGTGGTGTAAATTTCGCCGTACCGGTCCATTTGATCCCGGAAAATGTTGGTAAATACAAAGGCAATCGGTTTAATATACTGGGTGACCTTAATTACGTTAGCCTCGTCAACTTCTAAAACGGCAATGTTTTTCCCGTTTTTAGAACGGTGGTCGGTCAAAAAAGTGGTGACGATCCCTTGCTCCATATTAGAACCCGTGGGGTTGGTTAAAACGTGCTCGTATTTTTGACGTAAAACCTTTACCGTAAGTGCGGTTGTTAAGGTCTTCCCGTTAGTTCCCGTGATGACGATTACGTCATAGTTTTGGCCCAGATCTTTTAAAATTGTAGGGTCGATTTTGGTAGTGATTTTACCAGGGAGTGAACTACCTCCGGAACGAAATGTATGCAAAAACCAATACGATGATTTTCCCGCCATTTTGGCAATTGAACTTCTAAATGACATGCTACTCCTCCCGATTCTTCTCAAACATCTAAAACAATATTTTAAGCTGATTTTGGCAAAAAGAAAAGCAAAGAGTAGCGGGCTGTGCAAAATCTTAACTATTTTAGGTCGGCATTCAGCCAAGCGGAGCGGTTATTAAATCTTGAAAGCCGGATTGTTAAGGTAATAATAGGAAGATTTTGAATATTTCGGACCGGAAAAAGGCGTTTAAACATTGCGTTACCCCTGTTTGAGGAAAAAACTACATTTTATTTTTGAGCGGATGAATTTTTAGTTTATATCAGCTATACTTATTTCTTGGAGAATAAAATTAGGAGTGGGGCAAAATGGCACAGTTATTTTTCCATTATGGAGCCATGAATAGTGGCAAATCGATTGAGATTTTAAAGGTTGCTCATAATTACGAAGAGCAGGACAAACAGGTTGTTTTAATGACTAGTGGCATTGACACCCGTACTGGAGTTGGCGAAATTTCCAGCCGAATTGGGTTACGCCGGGATGCATTTCCAATTTTTGACGATACCGATATTTACGCGGGAATCAAACAGGCGGAAACGAATCCGGCGTGCGTGCTGATTGATGAAGCCCAGTTTTTAAAGAAGCATCACGTACTAGAATTGGCCAAGGTGGTTGATGAACTAGGGATTCCCGTGATGACTTTTGGCTTAAAAAACGACTTCCGCAACGAACTTTTTGAAGGTTCGAAGTACCTTTTGTTATACGCGGATAAGATTGTCGAAATGAAGACCATTTGCTGGTTCTGCAAACATAAAGCGCTAATGAACTTACGGGTGCATAATGGTAAACCAGTTTACGAAGGCGAACAGGTCCAAATCGGCGGAAATGAATCTTACTATCCGGTTTGCCGGCGTCACTACTTTAACCCACTAATTGAAGAAATGAGGAATTAATTAATGGATATTATGGATAAAGTGCAAGCAGTTGCGGATCGCTACGATGAATTAAGCGAATTGTTGGCGGATCCGGAAGTGTTGGCTGATTCACAACGTTATCAAGAATTATCAAAAGAAGAAGGCGAAATCCGTGAAACGGTAGAAAAATACCGGGAATACCGCAAAGTGGTTGATTCAATCGCAGAAAACGAAGAACTACAACGCGAAAAGCTTGATCCAGAAATGGATAGTTTGGTAAAAGCGGAGCTAGCGGACTTACGCGACCAAAAGGAAAAGCTTGAAGAAGAAATTAAAGTATTAATGTTGCCTAAGGACCCTAACGACGATAAAAACATCATTATGGAAATTCACGGGGCGGCTGGCGGAGATGAAGCCAGTTTGTTTGCGGCTGATTTATACAATATGTACACTCGCTATGCCGAATCACAAGGCTGGAAAGTACAAATTGTCGACGAAAACGCCACGGATGTAGGTGGTTTCAAGGAAATCGTTTTGATGATCTCAGGTGACAAAGTTTACTCTAAATTGAAGTACGAAAACGGCGCTCACCGAGTTCAACGGGTGCCGGTAACGGAATCCGCTGGACGGGTGCACACTTCTACCGCCACGGTGGGGGTAATGCCCGAAGCTGAAGACGTGGATATCGAGATTGATCCTAAGGACATTCGTACCGACGTATACCGTTCTTCAGGTGCTGGTGGACAGCATATTAATAAGACTTCTTCTGCGGTGCGGATGACCCACTTGCCAACCGGAATTGTGGTTGCGATGCAAGATGAACGTTCTCAGCAACAAAACCGGGAAAAGGCTATGCGAATTTTGAAGGCCCGGGTTTACGACTATTACCAATCCCAAGAAGAAGATGCTTATAATGAAGAACGGAAGAACGCCGTCGGAACGGGGGACCGTTCGGAACGGATCCGGACTTATAACTTCCCGCAAAACCGGGTTACCGACCACCGCATTGGTTTGACGTTGAACAAGTTGGACCGGGTGATGAATGGGGAGCTTAATGAAATTATTGAAGCGTTAATCCTAGACGATCAAGCTAAGAAAATGGAAGCTTTACGAAATGAATAATCCAACATATTTTGAAGCCCTGAAATGGGCTTCTTTGCTTATCCAGGAACATCATGGCGATGAAAATGCTCCTGAACTGATTATGATGGACCGGATGGAATGGAATCGGACGGAATTACTTGTACACTATCGCCAGCAATTACGTCTTGACCAGTGGCAACAGTTTCAAAAAGACGTTCAACGAGCGGTTAACGGGGAACCCGTCCAGTACATTACTAACAAGGCCAATTTTTATGGGCGTGAATTTTACGTAGATTCTCGGGTGCTAATCCCGCGGGTGGAGACTGAAGAATTAGTTGAACACATTTTAAATGCGCACCCTCAATTAAACCAACCGCTCCGGGTTTTAGACATTGGAACAGGAAGCGGCAACATTGCCATCACTTTAAAACTTGAACGTCCAGATTGGCAAGTTACCGCCGTAGACATTGCTAGTGAGGCATTAGCGGTCGCCCAGCAAAATGCTCACCAGCAAGAAGCGGTGGTTGATTTTCGGCAAGGTTCCTTATTTGACGCGGTTAAAGGGGAACGTTTTGACATCATTGTTAGCAATCCGCCGTACATTGCCGAAAATGAGCGGGACGTAATGGACCAATCCGTGATAGAATACGAACCAGATAAGGCACTTTTTGCACCGGATGATGGTTTGTTTTGGTATAAACAAATTGGTAGACAGCTGGCTAATCATTTAACGAATGCTGGCCAGTTATGGTGTGAATTTGGTTATCATCAAGGAGCAAAGTTAAAACAATATTTTAGTGAATTACCTGGAGTTAAGGACGTGGACGTGCTCCAAGACTTAAGTGGCCATGACCGGATACTTTGGGTAAGGGGAGGATCGGTGATTTAGAATGAGTGAAATATTTCAAAGTGAAAATTTAGCTGACGCAGCCGCGGCAATTCAGCGCGGGGAATTGGTGGCATTTCCAACCGAAACCGTATACGGCTTAGGAGCGGATGCTACTAACCCAGATGCGGTAAAGAAAGTTTATCAAGCAAAGGGCCGGCCATCAGATAACCCGTTGATTGTTCACGTTACGGGTCCAGCACAGGTAGCCGAATTTGCCGAAATCGACGCCCAAAGTAAGCAGTTGATGGATACTTTTTGGCCAGGACCGCTCACCATTATTTTGCCGATCAAACCGCACGCATTGGATCCAGTAGTAACTGGAGGCTTGACGACCGCTGCGTTTCGTAACCCAGATACCCCGTTAACCCTTAAGTTAATCGAGCAGGCGGGTGTGCCGTTAGTGGGGCCTTCTGCAAATACTTCGGGAAAGCCGAGTCCAACTAAGCCAGCCCACGTTATGCACGATTTAAATGGCAAAATTGCGGGCGTTTTAGATGGTGGCGAAACTAAAATTGGGGTTGAGTCGACGGTATTGGATATGTCCGGTGCGGTACCAAGCGTTTTACGGCCAGGTGCCGTTACTCCTGAGGATTTAACCCCAATCTTAGGAGAAGTGCAAACTGATCACCATAAAGTTGGCAAGGACGAAGTGCCGAAAGCTCCAGGAATGAAGTATAAGCACTACGCTCCGAACGCCCAGGTGTACATCGTCAAGGACGCTCAGTGGTCAAAAGTGGCGGATTGGGTAGCCCAACATGCACAACAACCCGTTGGGGTATTAGCAACGTCGGCCATTTTTGATAGTACCAAGTTGATTGATTTTGATAACGTTGATTTTATTTCGTTAGGAGAAGATGCGCGAACCGCAAGTCACCACCTCTTTGACGGATTGCGTACCTTTGATGGAAAACCGCAGATTAAGGTGATTTTTGCGCAAGCGTTTGACCCTACTGGGATTGGGGCAGCTTATATGAACCGGTTGCAGAAATCTGCGGGGAATACTTACTTCGACGAAATTAACTAGGAGGGATTGCCAATGAACTACCAAGAACAGGATCCGCAATTGTGGACAGCGATTGATCGGGAAGCCGATCGCCAACAACATAATATTGAATTGATTGCTTCAGAAAACATTGTTTCGGCAGCGGTCCGGGCTGCGCAAGGCAGCGTTTTAACTAATAAGTATGCGGAAGGTTACCCAGGACGCCGTTATTATGGTGGTTGCGAGTACATTGACCAAGTAGAACAATTAGCCATTGATCGGGCTAAAGAACTGTTTGGCGCGGAATATGCCAACGTGCAGCCCCACTCCGGTTCCCAAGCTAACGCAGCCGCGTACGCTGCATTTATCAAACCCGGGGATAAAATCCTTGGAATGGATCTGAACGCGGGCGGTCACTTAACCCACGGTGCCAAGGTTAGTTTCAGCGGTACATTCTATGAATCGGTGACTTACGGAATTGATCCGCAGACCGAACGGTTAGATTATGAACAAATCCGGCAGATTGCCTTGAAGGAACGGCCACAAATGATCGTGGCGGGGGCTTCGGCATATAGTCGGATTATCGATTGGCAAAAGTTCCGAGAAATTGCTGACGAAGTGGGCGCCTTCTTAATGGTGGACATGGCGCATATTGCGGGACTAGTGGCTGTCGGATTGCATCCGTCACCAGTGGGGATTGCTGACGTAGTCACTACTACTACCCACAAAACGCTTCGGGGACCTCGAGGCGGGATGATTTTGTCGCAAGCAAAATACGCAAAACAAATTAACTTCGCAGTCTTTCCTCAAAACCAGGGTGGTCCGTTAGAACACGTGATTGCTGCTAAAGCAGTTGCGTTAGGGGAAGCTTTACGCCCCGAGTTTAAGGATTATCAAGCTCAGGTGATCAAAAATGCGCAAGCAATGGCGGAAGTTTTTGAAAACGAACCAGATCTGCACGTAGTTACCGGTGGGACTGATAATCACTTAATGACGGTTGATCTGACCCAAACCGGACATAACGGAAAGGAAATTCAAGACTTATTAGATACCGTTTATATCACGCTAAATAAAGAGGCAATCCCTGACGAAAAGTTAAGCCCATTTAAAACTTCGGGAATTCGGATTGGGACCCCCGCCGTTACTACCCGGGGTTTTAACGAAGCAGACAGTCGTAAGGTCGCGGAGCTGATCATTCGCGCAATTCACCACGTTGACGAACCAGAAGTACTCGCCCAAATTAAACAAGAAGTGTTTGATTTAACGAATCAATATCCACTATCTTAAATTAAACCTAGTTTTTTTACGGTTTTTTAGCTACAATTGATAAGGAATTTGAAAGGAGCGAGTTTAGACATGGGGAAGTTTGAAGTTCTCGACCACCCGTTGATTCAACATAAGTTGACGTTAATTAGAGACAAGAATTGCAGTACAAAGGAGTTTCGTGAAATAGTTAACGAAATTTCAACATTGATGGCTTATGAAGTTTCACGGGATATGCCGTTAGAAGATGTTGAAATCGAAACACCAATCGGAAAATCTATTCAAAAACAAATCTCGGGTAAAAAAGTGGCCATCGTGCCAATTTTACGTGCGGGATTAGGAATGGTAGACGGGATGGCTGAATTGCTACCCGTTGCTCGGATTGGTCATATCGGGATGTATCGCGATGAAGAGACCTTAAAGCCAACCGAATACTTTGTTAAGTTGCCAAGCGACATTAGCGAACGCCAAGTATTCGTAGTTGACCCAATGCTTGCCACCGGTGGTTCAGCAATCATGGCGGTGGATGCGTTGAAAAAACGTGGCGCAAGGGACATTCGTTTTTGCAGTCTAGTAGCCGCTCCTGAAGGGGTAAAAGCTTTAGAAGAAGCTCATCCAGATATTGATATTTATACAGCTGCATTAGATGAAAAACTAAATGAAGATGGTTACATCGTTCCTGGACTAGGTGACGCCGGTGACCGCTTGTTTGGTACTAAATAAATAGATGTGTTGGATTTTATAACCAACGGTTAAGCTGCTGTGACAAAAGTCATTAAACAAAAAACGATTCATGAGGTGAAACTTCCTCATGAATCGTTTTTATTTTGGCGTTTTGACTTCAATAGAGCCAAAACGTGGAACAAACTACCCGACTTTTGTCCCACTCTCTTTTTTGTTTTCTGCGCGGTTTGGTAAGTGAAAAGATTTGTCAATTGAGAAAAAATAGTTTTATTATGGGGTTAATAGAATACGCTTACAAATCAGGAGGAACGTATGGCTTACATCGAAGTACAACACGAATTTAAAATTTATCAAATGGGAGACAATCAAATTGTCGCGAACCGGGACGTGAATTTTACGATTGAGCAAGGGCAGATTGCCGTGATTTTAGGACCAAGCGGGGCGGGAAAATCCACGGTTTTAAATATGCTCGGGGGCATGGACAGCCCGACGAAGGGGAGCATCAACGTTGCCGGGACGGACATTGCGCAATTTAACGACCGCCAGTTAACGAAGTATCGGCGTAACGACGTTGGGTTTATTTTTCAATTTTACAATCTAATTCCGAATCTAACGACTACCGAAAACGTAGAATTAGCTACCGCACTGGTCAATGATGGGTTAGATCCGGTAACCGTCCTAAGAGACGTTGGGCTGGTAGAACGTTTGGATAATTTTCCTGCCCAGTTATCTGGCGGTGAGCAGCAACGGCTGGCAATCGCCCGAGCTTTAGCGAAGAATCCGAAGCTATTACTATGTGACGAACCGACTGGTGCATTGGATTATCAAACGGGTAAACAAATTTTACAACTGCTCCACGATGCTAGCCGAAAATTTAAAAAGACGGTCATCATTATCACCCATAATTCAGCAATTGCGAAAATGGCGGATCGAGTAATTCAAATTAATGATGCCCAGGTCCGGAGCATCGTAGATAATCCTCAGCCTGCTCCGGTCGAAGAAATTGAGTGGTAGGTGGCTGAGATGATAAAACTATTGTTACGCACGATTAAGAATTCTTTGGGGCGCTTCATTGCAATTAGTTTGATCATTATGCTGGGGACGCTGATTTTTGTGGGGGTAAAGGCGACCGGCCCGGCACTCAACGATTCGCTGCAAGCAACCGTGGTAAAGCATCATCTAAGTGATTTAGAGATTTTGTCTAGCCAAGGCTTCACCGAAACCGAACTTAAAGCAGTTCGGCAGGTTCCGGGAGCGCAGGTTGAAGGGGTTTTATTGCAAAACGTGCTTGGCGGCAAGAATCGGGACGCAATCGCCTTGTATGGTTATCAAAAAAATAATCTCCAAAATCAGTTGATTCTGAAACAAGGTCGGCTTCCCCGCAATCAGCACGAAATTGTTTTAGACCAGCAGGCCCGGCTACGTGGGGGTTACAAAATTGGGGACTACTTTAATTTAGAGAAAAATCCCCAGCTGAAATATCAAAAATACCGAATCGTGGGCTTTGCGGATTCTCCCCAATATGTTGACCATTCGACTAGGGGAGCGAGTAATTTAGGTACTGGGAAAGTAACCTACTTTGCTTATGTATCCCACTTAGCTTTCCACTCGTCCGTGTACTCCGGGATGCAAGTATATTTTCCGGAGCTGCAAAACCAAAAAATGTTTTCTAACAAGTATGAGCGGGCGGTAAAACGAAAAACTGCTCAAGTACGCCGCCAATTAACGCCGGCAGTTAAAAAACGCCGGCAAAGTTTGACAAAAAATGCACTAACACAAATTGAACAAGGAAAACAAAGGCTGGCACAGAGCCGGCAAAAGCTGGTAGCTGCCCAACAAGTGCTTAAACAGCAAGGTTTAACCGACGCGTCTGCAATGCGCACCTTACAACGTCAAGAAGCAAAGTTGCAGCAACAACGTCGGCAGCTTGATCAGCAAGCGCAGCGGATTAAAAAAGCGCTGCAACCGTCATTACTTTACCAAACTCGCCAAGACCTGCCAGGTTTTACGGGCTATGGAGAAAGTTCGCAACGGATTGCAGCAATTGCCAACGTTTTCCCGTTATTTTTCTTCCTATTAGCGGGCTTAATCACCTTCACAACCGTAACGCGAATGGTGGAGGAACAGCGCGGACAAATGGGGACGCTTAAGGCTTTGGGCTATGGGAAAGGTGCAATTGTTTTCCAATACGTTGCCTACGCAGGTTTAGCCGGAATTAGCGGTGCAGCTGTGGGAGCAGTGCTAGGGAACCAGTTGATTCCCCGGATCGTGTTAGCAATGTACCAGGAGTATGTGGTAGAAATCGTTAAAATTCCTGTGGATTGGCGCGCAATTGCTTTAGCGGCACTCCTGACGCTATTAGTAACTATTGGGGCGGCAACCTTAGTTTCGCTTCGAGAGGTGCGTACCTCCCCAGCAGCGTTACTCCGGCCCCGAGCTCCCCGTGCGGCGCATAAAATCCTTTTAGAACGGGTGCCCGGGTTATGGCGGCGGCTACGGTTCTTCCAAAAAATTAGCTACCGTAATTTATCACGCGCTAAGCTACGAGGATTAATGACCATTTTAGGAATTGCTGGCGGCACGGCCTTAATTTTGACCGGATTTGGAATTGCGAGCTCAATCAAAGAGGCTGGAAATCAGCAGTTTCAAAACGTTCTTCGATATGACGCAGTAGTACGAGCTCGGCAACCGAAAGATTTAACGAGTGTCCAAAATTCTTTAGAACGGAGCGCGGCTACTCGAGCAACGCTGCCAGTTTATACCGCGGTAGTACAAGTTAATCAACGACAAAAGACCGTGCGGGACGTTACGTTGACCGTGCCAAAGAATCCAGGGCAATTTGACCAGTTTGTCCGGTTACGTGATTATCAGAGCAATCATTCCATTGGTTTACCAACTAGGGGAGTGGTGGTTTCACCTAAGGTAGCCCGAATTTTGCACGTACAGGTTGGCGACCAAATTAAAATGCGGGTGCCTAATCAAAAAACGGTCCGGGTTCGAATCGCTAAGGTAGTGACAAATTACGCCGGTAACGTTATCTATGCATCACCAAGCGCCTATCAACGTGCGTTTAGCCACGCACCAAATTTTGCGAGCGTCTTAGTTAAGACTGATCACCAGCCTTCAGCGCGGCTTACAAAACGGTGGATGTCGGATAACGACAAAATTTTAGGCATTAGTTTAATGGCTGACCAAGCAGAAATGATCCAAAAAATGACCAAGCAGTTAGGACCGATTGTAATGATTTTTATTGGACTTTCAGCCATCCTGTCGTTTGTAGTACTTTACAATTTAAACAATATCAATATTGCGGAGCGATTATACGAACTTTCTACTATTAAAGTTTTAGGGTTTTATAATCGAGAGGTGACGCTTTACGTAGCTCGGGAAAGTATTATTCTAGCGATAATTGGTATTTTAGCTGGTTTTGGCTTGGGCAACTTTTTAACTGGTTACGTGATCAGACAAGCCGAAACTAATAACGTAATTTTTCCGCTAACTATCAAACCATTCGCTTATTTGGTGGCGGTTTTGTTAATGGTCATCTTTAACCTAGTCGTAGTTTATATTACCCACCGAAAACTCCAAAAAATCGACATGGTAGCGGCATTGAAGTCCAACGATTAGGGTGAGAATTTGACAAGAATTCAACGATAAAAAAGTGTGTTTAAAAATTGAAGCGGTACCATATAAAAAAAGTCGTAGATATCGGTAATCATTGCTTTGTCTTTTGTCAAAATTGGTGGTATCATTTCAATTGTATTTTCGGACGGAAAATACTGTCTTTTGTTCAAGTTTTTGACTTAATTTTTATCATTTTTGGATGGTAAATTTAGGTACACTTAGGTAGAAAAGAGGTGATATTCTGTGGGTGGTGAATCAATTTCAACTTTTCAGTTTCTTGGTCTAACATTTAGTACGGCAAACGTCATTTCGGGATTGGTTGCGGCCATAATTGTATTTGCAGTTGTGTTTGCATTTTCTCGAAATTTAAAACTAAAGCCGACTGGTAAACAAAATGCCTTAGAGTGGGTAATTGATTTTACAAATGGAATTTTGCGGAGCTCAGTTGACGAAACGGAAACCCGTAACTTCGGCTTGTATGCATTTACATTGTTCTTATTCATTTTTGTTGCCAATCAGCTTGGGCTGTTTCTACAAATTGCGTGGAACGATGTTACGTATCTAAGAAGCCCGACAGCTGATCCGATTGTCACTTTAACATTATCGTTGATCACAATGATGATAGCGCACTATTCTGGTGTGGCAAAATTTGGCTTCAAATCGTACTTCGAAAGAACGTACTTGTCGCCATTTAAAGTTTGGTTACCGATTGGTGTTTTTACAGAATTCATTGATTTCTTGACCCTTGGGTTACGTATCTTCGGTGTTATTTTCGCTGGTGAAATGTTACTTAAGATGATCGGGGGAATTGCGTTCTCTGGTGGCATCTTAAATATGGTAATCGCCATTCCACTTGCCTTGATTTGGCAAGGATTTTCCGTATTCTTAGGTAGTATTCAAGCGTTCGTATTCGTTACGTTGACAACCGTTTATATTTCTCATAAGGTCGAAGACGAATAATATTATATTTTTAGGTAGGAGGAACAACTATTATGGGTGCTATTGCAGCTGGAATCGCTATGTTTGGAGCCGCTATTGGTGGTGGTATCGGTGACGGAATCGTTATCGCAAAAATGCTTGAAGGTATGGCTCGTCAACCTGAATTATCAGGTCAATTAAGAACAACCATGTTCATTGGTGTTGGTTTGGTTGAAGCTATGCCAATCTTAGCCTTCGTTATTTCACTTCTTGTAATGAACAAGTAAGCGTGATAAATTAAGCAATTTATCGAAAGAAGGAGGTGTCAATAGATGTTTTCGCACATGATATTAGGAGCGGCACAAGGTAGTACTTTGTACGTTGGCGATATGTTGTTTTATGCGATCCTTTTTGTGGTCTTAATGGCATTAATTGCTAAGTTTGCTTGGGGTCCGGTCAATGCAATGTTAAAAGAACGTGCGGATCGGATTTCTAATGATATCGAATCAGCTGAACAAGCTAAAAAGGAAGCCCAAAAACTTGCTGAACAACGCAAGGAAGCCTTAGACAACTCTCACGCCGAAGCAACCACCATTATTAACAATGCTAAGAATAGTGGTGCTAAGGAACGTGAACTAATTGTCGGCAATGCTCAAGCCGAAGCGAAGTCATTGAAGGACAAAGCTAAACAAGATATTGAACAAGAACGTGCTGACGCACTCAAGAGTGCACAAGACGATATTGCGTCATTATCTATTGAGATTGCTTCCAAAGTTATCAAAAAAGAACTTGATGAAAATAGTCAAAAAGAATTGATTGATTCGTACATTGAAGGTTTAGGTGAGAGTAAATGAGTTTAGATAAAACTACAATTGCTAAGCGCTACTCCAAAGCTTTGTTTGACGTGGTCGCTGAACAAAACCAAATTGATCAAGTTCGAGATGAATTAAAGCAAATTCAACAGATCTTTGATGATAATGAAGGATTAGGCAAAATGTTGACCGATAAGGGTTTGAAGGATGATCAAAAACGTTCAATTATGGCGCTTTTGACCAAGGATGCTTCAAAGTACGTTGGCAACTTAATTAAAATGGCTTTTGATTACGGTCGAATGGATGATTTGACCGCAATCATCGCTGAGTTTAACCGCTTATGCGATGCTGATGCTTCAGTCGTTCGTGCTAAAGTTATTTCCGCCATTCCATTAAGTGATGAACAACTTCAAAAAATGGCTGAAAACTTTGCTAAACGTTTGAAAGTTAGCAAGGTTATTTTGGATAGTGAAGTCGATAATTCGATTATCGGCGGTGCAATCATTAAAACAGATGGTTTGATCTACGACGGTAGTATTCAAACCCAAATTAATCAAATTAGACAGCGCCTCGTTGGTTAGCTCGAAATTTGTAAAGAGGTGAAACTTTTATGAGCATTAAGGCTGAGGAAATCAGTGCTCTAATCAAACAGCAATTAGAAAACTACCAAGCCGAGCTTAACGTTGAAGAAACGGGTACAGTTACCTACGTTGGTGACGGGATTGCTCGCGCTCATGGCTTAGATAATGCTCTTTCTGGTGAACTTCTCGAATTCTCTAACGGTGTTTACGGAATGGTTCAAAACCTTGAATCAAACGACGTCGGGATTGTTATCATGGGTAACTATGATGAAATTCACGAAGGTGACACCGTTAAGAGAACTGGTCGGATCATGGAAGTTCCAGTAGGAGATGCCTTAATCGGTCGAGTTGTTAACCCATTAGGTGAACCGCTTGATGGTAAAGGCGCCATTAAAACTGACAAAACTCGTCCAGTTGAACATAAGGCTCCAGGGGTTATGCAACGGAAATCCGTTGATCAACCTCTCCAAACTGGTATTAAGGCGATTGACTCGTTAGTACCAATTGGCCGTGGTCAACGTGAGTTGATTATCGGGGACCGGAAAACTGGTAAAACTGCTTTAGCAATTGATACAATTTTGAACCAAAAGAACGAAGATATGATTTGTATCTATGTTGCGATCGGACAAAAGGAATCAACTGTTCGGACCCAAGTAGAAACGCTTCGGCGTTATGGCGCGATGGATTACACCATCGTGGTTAGTGCGGGTCCTTCAGAACCAGCTCCATTACTATACCTTGCACCATATGCGGGGGCAGCGATGGGTGAAGAGTTTATGTACAACGGCAAGCACGTTTTGATCGTTTATGATGATCTATCAAAACAAGCTGACGCTTATCGTGAGCTCTCCTTGATTCTTCGTCGGCCGCCTGGGCGTGAAGCTTACCCTGGGGATATTTTCTATACCCACTCACGTTTGCTAGAACGGGCAGCTAAGTTAAGCGATGACTTGGGCGGTGGTTCAATGACCGCCTTGCCATTTGTTGAAACCAAGGCTGGAGACGTTTCAGCTTACATTCCAACTAACGTAATTTCCATCACTGATGGACAAGTCTTCTTGGATAGCGACTACTTCCATTCCGGAGTTCGTCCAGCGATCGACGCTGGTACGTCAGTTTCCCGGGTTGGTGGGGATGCGCAAATCAAGGCGATGAAGAAAGTTTCTGGAACGTTGCGTCTAGACCTAGCTTCTTACCGTGAATTGGAATCATTTGCTCAATTTGGTTCTGATTTGGATAAGGCAACCCAAGCTAAATTAGCTCGGGGACGTCGGACGGTAGAAGTTTTGAAGCAACCGCTACACAAACCACTTCCTGTTGAAGACCAAGTGTTGATTCTTTACGCTTTGACACATGGTTTCTTGGATAAGGTTCCAGTAGATGATATTCAACGGTTCCAAGATGAACTCTTTGATTATGTTGCAAGCAACAACAAAGAGCTCACCGACGAAATCCGTGAAACAAAACAACTTCCGGACACGGAAAAAATGGATGCAGCCATCAAGGCTTTTGCAGAACATTTTCAACCAACCAAGGAAGCTAAATAAGGATATCAGCTAACGAGAGGAAAAGTGGTGAGAATTAATGGCAATATCTGAACAAGATGTTAAGCGGCGAATTGATTCGACTAAGAAAACTAGTCAGATTACGACTGCTATGCAAATGGTTTCAACGGCTAAGTTAAGCCAGATTCAGAAACATACAGTTGGATATCAAGTGTACGCGCAGAAAGTTGAGAGTATTGTTGCTCACCTGGCTAAATCGCATTTAATGAATGCGGGAGTGGCTGGCAAAGCTAGCTCTGATCAGGCTATATCAGCAGCTGATTTATTAGTTCAACGGCCAGTGAAGAAGACCGGATACTTAGTTATTACGTCTGATCGCGGGTTAGTGGGCTCATATAACAGTAGTGTGATTAAGCAAACTAACGATTTCATGAAAGAACACGGTCATGATGGCGGTGATGATGCCATAATTCTTGCGGTAGGTAGTACCGGGGCTGATTTTTACAAGAATCGCCCACAAAAGGTCGGCTACGAATACCGCGGGGTTAGCGACGTGCCTACTTTTAACGAAGTTCGGGAAATCGTCACTACCGTCACCAAGATGTACAAAGACGGTGAATTCGATGAATTATACGTTTGCTACAATCACTTTGTAAATCGACTTTCGAACAGCTTCCACGTTACTAAATTGTTGCCAATTGGCGGCGAAGAATTGGTAAACGATGGTAAGCACGAAACGATCACTGCTGAATATGAAACCGAACCATCTCCCGAAGTATTGTTGCAAGAAATCTTGCCACAGTATGCTGAGAGTTTGGTTTACGGTGCCATTTTAGATGCTAAGACGGCGGAACACGCCGCTAGTTCTTCAGCTATGCGCACCGCTTCTGATAATGCAAGTGATTTAATTGCAGATTTAGAGCTACAGTATAATCGCGCTAGACAAAGTGCTATTACGACTGAAATCACCGAAATTACCGGTGGTCAAGCCGCACTTGAATAAATTAACGAGAGGAATTAAACAATATGAGTACTGGTAAAGTTGTTCAAGTTATCGGACCAGTTATCGACGTTGAATTCCCCCTTGACGAAGAAATCCCAACAATCAATAATGCTTTGAAAATTAAAAAAGCAGACGGTACAATTTTAGTTTCTGAAGTAACGCTTGAGTTAGGTGATGGTGTCGTAAGAACCATCGCTATGGACGGAACGGAAGGGCTACAACGTGGCCTGGAAGTTGAAGATACTGGAGACTCAATTAAAGTACCAGTTGGTGATGAAACACTTGGTCGTGTTTTCAACGTCTTGGGTGAAACAATTGATGGTGGTAAAGAGCTAGGTCCAGATATAAAACGCGATCCAATTCATCGTGACCCACCAGAATACGACGAATTGAATCCAAGTACAGAAATTCTTGAAACAGGGATCAAAGTTATTGACTTACTTGCTCCATATATTCGGGGTGGTAAGATTGGTCTCTTCGGTGGTGCCGGAGTTGGTAAAACCGTTTTGATTCAGGAATTAATTCATAACATTGCACAAGAACATAATGGTATCTCAGTATTTACTGGGGTTGGAGAACGGACACGTGAAGGTAACGACTTGTACTTCGAAATGAAAGAATCGGGCGTTCTTGAACGTACGGCCATGGTGTATGGACAAATGAACGAGCCGCCTGGGGCTCGGATGCGGGTTGCTTTGACTGGTTTGACGATTGCGGAACACTTCCGTGATGTTGAAGGTCAAGACGTGTTGTTATTCATTGACAACATCTTCCGCTTTACCCAAGCTGGTTCAGAAGTTTCTGCCTTACTTGGTCGGATTCCTTCAGCCGTTGGTTACCAACCAACCTTGGCTACTGAAATGGGTCAATTGCAAGAACGGATCACTTCTACGAAGAAAGGTTCAGTTACTTCGATTCAAGCGGTTTACGTTCCTGCCGATGACTATACTGACCCTGCGCCAGCAACTACCTTCGCCCACTTGGATGCTACAACCAACTTGGAACGTAGCTTAACCCAACAAGGGATTTATCCTGCGGTGGATCCATTAGCTTCCACATCGACAGCTTTGGACCCAGAAATTGTTGGCGAAGAACATTACGAAGTTGCTAGTGAAGTACAACATGTTCTCCAACGTTACAAGGAATTGCAAGATATTATCTCAATCCTTGGGATGGATGAACTGTCTGATGAAGAAAAGACCGTAGTTGCACGGGCACGGCGGATTCAACTCTTCTTGTCACAAGACTTTAGTGTTGCGGCACAATTTACTGGTTTACCAGGACATTACGTCAAATTGGAAGACACCATCGCTGGCTTCAAGGGCATCCTTGAAGGTAAGTACGATGACCTTCCAGAAGAAGCATTCCGTTTGGTTGGTTCAATTGACGATGTGGTTGAAAAGGCTAAGAAATTAACTGCTACAGAAGATTAGGAGGGATCTAATTGGCTGAAAATTCAGTATTAACAGTTAGTATTGTTACTCCTGATGGTCAGATTTATAATGATGACCAAGTTACTATGCTGGTAGTCAATACCAGAGAAGGTGAATTGGGAATCTTACCTAATCACGTTCCAGTAATTGCAACTTTAGCGATTGACGAAGTGCGCATTAAGCATGACAAAGCTGAAGATGTAGTGGCGGTGAACGGTGGTTTTGTTGAGTTTTCAGATAACACGGCAACGATTGTTGCGGATACTGCTGAAAATCAAGCTGACATTGACGTAGCGCGAGCTGAAAGTGCTAAGAAACGTGCTGAGGCAACGATCCGTAAAGCACAACAAGCTCACGATAATAGCGAGCTTCGGCGTGCGCAAATTCATTTGCGGCGGGCGATTAACCGAATCAACGTTTCAAAACATTAAAGCTAGTTAATATTATTATTGATAACGTTCAGTTTATGAGGAATTTTTCCTCACAACTGAACGTTTTTTTTGGGAATGGGCCGGTAAATTTTCACAAATTGAGCAGAATTGCGGAGCGAATTAACCACTGTTTTTGTGAGTAAAAAGTTATTCTTAGCTTAATTTTCTGGTACAATACTATATGTATGAATTTTGGAGGGAAAGCGATTGGGAATTCAAGCCATAATTACGTTAATTAGTTATTTATTCTTTATTTTACTGGCTTTTTGGTGTATTCAAGCAATTCCGTTTCATAAGTTTATGGGCCGGTTTGAAAGTCAGGCAAAAATGTTAATTGTTTTGCTTTCAATTGCGTTAGGCTACACCGTTGCTAGTTTTTTCTTAGGTTTGATTACGGCAATTCAGAACTTAACTTTTTTAGTGCGTTAGAAGGTTAGCGATAATGAAGAGCTTCTTATTAATGCTGGTTCGCGGATATCAAAGGGTGATCTCACCTTTATTTCCCCCTTCGTGCCGTTACTATCCAACGTGTTCTAATTACATGGTGGGGGCGCTCAAGCGCTTTGGTGCGTTGCAGGGCACTTTAATGGGAATTGCCCGGATTCTGCGGTGTAATCCGTTCGTACGGGGTGGTTACGACCCCGTGCCTGATCAATTTTCTTTAAAAAGAAATTCAAAAAATAGTGCAGAAAGAAAATAGGAGTTAAAATGTCACGAAAAGAAAAAAAGTTTGCTATTGAAGTCAAAGAAACTAACAATAACGGTACTACGGTTAACGAAGTTTACGTTAACCAACGGATGATTGGACAAATATCTCAAGTAAATGATAAGAATTGGGTAGCTTCCAACCAAAGCGGAGAAATGCGAGTAAAATCAATTGATGAGGGGATTCAGTGGATTATCGCTGAATTTAATTTACATTCGCTATAGAAAGGAGCTACTTCGATGGAAAGAAATGATTCTCGAGTAGCGCGTAAAGACGACAGCTCTCGCATTGACTATGGAATTATCTTTCCGGTACTTATGTTGGCCATTATTGGGCTAGCATCGATCTATGTAGCTGCTACGCACGATACTAGTGCTACCAGCGTATTTCGCCAAGTGTTCTCCCAACTAATTTGGTACCTTTTGGGAGTCGGCATCGTGGTGGTACTTATGCAATTTGATGCAGACCAGCTTTGGTGGTTAGCACCAATTGCGTACGGAGCAGGGATCGTTTTGCTCATCCTGGTGCTCTTCTTGTACAGTCGCTCGTACGCCGCAAATACCGGAGCTAAGAGTTGGTTTGCCTTTGGGGGCTTTACCTTTCAGCCGTCCGAGGTAATGAAGCCTGCGTACATTTTGATGATGGCGCGGGTGATTACGGTTTATAACCACCGGGTAAAAAATCGTACAATTCAATCAGATTGGCGGTTAATTGGAACCATGGCCCTTTGGACTTTGCCGATTCCAATCCTGTTGCTGCTTCAGCATGACTTTGGAACCATGTTGGTGTTTATTGCAATCTTTATTGGGCTGGTAGTTGTTTCTGGGGTAACCTGGCGGATCTTAATCCCATCCTTCGTAGGAATGGTAGTTTTAGGTAGTACGACGCTTATGTTAGTGGCGCTTCCTTGGGGGCAAGCCCTATTGCAAAAGATCGGCTTTGAAAGTTACCAATTTGCTCGGGTAGATAACTGGTTGCATCCGTCTTCGGATACTACCAATTCCGGATATCAACTTTGGCAAAGCATGAAGGCGATTGGTTCGGGTCAATTATTTGGCAAGGGCTTCAACGTCTCTAACGTTAACGTGCCGGTCCGGGAATCCGATATGATTTTTTCCGTAATTGGCGAAAACTTTGGATTCATTGGAAGTATTGTTCTGATTGGTTTGTACTTTTTATTGATTTACAAAATTTTACAAGTAATTTTTGACACCAAAAACGAGTTTTACGCTTACGTAGCTACCGGAGTCATCATGATGATTTTATTCCACGTTTTTGAAAACATCGGAATGAATATCGGACTTTTGCCGTTGACCGGGATCCCACTACCATTTGTTAGTGCCGGTGGTTCCGCGTTAATTGGAAACATGATTGGAATTGGATTGATAATGTCGATGCGCTACCATTACTATTCGTATAGTAAGGCAAGCATCGAAGAAAACGCCGATTTTTAATTAAGCCATTGAAAGAATCCGCACCGGGGGAAGTGCTCGCACTGAGGTACTTCACCGGAAGGGTTCTTTTTTAGTGATTTAGTTGTTGACAAGGCTTGATATTGGAAGGTATACTTTAGCGTATTAACAAATTACTAAAAAAAGATGAGTAGATTACGGTTCTACGCTTAGAGAGTCCTTGGGTGGTGAAAAAGGAACGAGAACGTTATCGAAGATGGTCTTTGGTTATTTTCAGCGATTTGTGAGCCCGGTGCTAGCAAATCATGGGAGCGCCCAATATAGCGCACGGGTTGATGGACCCGCAGAGTCTGCCCTTCGTGAGGAGGGTGGAAAAACAAGGTGGTAACGCGATAAACTTTCGTCCTTGGGAATGGTGCTTAGTCATTATTCTCGGACGGAAGTTTTTTTGTTTGAAGGAGGAACTGAAATGATTGAATTTAAGAACGTGTCCAAAACTTTCTCGACCAAGACGGGGCCAGTAACCGCAATTGAGGATGTTAATTTAGCGATTCCAAATGGTCAAATTTTTGGCATCATTGGTTATTCCGGTGCGGGAAAAACAACTTTGATCCGGATGTTAAACGGACTAGAAAAGCCGACCACGGGTGAAGTTAAAATCAATGATGTGGTCATTAATCAACTAACGGGCGCGGCACTAGCGCAACAGCGGCATAAAATTGGGATGATTTTCCAGCATTTTAACCTATTATGGTCCCGAACGGTAAAGGCTAACATCATGTTTCCGCTAGAAATTGCGGGAGTTAGTCGCCCGCAACGGGAGCAAAAAGTACGTGAACTAATCGAACTAGTGGGGCTTACTGGAAAGGAAGATCGTTACCCTAGTGAGCTGTCTGGCGGACAAAAACAACGGGTGGGCATCGCCCGTGCGTTGGCGAACGACCCGGAAATTCTTTTATCAGACGAGGCAACTAGTGCACTAGACCCCGAAACTACGGATGAAGTTTTAGATTTGTTATTAGAAATTAAGCGTAAGCGAAAAATTACAATTGTCTTGATTACTCATGAAATGCACGTAATCCGTAAAATTTGTGACCAAGTGGCGGTTCTCGACGGCGGAAAAATCATTGAAGATGGAGCGGTATTAGACGTTTTTAAACACCCACAGCAAGCATTAACCAAACGATTTATTACCGCAGAAACCGATCCAACTCCGCAAGATACCGAAATAATTTTGGATGAATTAGTTGACCAGAATCCAAACGGACGGGTGGTGCGGTTAACTTTCCACGGTGATCAAGCTAAATTGCCAATCGTTTCTGAAATGGTTCATGAATTTCCAGAGGTGGCGCTAAACATCATCGCGGGAAATATCAAGCAGACTCAGGAAGGTTCAATTGGAAGCTTGTATGTGCAATTAACCGGGCCCCAAAGTCAGTTGGATGGCGCGGTAAGTTTTCTACGTAAGTTAAGGGTGGAAACGGAGGTAGTTAGTGATGAACAGTAGTATCTTAGACTTTAGTACCGTAGATTGGAATGAAATGGGTCAAGCAACTTGGGAAACGATTTGGGTAACGCTGGTGGCGGTCATTTTTACTGCTGTCTTGGGACTACTAATCGGCCTACTGCTTTTTGAAACCCGAAATAGTAAAAATTGGGGGATTCGCCTAATCAATTGGCTGGTATCCTTCTTGGTAAACGTATTTCGCTCGATTCCATATATTATTTTGATTGTAATTTTAATCCCGGTAACTAACGTGTTGGTGCATACCATTGTGGGGCCAACCGCGGCGTTGCCATCGCTGATTTTAGCCGCGGCACCATTTTTTGGGCGATTGGTGGAAATTGCATTTCGAGAAATTGATTCCGGAGTTTTGGAAGCCGCTGCCGCCATGGGTGCCAAAAAATCGACCATCATTTTCAAAGTATTGCTTCCGGAAAGCATGCCTGCGCTAGTTTCCGGCTTAACGGTTACCGCCATTTCGTTAGTGGGATACACCGCTATGGCGGGGGCAATCGGGGCCGGCGGTCTGGGTGCGTTGGCTTACAATAATGGTTTTTTGCAATATAACGGAGCCATTATCTTAGTTGCCACCGTTTTGATCGTACTTTTTGTTTTTGCATTACAGTGGACTGGCGATTGGTTAGTTAAGAAAATCGATAAGCGGTTAGTTTAGGAGTGGTTAAATGAAAAGAAATAAATTAATTTTTTTAGTTAGTGGCTTAGCAATCATCTTGCTTTTAGCAGGGTGCGGAAAAAAATCCGCGAATACTCAAAAAATCACGATTGGTGCTTCGGCGGTTCCCCACACGGAAATTCTAAAACATATCCAACCCGCATTAAAAAAAGAGGGTGTCGAATTAGATATCAAAACTTTTCAGGATTACGTTTTACCTAATAAAGCCCTCGCGAGCGGCAACATTGATGCCAACTATTTTCAACATGGCCCCTTTTTAAAAGAATGGAATGAAAAGAATCACGGGCACTTGGTGAGCGCTGGGGCGGTCCACTTGGAGCCGATTGCGGTTTATTCTAAAAAATATAATTCTTTAAAGGAATTGCCTAAGCATGCTAAAATTTTGGTTAGCAATAACGTTTCGGATTATGGCCGGGTGCTACAAATTTTTCGGGATGCCGGATTAATTACCTTAAAGAAGGGTACCGACCTAACCAAGGCAAAATTTAGTGACATCGCAAAGAATCCTAAGCAATTGCAATTTAAGACGGGTTACGAACCAAAAATTATGCCCCAGCTGCTTAAAAATAAACAGGGCAGTGCGGAAGTAATTAATTCTAATTATGCGGTGCAAGCGCATTTAAATCCACAAAAGGACGCGATTGCAACGGAAAACTCCGCCTCTCCTTATAGTAATATTGTTGCTATTCGGCCGGATGAAAAAAATCGGCCAGCCATTAAAAAACTCATGAAGGAATTAAAGTCCAAGTCAACTCAGAAATGGATTAAAAAACATTTCAAGGGTGCGGTTGCTCCTGTTGAATAGGAGAACTTTTCCATTGCTATGACTAAATGCTAGTAAGGATAGTGGGACAAAACTAAAAAATGCTTTTCAAAGATGAAAGGGTCTTTAAAAAGTGGTTTTAGTTTTTTGACTTTAATAGAGCCAAAACGTGTGTCAAAAGTCAGTTGGTTCCGCTTAACCAAAAATTGACCATTATGCTTGAATTTTGCATAATGGTCAATTTTCGGTTAATGCTCACAAACTACCCGACTTTGGTCCCACTCTTTTTTATGGAAAAAGGACCAACTCGTAAGGGAATTAATTGTTTAGACGATGGGCGGCAATTGACTTTTAGGCTGAGAACCCATATAGTTAGTTACGTGAGTAATTAGGTTAGTAAATAATATAATTTGAAGGTGGATTTTATGCATTTTAACTTTAATAGCAGCGAACCAATCTATCTCCAAGTCGCCCAACAAATCGAAGATGCAATTTTCACGGGCGGTTTTAAAGAAGGAGAACAAATCCCCTCAACAACGGAAATTTCTAAGGAGTTTCACATCAATCCGGCAACGGTTTTAAAAGGAATGAACCAGTTGGTAGCGCGGAACCTCTTAGAAAAACATCGGGGAGTCGGCATGTTTGTGGTGCCCGGGGCGAGTAAACAAATTACTTTAGACCGGCAACAGAATTTTTACCAAAAGTACGTGGTGGGCGTCGTTAAGGAAGCGATTCGCTTAAACATCACCGAAACAGAGTTAAAAAAATTAATTGAACAGGGGTATCAATCGTTATGAAAGGTATCGAAGTAAGGCAAGTAACGAAAACTTTTGACCACCACTTAGTTTTAAATGGAATTGGATTAACTCTAGAACCGAACAAGATATACGGTTTACTAGGGCGAAACGGGGCTGGAAAAAGTACGCTTTTGAATTTGCTGGTTAACCGAATTAGGCCCGATGAAGGCGAAATTAAGCTGGATAACGAATTGATTGGTGATAATGATCGGCAACTGGGAAAGCTATTCTTAATGAGCGAAGTGGATCTTTATCCCAAAAATATTCGGGTTAAGGACATTTTTAAATGGTCTGCCAATTTTTATGGTAGCTTTGATAGTGAGTTGGCACATTCGTTGAGTAAACAATTCGGTCTAAAAGAGTCCATGCTTTTTCACCATCTCTCTACGGGATACCGAACGATTACCAAGTTAATCGTGGCGCTATCTGTCCCGGCTGAGTATGTTTTTTTAGATGAACCAGTTTTAGGTTTGGATGCTAACCACCGGGAACTTTTTTACAATGCATTAGTAGAAAGTTACGCGGAAAAGCCCCGAACTTTTGTGATTGCTACTCATTTAATTGAAGAATTTGCCAAATTAATTGAGCACGTAATGGTTATGGACCAGGGGCGGATCGTGGTTGACGACGAAACGGAAACGGTCTTGGCGAACGCATACACCATCAGCGGGCCTGTTCAAGCAGTTGATCAGTACACCGCGGGGTTAAACGTCATTGGCAGTGATCGACTAGCACGGATTAAGGCTAATTACGTGTATGGGCCACTAAATGATCGACCGATTCCAGATGAGATCAATATCGATCCAATGGATTTACAGACGCTTTTTATTAATTTAACAAATGGGGGAGAAACTCATGAATAAAATTGCGGCGGTGGTTAAATATGATTTAAGCAATTATTTACGCCTCGTGCTAATCGCGTACGCGTGGATTATCGGGTTAATGCTGGGGGTGCCAACGATTATTCACGTAATTGGCAAAGGCTTTACGGGAACTGCCGAGACAATTGGGGCCCAATTAACGACGCTATCGTTTGGCGCAATTTTCGTTAACCTCGTGCTGATATTTTATTGTGGTTTCCTAACTTACGAACGATTTGCATTTTTAATCCAAAATGGGGTTTCTCGGCGAACGGGGTGGATTGCTAAATTAATTTCGCTCTTAGTTTTAGCTGGGGTAGCCATTATTTATGGCTTATTAGCTAACATGCTTTCCTTAATGGGTGACCAGAGCAAGAATGTTTCCTTTTACTGGTCACTTTACGGACATTTTTATAAGAATGGCGTCCTCAACATCCTTTCAATGATTCTAACTAACTTAATTTTTCTGCTCCTAGTGGCAGCGGGTGGAATGATGTTAGGAGCACTCTTTGCACTGCTTAACCGGCGGCAGCAGCGGGCAATCCTAGTGGGGATTCCGCTAGTGCTGATTGTTATTTTCACGATTATTGGACGAATGGTTAGTGAAAAAGTAATTACGTGGGAAAGAATTGATAATTTCATTAGATTTGTTATGGGTGATACAGGGCCAATGGGGCATCTTAACCCGGTAGTTCCTTCCATAATTATGTTAGTATTAATGTTAGCATGTTTAGCAATTTCGCGATGGTTAAACGTGCGCTTAAGACTGAAACGAGGAGAATAGCCGTTTAATGAATGATTTTACAAGTATTAAAGCACTAAAGAAACGTACTTTGGATACGTATCAAGGAAATTGGATGGCGGCCATTAAAGCCAATATCTTACCAATTATAAGTGCCGCGTTTACTAGTTTTATGATTATGACTTTTATTGGGATTGCCGTAGTAGTATTTACCCAAACTGACCCAGCGGCGTTGCGTCAGGCTACAAATTATGATCAAGCAGCGAGTGTTAATTCTGCATATTCCGGAACGGGGATGGCGCGTGATTTTCTATCAATGGCAATCGCGACCTTCTTTATGGTAGGAATTCAATACGGTACGTTAGATTGGTTGCGCAATCGGACCCGGATTCCTTCGTGGGGAGCGCCATTTCAAACGTTTACTCGGAAATACTTTACGTCCACGTTGGCCATCTTTTTATTTGAGTTTATTTTCTTAACGCTGTGGTCCTTTTTGTTCTTAATTCCCGCGATTATTAAGTTTTACTCTTATTCGCAGTCGTATTTGCTGTACAAGGACGCACAAGAACGGCAATTGACGGACCAATTTGAATTTGTCACCTTTATTACGTTTAGTCGTCGCTTGATGAACGGCTACAAAGCTCGCTTCTTACTGCTTCAATTATCGTTGTTGGGCTGGTTTATCCTAAGCGTATTAACCTTTGGAATTGGCTTCCTATGGTACATTCCGTACCGTAACGGAGTGTACACCGCCTTTTACGAAGATTTAGTTGAAAAACGGGGTAAGCAAGTGGTGCCAGAAATTTTTGCATAAAGCTAAGATAAAACTTGCTATCTAAAAATATTAAAAATTCCTTCTAAGAACGGGAGCGCCTCAAGGGTTCCAATCGTAGAAGGAATTTTTTGGTTTGTTAAGTGTGGTTGCTTGTTGCGGAGTTGAAATGAACTGTGCAACCTAGCTTCTTCCGGTTAACTAAATTAAAGGACTAACCACGAATTTCGTGGTTAGTCCTTTTAGTATTCTCTGCAATATGGTTGAAATGAACTCCAGCCACCAATCTTTTCCGTTTAGCCCCAATCATTCGATTAATTTAATCCTCGAAGATTACCCGGTGGCTTCCGTTCTCTTTATTTAATCCTCGAATTTCTCGCCCCGTATGCCAAGTATACTACCAAGCCAATTGCAAACCAGATCAACGAGTACAACTTAGCTTGGTAATCTAGTCCCCAGAACACTGCCAACGTTCCTAAAAAGGCTAACGCAGGTAAAACTGGGTAAAATGGCATCTTGAAGCTTGGCACCGCGATATCCTTTCCTTCACGCGGACGAAGGGCGTAAATTCCTAACGTAACAAACATGAAGGCAATTAACGTCCCTGCTGAAATTAATTGTGCCAAAAAGGCAAACGGGAACAGCGACCCAATAATAATTCCGGTGACGGTTAAAAATAGCAACGCTTGGTTAGGCAATTGATGACGATTTAATTTACCAAGCCACTTAGGCAGCATGCCGTCCCGGCCAAATGAATACAGCAACCGGGAACCAGCCATCATCATTCCAATCAGGGCGGTAAACATTCCGATTACCGCGATTGCTTGTACTAAGCTAGCTACTGCAGGATGTCCGGCAGTGCGTAATGCCCAGCCGACCGGTTCCGCATTATTTGCGTAATTAGAGTAATGAAACATCCCGACTAGCACAAGGGCAACCGCCACAAAAAGGGTTACCGCAATTGCTAGGGATCCCAAAATCCCACGCGGCATCGTTTTTTGGGGATCCTTAGCTTCACCAGCGTTGGCAGCGATCGAATCAAAACCAATGTAGGATAAGAAAATCATCGAAACTCCAGCGTAAATTCCGCTCCAGCCGCCAAAATGACTACCGTCGGGTAACACGCGCGGATGTGGAATAAAGGGAACGTAATTAGATAAATGAACCGAAGTAACGCCTACGATGATAAATAAAATAATGGCCAAAACCTTTAATACCACGAGGGCGTTTTCGATCCGTGCGGCCTCAGAAGTTCCACAGGCTAGTAGAATGGCAACCAGTAGGATGACAATCAAGGCGACAATGTCAATGATGCCGCCGTTGGTTCCTAGGGGATTGGCTAGGGCAGCCGGCAGTTTTAAGCCTACCGTAGAAATTAACCCCCGGAAATTAGCCGAAAGCCCGGAAGCTACAAAGGCTACTGCGATGAAATACTCGGCTAGAAGAGCCCAGCCAGCAATCCAACCAAAGCCTTCCCCAAAAATTACGTTGATCCAGGAATATGCCGAACCGGCGAACGGCATTGCCGAAGCCATTTCAGCGTAAGCAAAGGCTACTAAACCAGCAACTACCGCTGCAGCTAGAAATGATAGAACTACCGCCGGACCAGCGTGTTCCGCAGCCACCACTCCAGGTAGTGTAAAAATAGTGGTCGAAACAATGGTTCCCACCCCTAAAGATAGAAAATCTTTGACAGTCAACGTGCGCACCAGGTTGGCGTCCTTATCTTCGTATTGGGAAGGATCCTCTTTATGAATAAACTTTTTAATGAATGAACTCATCAGCTTTCCCCCTCGTAAAAGTATCTGATTTAAATATCATACCATAAATTATCATCATTTTTTAATCTGATGTTAATTTAAGGAAAGTTTTTGTAGGAAATCGTAACGGCAAGTTTCTTCGTGTAGGTTATGGAAAGTGTTAGAATCAAAGTAGTAAAAAGAAGAGGAGTACGAAAAAATGGATGCAATCGAAACGACCCGCCAGAAGCTAAGACAATTACGCGTTAGGCTGCAACAGGGCAAAATTTTTGCCTCTTTAGGTCGTTCGGTAGGGGCAATTATTGACGCTGCTAACGAGAATCAAGCGGTTAAACCAGTGGCATTGCCTGATGATCAGGACGGCATTGAAGAGTTGCTCCAGCGAATTCGGGCAGCCTTGGGGAAGGGAAAACTAGAAGAGCTTAGTGACGCTGATTTAGACTTAATGTTGCAACATTTGGGATCGCCCAACCCAATTATTCGGGATAAGGGGGTTTTTTACCTTTTTAACGATCTTATTCAAAACCAAGTTTTAACTAAGGCGCAGATGGTGCGGACGTTTGATCGACTAACTAGCGACCAAGTGTTATTTGCACACATCAATGAAAAAGAAAATGACGCAGCCTTTTTGCGTTCCTTTGCAGTGATGATGCTGGCATCGTTAATTTATATTGACCGAGCCGGGGCAGCGTTTATCGACCATGCGCGAAAAAATAAGCTAGTCGAGCAACTAGCCATATATATAATGTTGGAAAATGATACTAGGGGATTTGTGGCTAACCAAGGATGGGTCCACGCATATACCCACATTGGCAACGTTTTGGATGAGCTAGCTAGTGATGAAGAACTGTTACGCGCTGATAAAATTTTATTAATGGCAACGGTCATTGAAAAATTCCGCCGACTCACCACCCCTTTAATATACGGTGAACCAACGCGTTTAGCGGTTTATTTTGCTGATCAATTATTGGAAGATGACGTCTACCAGCAGTTTTTATTAATCGAACTTCGCGAATGGCGTCGCGCCCTGGCATCAACCCAAGTCCGGGAAACCCAAGCAATGTGGAATGCGATTTTTAACCGGCAGCGATTACTACAAGCCATGATGCTAAACTCCAACATGGCTAAGGCAGTGGTGGAATATTTAGAAGATTCGAATGATTTTACAATTTAAGCGTGATATTTTTAATTTTCATCTCATTCTTGAAGTTGTTTTGTGGTATACTTGAGTTTCAAAAAACGTTTGATAATTGGCGGAGCAAACTGAAGTTTGTAATTATCTTACACATGAGGTGAAAAAAATGAAAATTGCAGTGCTTGCTGGTGGAAAGAGTACGGAACGAAACGTTTCACTTTCCTCTGGTTCAAAAATCACCGATGCTTTGCGTGCTAAAGGCCATGAGGCAACGATGATCGACCTATTCTTGGGATATGATCTACAAGAAGGGCAGACTGTTGAAGATGTTTTTGAGACTAGTAATACGGATTCGGACTACGAAATTCAGACGGACGTTTTAACGGATGCTGATATCGAAAAACTTCGGACGGATGGCACGGTTGGATTATTTGGGAAAAATGTTTTGGAAATCCTCCGGGCTGCCGACTTTGTTTTTCTCGCATTACACGGTGGTGATGGCGAAAATGGTAAGGTACAAGCTGTTTTAGACCTGAACGATATTAAGTATACGGGAAGCGGAACTTTAGCATCGGGAATTGCAATGGATAAGGCGATTTCAAAGGAAATTATGCTTTATAACGATATTAAGACGGCGCGCTTTGTGGTTCTCCATGAAGAAGACGGAATTCATCCTCAGTTAGATTTTGGTTTTCCAGTAGTGGTTAAACCTAATAGCGGGGGATCTAGTGTAGGAACGATGATTGTTCACGACGAAGAAGAATTGGCTGATTCGTTACGTGATGCTTACCGATTTGACGATGAAATCATTGTGGAAGAGTTCATTACTGGCCGGGAATTTTCGCTTGGGGTAGTTAATGAACAAGCCATGCCCGCAATTGAAATTGTGGTTAACGATGGTTGGTATGACTACGAGCATAAGTTTAAGACTGGTACAACAACCCAATTTATCACGCCACCGGACATCGATGAAGAAGTCCATGACGAAATGAAGCGGGTTGCGGTAAAAACCATGAAGGTATTGGGAATGACTAACTATGGCCGGGTGGATTTCTTGGTTAATGACCAGGGAGTTTACGTAATCGAAGCAAATAACTTACCGGGCATGACGCCGCTATCACTATTGCCACAAGAGGCAGAAGCAGCGGGAATCAGTTATGAGGACCTCTGTGAAAGCATCATTCTAGGCAAGCAAAAACTTTATCAAGAAGCAGAAAAATAAATAAAGAAACCTCCCTTAGAGTAACTACATCTAAAGGAGGTTTTTTTATGCGAGAAAGTTGTCAATGGGCCACGGTTAGCCCAGTATTAAAAAAGTATCATGATCAAGTTTGGGGAAGGCCCGTGTTTACTGACCAAGCGCTATTTGAAAGTTTAACTCGTCAGGTTTTTCAATCCGGGCTCAAAATGCAAATGGTGTTAGCTAAACTTCCTGAGATGGCGCCTGTAATGGACGACTGGCAAATTGAGGCGGTCAGCCGGTATTCAGAAGCTAAGATCCAACAGCTTTTACAAGACCCACTGATGATTAAAAATGAACGTAAGGTTCGCTCAGTAATCCATAATGCGCGGATAATCCAGCAAATGGCCCAGCATAAGCAATCCTTCAGCGACTGGTTATGGGCACAAGTAGGTTTCGTTCCCCTAGACTTACAGCAACGGACTAACACAAAGGTGCTGGTTCAGCATCCGGTTGCTAAACGAGTTTGCCAGGAAATGAAGGCGCAGGGGTTTGAATTTGTTGGTCCCCGAAACGTCAGCTTTTTTCTACAAGATGCAGGATTACTTAACGGGCACTGGGTCAACTGCGAGTATTATCAAAAGTGGAATTAGGTAATTAATCCTTAAGTTGGAAAATTAAAAAGAGAGTGGGACAAAAGTTGGTAGTTTGCGAGCATTAACTGAAAATTGACCATGATGCCTAAATTTGGCATCATGGTCAATTTTTGGTTAAGCGGAACAAACTGACTTTTGGCTCTATTGAAGTCAAATCACCAAAACAACTTTTCGAGGACCTTTGCATCCTTGAAAAGTTGTTTAATTTTTTCCAGCCGCTTTAATTTATCAATTTGATGAGTTTCCAGCGTTAGTTGCGTAAAAAGCTCGACTTTTAGTTACTCTATACTAACAATTTAGTTGTTTTCTAGACTAGTACGAACAACTAACACGTCGCAAGTTGCTGTCCGGGTGACGTATTCGGTTACTGAACCGATTAATAAGCGTTCAACAGCATTCAAACCGGTCGCACCGATCATGATTAAGTCCGTGTGCAATTCTTTGGGGACGTCCTGAGAAATCACTGCTTTTGGCGTACCGTATTCGATTGAATAGGCGATGTTTTCTAAACCATCGTTTTTAGCTTCCTCAACGTAACGGTCTAACGTCTTTTTGGCAGTTTCCGTAACTTGTTCCACCATTGCGTTGTCAAAGTTAGAAATATTTTGAAAGGCACGGGTATCAATTACGTGAAGGAGATGCAATTCAGCTCCATCATTACGTTTAGCTACCGCGACCGCCTTGCGAAAGGCTAATTCTGCTTCCTTAGAACCATCTACTGGCACGAGAATATGCTTGTATTGTTGAGCCATAACATAACCACCCCTATCTATTTACACTAATTGTACGTTAAAAATTAGAAAATAAAAAGGAATTTGCTATAAAAATTTTAATAAAAATAGCAGCGTGCCCGTGGTTGACACAATTCCAAGTACCAACCCAGCCACAATTAGGGGAGTACTGCTACTAATTCCCGCAATTAAAGTCAGCATGCTAACGATCATAAGTAAAATACCGATAATTCGTAGACTACTGCTTAAAAGTGAATTAGAAGTTGGTTTAAATAACATAAAATCTCGGTGCTGATGGCGATATAAATAATTGCCGATGTAAAAAATAATAAGTGAAAAAATAACCATTAAGCCTGGTATTAACATAAAATAACCTACTTTCATGATATAAAAAAAGCCCCACCTAACGTGGGGGAAGAACTAACGACACCGTTCAGATTGGCCAGGATCTAACCCAAAAGGCAAGGTGGGTACCCATACCTACGCTGCACGTTTCTCGCTTACGAGCCTACAATTCACGTACGATCCGGGTTCCCGGTTAGATGTTTGTTGGAAGAATATGAAACCAATCCTCTCGCATGCCTCGGTTTCTTCACATTCATAGTACTATAATTTTTACCTAAAAGACAATATTAAAGTCCTGATTTTTGTGATTTTTTCAGGTTTTGGTACTGTTCGTAAATTTTAGATTCAAAAGGACTATTTCCCTTAGCCTCAAGGTAGGTAGCATTCTTTAATTGATCAGGCAAATATTGCTGGGGAACCCAGTCGTTTTGATAATTATGCGGGTAAAGATAGTCGGTTCCCCGACCCAATGCTTTTGCTCCTTGATAGTGGGCATCACGCAGGTGATCAGGGACTTCACCGATTTTGCCATCGCGAATGTCACCGAGTGCGTTATCAATTGCCGTAATTGCAGCATTTGATTTGGGAGAAACACATAATTCAATTACGGCGTTAGCAAGGGGAATCCGGGCTTCGGGTAAGCCAATGTGTTCGGCCGCGGTAACCGCAGCGACCGTTCGTTGACATACGGGAGGATTTGCAAGACCTATGTCTTCATAAGCGATTACAAGCAGACGGCGAATTACGCTCTTTAAGTCACCGCTTTCTAATAAACGGGCCATGTAATGCAGCGCGGCATCCGTATCGCTGCCCCGAATTGATTTTTGAAACGCTGAAATCACGTCGTAATGGGCGTCTCCGTCCTTATCCTGGGTGAGTGCCCGTTTTTGGAGACATTCCTGAAGAATTTCCAAAGTGAGGTGGATTTTATCGTCGTCACTTGGTGAGGTGGAACGAGCGGCCAATTCTACCGCGTTTAAGGCGCTGCGGAGATCGCCCCCGGTTGCTTTGCTAACAAATTGCAACGCGTTTTCATCCATTTGGAGGGGAAGGTCACCCAACCCACGTTGAGAATCCTGGAGTGCCATTTCAACGGCTTCCTTAATGTCAGCGGGAGTAAGGGGCTTAACCTCAAAAATTTGAGTACGACTACGAATCGCCGGGTTGATATTAATGTATGGATTTTCCGTAGTGGCCCCAATTAAAATAATCTGCCCGCTTTCCAAGTGGGGAAGCAAAAAGTCCTGCTTAGTCTTGTCTAGTCGATGAATTTCATCGAGCAAGAGGACGACCGTCCCGCTCATTTTAGCTTCTTCGGCAACAATCTGGAGTTGTTTTTTAGAATCCGTAGCTGCATTTAACATGCGAAACGCGTATTTGGTTGAACCAGCAATCGCACTAGCGATACTAGTCTTTCCGGTTCCAGGGGGACCGTATAAAATCATGGAAGATAACCGTTTGGCCTTGACCATTCGGCTAATGATTTTTCCCGGGCCAACTAAGTGCTTTTGCCCAACCACTTCTTCAAGGGTTCGGGGACGCATCCGATATGCTAATGGTTGCATTTTTCCTCCTCAAAATAAATGAAAGTAAATAAAAAAACGGCCGTAGCCGTTTTCCTATTATAGCTTGTTGTAGTATTCAACGATAAGTGAGTCGTCGATTTCTGCTTCAAGCTCGTCACGTTCTGGAAGGCGAACAAGTGAACCTTCAAGCTTGTCAGCATCGAATTGAACGAATTGAGGACGTCCAACGACTGCTTCAACAGCTTCGTTAATGATCTTAAGATCTTTTGATTTTTCACGAACGCCGATTACTTGACCAATTTCAACTTCATATGATGGAATATCAACGCGCTTGCCATCCACAGTGATGTGGCCGTGGTTTACTAATTGACGAGCTTGACGACGAGTAGTTGCCAAACCTAAACGGTAAACCATGTTGTCCAAACGACGTTCAAGTAAGATCATGAAGTTAGTACCTGGAACACCTTCGCGCATCTTGCTAGCACGATCAAAAAGGTTTGCGAATTGACGTTCAGTTAAACCGTACATCATCCGTAACTTTTGCTTTTCGCGAAGTTGCATACCGTATTCAGAAATCTTACGACGGTTGTTTTGACCGTGGTCACCAGGTGCGTAAGGACGGCGAGCCAATTCCTTACCAGTACCTGACAATGAAATACCAAGACGACGAGAAACTTTCCAACTTGGACCTGTATATCTAGACATTAAAAAATCCTCCAATAAATTATTTTTGTTGGAGTAAAATAAACAAATGTGGGTTTAGTATTCGTGCAGATTGCTCTGTAATTTTCACCTTTGCAGCCGCTAAGGGTACTAATTAACCATTTAAAAAGGCAACAATCTGTTGACGAGCTTACCGCCCACCGCTGCATTATTTTACACTCTAGCTAGTTTAACGCACGCAAAACGGACTTGTCAATGTGTTTCATTAAAGTAGCAACAAAATCATTAAGAACCTGTTCATCCGTTGCGCTGAACCGGTTTAAACTAGGCGAATCAATATCTAAAACGCCTATTGGTTGCTTTTCTACCATTAAAGGAATTACAATTTCAGAGTTAGATGCACTATCGCAAGCAATGTGGTCTGGAAATTCGTGAACGTTAGCAACGCGCAAAGTACTTTGCTGTTTTAGAGCGGTGCCACAAACGCCGCGGCCGTTTTGAATATGCATGCAGGCAACTTTGCCTTGGAAGGGACCTAAGATGAGTTCGTCAGCATTAGCATCGTATAGGTAGAAACCTGCCCAGTTGAGGTCGCTAATTTCGCTATACAACAACGCCGCTGCGTTAGCTAGGTTAGCAATCGGGTGTGGTTCGTCAGTTAAAAGGGCGTCAATTTGGTCAATGATAATTGGAGCAATTGTCTTGGACATGGTGGTCACTTCCTAATTTTAAGTAGTTTAATTAAAATCACTGCTTTAACAGTAGATAGGGTATGCTATAATTTATAATGGATTAAATTCTAAATTGAAGAATCTTAAAAAGCAAGTTTTTCATAAAGGAATTGAGTGAAGCAAGAAGGATGGGATTTTAGATATGATCATAGTATTGATTTCAGTCATCGTGGTAGCGATTTTAGTTTACCTCGGGATTGTTGCATATCAACGTTATTTACTAAAACAGGTCGATGAACTGTTAAACCGCAAGGCGGATATTAGCGAATCACCGATCCGCCAGAAGTTAATGGAAGTATCTTCAATGAACTTAACCGGATCGTCTGCGGTCGGCTTAGATAACATCCGCAATGACTACCAAGAAATCATTGATCACCGCTTGCCCGAAGTTGAAGATATCGCTAACCATTCACGTCAAAATATTAATGATATGAAGATATTTGAGGCGCGGAAAGATATTACGACGGTTAGTGAGACTCTCGATGCGATTGAAGAAGAAACCAAGCGTTTGAATGACCAATTGGATAATATCCAACGAATTGATCAAGAACAACGTGATGCGGTTAAGGTCCTCCGGATGAAGTACCAAGAGATTGGCAAGCAACTGCTTGACCAAAACCTATCTCTGGGACCAAGCATTGATTTGCTTGAAGAAAAGTTATCCCGGTTAAACGACGATTTCGATACGTTTAACCAGACCGTGGATGCTGGGGATCACGAAAAAGCCGAAGGTCAGCTTAAGAAATTAAAGGCAAGCACTTCTGAAATTGAAGCAGAAATTAAGGCAATTCCTTCGTTATACGATGAATTAACCAACTTATTTCCTTCACAAATCGAAGAAGTTCGCGATGGCTATGACCAGTTAATTAATCATAACTACGCTTTTGAAAATGACACGGTTAAGGACGAAATCAAGGCAATTAAAGCCAAGATTAATGATAATTTAGAAACCCTTAGCAATTTACGGCTGGATGCTGTGCGAGCTAATAACAAGGCGATTGAAATTCGAATTGATGAATTATATGACATTTTACAAACCGAAATTGACGCTCGTAAATCTGTAGAGCACAACTTCAACGTAATTACTCGATTCCTTGATCATGCTGAAAAACAAAATAAAGTGCTCCTTTCTGAAATTGCTCGGCTAGACCAAAGCTACGTTTTAAACGATGATCAGCTAAACCTTGGTCAAGTTCTAGAGGGCCAATTAAACGACATTCGCAATGAACACGACCGGGACACGGAACGCATTACTAACCAACCGGTGGTTTATTCCGAAATCGTAGAACGGCTAAAGGAAGAAAATGAACAGCTAACTGAAATTGAAGACCGGCAGGCAGCCTTGAATAGTGAATTACAGGAAATGGTCGATAGTGAAAAGGACGCACGGACGCGTTTGCAACAATACGACAATGAAATTCATAACATTAAACGGCACGTCGAAACGCTCAACTTACCTGGTATTCCAGAAGGCTACATGGATTACTTCTTTGTGGTTAGCGACGAAATCGAAAAAGTTGGCAGTGATATGAATCAAGTCCGGATCAATATGGGGATGATTAACCGCGAATTAGACATGGTTAGCACCGACATCCAAACCTTGATTAAGAAGACTTCTGATTTAACCGATGATGCTGCAATTAGTGAGGCGGCCATCCAATACGCTAACCGTTACCGGCATACTGATGAAGAGGTTGCGGCAGCCAGTCAACAAGCGCAAAAGCTTTTTGATAAAGACCACCGTTACAACGAAAGCCTTTCAGTAATTTCGAAGGCGTTGGACAAGGTTGAACCGGGAGCAATCGAGAACATTACGGAAAACTACTACCAACAAAAGAAAACGGAATATTAATCTAGAAATATTAGGTTAACTGATATAGGGATCAAGGTTCCACAATTAAAAAGCGGCAACGGAGGCTGGGAAATTTTTTCTCGGCCTCTGTTTTATGTAATGGGGATGGAATTTTTTTCAAAATTAGGTAGAATTTTAACTGGTTTTGAAAATGGTAAAATTTTGACACGCTTCCCATTTGTAAGTAGAATAATGGAATGTGATTAAGCGGGATTTTAAGTTAGGGATGAGGAAAATGATTTACTTTGACAATAGTGCAACTACGCAAGTTGATAAAACAGTCTTAGAAACTTACCAAAAGGTTAGCAATCAGATTTGGGGAAACCCCTCTAGTTTACACAACATGGGTGAAACTGCGTTTAATTTGCTTGAACAATCACGTAAACAAATTGCGGACTTGTTAAACGTGCAGCCACACGAGATCTTCTTTACCAGCGGAGGTACGGAAGGCGACAACTGGGTGATTAAGGGAACGGCAATCGAAAAACGTGCTTACGGAAAACACCTGATTACCACTACGGTGGAACATCCGGCGGTCCAAAATACGATGGCTCAATTAGAGCAACTCGGCTTTGACGTTACTTATTTACCCGTAGATGACGAAGGGCGGATTAGTATCCAAGATTTGAAGGATGCGATTCGGCCAGATACAATTTTGGTTTCAATCATGGCGGTTAACAATGAAATTGGTACGGTACAACCGCTCACCGAAGTTGCCGAAGTGTTGAAGGATTACCCTAAAATTCATTTTCATGTGGATGCAGTCCAAGGAATCGGTAAGGGAATTCAATCGGCCATCATGAACGACCGGGTAGACTTTGTCACTTTCTCGGGACATAAATTCCACGCTCCGCGAGGCGTTGGCTTTATCTACGCGCGGCAAGGTCGGCGAATTGCGCCGTTAATGACTGGTGGCGGACAAGAAAAGAATTTACGCAGCGGTACCGAAAATTTACCAGCAATTGCAGCGATGGCCAAGGCTTTGCGGTTGTTACTAACTGACGAAAAGCAAAAAGTTGCGCACCAAGCTCAAGTAAAACAGGCTATTTATGATCACGTCACTAGCTTTGACAAAGTAGTCGCCTTTTCGAAATGTGATGCTGGTTTTGCGCCCCACATCCTGTGCTTTGCGATTAAGGGAGTCCGAGGGGAAACAATTGTTCACGCGTTTGAAAGCCACGACATTTACATCTCGACGACAAGTGCTTGCTCTTCTAAAAAACAACAAGCTTCTAGTACCTTGACGGCCATGAACGTTGATCAACAGATTTCCACTAGTGCGGTGCGGGTCAGTTTAGACAGTGCTAACACTATGGAAGAAGCTGAACACTTTAATAAAGTTTTCGACCAGTTGTACCAAGACTTTTCTAAAATTAATCAAAATGCTTAGATAGGAGTTTTTATGGAATATACGGAAATTATGGTTCGCTACGGCGAGCTATCTACAAAGGGAAAAAACCGAAAAGATTTTATTGCCCGCTTAGGCGGTAACATTCGTAAAAGTTTAAAAGACTTTGAACAAGTGGTGGTCCACCCTAATCGGGACCGCACCCACGTTACTTTAAACGGGGCGAGCAGTGCGGCAGTAATTGCCCGCTTGAAACGGGTTTTTGGAATTCAAAATTTATCACCAATGTTAAAAGTTGAAAAATCAATGGAAGCTGTTCAAGAAGGCGCGCTAGCAATGATGAAAGAACAGTTAAAGCCCCAGATGACTTTTAAGATTAACACCCGTCGTTCAGATAAGGACTTCCCCATCAATACCGATACGATGAACCGGGAACTAGGCGGATTCATTTTAGAAAACTTTCCCGAAAGTCAGGTTAAAATGAAGAATCCTGACATCACTTTACGAGTGGAGATTCGTTCAAACGGAATCTTCCTAACTAGCGAAGTGATTAATGGAGCTGGCGGCTTGCCAGTGGGAACGGCTGGTAAGGGAATGATGATGCTTTCTGGGGGGATTGATTCGCCAGTTGCCGCATATCTAGGTATGAAACGGGGCGTTGAGATGGAAATGGTTCATTTCTTTAGCCCGCCATACACGAGTGAACAAGCCCTTGCAAAAGCTAAGGAGCTAAGCGGTAAATTAGCTGCTTACTCCGGGAACGTTCAGTTTTTGCAAGTTCCGTTTGCTGAAATTCAAGAAACCATTAAGGAGAAGTGTCCGGAAGGTTACTTAATGACGATCCAACGGCGGATGATGCTTCGTTTGACCGTGGCGTTAGCACAAAAGCGGGGTGGCTTAGCTATTTTTAACGGCGAGTCGCTCGGCCAAGTGGCTTCTCAAACAATGGAAAGCATGATGGCGATAAACGACGTAACTACCATGCCAATTATCCGACCGGTAGTTTCGATGGATAAAAACGAAATCATTGAAATTGCCAAGGAAATTGATACCTACGATTTATCAATTATGCCATTTGAGGACTGTTGTACCATTTTCGCTCCGCCAGCTCCAAAGACGCGTCCGGATTTAGAAAAAGCCCGCTATTACGAAAGTAAGATTGACGTGGAAGGCTTGATGAAGCGTGCTCTTGACGGAGTGCAAGTTACTAACATCCACGCTGGCGAAGAATTTTTGAACCAGAATGAAGAAGTTTTTGCAGAACTTCTTTAAGCTTAAATTGATTAGTTGCTATTTGGGGTGTTTTGGGATAAGGTTAACGTAAATATCGGTGGATATTGAGAAATTTAGTCCTCGATTAGTTGGCTAATTAAGTTATCTGACAAAGTTAGTGGAGAACAATCCATTTTGACTAGTCGTTAGAATAAAGGAGCGTAAGGTCATGGAAATATTACGTGGTGGACAAAAGGTTGAACTAGTTGGTAACCCGCCAGAAGTGGGCGACCAACTACCAAAGTTTAAAGTCTTTACGGCAAAGGGCGCGAAAGTAAAAACACGTGATTTACTTGGCAAACCGTTGTTATTAAGCGTGGTGCCTGATTTGAATACGCGAGTTTGCAGCATTCAAACAAAGGCCTTTAACCAGCAGGCGGATAACTATCCGGAAGTTCGGTTTGTCACGATTTCTAATAATTTACCGCAAGATCAAGCAAATTGGTGTGCTGCCGAAGGGGTTAATAACCTAGAAGTTCTTTCAGATCACGAATTGTCGTTTGGTTATGAAATGAAATTATACATTCCGAATGCTGGTTACTTAGCACGGAGTATTTTCATTGCTGATGCATCTGGTAAAATCGTTTACCGGGAAATCGTTCCTGAATTACATTCTGAGCCAAACTACGAAGCTGCGCTAGAAGTAATTAAACAAATGTAAAAACTTAATTGACGTACCAAGATTTATTCTTTATTATTATTTTTGACGGTGATGATTAAGAGGAGATTTTCCATCAGTGTTTTTCAGAGAGGGGACGGGGCTGCAAGTCTCTAAACACGGAAGATCGGGTTGCTTATGAACCAATCTTTAAGGCACAGAACTTAAAGATCGAACAGTACGTTCGTTATCAAAGACAAAGCGGGGCAGTTATGCCCAATTTAGGTGGTACCGCGAAGCACTTTCGTCCTATTTCTTAGGAAGAAAGTGCTTTTTATTTTGGAAAGGGAAGTGAAGTTTGATGACCAAAGAAGTTGAGATGTCGACAAAGTACGAACCTCAAAAGGTCGAACAGGGCCGCTACCAAGAGTGGGTCGAAAAGGGTTTATTTAAGCCTAATGGAGATAAAAAAGCAAAACCATATTCAATTGTAATTCCGCCTCCTAACGTTACCGGGAAATTGCATTTAGGTCATGCTTGGGATACTACGTTACAAGATATGTTGATCCGGCAAAAACGGATGCAAGGATATGATACGGTTTGGGTACCAGGAATGGACCATGCCGGAATCGCTACCCAAGCAAAGGTGGAAGCTAAACTGCGTGAACAAGGAGTTTCCCGTTATGATCTTGGACGGGACAAGTTCATTGATAAGGTATGGGAATGGAAAGATGAATATGCCGACACCATCCATCAACAATGGGCTAAAATGGGACTTTCGCTCGACTACGGTCGGGAACGTTTTACCCTTGACGAAGGACTTTCCAAGGCCGTTCGGAAAGTATTCGTTACTTTATATAACGAAGGGTTGATTTATCGTGGTGAATACATTATTAACTGGGATCCGCAGGCGCGGACGGCACTTTCAGATATCGAAGTAGAGCACCAAGACGACCAAGGCGCTTTCTACCACGTGAAGTACTTCTTCGCAGATCCTGATTTTACTTTTAACGGGAAAAATTATATTGAAATTGCGACAACCCGGCCAGAAACGATGTTCGGGGACGTTGCCATTGCCGTTCACCCAAGCGACGAACGTTACCAAGACTTGGTAGGCAAGGAAGTTATTTTGCCGCTTCAAGGCCGTCATCTCCCAATCATTGCTGACCAGTACGTGGATCCTGAGTTTGGGACTGGAATGGTGAAGATTACGCCTGCGCACGACCCTAACGATTTCCAAGTGGGTAACCGGCATAACCTTGAACGGATCAACACGATGAATGACGATGCTTCAATGAACGAGAACGCGGGCAAGTACGAAGGCTTAGACCGGTTTGAAGCACGCAAGGCGATGGTTAAGGACCTCGAAGACCAGGGCTACATGATTAAGATTGACCCAATTGTTCACAGTGTGGGTCATTCGGAACGGACGGGTGTACAAGTGGAATCCCGTTTGTCGACGCAATGGTTTGTTAAAATGGATAAACTTGCCAAGATGTCTTTAGCAAATCAAGATACGGATGACAAGGTTAATTTCATCCCCGAACGTTTTGAACACACCTTCAAGCAGTGGATGGAAAATGCTCACGATTGGGTAATTTCCCGGCAATTGTGGTGGGGACACCAAATCCCAGCTTGGTATCACAAGGAAACTGGCGAAGTTTACGTAGGCGAAGAAGCTCCTAAAGACGTTGAAAACTGGGAACAAGATCCCGACGTACTAGACACTTGGTTCTCTAGTGCATTGTGGCCATTTACCACGATGGGCTGGCCGGACGAAAACGCGGCGGACTTTAAGCGCTACTTCCCAACTAGCACGTTGGTAACCGGCTATGACATCATCTTCTTCTGGGTTGCTCGGATGATCTTCCAAAGCTTGAAGTTTACCGGCAAGCGGCCGTTTAAAGACGTATTGTTGCACGGATTAATTCGTGACGAACAGGGTCGTAAGATGAGTAAATCGCTAGGAAACGGAATCGACCCAATGGACGTAATTGATAAATATGGTGCGGATGCACTGCGTTGGTTCCTTTCTAACGGTTCTACTGCAGGACAAGATTTACGGTTTAGCTACACTAAGATGGATGCAGCTTGGAACTTTATTAATAAGATTTGGAACGCAAGCCGCTACGTAATTATGAACTTAGACCAAGTTGATAAGCCACAGTTACCAGCATTGAACGAACTTAACCTTGCTGACCGCTGGATTTTAAGTCGTCTAAACCACACGGTGGAACAAGTTACCCACTTCTTTGACGTTTACGACTTCGGGGAAGCCGGTCGGGCATTGTACACCTTCATTTGGGATGATTTCTGTGATTGGTACATCGAAATGAGTAAGGAAATTCTCAACGGTGACGATCAAACTGCTCAAGTAAATACCCAAAACGTATTGGCATACGTCCTAGACCAAACTTTGCGGCTTTTACATCCAGTAATGCCGTTTGTAACTGAAAAGATTTGGTTATCGATGCCACACGAAGGTGAATCGTTGGTAACAGCGGCTTACCCAGTTAGTCATCCAGAATTAACTGACGAAGCTGCTGAAGAAGGAATAAGCCACTTAATCGAATTGATTAAGGCGGTTCGAAACATTCGTTCTGAAGCGGGAGCTCCAATGTCTAGTCCTGTAGACCTCTTAATCAAGACGGATAACGAAGCGTTGGTTAAGTTGTTTAACGAAAACCGCGATTACATTGACCGCTTCTGCCATCCAGCAGAATTTGAACTAGGGGCAACTGTCGAAGCGCCAAAGCTTTCCATGTCGGCAGTAATTACCGATGGTGAAATTTACATTCCACTAGCTGAACTAGTTGACCTAGACGAAGAAATTGCTCGTCTGGAAAAAGAAGAGCAAAAGTACGAACAAGAAGTTAACCGGGTGGTTAAGAAGCTTCAAAACGAAAAATTTGTTAATAACGCTCCGGCAGCCGTCGTTGAAGAACAGCGAACCAAGAAGACCGATTACGAAGGTAAGCTTGCGGCTACTCGTCGTCGTTTGGCAGATATCCGTTCCGGAAAATAATAATAAAAATTAGTACTTTAAGGTTATGGGGAACCAACTTTCCCAACCTCGTTAGGATTAGCGATTAGAACCGTTAGTACTTGAAAAATAGGGGCTGAGGAAAATTACGCGATTTTTCTCGGCCTTTTTTAATGGCACCGTGATAAGGAGGAGAGCGGATGAACTATGAAGAGGCGCTGGCATTTGTTCACGGGCGGCCCCGGTTAAGAAAGGCGCCCACTTTAAAAAGGATGCGACAATTTTTAACCGAATTAGGAAATCCCCAAACTAAAATCCAGGCGGTCCACGTTGCTGGAACCAATGGTAAAGGTTCCACGATCGCCTTTCTAACTAGTTTATTGGGCCAAGAAGGTCGTCAAGTAGGGACTTTTACGTCGCCATTTATTACCCGTTTTAACGAGCGGATCGCGGTTAATGGCCAGCCAATTAGCGATGAAGCGGTGGCAAATTTAGTTACCCAAGTACGGCCGGTGGTGGAAAAAATGGACCAAACTGAATTGGGCGGCCCGTTAGAGTTTGAAATTGTCACCGCGATGATGTTTTTATACTTTGCGCAACATCCGGTTGACGTGGTTTTGGTAGAAGTAGGAATTGGGGGATTGTATGATTCCACAAACGTCTTTACCCCGTTGGTATCGGTGATTACAAACGTGGGCTGGGACCACATGGCACTTTTAGGGAATACTTTACCGGAAATTGCCCAACAAAAGGCGGGAATCATCAAACCGCACGTTCCGGTGGTTACTGGCGTACAAGTGCCAGAAGCGTTAACAGTAATTAAACGGGTTGCTAACGAGCAGCATGCACCGTTAATGGTACTGGATGATGATTTTAAGTTGACTGGTGATCCTGCAGATTTCGAAAGCAACGATTGCCACGTTTCAAATATAAAAAGCGGATTATTAGGTGTTTATCAACTTAAAAATTTAGCCGTAGCAATCCAAGCTGCGGTAGTCTTGAGTCGACAGCGGGGGTGGAAACTTAGCGCTGATCAGATTCGCAGAGCCAGCTTGCAGGCTCGCTGGCCGGGTCGGATGGAAATCATGCAACAAGCGCCGCTAGTGGTCCTTGACGGAGCACATAATCTACCAGGGGTACAAGCGTTAAAGCAGTCGCTACAAACCTATTGGCAGGATCGTCCCATCCATATCTTAGCGGCAATTCTTGATGATAAGCTATTTCAGCCGATGATTGATGAATTGTTAACGATTCCGAACGCCCAACTAACGTTAACTAATTTTCAAAATCTGCTCCATCGGCAAGTGGTGCAACCCGCGGAACTCGTAGCCAATGAAGCGCGGCAAATTAATTATGAAGCGAACTGGCGAACGGCGTTACGGCAATTGATTAAGCAGGCCAACCCAAGGGACGTCGTGATCATCACCGGATCCTTGTACTTCGTTTCCGAAGTTCGCCCGTTGTTTAAGAAATAATTAGCTGCTTTTTAGGTACTTTGTATCTAAGAGGTGGTAAAAATGTTATTAAAAGATGGCGCACGTGAAAAACTTACAAAAATTGGCGCAGAAAATTTGACCAACGCGGAATTATTGCGGGCGTTTTTAAGTTGTTGCGGTCAAGAGCAGGCGGTTAACCGGCTATCCCAAGAATTTTGGGATCAGGTGGGCGATATAGTGGGGTATAGTTTATTGACCCAACGAGAACGGCAAACGATTTTTTCGCAATTACCAGCGGAGTCGTTAGCTCTAGAAGCCGCAATCGAGTTAGGACGCCGCGTCCAACGCCAACCAATCCATCTATTAGGCAAGGTGTTGGGCAGTGCGCAGATTGGGAACTTGATGGTAGCTCGTTTTCAAAAAAATCCGCAAGAACACTTGGTGTTGCTTTGTTTGGACACAAAAAACCAAATTAAACAGGAACGGGTAATTTTTAAAGGCGGGTTAAACTCTGCCGAAGTGCATCCGCGAGAAATTATGGCGGAAGTTTTACGGTATAGCTCGAACGGTTTTATTTTGGTACACAATCATCCGAGTGGAAACGTAGAGCCTTCCATGAACGACGTGGCGTTTACTAAAAAGATGAAAAAAATTGGCGATTTAATGGGGATTCGGCTAATTGATCATCTGATTGTGGGTGACCAAACCTATTGGAGTGCGGCGGAAAATCGAGTTCTTAATGATTGTTAAACAATCTCAATTAGCGCTAGTTTGGCCGTTTTGTGTGTTATAATTTATGAAGTCATTTTAATGAGATTAATTAAGGGGTTCAAAGCTCATGCATAAATTTTTTTCTAATCGAAAGCTAGTGTTAACGGTAATTTGTGCAATTATTGCTGCAGGGTTAATTACGGGATCGTTGGCATTGGGAAAGAAAGATAAGACACCGGCCGTCCAAAAATTGGGAAACGACCTTTTTGGCGCCGTTAGCCGGGTGATCGCCATCCCTGCCCACGGTATGCAGACGTTATCGACTAACTTAAATAACTTTGTTGCAACTTACGAAGAAAATGAACGATTGCGCCAAGACATTGATAAATTAAGCGCGACTCATGCTGAAAACAAGAGCCTCAAGGAAGAAAATCGGGAATTAAAGCAACTAGTGGGGTTGAAGAACTCCATGACGGATTATTCTTTAACCCCAGCAATCGTGCTGACCCGTTCACCAAGTTCGTGGCAGGACCTAGTAACCGTCAATAAGGGAACGGCTAATGGAGTTAAGAAAAATCAACCAGTGCTTGCCGGAAATGGCTTAGTTGGCCGGGTAGTGGAAGCTAACTATTCAACCAGTAAAGTAGAATTGATCAGCGACAATAATGAATCGGCTAACCGGTTTGCGATCCAAGTCCAGGCTAAAGACGGAAATTACGTTAATGGAATTATTACTGGCTATGACAAAAAGACCAACGAAATCATTATGGGACAAGTTACTGAAGATAAAGATGTGGCGGTTGGTAGTCAGGTAATTACTTCCGGTCTGGGAGGCGTAACCCCGAAGGGACTCTACGTTGGGAAGGTAGCAAAAGTTTCAAAAGAAGATTATGGGTTAGCAAATGAAATTCGTATTAAGCCAGCTGCAAAGTTGAGCAACGTTAACGATGTTTATATTGCTAAGCTAGATTAGGGTGAAAGTATGTTACAATCGGCAAAACTTAAATATCTTTTTCCAATTATTTTATTTGGGACCTTCTTTTTGGACGGCGCCTTAAACCAAATATTTTCGGCGGTTCTATTTCAATATCCGTACTCGATGATTTGCAACCTAACGCTGATGTGGTTTGTGATGGGAATCTTTTTTGAAGGAGAGTCCCAGATTAATTTTACGTTATGGGCGTTCGTGATTGGAATCGTCTTTGACTGGTACTATACGGGGGTCTTTGGGGTAAATACCTTCATTATCCCGTTAGTGGTCATGTTTGTGCGGGAAGTTCGCTTATACGTCAATACATCGTTTTTGATCGTGATGGTGCTTGATACGCTTGCAATGGCATTGTACAACGTGCTATTCTACGCAGTTTTCCAAGCGATTCATTTGGCAAACGTGTCGGCAAGCTTTTTTATTGGGTATTCGTTTTTCCCAACCATTATTTTAAATTTGGCACTCTTCGTGGTTTTATATTACCCAATCAAGACCTTCTTTCGGCGGACCCGGGGAACTAATTATCGGAGTTTTGGTTAAGGAGTGCTTGACATTTAAAGAATAATTGCTATTATTTTACTTATGTTTGACAATGATCAGAAGAGTAGTCTACGTTACTTCGAAAAGCGACCTAGGGAATGGTGCAAGCCTAGGCGAAGCCGTAGATGAACCACATCTGTGAGTTGATAGCCTGAAAAATAACTAGGGTTATCCGGTAATTCCGTTATCATTTAAGTTAATGCAACTTTCTGAGGTTGACTGCGCGAGCAGTTGATAAATATGAGGTGGAACCGCGATAATTCGTCCTCTTAGGCTACGGCCTAAGGGGATTTTTTTATTTTCGCGGTAGATTTTGCTTCCCACTGTACTGGAGACAGTAACGTGGGTAGTTACAGCTCATTTACCAATAAAGGGTGTTTAACTTAGTGAGGTTACTTTGCGCGAGCGAGTAACGAAAATGGGGTGGAACCGCGATTAACTCGTCCTCTTAGACAATTTAGTCTAAGGGGATTTTTTAATACTAAGGGAGTTGAAAAGATGTTTAATATTCAATACATTAGCGAAATATTGCCTTCGCTGCTTTCCGGAGCGGCGATGACGTTACAAGTTTTTATTTGGACAATTATCGGTTCTTTAATTTTGGGAGTATTTTTAGCGCTAGGACTGGTTTCGAAATTCAAACCGTTGCAATACATAATTAGCGCGTACGTTTGGCTAATGCGGGGGACTCCGTTATTGTTGCAATTAATTTTTGTCTTTTACGGTCTACCAACCGTAGGAATTGTCTTTCCGCGTTACGAAGCGGCGTTGTTTGCCTTTATCCTAAATTACGCAGCGTACTTTGCGGAAATTTTCCGGGGCGGGTTGCAGTCGGTAGATAAGGGACAGTATGAAGCAGGCCGGGTCTTGCAAATGACCTACTGGCAAACAACTAAAAAGGTGGTTTTGCCTCAGGTAGCCAAAATTGTCCTCCCATCGATTGGTAACGAAGTAATTAACCTGGTTAAGGATTCTTCACTAGTTTACGTAATCGGGATTGGAGACCTGCTCCGGGCAGGAAACGTAGCGGCGGCCCGTGACGTTACCTTGGTTCCGTTTATCCTGGTCGGGATTATGTACTTGATTTTAACCGGAATTTGCACTTTCTTTTTACGTAAAGTTGAAAAACACTATTCGTACTTTCGCTAGGATTGGGGGAAATCAATATGCTTGAATTAAAAAATATTTCTAAAAGTTATAACGGACGGACAATTATTGATAATTTAAACCTGCAGATCCAAGATGGCCATATTTTAACGATTGTGGGACCGTCAGGAGCGGGAAAGACCACTTTATTGAGGTGTATCAGTGGGCTTGAAAAGATTGATTCAGGGTCATTTCTATTAGACGGTAAGCCGTTTAACCCGTTTGAAACGCGGGACAGTGAGAGCGTCATCGGGGTGGTTTTCCAAGATTTTCAACTATTTCCTAATTTATCGGTAATTGAAAACATTACGTTGGCACCCATGAACGTGTTGCACCTTAGTGAACGAGAAGCTTTACAACGGGTGGAAGAAATTATCGATCGACTAAGCTTAGCTAAAATTATTAATCAATACCCCTACCAGCTTTCGGGGGGCCAAAAGCAACGGGTGGCAATTGCCCGCGCATTGGCGATGAATCCCCGGATCCTTTGCTACGATGAACCAACTTCAGCGCTTGATCCAGAACTTCGGGATGAAGTTAGCCGGATGATTCTAGACCTGAAACAAAATCAAATTACGCAAGTCATCATCACGCATGACATTGAATTTGCTGAAAAAATTGCTGACGAAACTTTGACTGTAAAGCCGGTGAATTAAATGAAAAAGTTAGTAAAATTTAGCTTACTCGTGATGGCCTGTGCGCTATTAATTCCAGGACTAGCAGGGTGCGGAAAAACTGCCCAAAATAATCCCCAGCCAAGCAGCTGGAAAAGTATTCAAGCTAAACACCATGTGGTAATTGGCTTGGATGATAGCTTCGTGCCGATGGGCTTTCGCCAAAAAAATGGGAAGCTGGCGGGATACGATATCGATTTAGCCCGCGCCGTTTTTAAGCAATATGGAATTAAGGTCGATTTTCAAACCATCGACTGGTCGATGAACGTTACTGAATTGCGTAACCAAACCGTTGATTTGATTTGGAACGGACTGACGATTACCGATGAACGGCAACGGGCAATGACCTTTAGCGAGCCCTACTTGGTCAACCAACAGGTATTGGTGGTGAAAAAGAGTCAGCATATTCACTCACCACAGGATATGACTGGTAAAACACTAGGGGTTCAAAGCGGCTCGTCTGGGGCCCAGGACATTGACCGTTACCCAAAACTTTTGAAACAGCGAATTAAAAAGCATACTCCCGTACTTTATGATACGTTTAACAACGCTTTTATTGATTTGAAGGCCGACCGGATTCAGGGCTTGCTGATTGATAGTGTCTATGCAAATTACTACCTGCAGCATTTACCAAATCCAGGTGACTACCGGGTGATTAAGAGTGGCATGCCTAACGAATATTTTGCGGTGGGCATTAAAAAAGGCAATCAAGAGGTCAAACAAAAAATTGACCAAGGAATTGAACACTTACGTAAAACGGGTGAGTTACAACGAATTAACCAGAAATGGTTCGGTAAGTAATGGCATTCAGGCTGGAAATTTAGCGATTTCCAGCCTTTTTGATACACTGAAAGAACAAAGAGGGGTTAAGGGAGGAAGCGCCATGCTTTTAGCTAGTGTAGTGGGATATTTATTGAACTTATTGTTTGCCTTTGGGATTGCGTTAATGGAAAAACGGGACATTTCAGCCGCGTGGGCCTGGTTACTGGTAATTGTGTTGTTACCGGGAATTGGCTTGATTATTTATTTGTTCTTTGGCTGGAAATTAAGTCAGCGACAAATTTTTAATTTAAAAGCGCAAAAGCATTTGGGAATTAGTGACATGGCGGATCACCAAAAGCAAAGCGCCCAAAATCGGGTTTCGTTGTCTACGACCCTCGAAAATGACTTAGTAACCATGTTTTTAAACACGGACGACGCGATTTTGACCAGTCAAAATGATTTACAAATTTTAACCGACGGCCAGGCTAAGTTTAAAAAACTTTTTCAAGATTTAAGGGGTGCCCAACATCACATTAATATCGAATACTTCACCATTTACGATGATGATTTAGGGCACCAGTTACGGGAGATTCTCGTGAAAAAAGCGCGCGAAGGGGTGCGGGTCCGGGTGCTGTACGATTTATTTGGTTCAAAAGGAGCTAAGCAAAAGTTCTTTCGGCCGTTGATTGCTGCCGGTGGAGAAGTTACCCCGTTTATGCGCTCTAAATTTGGCTATTATAGTTTTCGAATTAATTTTCGTAATCACCGCAAAATCGTCGTAATTGACGGTTCAATCGGGTACATTGGCGGGTTTAACGTGGGAGACCAGTACTTAGGCAAAAATCGTCGTTTTGGCAATTGGCGTGATACCCACTTGCGGTTGGTCGGCTCGGTCGTGTTACAATTACAAAGTCGGTTCTTTATGGATTGGAACGCGTCGGTTACCGATCCTAAGTTAACGTTTAGTTTGAATTATTTCCCGCAAACCGCGTTGGAAAAGAAGTTGCCTATGCAAATTGTAAGCAGCGGTCCAGAAAATGACATCCAAAAGATTAAGCAGGGCTACATTAAAATGATTATGGGAGCCAAACACTCGATTTGGATTGAGACTCCGTACTTCATTCCCGACGATGCACTTATGGAAGCACTCCTGATTGCGCTACGTTCGGGGATTCAGGTTTGGATGGTAATTCCTAAAATGCCAGATCATCCCTTCGTATATCGGGCGACGGAATATTACGCAAAGCAATTATTAGCAGCGGGAGCACGAGTATTCGCATATCAAAAGGGGTTCATGCACGCTAAGACGATCGTGGTGGACCAATCAATTACTAGTGTGGGTTCGGCAAATTGGGACATTCGGTCCTTCAAGCTAAACTTTGAAGCAAATGCATTTATTTACGACGCAAAAGTTGCACAAAAAATGATCGCCATTATGAAACAAGACGTTAAGGATGCTCATGAACTCGATGAACAGTATTTTGCGAGTCAATCACGGTGGAAGAAGTTTCGCCAGTTAGCCAGCCGAATGATTGCACCAATTTTGTAAGTGGAACTTAAGGCAAAGAAATCGGATTACTTATAAAGCAGGTAAATTAGGTGGCAAATTTTTTTAATTGAATGAGGTAGTAAAAAAGCGAAGAAGCATTGATATTTCAATGCTTTTTCGCTATTATTAATCGCATGTGAAAAGGTAGGAGGCGTCATCTTTGGACGTACAAATGCGGCCTGGAGTTCAGGCTTTAATTGTTCCAAGCAAGAAGTTTAAAACGGTACGGATTGACGTACATTTCTTAAAAAACGCAACGGTAGCGGAGTTAGCTCCTCGAACCCTGGTGGCGAATCTTTTAGAGACGAGCACCCAGCGCTATGTTAACCAAATCCAATTTACGCACGCCCTGTCAGCAATGTACGGGGCGAGTTTTGGCGTGGGGGCAGGTAAAAAAGGCAACCTCCATGACATTGGATTTTCAATTACGGTGGCTAATGATCACTACACGGGCGGTCAGTCCTTAGTGCGGATGGCTATCGAATTCTTAAACGAGGTGATTAGTCACCCGTTGGCTAGTAACGGGCGCTTTGACGAGCAGACGTTTGCCCGTCAAAAGACTAATTTAATTAATTACGTGGATTCTGCTAATGAAGACAAGCAGTTTTGGGCGAGTCAGCAGCTTCGCAAGTTGGCTTTTGGAGCAAACCGGATTCAAGGGGTCCCTAGTTACGGACGTCGGGCGGATTTGCAGAATTTACAAAACGAACAAGTCTACGCCACGTATTTATCCATGTTGCGTCATGACTTAGTACATATTAGTGTTTCAGGTGACGTCGATGAACAAAAAGTGTTAGAAGATTTGGCAATTTTAGAATTACCCGAGCGGAAAGTTCAGTTAGGATCGGTAATTACGAAGTTTAATTCGTTGCCAAAACCGCGTCATAGAGTGGCAAATCAAGCAGTTCAACAAGCTCGGTTGAACTTGGCCTATGATATTCCAGCTACGGTGGTGAGCGATAATTTTCACGCTGCCGTTGTTTTTAACGCGCTCTTTGGCGGCTCGCCACAATCGAAACTGTTCCTTAACGTGCGGGAAAAAGCTAGCTTGGCATACTATGCTAGTTCCAGTTTAGATTTGTATAACGGACTTTTAACCGTGCAAACGGGAATTGAAGCAAGCAATTACGCTCAGGCCAAGCAAATCATTCAACAACAAATTGTAGATTTACAAGCGGGACAGTTTACCGAGAGTGATTTAACCAGCATTAAAGCTGGGCTGCGTTCAGATTACCTCGCTGGTTTAGACTTACAACGTACGATTCACCGTCGGGGGCTTAACGAATATCTACTTGGTTTCCATCGCCCAGCTGAGCAATGGTTAAATGATTTAGACCGGGTCGGGGCGACCGAAATTGTTGAGATTGCTCGGCAACTCAAGCCACGAGCGGAATTTTTCTTAAATGGGGATAATGACTAATGCAAATAAAGGAAAAGGCATATTCGGTTTTTGACGAACGATTATTTTCGGCAACGTTAGCTAACGGCTTACAAATTAATATTTTGCCTAAAGCGGATTTTCAAAAAACGTACGCCGTTTTTACCACTAACTTGGGGTCAATGGATCGTAATTTTCGGGTTGGGGAACAAAAGCTACAAATCCCAGCCGGAACGGCGCACTTTTTGGAGCATAAACTATTTGAAAAAGCCGACTACGACGCTTTTCAAATTTTTACGCGAAACGGAGCGGATTCGAACGCGTTTACAAGCTATAACAAGACTAGCTACTTATTTTCAGCAACCAGCCGGCTGAAAGAGAACTTGACGACTTTACTAGATTTTGTGCAGGATCCGTACTTTTCTAGTGCTTCCGTAGCTAAGGAGCAGGGGATCATTGGACAAGAAATTCAGATGTATAATGATGATGTAGATTGGCAATTATACATGGGAATGATGCGTAACCTATTTCCCAAACAAGCGTTAAGTGAAGACATTGCCGGAACCAGCGCTTCAATTGCGCAGATTACGCCTGAATTACTGTATAAGGTCCACCAGGTGTTTTACCATCCCCAAAACATGCACTTGTTCGTTACTGGCAATTTAGATCCGCAAATGGTCGTCGACTGGGTTGAAGAAAATCAGCGCCAAAAGCAGTTTACAGAATTTGTTCAGCCGGTTAATTTGCAAAAAGCTGAACAGAAGATCCTTCCGGTAGTTGAGCAAAGCTCGGCAGTTTGCCTGGCCAACCGCCCTAAGGTAATGTTGGGAATTCGAAATAATCGTTACCTACCAGCTCCGGGACTGGAACGCTTAAAGTACTTATTGACCTTAGATTTAGGTTTATATTTACTATTAAGCTCTTCTTCTAAAAATTACTTAAAATTATACGATGAAGGACTTTTAGACGATACTTTCGGTTATGATTTAAATAACGAGCGGGACGAATTATTTTTGACGATGGGTGGCGACAGCGACCATCCCCAACAATTAGCAGCTGCCTTGAAGGAAATTTTGCGTCGGGGACTTACCGATACCCCAGAGCTGGCAGCAGATTTTGCTTTGGCTAAAAAAGAAATGTACGGTCGGTGCATTGCCCGGATGAATTCATTAGAAGCAATTGCTAATTCTTTTGAAGGGGCTCTTTACGGCAATGCCACTATCTTTGACGAAGCGCAGATGTTTAAGGAGATCTCCCTTACAGAAGTGATTGAAGCGCTAGGCCAATTCGTTAGTGAACAAGTAATTAGTAGTTTTGAAATTAAACCAAAATAATTAAGTAGGCGAGAAAATGAAGTTTGCGTTGGTATGTGGAGCGAGTGGAAACATTGGGATGGCAATTAGTCGACGATTAGCTAAACAAGGCTGGTCCTTATATTTACATTACCACCAGCACGCTGCGACGGTAGAAGAATTAGTGCAAGAATTACAACGGCAATACCCAAAACAAGACTTCCTAATGGTTCAAGCAGATTTTCGAAACGAGGCGGCGGCAGAGGAAATCGATGCGCAAATTTTTAGCTTGGACGCGATTGTTTTTGCACAGGGAACCACGATCTACCAGTTGTTCGATGAATTTGACGGTACCCAGTTAGAAAATTTATGGTTAGAACACCTTAAAGTTCCGTTATTGGTAATTAAAAAATTAGTTTCTAAACTGGCAGAAGGCGGTCACGGACGAATTGTCTTTATTGGCTCGGTTTATGGGGCGGTGGGCAGCGCCATGGAAGTTCCTTACAGCATGTTAAAAGGGGCAATGAGCAGTTTTGTAAATGCTTATGCTAAAGAGGTGGCTTCCTTAGGGATTACTGTTAACGTGGTTGCACCAGGAGCAGTTCAAACACAGATGAACGCTAACTTTGCGGAAGATGAAATTGAAGCAATCAGTGAAGAAATCCCGGTAGGTCGGTTTGCTAAACCAGACGAAATTGCCTACCTAGTGGAAACTGTTTTAGCCGAAACGGCGTCATACTTAACTGGTCAGACCATTTATGTGGACGGCGGCTGGCAAAAATAATGGTATACTGGTTGTTGATTTAAAATAAATTGGGGTATTTTTATGGGGACGAAAAAATACAAAGTAATTGGGATGCGGTTGCAAGATGCCCGTCTCAAAAAGGGTTGGACTCTTGACGAAGTTCAACTAAAGTTACAAATTTCTAAACGATATTTAATGGCTTTAGAAGCTGGTGAAGATGATGATTTGCCAGGAGACTATTACACCCAGTCGCTAATTAAGCAATACGCGAATTTACTAGGGGTGGAAGTGGGCAACCGTCATTTAGAAAATGAGCCCGAAAGTATCAAGGAATGGCGACGAACTCATGGAGAAGTTACTAGCCGTGCGCAAAAAGAACTTCAACAAAAGCCGTCGGTACTGAGCGGCTTAATTCATCAGCACCCGTGGTTGATGGGAATTATTTTAGTTGGGGTGATATGGTTATTAGTTTGGGCAGCCTTTAGTGAGATGGCTAACCGTTATCCGTCACAATTAGTCGCACAAAAAAATCCGACGGTGATTGATAAAACTAAAAAAAGCCATCATAAAACTAATGCAAGTAAAACCAAGTCTACGCATCCTAGTGCTAAAAAGCAATCTAAGCAAACCACGACAAAACCGAAAATCGAAAAGGTTAATGACAGTGCAGATAATTTGCGGGTGACTTTGCCGGACGAACAAAAACACGCCACGCTTAAACTCAAGACTGGCGATAACCAATCTTGGAATTCGTTAACAGCGACGGCTCCCCAAGCGGCTACCGTTGCTCAAGGAGTTATGGAAGCTCACCAAACCCAGCACTTTAAGTTGAAAAAGGGCTATACATACGTTTTGAAAATTGGAAATACAATTGGATTAAAGGGTAGTATCGGGGGACGTAAAATGCCTGATCCTGCTACGGGAGTCACGGTACGGAGCGTGACCATTGTCGTTAATTAGAAAGGAGAAAACATGAACTTACCAAATAAACTAACCGTTTTTCGGATTATTTTAATTCCGATTTTTATCATCTTGACCGTTATGCCAGAAGTCGGAGGGAGCGTATGGTGGTTGGGAACCCCGATTGCCATCACTAAAATTTGGGGAGCCGTGGTTTTTGCGATAGCTTCCATCACTGATTTTCTTGACGGTCAAATTGCTCGGCGCCAACATTTGGTAACTAACTTTGGCAAATTTGCTGATCCGATTGCGGATAAAATGTTAGTAATGTCGGCGTTCATCATCCTGGTGTCCATGAAAATGGCTCCGGCGTGGGTGGTAGCCATCATTGTGTGCCGGGAACTGGCAGTTAGTGGGTTGCGATTGATTATTGTAGAAAACGAAGGGGAAGTTTTAGCTGCGGCGATGCCTGGTAAAATTAAAACCTTTTCCCAAATGTTTGCAATTATTTTCTTGCTATTGAACAACTTATTTGCAAACTATTTGCACTTTGGACCAGGAACCGTTTTACTTTACGTATGCTTATTCTTTACCATTTATTCTGGAATTGATTATTTTTACCAAAACCGCTCCATTTTTGCGGATTCTTTTTAAAACAAAGGCTAGTGGAAAAACTAACGGAAGCGAACCAGTTTAGCTTCGGAAGGTTTGGAAACAGCCTTTTTTTGCTGAAAAAGTTAAAATAAAGCAGTAAGATTAGCGTAGTTATATAATGAGGAGGAAGTTAATAGATGAAGGCGGAAATTATTTCAGTTGGTACCGAGATTTTGTTAGGTGAAATCACCGATACTAACGCCGTTTATTTGAGTCAGCAATTAGCCCAGCTAGGAATTGACGTTTATCACCAAGCAACGGTGGGCGATAATTCAACTACCATGAAGGAAACGCTGGAAATTGCCAGCAAGCGCAGCGACTTAGTGATCACCATTGGGGGATTAGGACCGACGGAAGATGATATTACTAAACCAACGTTGGCCGCGTTTTTAGGTGAAGAATTAGTGGTTGACGACCGGGCGCTAGAAAAGGTGCACGAGCACTTTACTAAGCAGGGACGTCCCATCACTCCCAATAATGAACGGCAGGCGTTGTTATTAAAAGGGAGTCGTCCGGTGAAAAATCCCAACGGGTTAGCGATTGGCTTGTTTGCCACTACTCCGACGACCGATTACTTGGTTTTACCAGGACCGCCTAGTGAATTTAAGCCAATGGTTAACCAGGAAGTGCTTCCTTTGTTAAAAGAGCGGTACTCGTTGGATAAAACAATTCAATCCAAAACGTTACACTTCGTAGGGGTTGGGGAAGCCGACTTGGCGACCCGGGTGGATGACGTGATCAGACGACAGAGTAATCCTACAATCGCGTTATACTTCAAACCGACTGACGTAACCATCCGACTAACTGCGAAGGCGGATTCTAAAGATGAAGCAGAACAAATGTTAGAAAAAACCAAGGCAGAAATCCTTGCTCGAGCAGGCGATTATTACTATGCTGAAGGTGAACAGGTCGCTTTTCCAGATTTTGTAGTACAAGAATTAATCAAACGAAAACTAACGTTAACGGCAGCAGAAAGTTTGACTGGTGGTGCTTTCCAAAATCAATTAGTAAAAACAGCGGGTACTTCCGCAGTATTTTCGGGAGGCTTTGTAACGTATTCTGATGAAGTAAAAACTAGTTTATTGGGGGTTCGTCCGGAAACTATCGCTCAATACACGGTGGTAAGTCGTCCAGTTGCTGAAGAGATGGCGCGCGGGGCACAAAAGCAATTAGGTACGGACCTAGCGATTAGCTTTACTGGAGTAGCGGGACCTGAAGGATTAGAAGGACACGCGCCTGGTGACGTATGGATTGGGTTGGCGTTGCCAAATGGAAGTACCGTGGCTAAGGGGTTCCATTTTAGCGGTAACCGGGAAAAAATCCGCCATTTAGCAGTAATGAATGGTTTTCGAATGATTTGGGAACAAGTGGTTAAATAATATCGAACTTTTGTTCGCTTTTTGATTGATTTTTTGGAGATTACTAGGTATTATATTTAGTATAGATGGTTAAGGGCGACTTTGGGATAATTTTAAATTTTAATCAACTAGAAGCGTCAGCCTTAACTGGAAACGTGCAATATAAGACCCATTAGGAGGTTATTAATTAAGTGGCAGATGAAAGAAAAGAAGCTTTGAATAAAGCTCTTAAAAAAATTGAAAAAAACTTTGGAAAAGGTTCCATCATGCGGATGGGGGATGCAGTTGATACGCAAATTTCCACCATTCCAAGCGGTTCGCTAGCGCTAGACGATGCGTTAGGTGTAGGCGGTTATCCTAAAGGACGGATTGTTGAAATCTACGGTCCTGAAAGTTCAGGGAAAACTACGGTTGCGCTTCACGCGGTCGCCGAAGTTCAAAAGCGAGGCGGAACGGCTGCGTACATTGACGCGGAAAATGCGATGGATCCAGCTTATGCAACTAATCTGGGAGTTAACATTGACGACCTCTTACTTTCCCAACCAGATACTGGGGAAGAAGGTTTGGCAATCGCGGACGCTTTAGTTTCAAGTGGAGCCATTGACTTAGTAGTTATTGATTCGGTTGCGGCCTTGGTACCGCGTGCTGAAATCGACGGTGAAATGGGCGATGCTCACGTTGGTTTACAAGCACGGATGATGTCTCAAGCGCTACGGAAACTTTCAGGTTCAATTAATAAAACTAAAACAATCGCCCTGTTCATTAACCAAATCCGTGAAAAGGTTGGAATTATGTTTGGAAATCCCGAAACCACTCCGGGTGGTCGGGCCTTGAAGTTCTACGCAACCATTCGTTTGGAAGTTCGGCGTGCTGAACAAATCAAAGACGGTTCTGACGTAATTGGTAACCGGGTTAAGATTAAAGTAGTTAAAAATAAGGTCGCACCTCCGTTTAAGCGGGCAGAAGTCGATATTATGTATGGTGAAGGAATTTCGCAAACGGGCGAAATGATCGATATGGCCGTAGAAAAAGACATCGTTGGTAAGAGCGGTTCCTGGTACTCATATGGTGAAGAACGAATTGGACAGGGTCGTGAAAATGCTAAGAAGTACATGGAGGACCACCCAGATGTCCGTGCCGAGGTATTGGCTAAGGTTCGAGAAGCGTACGGGATGGTAGCTGATCCAGCTAGTGAAGTTAAGGAAGATAGCAAACAAGACGACCAAGCTGAATTAGACTTGAAATAAAGGTAAATATTTATGGGGAGAAAAGAAGTTGGAATAGTTCCAGCTTCTTTTTCTACGTTATCAGTAATTGGAAAAGACCTGTTTAAACTAATAATTTACCAAACCCTTAAGGGAGTACCTAGCTTTCGCAAAGCTAGCACTAATCAGCGTTGGGCGCTAAAGACTTATTGACACGCTTATGGCTAAATATTAAAATGATTATAAGTGTGAGAATCAAATAACATCATTCAAAGATTATAACTATGGTCTTGATGATTTGGAGGCAAAGATGGTAATTTATTATATTATCCTCGCAATCATCGCTATAGTTGTTGGCTATTGTGCAGGATACATCATGCACAAGCGGTTCATTGAAAAGCAAACTGCAGATGCTAGTAATTCAGCTGATCTAATTATTGAAAATGCGCGACAACAAGCGGAAACCGAACGTCGGGAAAAGCTTTTGGAAGCAAAAGATGAAAGTCATCGTTATCGTGCGCAGGTTGAAAAAGAGCTTAAGGAACGTCGGGCGGAATTGCAAAAGCAAGAAGACCGACTTCTTCAAAGAGAAGACGTCCTTGATCGTAAGGATAGTTCCTTTGAAAAGCGCGAAAACAGCCTAGAACGTAAAGAGCAGAAACTAGCTGCAGATCAAAAGCTAATTGATGAACAACAACAAAAAGCATCATCACTCGTTGAGGAACGACAACAAGAGCTTGAGCGAGTTTCAAATTTAACTCAAGAAGATGCCAAAAGTTTAATTATTTCGGAAGTGAAAGCCAAACTTGAAAAAGAACGGGCTTTGATTATCAAAGAAAGTTTAGAAGATGCTCAAAACCAAGCTGATGAAACAGCTCGGAAGGTAATTGCGCAAGCGATTCAAAGAAGTGCTGCAGATATGGCATCCGAGACCACCATTACGGTGGTTTCGCTACCAAATGACGATATGAAGGGACGAATTATCGGGCGTGAAGGCCGGAATATCCGTAACTTTGAAAACGTCACGGGAGTTGACTTAATTATTGATGATACTCCGGAAGCGGTCGTTTTGAGTAGTTTTGACCCGATTCGTCGTGAAATTGCACACATTGCTTTGGAAAAACTGATCCAAGATGGCCGGATTCATCCTGCTCGGATTGAAGAGATGGTGGAAAAGGCTAAGAAAGAATTGGATGACACCATTCGCAAGACCGGTGAGCAAGCAGTATTTGAGCTTGGTATTCATTCAATGAATCCTGAATTGATTAAGTTAATTGGGCAATTAAGATATCGGACGAGTTATGGTCAAAATGTATTAAACCATTCTATTGAGGTTGCTAATTTGGCAGGAGTGTTAGCTGCTGAGTTGGGTGAAGATGTTACTGTAGCAAAACGCGCAGGATTATTACACGATATTGGTAAAGCGGTCCAACATGAGACCGACACTTCGCACGTTGAATTAGGTGTGGAATTGGCGAAGAAGTACAAAGAAAGCGCGGTCGTCGTTGATGCGATTGCGTCTCACCGAAACAATAACGAAGCAAATCATGTTATTTCCGTGTTGGTGGCGGCGGCGGATTCGATTTCTGCAGCTCGTCCCGGAGCACGTAGCGATACATTACAGAGCTATATCCATCGGTTAGAGAAGTTAGAACAAATTGCTAACCAATTTGATGGAGTGAAAAAGAGTTATGCAATTCAAGCCGGACGCGAGGTGCGGGTAATCGTTAAGCCAACCAAGATTAACGACTTAAAAGCGGTTATGTTAACGCATCAAATTCGTAAAGCAATTGAGAAACAATTAGAATATGCAGGCAAAATTAAAGTAACAATTGTTCGAGAAGTTCGTGCCGTTGATTTTGCAAAGTAAGGAGTTGGGCCACTGTGGACCCGCTCTTTTTTTATATGGTGCATATGATAGAATAGCCATTGTTAAACTAATTTTTTACGTATTTGTAATTAACTGAAAAATTAAGAGTCGGAAGGAATACAAAATGCCACAAAAGACAAGTGATACGCCAATGATGCGTCAATATATGGAAATTAAAAAACAGTATCCGGATGCTTTTTTATTTTACCGGATCGGGGATTTTTACGAGTTGTTTTACGACGACGCCATTAAGGGTTCACAATTGCTAGAATTGACGCTTACGGCAAGGTCGAAAAATGCGGACGATCCCATTCCAATGTGCGGAGTGCCGCATCATGCCGCCCAAAATTACATCGACATTTTAGTTGACCAAGGGTATAAAGTGGCAATTTGTGAGCAGATGGAAGACCCTAAGGCCGCCAAAGGAATGGTGAAACGGGAAGTAATCCAACTCGTTACCCCAGGTACCACTACGGATCAAAAGGCGGAAGACGCTAAGGAAAATAACTATTTAACGGCAGTGAGTTTTGACGCTGCAACTAAAAAGTACGGGTTTGCGTACACGGACCTGTCAACCGGTGAATTGAAGGTCGCAATTTTGGACGATATTGAGAGCGTGGTCAACGAGGCTGTAGGATTACGGACCCGTGAAATTGTTGCGGACCAGTATTTTGTGGAGCACTTTGGGGAACGGTTTAAAGAATTAAACATTTTAGTTTCGCAACAAAATGACGTCGAAATCTCGGCAGAATTAAGTTATTTAATTCAAAATTTGACATCCCCAATTGCCGTGCAAGTGGTTAAACAACTATTAATGTACGTTCAAGTTACCCAAAAGCGCAATCTGGCGCATATGCAAAAAGCAATTGCGTACGAACCATCGTTTTACTTACGAATGGACCATGCGTCAAAGTATAACCTCGAGTTAACTCGCTTAATTCGAACGGGGAAAAAACAAGGAACGCTATTATGGTTGTTAGATGAAACGAAAACGGCAATGGGAGGGCGGTTATTAAAGCAGTGGCTGGACCGTCCGTTAATTCGTAAGGACGCTATCAATGCTCGGCAAAGTCGCGTGCAGGTTTTATTAGAACACTTTTTTGAACGAAGCAATCTGCAAGAAGAGTTAACTAAAGTTTACGATTTGGAACGACTAGCTGGCCGGGTCGCCTTTGGAAACGTGAATGGTCGGGACTTAATTCAATTAAAAACCTCGCTATTGCAAATTCCTAAAATTCGGCACGTACTAGCGGAATTGGACGACCCAGTTTTCGATGAGGCCCTTACGCGGTTAGATCCGGTTAGCGAAATTGCGGACTTGATTGAAGCGGCCATTGACGAAGATGCCCCAATTTCCGTTACGGAAGGTAACGTTATTAAAGATGGCTATAATCCCAAGTTAGACGAGTATCGGGACGCCATGCGGAACGGTAAAAAATGGATTGCTGACTTACAAGCCCAAGAACGCCAAGCAACCGGAATTAAAAACCTTAAAATTGGCTACAACAAAGTGTTTGGCTACTACATTGAAGTCACGCGGGCTAATTTAGCTAGCGTACCGGAAGGACGTTACGAGCGTAAGCAAACCTTAACGAATGCCGAACGGTTCATTACTCCCGAGCTCAAGGAAAAGGAACGGATCATCCTAGAAGCCGAACAAAAGTCGACGGATTTAGAGTACGAGTTGTTCAAAAAGATTCGAGAAACGATTAAAGAGCAAATTGAACGCCTTCAAAACCTTGCTAAGCAAGTTGCGGAATTAGACGTTTTACAAAGTTTCGCGGTAGTTAGCGAAGAGTACCAATTCGTTAAACCAACCATGACGGAATCCCATGAAATTGAAATCAAAGCTGGCCGTCATCCGGTGGTTGAAAAGGTAATGGGGCATCAAAGTTACGTCCCTAACGATATTTTAATGAATCAGGATACGGAAATTTTACTAATTACCGGGCCAAATATGTCTGGTAAGAGTACTTACATGCGCCAGCTTGCGTTAACCGTCATTATGGCGCAGATGGGGTGTTTTGTTCCAGCTGAGGAAGCTACGTTACCAATTTTTGACCAAATTTTCACCCGCATCGGAGCTGCTGATGATTTAATTTCTGGTCAGAGTACCTTCATGGTTGAAATGCAGGAAGCTAACCGTGCGTTAAAGGACGGAACTGCAAACAGTTTGATCCTCTTTGATGAAATTGGTCGGGGGACCGCAACCTACGATGGAATGGCGTTAGCACAATCAATTATTGAATTTATTCACCAAAATGTGCATGCTAAGACTCTGTTTTCGACCCATTACCACGAGTTGACGGCACTTGATCAGACTCTGACACGGTTGAAAAACGTGCACGTCGGTGCGGTAGAACAGGATGGCAATTTAGTTTTCTTGCATAAGATGGAAGACGGCCCCGCAGACAAGTCATACGGAATTCACGTTGCTAAGTTAGCGGGAATGCCGGATTCATTATTGGCAAGGGCATCCGTAATTCTAGAACAGTTAGAAAACGAAAACCAAGGTGATGCTGCAAAGCTAACCGCAAGTGAAACACCACAACCAGTTTTCACCGCTTCTCAGGCTGCGGAGACGCAACCAGCTGACCAATCCGGCGCGGAGGAAAGTTCAGTAACAAGCTCTTCGCGGGAGGTTGTAGAAGAACAAATGGCGCTCTTTGACACCACTCCAGCGCAAAAGAAAACGAACCAGTTACAAACGCAAGTAGTAGAACAGCTAACTAACCTAAATTTAATGGATATGACCCCGATGGAAGTTATGAATCAATTGTATAAGTGGCAAAAGAAGCTACGAAAATGAGGTGCGGATAAATGGCAAAAATCCAAGAGTTAAGCGATATTTTAGCCGACCAGATTGCTGCAGGAGAAGTAGTTGAACGACCGGCTTCGGTGGTTAAGGAACTAGTAGAAAATGCAATTGATGCGGGAAGCAGTCGCATCGATATTCTCTTAGCTGAATCAGGATTAAAAATGATCCGGGTGATTGACAACGGAAGCGGGATTGAGGGTAGTCAAGTAGAGACGGCCTTTAAACGGCATGCAACCAGTAAAATAACTTCGCGTGCCGACCTGTTTCGGGTGGGGACCCTCGGTTTTCGAGGAGAAGCGTTACCCAGTATCGCATCAATTGCGGATGTTAAAATGACGTCTTCCACAGCCGAAGGACCCGGTCAATTCGTGCATTACCGGGGCGGAGAACTAATCGAACATCGGGAGGCCCAAAGTCGACAGGGAACCGATATTACGGTCAGTGACTTATTTTTCAACACGCCTGCCCGGTTAAAGTACTTAAAGTCCTTGGCAACGGAACTGTCAAAAATAACCGACATCATTAACCGAATTGCTCTAAGTTATCCAGAAATCGCGTTCTCATTACAAAATGACGAACGGCAGTTAATGCGTACGTCGGGGCAGGGCAACGTTCAACAAGTACTAGCTAACATTTACGGTACCCATAACGCCCAAAAAATGTTAGATATCCATGGCGAAAGTGTCGATTTTCGCATTGATGGATACGTTAGTTTACCGGAATTTACTCGAGCTAACCGCAGCTACATTACTATTTTAGTTAACGGACGGTATATTAAAAATTTCCACATCAGTAAAGCGATTATTGAAGGATACGGCTCAAAGCTAATGGTGGGTCGTTATCCGGTGGCGGTAATCAATATTCAAACTGACCCGCTATTGGTGGATGTGAACGTGCACCCCTCCAAGCTGGAGGTTCGGATTAGTGAAGAAAATACTTTAACAGAATTAATTAGTAAAACAATTTTTGACCGGTTAGCGGACCAAAATTTGATTCCGGATGCAGTAGATAACCTGAAGAAAAAACGAATTTCTAAGCCAGCTGGTGAGCAACTAGACTTAACTGAGACTGTACTTTCGGGTTCGTTTGGTAAGCCAACGCCTACTGAATCAGCTGCTGTGGAAGAGGATGATTCCGCAGCAGCATTGCACCCCTCCGTTGCGGCTACTAAGCCGATTATCATTAGCACGCGGCAAGACCTGCAATCGGATCGGATTGCAGAATTTAAAGAAAAATATGCCGATTCAACTACCCCCGTTACTAAAAATGAGAACACGGAAGGTGAAGAGAAAACTCCTAGCACTAGTCGTTTTCCTGCTTTAACGTACATTGGGCAGATGCATGGAACCTACTTGTTTGCGGAAGCGGACGATGGTTTATACATTATTGACCAGCACGCCGCCCAAGAACGAATCAATTACGAATATTATCGGGTTCAAATTGGGCAAGTTAGCGATGACCAGCAAGATTTATTAGTGCCAATTTATCTAGATTATTCGACAACCGACACGTTACGCATCAAGGAAAAACAATCGGTCTTAGAAGCCTGCGGGTTATACCTTGAAGAGTTCGGTCGAAATACGTTTATTGTCCGTCACCACCCGACATGGTTTAAGAAGGGACAGGAGGAAGATACCGTTAAAGAAATGGTGGATTACGTTTTGAACGACCGAAACATGACGGTAGCTAAGTTTCGGGAAGCAACCGCAATTATGATGAGTTGTAAACGGGCGATTAAGGCTAACCATCATTTAGATGATTTACAAGCTAAACAGTTGTTGAAGGATTTGGCGAAGGTGGAAAATCCGTTCAACTGTCCTCACGGCCGGCCAGTGCTCGTACATTTCTCCACTACGGATATGGAAAAGATGTTCAAGCGGATCCAAGATCCCCATAATACAAACTTAATTGACGAAGACTTATGATACAATTATTAATACGAACAAACGTTTTGAAATGGGGATTAAAAGATGTATGAATATTTAAATGGTGTCGTCGTGGATATCAATCCCGCCTACATCGTAATTGACGTGAACGGGGTCGGCTACTTGGTTAACGTAGCTAACCCGTATAGCTTTAAACCAGATGAAAAGCAAAAGGTTTACGTGCATCAGGCGGTTTCAGAAACTGAAAACACGTTGTACGGGTTTAAAAAATACGTGGATAAAGAGCTTTTTTTGAACCTGCTCAAGGTTAAGGGAATTGGACCTAAAAGTGCGCTGGCAATTTTGGCTAACGATGATCACCAGGGCTTTATTCGGGCGGTTAACAACGATGACGTCAACTACTTAAAAAAATTTCCTAAGATTGGCCCTAAAGCGGCTAAGCAAATTATTTTGGATCTGAAGGGTAAAATTACGAGCAACGAACCTAGTGGCCCGTTATTTGAAATGCCGACTACTACTAACAATACGTTAGACGAAGCGATCGAAGCCTTAGCAGCTTTAGGGTATTCAGAACGCGAACTAAAAAAGATTACGCCTAAGTTGGATGAGCTTAGCAACCAAACTACGGACCAATACATCAGTGCAGGATTAAAATTGTTAATGAAAGGATAGCGTGTGATTAATGGATGATGAACGAATTACGTCTTCGGCCGTTCAGGGAGCCCAAGAAGAGGCTAACGAGCAATCGTTACGCCCCCAGAACCTAAGACAGTACATTGGTCAAGCCCAAATTAAGCATGAACTGTCCGTATACATTGAAGCGGCGAAGAAACGTGAAGAAGCGTTGGACCACGTACTGTTGTATGGACCACCGGGATTAGGGAAGACCACTTTAGCAATGGTAATTGCAAATGAAATGGCAGTCCAAATTCGAACAACCAGTGGTCCCGCAATTGAAAAGCCGGGCGATTTAGTGGCCCTCTTGAATGAATTACAACCGGGTGATATTTTATTTATTGACGAAATTCACCGGCTTCCTAAAGTAGTCGAAGAGATGCTTTATTCGGCAATGGAAGATTTCTTTGTTGACATCGTGGTCGGACAAGGACCTACGGCACATCCGATCCACTTTCCTCTGCCACCGTTTACGTTGATTGGGGCGACCACCCGGGCCGGATTGCTTTCGGCACCGTTGCGGGATCGCTTTGGGATTGTAGAGCACATGAACTACTATACCGAAGATGATTTAGCGAACATTGTCAAACGATCGGCGGAAATTTTTAAAACAAACATTGACGATCAGGGAGCTCACGAAATTGCTCGTCGCTCGCGGGGAACTCCTCGAATTTCAAACCGTCTCTTAAAACGGGTCCGTGATTTTGCGGAAGTGGAAAATGATGCCCATATCGACCGCACGTTAGTTCGAACCTCCTTGAAATTGCTTCAGGTGGATGATCGGGGGTTGGATCAAACCGATAAAAAGGTTCTCACCACGATGATCGAACTATACGGTGGGGGGCCGGTGGGATTAACCACCATTGCCGCTAACATTGGCGAAGAGCCGGATACAATTTCGGAAATGTATGAGCCATATTTATTGCAAATTGGCTTTCTAAAGCGGACCCCTCGCGGCCGAATGGTTACTGAGCGCGCATACGCTCATTTAGGATTAGAAAATTTATATATGAATAAATGAGGAATGGAAAAAATGACATTAACAACCGAAGATTTTAACTATGATTTACCACACGAATTAATTGCCCAAACTCCGATTAAAAAGCGGGACGCCTCCCGGATGCTGGTATTAGACCATAAAACTGGTGAAATGGCGGATAAACATTTTTACGACATTGTTGACCAGCTTAATCCGGGAGACGCGATCGTAATGAACGATTCCCGGGTTATGCCAGCGCGGATTTACGGGGTCAAGGAAGAAACCGGCGGCCACCTCGAAGTTTTACTGCTGCACAACATTGAAGGCGACCGTTGGGAAACGTTGGTAAAACCAGCGCGACGTGCCAAAGTAGGTACCAAGATTACGTTCGGAGATGGCAGTTTAACGGCGACCGTTAAAAAGGAACTTGACCATGGCGGACGTGAAATTGAATTTGAATACGATGGCATTTTTATGGAGATCTTAGAAAAACTTGGAGAAATGCCATTACCACCATACATTAAAGAAAAGTTAGATGACCCAGAGCGTTACCAAACGGTTTACTCAAAGGAACCGGGTTCGGCAGCAGCACCTACCGCAGGTTTGCACTGGACTAAGGAACTACTTCAAAAAGTTCAAGATAAGGGCGTTAAGCTGGTTTATCTAACCTTGCACGTTGGGTTAGGAACTTTCCGGCCGGTTGATGAAGAAAATATTGAAGATCATAAGATGCACAGTGAATTTTACCGGTTATCTGAGGAATCAGCCGCTACTTTAAACGAAGTCCGGAAGAACGGTGGTCGAATTATTGCTACCGGAACGACATCAATTCGGACTTTGGAAACGATCGGTACTAAATTTAATGGCGAAATTAAGCCAGATAGCGGTTGGACTGATATTTTCATTAAACCAGGTTACGAATGGAAAGTGGTCGACGCCTTCATTACTAATTTCCATCTACCAAAGTCAACTTTAGTAATGTTAGTTGCCGCATTTACTGGTCGTGAAACGATTTTAAACGCGTATAAGCATGCTGTTGAAGAAAAGTATCGCTTCTTTAGTTTTGGCGACGCGATGTTTATTAAATAAATAACGAATGGAGAATACTGTGGAACCTGCAATCAAATACCGACTAATTAAAAAGGATAAGCATACCGGTGCCCGACTGGGAGAGATTATTACCCCACACGGCACTTTTCCTACACCAATCTTTATGCCGGTAGGAACGCAAGCAACCGTTAAAGCAATGTCACCTGAGGAACTAGAAGACTTGGGTGCGGATATTATCTTGTCAAACACTTACCACCTCTGGGTCCGCCCTGGTGAAGACATCGTCAAAGAGGCGGGGGGCTTGCACCAATTTATGAACTGGCACAAGGGGATTTTGACAGATTCGGGCGGCTTCCAGGTATTTTCGCTAGCGAAGCTGCGCGACATCACCGAAGAGGGGGTGCATTTTCGAAACGAAATTAACGGTGCGAAAATGTTCCTGTCACCCGAAAAGGCCATTCAAATTGAAAATGATTTAGGCCCTGACATTATGATGAGTCTGGATGAATGCCCGCCATTTTTTGAAAGTTACGACTACGTCAAACATTCGGTAGCTCGCACAAGTCGTTGGGCTGAACGGGGATTAAAGGCCCATCGTAATCCCGGTACCCAAGGATTGTTTGGGATTATTCAGGGAGCTGGCTTTGAAGATTTACGTCGTCAAAGCGCCCATGATTTAGTTAGCATGGATTTCCCTGGATACTCAATTGGGGGGCTTTCGGTTGGAGAATCCAAAGCAGAAATGAACCGGGTGCTTGAATTTACCACTCCATTAATTCCCGAAAATAAACCGCGTTACTTGATGGGAGTGGGTTCGCCCGACGCATTGATTGATGGAGTAATTCGGGGAGTGGATATGTTTGATTGCGTATTACCAACCCGAATTGCCCGGAACGGAACCTGCATGACCAGTCACGGACGACTGGTAGTTAAAAATGCGAAGTATGCGCGAGACTTTACCCCAATTGATGACCAGTGTCACTGTTACACTTGCCGGAACTTCACCCGCGCGTACGTGCGCCACCTCTTAAAGACGGACGAAACTTTTGGGCTCCGGCTAACCAGCATTCATAACGTTTACTTCTTAGTACATTTAATGAAGGACGTTCGGCAAGCAATTATGGATGATAATTTACTAGAGTTCCGGCAAAACTTCTTTGACGAGTACGGTTACGGCAAAGAAAATAGTAAGAATTTCTAACACCACTGGTTTAGTAGGTATATTTTTGGTACAGTTAATATAAATGAATTAGCGAGGTGAAAAAATGTTATTAGCAGCCGCAAATGGTGGTTTTGGGATGAGTACGATTGTTTTCTTCATCTTGATCTTCGGTTTAATGTATTTCATGATGATTCGTCCACAACGTAAGCAACAACAAAAGCGCCAAGAAATGATGAACCAACTTAACGTTGGTGATGAAGTAGTTACAATTGGTCGTTTGCACGGCGTGGTTGACTCGATCGACAACGAAGCTAAGACGGTTACGTTAGATTGTGACGGGATTTACTTGGTATTTGACCGAATGGCAATCATGCGAGTTGAAAAGAAGCAAAACGTTGCCCCAGCATCAACAACTGAGCCAACTAATGCAGATACAACTGACACAACTGATGATGAAAAATCTGATTCAACTACGGAAGAAAAGTAGTTTTTTAAAAGCTAGGAGCGCTCGTTAAGTGGGTGGAATCCTAGCTTTTTATAGTCTAATAATATTCACGAGCACTTTATTAGCAAGACGTCGGGGTAAAGAAATCCTTAGTTAATTAATAGTTGGGCAAGCGGACAATGTTTTGTATGCAGCGAAATGTTTTTACTTGTTCGGTGAGGCAAACTGATTCATAATATAAAACATTGAAGACTGAAAGTGAGGAGTCAAAAATGGAGCAAAAGGCATTATTTATTATTTTTGGTGGTACAGGGGACTTAGCTTACCGGAAGCTATACCCGGCACTTTTTAATCTATATGAAAAAGGGTATTTAAAAGAAAACTTTGCCGTAATCGGAACTGCCCGCCGGCCATGGTCAAATGATCATTATCATGAAGTAGTCATGAGTGCGATTGAGGATTCTGGCCGAGACGCGGGGCGGACGAACAGTGAACTGCCTCGTAAATTTGCTAGCCATTTTTATTACCAATCCCACAACGTTGACGATGCAGAACATTACGTTGCTTTGCGTAATCTCGCTGATCAATTAGACGAAAAGTATCAATTAAACGGAAACCGGATTTTTTATTTAGCGATGGCACCCCGTTTCTTTGGTACAATTGCGGGCCATCTAAAGGATCAAAAACTCTTGACTGAAGGATCAGGTTTTAACCGGTTAATTATTGAAAAGCCGTTTGGGCGAGATTATCAAAGTGCAAAGGAACTCAATGATTCAATTTCTGGGTCGTTTGACGAAGAACAAATCTTTCGGATTGACCACTACCTAGGTAAGGAACCGATTCAATCAATTGCGGGACTTCGCTTTGGAAATGCCTTATTTAACTCGTTATGGAATAAGGAGCATATTGACAACATTCAAATCACCTTAGCAGAATCACTGGGGGTTGAAGAACGGGCTGGTTATTACGAAACGGCTGGAGCAATGCGGGATATGTTGCAAAACCATATCATGCAAATCGTGTCGCTATTAACGATGGAACGGCCGGAAGTATTTGATTCCAAACATTTGCAAGACAAGAAAATTGAAGCGTTAGAAAATATCCAAACGTACAGTAAGGAAGAAGCTGCGCAGAACTTTGTCCGTGGTCAATATGGTGAAGATGCTGCGCATACCCAATTAGCCTACCGTGAAGAAGAAGGAACGGCGGATGATTCTAGCATTGAAACCTTTGTAGCTGGAAAATTAATTACCCACAATCCTTCTTTAGATGGGGTGCCAATTTACGTACGGACGGGGAAGCGGTTGGCAAAGAAGTCAACGCAAATTAACGTGGTCTTTAAAAATGACGACCAGAATATTTTCAATAGCGACCCTAACCAAAAACTAGAAACCAACGTGTTGACCTTGCATATTGAACCTGACCAAGGATTTACGCTGCAATTCAATACTAAGAAGGGTAATCAAGGTTACCAACTTTCACCAGTGCACTTACGCTACCGGAAGTCAGCTTCAGAAAAGGCTAAAACCCCGGACGCATACGAAAGTTTAATCCGGGACGCCTTAATGGGTAATAAAACTAACTTTGCCCACTGGCACGAAGTTCGTAAAGCTTGGCAAATCGTGGATGTTATTCGTCAGGTTTGGGATGCTGAAACTCCTGATTTCCCTAATTACGCAAGTGGCAGCATGGGTCCCCAAGCTGCGGATGACTTATTAGCTCGGGACGGCCGGCAATGGATTTTTAACCCCCAAAAATAGCCAAGGTGGGAGGTGACCGTTTTGGCAAACCAGGTGTCAACGCCGCTAATAATTGATGATTCTCGAAAAATTATTCATGTTGACATGGACGCTTTCTACGCTTCAATTGAAATGCGTGATCATCCAGAATTTCGTACTAAACCGCTAGTGGTGGCTCGCGATCCTCGAAAGACTGGCGGTCACGGGGTGGTGGCAACGGCTAATTACGTTGCCCGTCAGTCAGGAGTTCATTCTGCAATGCCAGCTGCTAAAGCGTTAGAACTATGTCCCCAGGCGGTTTTTAAAACTCCTGATTTTGAAAAATATCGGGCGGTGTCGGACCAAATTCACCATATTTTCCACGAATTTACCGATAAAATTGAAACGGTCGCCCTCGATGAAGCTTACCTTGACGTAACCGATGATAAGAAAGGGATGCAAGATGCGGTACTGATTGCCCATGAAATTCAAAAGCGAATTTTTAACCATACTCAGCTGACCTGTTCTACCGGAATTTCTTATAATAAATTTTTGGCAAAAATGGCGTCTGAATATGCTAAACCAGTCGGGGTGGCAATTATTGAAAAAGATGACGTCGGAGCGTTTTTAAAAGAAATGCCTATTGAACAGTTTCGGGGAGTCGGCAAGAAGACGATCCCTAAAATGCACGAATTGGGTGTGTTTAAAGGCGCGGATTTATTAAAACTGAGCGAAAACGATTTGATTCACCATTTCGGTAAATTTGGGTATACACTTTATCGAAGGGTGCGCGGACAAGACGACCGTCCGGTTGCTTACCAGCGCGAACGAAAATCAATCGGTAAGGAAGAAACCTACGGCAAACCGTTGGTGACGGAAAACGAAGTCGACCAACGGCTTCACTTAATTGCCAAAAAACTAGCTCAAGCGGTTACCAAGCGACAAAAGCATGGTAAAACATTAGTCTTAAAATTACGGTATAGTGATTTTGAAACCCTTACTAAGCGAATCACTCGTCCGGAATTTTTACCTACCGATAGTGAGACTTACTACTTTTATGCTAAGCAGATTTTTGACGAAATTGCGGATTTTTCGCGTGGAATTCGTTTGCTGGGAATCACCATTACCAACCTTGCTGATCAGAGTTTTCAAGAAGTTTCTTTACCGCTGTTTAAGCATGAGGACTGATTTTATGGTATGCTTAAACACGCGAGTAAACAGACTGAGCCGGGCGCGGCTTAGTTGAGATATAGTGAATGAGGTTAAAAATGGATACACAGGAAAAAATTTTAGCACAAATTAAAAAGTACAACCGGATTGTGATTCATCGGCACCAGCGTCCGGATCCGGATGCAATCGGGTCACAGGTTGGGCTAGCAAAGATTTTGCAAGCATCCTTTCCCCACAAACAAATCAAGGTCGTGGGAAAACAGATTGATGGGTTAAGTTGGCTAGGGCAAATGGACGACGTTGACAATGATTTTTTTGATGACGCTTTGGTAATCGTCATTGATACGGCGAATGCTCCCCGAATCGATGATCGGCGGTTCGATCAAGGTGCCTATTTAATCAAAATTGACCACCATCCTAATGATGAACCCTTTGGGGACTTAATGTGGGTGAAGGAAGCTGCCTCCAGTAGCTCGGAGCTAGTCTATGATTTTTACAATCAGTTTAAGTCAGAGCTAGTATTGCCCCAAGATGCTGCTAGTGATCTATATGCCGGAATTGTTGGTGATACGGGGCGCTTTATGTATTCAGCAACGAGTGCCCACACTCATGAAGTGGTGGCTGGCTTAATGGCGACCGGTTTTGACATGGTCAAAGTTAACCAAATCCTAGACGAAATTCCGGTTTCGGTTGCCCATTTGTCAGCCTACCTTTATGACCATCTCACGATTAGTGAACAAGGGGCGGCCCACTTAGTGCTAACCAAGGAAATCTTGGAAAAATTCGACTTAAAAGACTCCGGTACGGCGGGAATTGTGCCGTTACCTGGACACATCGCGCAAGTTAAATGCTGGGCAATCTTTGTTGAACAAGATGACCACTCCTTCCGGGTGCGGTTACGTTCGAAGGGCCCGGTTATCAACGAATTAGCTAAGCGGCACCACGGGGGCGGCCACCCGCTCGCCAGTGGCGCAAAAGCGGCAGATCGTGATGAGGTTGCTCAAATCGTTAAAGAATTAGAAGAATTAGTTTAAAAGTTTGTAAAGCGGTAGAAAACTCGGATATCTTTGGTGAACGCCAAAAATACATTTTGGGTTTGTGAACTTTAGTAAGACCAGAACGTATGCCACAAGTTAGTTTGGCTTAATTCAAAATCGGCTGTTATGCCAGATTCAGGCATGATGGCCGATTTTACGTTAACGCTCAAAATTACCTGGCTTAAGCGCACCTTCTATAAGGATGCCCGAGCACTTACCGCTTTCTGCAATAAATAGTAAGGAGCTAGTATGAACGAATTTCAAAAGTTTAATCTAAAACCATTTCTCATGCAGGCTTTGGATCAAATTGGTTTTGTGAAACCGACTCCGGTCCAAGAGCGTGTCATCCCGCTAATTGCGGAAGGCCAAAGCGTAGTGGGCCAATCCCAAACCGGAAGCGGGAAAACCCACGCGTTTTTGCTACCGATTTTTAATCAAATCGACCCGGCCAAAAACGCGATTCAAGCTGTAATCACCACGCCTAGTCGGGAGTTAGCTTACCAAATCTATGAAGCGGCTAAGCAATTGGCCGCTGCTTCAGAAACCCCAATTGAAATTGGCAATTACGTTGGGGGAACTGACAAAAAACGTCAGATTGCTAAATTAGAACACCACCAACCAGCAATTGTCATTGGAACTCCGGGCCGGGTGCTTGATTTACTTCAAGCTCGGGCACTTAATTTCAGGCAAGTTCAATATCTGGTAATTGACGAAGCGGATATGACTTTGGACATGGGATTTTTAAGCGCCGTTGACCAAATTGCAGCAAGCATGCCCGAAAATCTACAGATGTTGGTCTTTTCCGCTACGATTCCACAGCAATTAAACGTCTTTTTACAAAAATACATGAAGCACCCGGCAATTGAAGAAATTCCGGTGGCGACTACGATTAGTCCCACGATTAAAAATATTTTGATTTCTACCAAGAGTCAGGATAAAAACAACTTGATTTACCAGTTGTTGACGATGGGGGAACCGTACTTAGCCTTAGTATTTACTAATACGAAGGAACGGGCGGACGAATTAACTAACTACCTTAAGTCGCAAGGACTACCGGTGGCTAAAATTCACGGTGGAATTCCGCCTCGGGAACGGAAACGAATCATGAAAGACATCCACCGCTTACGTTACCAATACGTGGTGGCAACTGATTTAGCGGCGCGGGGAATTGATATCGAAGGGGTCTCGCTAGTAATTAACGACGATATCCCAACTGATTTAGAATTCTTCATTCACCGGGTAGGTCGGACTGGCCGAAATGGTTTACCAGGGACGGCCATTACGTTATACATGCCTAACGAAGAAGCCGAAGTGGCAGAAGTTGAAAAAATGGGGGTTAAGTTTATTCCCCAACAATTACGTAACCACGAACTAGTGGATACTTACGATCGGCAACGGCGACAGACTCGGCGGTTAAGTCAGAAAAAACTGGACCCCACCTTGGTCGGGTTAGTTAAAAAGAAAAAGAAGAAAGTTAAACCAGGTTATAAACGGCGCATTAAAAAGGCAATCTCTGAAAAGGCAATTCGCGACCGGCGGATGGAACAGCATCAAGCAGTTCGTGAGGCTAAGAAAGCTAAAATGCGGCAATCGCGTTCGAAGCGAAGATAAATTGACAATCTTAATTTGGTTTTCTATAATTAGCTGTGATATTTAGAATCATTAGGGATATGTAACCGTGCAACGCTTAGTGTAGAGACGTTCTGGCTGGTGTAAAGAACGAAGCGCCGCGGTTGTGCTACCCGATTAATAATGAATCGTCTGCTCAGCGTTAATGAGACTCAAGAGGTATACGATCTAAACATCGTTGCAAGTAAAGTGGTACCGCGTTTCGGCGTCTTTATTTTACGAGCAACGGTGTTTTTTATTTTAGGAGGAAAAAATGGAAAGAAAATCAAGTAGCGAAATTCGACGCATGTATCTAGATTTCTTCAAAAGCAAGGGCCACGTGGTGGAACCCAGTGCGTCGCTAATTCCAAAGGACGACCCCACTTTGTTATGGGTTAACTCCGGAGTTGCCACAATGAAAAAATACTTTGATGGTAGCGTAGTTCCCGAAGTTCCTCGGCTAACTAGTTCACAAAAGAGTATCCGGACTAACGATATTGAAAACGTTGGCCACACTGCGCGGCACCACACGCTTTTTGAAATGTTAGGAAACTTTTCGGTGGGCGACTACTTTAAAGAAGAGGCCATCCACTGGGCGTGGGAACTTTTAACTTCTAAAGAATGGTTTGACATGGATCCGGAAAAGCTTTACGTGACGGTTTACCCGAAGGATGAGGAAGCAAAGAAGATCTGGTTAGAAACTGGCGTAGATCCAAGCCATATTGTGGAAGCGGAAGATAACTTCTGGGATATTGGGGAAGGTCCTAGTGGTCCCGATTCTGAAATCTTCTACGATCGCGGTGAGGAGTTCAATAACCTTGCCGATGATGACCCAGAAAACTACCCTGGTGGAGAAAATGAACGCTGGTTGGAAATCTGGAACATCGTCTTTTCTCAATTTAACCATAAGCCGGACGGAACCTACGAACCACTCCCACATAAAAACATTGATACGGGGATGGGCTTAGAACGGGTGGTTTCCGTATTCCAAGATGCACCAACTAACTTTGAAACGGACCTCTTCTTGCCAATTATTCACGAAGTAGAAAAGCTCAGTGGTAAGAAATACGGCGTTGATAAAAATGACGACGTTCCCTTCAAGGTGATTGCTGACCATGCGCGGGCAATTACGTTTGCAATTGGGGACGGTGCCATTCCATCTAACGAAGGTCGCGGATACGTAATTCGGCGCTTACTCCGGCGGGCAGTTATGCATGGTAAGAAGTTGAACATTAATAAGCCATTCTTGTATCAAATGGTGCCAGTAGTCGGTAAAATTATGGAAGACTACTATCCGGAGGTACTTGCCGACAAGGATTACATTGAAAAAGTAATCAAGTCAGAGGAAGACCGCTTTAACGAAACCTTAACGGATGGCTTAGAATTATTAAATTCAATCATTGCTGACACCAAAGCGGACCATTCTAAGGTAATCTCTGGTAAGGATGCTTTCCGGTTATTCGATACCTACGGATTCCCATTGGAATTAGCAAAGGAATACGCGGAAGACCAAGGAATGGAAATTGACGAAGCTGGTTTTGCGGACGAAATGCAAAAACAAAAGGAACGGGCTCGTTCAGCACGTTCTAACGCTAAGTCAATGGGAGTACAATCCGACCTATTAACGGACTTGAAGACGCCAAGTGAATACGTTGGCTACGACACCTTGAAAGTTGACGCTGCGGTGCTTAAAGATATTATCCAAGACGATCAGCTGACCGATACGGTAAATCCGGGGGAAGCTCGCGTACTATTTGACGTAACCCCATTCTATGCGGAAATGGGTGGTCAAGTAGCTGACCAAGGGGTAATCGAGGATGCTGACGGCAACGTGGTGGCCGAAGTTGTGGATGTGCAACATGCTCCTAACGGACAGAACTTACACACCATTAAGGCTAAACGGGAAATGCACGCCGGTGAATCATTTACCCTCATCGTGGACCGGGCTTTCCATTTGAAGGTGGAAAAGAACCATACCGCGACCCACTTGCTTGACCAAGCGCTCCGGGATGTTTTAGGGGAGCATACTCACCAAGCCGGTTCCTTAGTTGAACCAGGTTACTTACGGTTTGACTTTACCCATTTTGGACAGGTTACTGACGAAGATTTACAAAAAGTTGAAGAAATTATCAACGATAAAATCTACGATGAAATTCCAGTAACTACCGTCGAAACGGACCTAGAAACCGGAAAGAAAATGGGTGCAATTGCCCTATTTGATGACAAATATGGTAAAAAGGTTCGGGTAGTTAGCGTTGGTGATTACTCAAGAGAATTTTGTGGCGGTACCCACGTAAAGAACACTAATGAAATTGGTTTATTCAAGATTGTCTCTGAATCTGGTGTGGGAGCTGGAGTTCGACGGATTGAAGCCGTTACTTCCCAAGCGGCACTGGAATTCTTAAACGGTGAAGAAGCGCTCTTACAAAAAGCAGCGGGATTGCTGAAGAGTGCTCAAGTGAAGGATGTTCCTGCAAAAGTTGAACAATTACAAGCACAAGTTAAGGACTTGAACCAAACGATTAACCAACTCGAAGCTAAGATTGCTCAAGCTGAAGTTGCCAACATCTACGATCAAGTACAAGAAATCAACGGATTTCGGCTAATTACTGCCGAAGTGCAGGTTTCCGGCATGGACCAATTGCGGCAAATGGCGGACGATTGGAAAACTAAGGACCAATCTGACGTATTGGTCTTAGGTGCTAAGATTGGTGAAAAGGCTAATTTAATTGCTGCCGTAAAGGATCCGTTCGTAAAGGAAGGCTTGAAGGCTGGCGATTTGATCAAAGCAATCGCACCGAAGGTTAACGGTGGCGGTGGCGGCCGTCCAAACATGGCCCAAGCTGGTGGTTCTGCGCCAGAAAAAATTAACGAAGCGTTGAAAGCTGCTAGCGAATGGCTAGAGACCCAAGGTAAATAATTTTAAACCCTACTAGTAGTAAAATTTGCAACATAACTAAAAGGGTTGAGAGTGGAAAAAATAAAAAAATGCTTTTCAAGGATGAAAAGGTCCTTAAAAAGTTGTTTTGGTGGTTTGACTTCAATAGAGCCAAAAATCAGTTTATTCCGCTTAACCAAAAATTGACCATGATGCCAAATTTAGGTATCATGGTCAATTTTTGCTCACAAACTACCCGACTTTTGTCCCACTCTCAATTTTTTTAATTTGGTCACTAGTTAATTGGTTCGTCGAGCTCAAAAGTGACGTTAGGAAATTTATGAGCGCCATTTTTATGCGCCAAAAAAGATACATTTCCCGAAAAAGGCCCCTAAATTAGCAGTTGAATATTACACTTCAGTTACGAGCGGGCCCTTTTATTGTGATTTTGCGGTTAATCAAGTAAAATTAATCATAGTATGTGAAGAGGGGTGCTAACAGTGGGAAAACTTGATGAAACCATGTTCTTCGATTTTGGCGATAATAAGCCAAATGATGTTCGGGGAACGTTAAAGACCGTATACGATGCTCTTGAAGAAAAGGGTTATAACCCAATTGATCAAATCGTGGGATATTTGATTTCTGGTGATCCAGCTTACATCCCGCGGTTAAACGATGCGCGGAACTTAATCCGTAAGCATCAAAGAGACGAAATTATTGAAGAATTAGTAAGATACTATTTAGCAGATCAAGTTGCTGGTGGCAAGAAGGATAAGAATTAATGCGGTTAATGGGAATGGACGTTGGTTCACGAACCGTGGGAATTGCGGTAAGTGATCAGTTAGGTTGGACAGCTCAAGGAGTAGAAATTATTCCAATTAACGAGGACGAAGGCGAATTCGGCATTAGTCGAGTTAAAGAGTTAGTCAGCCAGTATGAGGTGGCCGGTTTTGTAATTGGCTTACCCAAAAATATGAATAATACCGAGGGCCCCCGGGTGGAAGCTGCGCGTAATTATGGTAAACTACTAACGGAAACGTTTGGGTTACCAATTGATTTTCAAGACGAGCGTTTGACCACTGTGGAAGCAGAACGTATGTTGATTGAACAAGCGGATACTTCGCGCTCCAAGCGCAAGAAAGTAATTGATAAATTAGCAGCTAGTTTGATTTTAGAGAACTACCTCAATGGTCACGGTAAATTAATCGATAAATTAAAGTGAGGGCACGCAATGGATAACGAAGAACAAAAAATTACCCTAGTAGACGAACACGGCAACGAAGAACTATATAACGTATTGTTTACGTTTGATTCAGAGGACTATGGTCGTTCGTACGTCCTACTTTATCCGGCTGAAGCAGAAAATGATGAAGAAGTGGATATTCAAGCTTACGCCTTTGAACCTGATGAAAATCACGATTTAGGCGAAGGTGAATTAATCCCAATCGAATCTGATGAAGAGTGGGATATGGTTGAAGAAGTCTTAAATACCTTCTTAGGTGACCAAGACTAAGTTTTATAATCCAAGTAACGGCCGCGGTTTGGTGTGCAGATACAATGTCTGACCACCAAACGGGCCGTTTTTGATTTGAAATGAAATGAGATTATGATGAACAGTAAAATTTTAGAAGTTTTAGAATATGAAAAAGTGAAAAATGCGGTTAAACAGTTCATTGCAACCGAAAACGGGGCCAAGGAGCTTCGCCAGTTAGTTCCAATGACGGATTCCGCCAAAGTGCAAAACGCCCTTAAAGAAACTCTAGACGCGGTTAACATTTACCGGGTAAAAAGTGGGATTCCCATTCCGCGTTTAGAAGATATTGACGAACCATTACAACGTTTAAAAATTGATGCGACCCTCAACGGTCGCGAAATTGCGCAAATTGGGCGAGTGTTGCGAGCAACCCGGGAAGTAATTAATTTCTTTGCGGATTTACCAGATACGGAAGTAACGGTAGAAACCCTAAACGGCGTGGTGGATCAGTTAGAAACGATTCCAGAAATTGAAGAACGATTAAATAGTTCAATCGAAGGAAATGGACATTTATTAAACTCCGCATCAAGTGAGTTGCGCCGGATTCGGGCCGCAATTACGCGGGTGGAAGGCGAAATTCGGCAGCGAATGGAAAAGTTTACCCGGGGAAGTCAAGCAAAGTACCTAAGTGAACCCATTGTCACGATTCGAAGCGAGCGGTACGTAATTCCGGTTCGAGCCGATTCCCGGTCCCGTTTTGGCGGGGTGGTGCATGACCAAAGTTCTTCGGGGCAAACCCTCTATGTGGAACCCGAAGCGGTGGTTGATTTAAATAATCAGCTTCGGCAAGAACAGGTTGCTGAGGTACACGAAGAGCAGCGAATTTTGCAAGAACTCAGTGCGCTGATTGCTCCATACGCGGACACGTTAAAAGATAATAGCAAGGTGCTTGGTCACCTTGACTTGCTTAACGCTAAGGCGCAATACGCACATAAGTTAAAGGCTACGGAGCCACAGATTTCAACGAATAACCGGATTAATTTGCGACAGGCCCGACACCCCTTAATCGATCCGAAAAAGGTGGTTCCTAACGATATCAGACTGGGTGGGGAGTACTCCACCTTAGTAATTACCGGACCAAATACTGGTGGGAAGACCATCACTTTAAAAACCGTGGGCTTGCTCCAACTAATGGCCCAATCGGGAATATTTATTCCAGCCAACGAGAATAGTACGGTGCGAGTTTTTGAAGAGATTTTTGCTGACATTGGTGACGAACAATCCATCGAACAGAATTTAAGTACCTTTTCGTCGCACATGGATAACACCATTCATATTTTAGAGCACCTTAACGAACGTTCGTTGGCGCTTTTCGACGAATTAGGGGCAGGAACCGATCCTAAAGAAGGAGCGGCTTTAGCAATCGCGATTTTAGACCGGGTACGTCAAAGGGGGGCGGTTTCGATTACCACCACCCATTATCCAGAACTGAAAACGTATGGGTACGAACGCTCAGGAACGATTAACGCCAGCATGGAATTTGACGTAGACACGTTGCAACCCACATACAAGCTATTGCTGGGAATTCCTGGACAGAGTAATGCTTTTGAAATCTCACGGCGCTTAGGCTTAGACGAGGACATCATTACTCAAGCACGAGGGTTGGTAGACCAAGATAGTCAAGATTTAAATAACATGATTAAGGATTTAACTACCCGGCAAAAACGGGCCCAGAAGTTAAATGAGCAGGTTCAAACCTTGTTGTCACAAACTGAAGAGTATAACGATACCCTGGTTAAGGGAGTGGAACGGCTTAGTCAACAAAGGGACCGTTTGTTAGAAAGTGCCAAAGAATCAGCTAACCAGATCGTTAACGATAGCCGCAGCGAGGCCGACCAGATTATTAAACGGTTGCGGCGTCTAGAAAAATCAGCGGGAAACTTCAAAGAAAACGATTTGATTGAAGCTAAGAGTAAGCTGAATGCCTTGCACCAAGATACTAACTTGAAGCGCAACAAGGTGCTCCGTAAGGCTAAAGAAGCACAGAAACTCCACGTTAACGATGAAGTGATTGTATTAACCTACGGACAACGTGGTGAGCTATTACGGCAAGTGGACGCTCACCATTGGGAAGTCCAAATGGGAATTTTGAAAATGAAGGTAGCTACCGACGAGTTAGAAAAGGTTAAACCAGAACGGACCACTAAACCAGCTAGCCACAACGTGGTTCACCGGACCAAATCTGCTGGGGTGAAAACTAGCTTAGATCTTCGCGGAAAACGCTATGAAGAGGCGCTTACCGAAACTGACCGGTACATTGACGCGGCACTGTTGGCCGGTTATGACGAAGTCACCATTATCCATGGTAAGGGAACTGGAGCGTTACGAAGCGGCATTACAAAGTATTTAAAACAAAATCGGCGAATTAAAAGTTTTGAGTATGCCCCGGCTAATGCGGGAGGTAATGGCGCTACCATCGTGCATTTACGATGATTCTTATTATTCGTAAGCAAAATAATTCAATTTTTGGTTGAAAACTGCTATAGTTACTATATCAACATGGTTACTTTTTGAGAAAGAAGGTTAAAAATATGGTTGAAGCAATTACGGACGCAAATTTTGAAGAAAAAACTGGTACTGGCGTAACGTTGACCGATTTTTGGGCGACTTGGTGCGGTCCATGTCGGATGCAGTCCCCGGTAGTGGAACAATTAGCCGACGAAATGGGCGACCAAGTTAACTTTACGAAGATGGATGTTGACCAAAATCCGGAAACTGCCCGGAAATTTGGGATTATGAGCATCCCCACGCTAATGGTAAAGAAGGATGGCGCGGTAGTTGATACCATCGTGGGTTACCATTCTAAAGAACAGTTAGCAAAGATTTTAAATCAATACCTATAATCAGGTGAATGATTAAGGGGCTGTGATAAAAGTCTCTAAACAAAAAAACGGTTCATGGGGTGAAACTTCCTCATGAATCGTTTTTTTGGTTAATGTTCGCAAACTATCCGACTTTTGTCGCACTCTCTTTTTAGTTAAATGGGCTTATTAAGATGACTGGCCCCGATTATTAAGTTAATCAGATCTACTAATAATTAGGGTGGTTTAGCAAATAATTGTGTTGTTTTTCACTTTAATAAATTATCAATGCCAACGCCAGTTGCTTACTAGCTTCGTACGGTTAAATCCTTGAATTAATGCGAGTTAACGTCCCTTGACGAGCATTAGTAAACGCTGATATTCAACATACTAAATTTAAAAAATTGCCAGGAACTCTTTTACTTTGTGCAGAAATGAACTACAATATAGGCGTAGAATGTAAACGCTTCCATCGATTGTTTAAAATTGTTTGATTAAAGTTAAGTGTCTGTTGATGAGGAGGTAATTTTATGAGTAGCCGTGAAAATGCAAATGTATTGTGGTTTGACGAATTGCATCGCGAAGATGTAAACCTGGTTGGTGGTAAATCATCATCATTAGGGGAAATGACGTCGGCGATGGACGTTCCAGTGCCGTATGGTTTTGCAACTACTGCGCGGGCGTACCGGTACTTTATGGAGCAGACGGGTTTAAATGATCAAGTTAACGAGTTGCTAGAAAGTATTCAGGATTACGAAAATTCTGAAGAATTGCATTCAGTATGCGAACAAATTCGGAATTTAATTGTTAACGCCACCATGCCTGCAGATTTGGCAAAGGACATTGAGCAAGCGTACGCGGATTTGGCCAAAAAAGTTGACCAAGATGCCCCCTTCGTTGCGATTCGTTCTTCCGCAACGGCCGAAGATTTACCTAATGCGTCATTTGCTGGCCAGCAAGAAACTTACTTAAATATTAAGGGGGGTGCCGACGTTGTTAACCGGGTTCAACTTTGTTATTCTTCGCTCTTTACCGACCGGGCAACCTACTACCGGCATAAACAGCATTTTCCACACGAAAAAGTTGCCCTTTCAGCAGCAGTTCAAATGATGGTCTTTTCTAAAGCTTCGGGGATTATGTTCTCGGTTAACGTCGCTGATGGAGACGACTCTAAAATTGTGATCGATGCGATTTATGGGCTTGGCGAATACGTTGTTTTAGGGAAAGTAACTCCGGATCACTTTGTAATTGACAAAGAAACGATGAAAATTGTTGAAAAGAACATTATTAAGCAACCAATTCAGCTAGTCCGAGTTGCCGATGGGGGAACGGTGGAAGAAAAGGTTCCCGAAGAACTTCAGGGGCAACCGGTTTTGTCAGATAGCCAAGTAATTGAGTTGGCGGGTTATGCGAAGGCAATTGAAGAGCATTACGGCTGCTACATGGATATGGAATTTGCTTTGGATGCCAATACCGACCGCTTATGGATTGTGCAAGCACGGCCTGAAACAGTTTGGTCCCAACGGAAGGCGGCGGATCACGCGGATGAAGAAGATGTCGACGTGGTCAAGGAAGCAGATGCTGAGGTTGCAGTTCGAGGCCTTCCAGCTAGCCCGGGATTAGCAAGCGGCGTAGTGCACGTCATTGACAATCCCAAAGATATTGACCAATTTAAACAAGGCGAAGTTTTGGTAACGGTGATGACCTCCCCGGACTGGGTTCCAGCGATGAAGAAGGCGACCGCGATTATTACTAACGATGGTGGGATGACCTGTCATGCAGCAATTGTTTCTCGGGAAATGCAGATTCCATGTATCGTAGGAACTAAGAGTAAAAATCTGGCTGCCACCGACGCCCTTAAGACGGGAGACGTGGTTACGATCGATGCTAAGAATGGGGTGGTATACCATGGCAAAGTCGCCAGCATGTTAAAGAAAGCCGCATCCGCACAACAGGAGGGCAACCAAATGGTAGCGGCTGAGACCTTTGCACCAACCGCTACCCGAGTAATGATGAACCTTGGTGATCCTGAGTTAGTTGAAAAGTACTCTAGCTTACCGGCTGACGGGATTGGTTTAATGCGTGAAGAATTCCTCTGGACCACTTATATTCACGAGCATCCGTTATACCTAATCGAGCAAGGCCACCCCGAAAAGGTGGTTAACATGCTCGCAGAAGGGATTGCTAAAGTAACCCGGACAATGGCACCTCGGCCAGTAGTGCTCCGGTTATCCGATTTCAAGTCTAGCGAATACCGGAAACTAAAGGGCGGCGATAAATACGAACCGCACGAACCCGCAGACTTGTTGGGGTGGCGGGGAGCTTCCCGGTACTACGATCCGAAATACGTTGACGCCTTCAAGCTTGAACTAGCGGCAATCAAGAAGGTTCGTAATGAATTTGGGTTAAAGAATTTGAACGTGATGATTCCATTTGTTCGGACGGTTGACGAAGCGCAGAAGGTTACCGAAATTATGCAAAACGAAGGGTTAGTACGGAGTGCAGACTTTAAAGTTTACATGATGGCAGAAATTCCATCCAACATTATTTTAGCTGACCAGTTTAACCAGTTCATAGATGGATACTCAATTGGTTCAAACGATTTAGCAATGTTGATTTTAGGATGTGACCGGAACAACGACACGGTTGCACGGCTTTTTGACGAGCGGAATTTAGCAGTTAAACGTGCAATCCATCACCTGATTGAGGCTGCCCATAAGGATGGTAAGACGGTTTCAATTTGTGGGCAAGCGCCATCGGAATTCCCAGAGTTCACCAACTTCTTAATTCAAAGCGGAATCGATTACGTTTCGGTTAACCCCGATATGGTTAAAGAAACTAAACGAAACGTGGCCCACTTTGAACAACGGATTATGTTAGATAAAGCAACTGGTCGGGGAATTCAAGACCCTACCGATTACGATTGGTAGAAAAAGGGTAAATTAAATAATATTAATAGACGTACACTAAAAAACAGTTTATTTTCCTTAACCTCAAAGCGATCATTATGCCAAAATTAGGCGTAATGGTCGTTTTTAGTAATCCTTACAACCTATCCGACTTTTATCTCATACGCTATTTTGATGCTTTTTTAGTTTCTTACGGAGCGTTTTTTTCTTTTTTATCAAAAATTTAGTATTATAGACAATGTGTAATTGATTTGTCTGGGGGTAAAGAACATGGATAATCGTCCAATTGGATTTATGGATTCCGGAGTCGGCGGATTAACCGTGGTAAAGGCGGCTAAGGAACTAATGCCTAACGAAGCAGTCGTTTTTATTGGGGATGAAGCTCGGGTACCGTACGGGCCACGTCCCACGGCGGAAGTAATCAAGTTTTCGCAACAAATGGCGGATTTCTTGGTCAAAAAGGATGTTAAAGCGTTGGTAATTGCGTGCAATACGGCTACGAACGCGGCTTTTCAGATTTTAAGTACAACGTTACCAATTCCAGTGATTGGAGTTATCCAACCGGGAGCGCAAGCCGCAGTGGCAACTACACGTAACAATCGGATAGGAGTAATTGCGACTGAGGGAACTATTAAATCACAAGCGTATTCAACAGCGTTAGCAGCTTTAGCACCACAAACAGAGGTTTTCCCGGTTGCTTGCCAATCATTTGTGGAATTGGCGGAACATAACCAGTTGACGACACCCGAAGCTTTGCAGGTGATTGATCAACAACTTGTCGGTTTAAAGAACCAGGGGATTGATACATTGGTCCTAGGATGCACCCATTTTCCACTCTTAGCGAAGGGAATTCAAACAGCGGTAGGCGACCAGGTTAAACTAGTTGATCCAGGTGTAGCAGCGGTTCAGCAATTAAAGGACGTCCTTGAACGACAAGGTCTTCTACGAGAAGCCACTAGTACACCTGATGAACAGTATTTTGCTACGGCAAATATTGCAAGTTTTCGAACTATTGCTCAAAGCTTCCTCGCTCCGGATATACAAGTAAATTTAGCAAAAATTGATTAGGAGATTAAAATGAGTAATCAAATTTTAATAGCGACCAAAAATGAAGGTAAATTAAAAGAATTTAAACAGATTTTTACTGCGAAGGGAATTGAAGTTCTGTCGTTAAAGGATGTTGATGAAGATGTTGACGTTCAAGAAAATGGGTTAACATTTGAAGAAAATGCGCGTCTTAAGGCAGATAGTTATGCTAAAACTATTGGAATACCGGTCCTCGCAGATGATTCTGGGTTAGAAATCGATGCACTTAACGGCCGCCCCGGAATTTTCTCAGCACGGTATGCTGGGGACCATAACGATGCTGCTAATAACGCCAAAGTGCTTACTGAATTGGGTGGGGTTTCTGACGAAAAGCGGACCGCAACCTTCCACACCACCGTGGTGGTTCGGAAACCGGATGGCACCGAATTAGTGGCTAACGGGAACCTCCGTGGTCGGATTCTGAGCGTTCCACGCGGGGACAACGGCTTTGGCTACGACCCGCTTTTTTACGTTGAAGAAAAGCAAAAGACGTTGGCTCAAATGACCCGGGAAGAAAAAAATCAAATTAGTCACCGGGCGTTAGCCATCCAAGATTTATTAACTAAGTTTGATAAATTCTGGTAACTTAAAAAGCAATCTCTAAGGGCTTCCTTAAAGATTGCTTTTTTTGGTAATAAATATCAACGTACATTTTACTGTTGAAAATTGGTGATGAAGAAGTACTTAGTTTTCTGAAGGGAAATTTCAGTTCACATAATCAATGAAAAAGTAGCGTTAGTTTTCCACTTCAATTTGAGCTTCCCGTAGAATTTTCAAGGTCCGGTCAAGAATCATCGTTTGCATCGCTGCTTGATAGCCGGGTGCCACCTTCGTGGAGATTTGGACTCCGAGGTAACCATGGCTTTTTTCGGCAACCGGAGCTTGGATAACGATTCCCGCCTTCAGTTTGGTGGTGTGGTGTTTAGCTTTGGGTAGTTGATCTTGTAGCAAGTCCTTGGCTTCATCAATCCTAAACGGATCTTTGATCCGCAAGAAAATGGTAATATTCTGGTTTTCTTGCGAATGGTTAGAAATGGTTGTAATGCTCCGGTTCGGCAAATAATGCAAAGTGCCGTCTAAGGCTCGCAGTTCAATGGTCCGTAACCCGATGGAGACCACCGTTCCATCAATGCTTTGAATGGTTACGCTGTCGCCTACCCGTAATTGGCCCTCAATCAAGATGGTCAAGCCGTTAATTACGTCAGAAACCAGCCCTTGAGTTCCTAAACCAATTGCCACACTAAGAATTCCAGCTCCAGCAACCAGTGTACCAACGGGGACCCCCAGGTTGGAAAGAATCGTGTAAACGTAGAAAAACATTACGGAATATTTGAAAATGTTTCTTACTACTACGAAAATGGTCTGAGAACGAGCAGATTGCTTTTCAGGGGCTTGATAGGGACCGAAACTTTTGTTAATTAAGTGTTTACCAATCCGGTTAATCACCCAAAAAATAATACTGATGAGAATTATTTGTAAAAAATGTTTAAGAAAATTAGCGCCAATTTGACTCCAATCAATCCGCGATAATTCTCTTTGGAGCGGCTGAAAAGCAGCGCCGATAAGTAAGGTTTGGGGCATGTTAAAAATCCTTTCTGGTTCGGTTAAGTAAGTTTATTTTACCAGAGATTAAGGGTGTTTTCATTGCACATCATGGGCCACAATGCTATTCTGTAGACATAAACTAACGGGAGGGGATATTGCATGACAGGAGGCGGAATTGCAGCCATCATCGCGGCGATCGCGTTGTTGATTTTGGTATTGTTTATCGGCTTAGTGCTGGTGAATGCTTCAAAGACCTTGGCAGAAATAAATCGTAGTTTAGCAATCATTACTAGAGATGTGGATTTGATTTCACATGAAGCAGAAGGCATTATGGCTAATGCAAACGAGTTGCTGGAAGACGTTAACGGTAAGGTCGCAACGATTGACCCACTTTTCCAAGCGGTTGCGGATTTGAGCGAGAGTACCTCGGACTTAAACCAAGCTACCCGGCGACTTGCTGGTAAAGTCAACCATACCGCAAAAACTAAAAAAACAGGAAAGGTTGCCACAGCTATGAACGTTGGCAAAGGCGCGGTTAATTTATACAAAAATCGGCAAAAAAACAAGCAGGAGGTTAAATAAATGTCAAAAAGTAGTTTCTTATTAGGTGTAATCGTAGGTGGAGCAGCGGCTACGGCAGCAGCAATTAAATTAACGGACACGACTCCGACAGAATTAAAGGAAGCCGCTATGAAAAAAGTTGACGGCTTTATGGAAGCTAACGACTTTGATATGGCGAGCCTAAAAGAACAGGCAGCAGCTTCGGTAGACGAACTTAAGCAACGGGGAATGGACTTAGCTAACCGTGCTAACGAAAAGTTCAATGGTGATGATGAAATTGCTGAAGAAGAGGACGTAATCCTCGACAAAATGGCAACGGCACCTTATGAAAAGCCAACTGAGGTTTTCATGCCCCATAAACTAGAAGATTAATTGTTTACGTAACATAGTAGTAAAAAAGTGGGAACTAGAAATCTGTTTCATGATTTCTAGTTCCCACTTTTAGTCTAAGCTGGGTAAATATTCAAATTTTATAGGTATTTTAGTTCTTTAGAAGTATGGGTAAATGGTTCACAGCCATCCTTGGTAATGTGAACACAGTCTTCAATTCGAACTCCGGCAAATCCGGGGATGTAAATTCCAGGTTCGATGGAGAAGCACATGCCTTCTTCAAGGACTAAATCATTTCCTTCCATGATTGAAGGAAATTCATGCTCGCCCATGCCCATTCCATGGCCTAAACGGTGAATAAAGTATTCGCCGTAGCCAGCTTTATCAATAATGTCACGAGCTACTTTATCCAAACTAGCAGCTGTAATTCCTGGCTTAGCGTAGTCTTGCGCCGTTAATTGCGCTTCAAGACATACCTTGTAAATGTCAGCCTGTTTATCGCTTAGTTGTCCTAAGGCAACCGTCCGTGAAGCGTCACTGATGTAACCATCATGTACGGTTCCAAGGTCGAAAAGAATTAATTCGTTATTTTCAATCTTGTTCATGGCAGTTGCTCCATGAGGTTCGGCAGCGTGGGCACCCGCCTGGATAAGGGTGTCGAAACTCATTTCCATTACGCCGCGTTTTTTAAGGGCGTATTCTAGTTCAGCAGCCACTTCAGCTTCAGTTTTACCCGCAGCAACGGCATCAAAACCAACTTGGAAAGCAAAGTCAGCTTCAGCACCGGCAGCCTTTAGCTTTTCAATTTCGTCCGCAGTTTTCACCATTCGTAATTTTTCAAAAACGGGGGTGAGATTTGCTTCAAATTTAGCATTTGGAAACTCAGAACGTAAAACTTCGTACCGATCTACGGTGAGATTGTCTTCTTCAATGCCCCAGTGGACCGGGTTGGCGTTACGTTCACGGATGTAGTTTGCAATTAAATGGAAGGGTTGTTCATGGTCGAGGTAGCCATAAACGGGGAACTTCCAGCCGGTGTCTTTAATTGCTTCAACTTCCAACGCGGGAGCAAATAAGAATGGATCTTGGTCAGGGAAAACAAATAACGCGAGGACCCGTTCAATCGGATCACTCCCAAAACCTGTCAAATACTTGATACTTTCAAAATTACTGATGTAAGCAACGTCCAATCGGTGATCAGCAACCCACTTTTGGACTTTTTCTAGTTGTGACATTTGATCGCTTCTTTCTTTACTTAAGGTACTTCGATTATATCACACAAAAAAATTGGGCTACAGACGAAAAAAAGCTTGCAAGAAGGTGCAAAATTTGATAACGTATTCATGGCGTTGAAAACAGTATGAAAACAAATCAAATCAATATGGAGAGGAAATTATCATGTCAAAACAAACTATTACAATTTACGACGTTGCTCGTGAAGCCGGCGTTTCCATGGCAACCGTTTCTCGGGTAGTTAACGGAAACCCTAACGTTAAGCCCGACACCCGTAAGAAGGTTAACGAAGTAATCGAACGCTTAGATTACCATCCTAATGCGGTTGCGCGCGGATTAGCAAGTAAGAAATCAACCACTATCGGGGTTATCTTACCTGACATCACCGAAATGTTCTTTGCTGCATTAGCGCGGGGGATTGACGATATTGCTTCAATGTACAAGTACAATATCATTTTGGAAAATTCTGATGAAGATGTCGATAAAAAAGTGGAAGTACTTGAAAACTTGCTTGCAAAGCAAGTTGACGGTGTTATTTACATGGGAAACGCAATCGACGATCGGTTACGTGAAGCGTTGAAATCAGCACGGACTCCCGTGGTTTTTGCGGGTTCCGTTGATGACAAGCATGCTTTACCTTCCGTTAGCATCGACAACGAAGCGGCCGTTTACGAATCAGTTCGAAAACTAATTGAAAATAAAAACAAGAAGGTTGCTTTTGTTTCTGGCCCACTTTCACAACCGGTAAACGGAAAGTTCCGGATCGAAGGATACAAGCGTGCTTTAGCTGAATCAAACATTGATTTTGATGAAAGCCTCGTATTTGAAACTACTAACACTTACGAAGACGGAATTAAGTTAGCTTCGCAAATTGCTTCAAGCGATATCACGGCTGCTTTCGTTGCTAACGACCGTTTAGCAGTGGGACTTTTAAATGGGTTACAAGACCTTAACGTAAAAGTACCTGAAGAGTTTGAAATCATGACCAGCAACAATACTAACTTAACTAAGATGGTGCGCCCGCAAATTAGTTCAATTGGCCACCCAATGTACGACACTGGGGCGGTAGCAATGCGGCTATTGACTAAGTTAATGAACAAAGAAGAAGTTGAAGAACGGAACATTACTTTGCCATTTGACATGGTGTTCAGACAATCAACTAAATAAGCTAAAAACGAGCGGGTACAGAAAGTCGGGGAGTTTGGGAAAGTTAACGGAAATTTAGCGTTACGCTAGGTTCGGGTTAGCAGAATAAACCAGCTTTTACCCCTAATAAAGCAAATCAAAATGCTTTTCAAGAATATTTAATCCTTGAAAAGCATTTTTTATTTTAATTAAACCAAAAAAGGTGAAGATTGTTTTTCATTACGAAAATAACAATCTTCACCTTTTTAATATTATACGGACTATTTATGTATAAGTCTTTTATAAGAAAATCCCTTTGTACAACGCTACGGCACAGATTCCCGCTAAAATAGGGGCAATTACTGGAATTGGTGCGTAGTTCCATTGAGAAGAACCCTTATGTTTAATTGGTAAAATAGCGTGGACTAACCGTGGACCTAAATCCCGTGCAGGGTTTAACGCTGGACCAGTTGCACCACCAAGTGAAGCAACCAAAGTTCCTACAAGGAAACCGAGGGCGATAAATACCGAGCTCATGTTTTCCTTGAAATATGGGGCATGCGTAAAGGCAGTTGCACCGAAGAAGAGGATGAACGAACCAACAAACTCGTTAACAAAGCCGTTCCATAAGCTATCACTTGCGTCAATGGTACCAAAAGTTCCTAAAATTGATTCTGGGTCAGTGGTTTGATCGTAATGTGGTAAGTAAGCCCAGTAAACAACTAGTTGACCAATAATCGCACCCAGCATTTGAGCAATTATAAATGGGATAACTTGTGACCAGCTAAACATTCCGGAGACGGCTAACCCAATTGTAAAGGCGGGGTTGATTTGGGCTCCTGACACGGTTCCAAACATTAATGCCGGAACCATGACTCCACAACCGTAACCAACGGCGATTACAAGCCAGTCACTACCGTTTCCCTTAGTTCCTTTAAGTTCCACGTTGGCAACCGAACCATTTCCTAAAATGACTAAAATAGCTGTACCCAAGAATTCAGCAGCTAATTTAGCAAAAAAACTATATTCCATCATCTAACTCCCTTAAAAAGTATTTTAATGAGACACACTGTTTAAAAGTATATCTTATCTAAAAGGGGATATGCAATACCAATTTTGCAAGCTTTCGGGAGAGTTTTCAAAAATAAAAATAAATTACATCTGCTTTCATTGAAGAAAAAACAGGCGAAATGATAAACTAAGAAGTGGATGAAGCTGTTAACCAATGCAAAGCGTTGAAAACGCACGTTTAATTACGATTGAGAAGGGGAAGTGGTTAAAATTCAAGAAACCAGGATGAGCAGGCAAAGTCATTTAGCAGAAAAGAAAGTTGATCAAACGGAGGTGCCCGTTCGACCGCCACGCCTTGTGGTAGCAAGGGTGTTAATGATTTTATTTGGGTTATTCTTCTTTGGCGCAGTTTCGGCTAAACAGACCGTGTTTAATGCAAATTACGTCCAGCAGCAAATTGAAAAGTCTAGTGCTGCCGAAGTAATTAATCAACAGTTGGATACCCAGTTACAGCAAGCGGGGATTAACCAAAGCAACCTGATTCCAGATGATCTAGTTAACGACGAGTTAAAAACGATGGTTCAGCAATTTTACGATGGGCAGCAAGTGCACATTGACGAAAATATCATTACTAACGCAATCAACCAAAGTACCCAAGCTACGGGGGCTTTCCAACAAACGGTTAACGCAATGGTAGTTAGCAAAGTAGTGGCCGTTTTTAATAGTCAGCTAGATACACAGAAACTTTCCCGATATGCCGGTCAGGTGCAAAAATTATCGCGGATTGACCAAACCGTAATTTGGGTTAGTGGCGTGGGGCTAGTTTTGACATTGGCATATGCGTTGCTACGTAAACGACTGCTCAGTACCATTAGTTCTACCTTGCTAGTAGTCGGCGGATTTGTAGCCATTATCTGCGGAATTGGATACGTAAGCAACGTATTGAGTAATTTACCGATTCAATACCCAGTGGTTAAGCAAATCGTGCAGACTGCTGGACAAGATTTATTGGTACGAGAATTTACGATCGCGCTAGGATTATTCTTGGTAGGGGTTGTTTTAGCAGTATTTGGTAAGGGATTTACTACGATTCGCAAGGGGTTGAAGCGACGGTAGGAAAGAAAAACGAGGCCAGAGTTGGCAAGCTTGCGAGCATTAATTAAAAATCGACTATTATGCCTGAAGTGGGCATAATAGTCGATTTTTGTTTAGTCGGATTTATTGCTATTCGGCGAGCGTGTCGGCACAATTTAACTCAACGGCAACGCCATTTTTCTGTAAAGTCTGCACGTGCATTTCCCCCCACGAACATAACTGGTCTAACAGAGTGGACAAAGTCTGTCCATAGTCGCTAAGGGAATACTCTACCTTGGGAGGAATTACGTTGTAAGTTTTCCGGTTGACGATGTGGTCACGTTCTAGTTCGCGTAATTCTTGAGTGAGCATTTTTTGGCTGATGCCAGAAATTTGCCGACGCAATTCGCTTGGGCGTTGTTTCCCGTGGCGGAGGTTGCATAGGATAATTGGCTTCCATTTTCCGCCAATCACGTCCATCGTTGCTTCAACCCCGATATTGTATATTTTTTTCTCCATTAGTTGCACCCCTGTAGTTATTAAAAGTAACTTTTAGGTAAGTATAGCACAATAAAGTCGGTACTAGATTAAATGAAACTTTGTTTCTATAATTGCTTTACTAATTTAATTAAGGAGCATTGTTAATATGATTAAATCTTTAGACGATCGCGTAACTTTAAACAACGACACGACCATGCCAGGTTTGGGGATGGGAGTGTTTCAGATTCCTAATGAGCAAACTGCGCAAGTTGTTGCCGAAGGAATTAAAGCGGGGTACCGCTTGATTGACACCGCCCAAGTATACGGCAATGAAGCGGGGACCGGAGCCGGGATTAAAGCCGGTTTGGCGGCAACCGGGCTAAAGCGAGAAGACTTATTCATCACTTCTAAGGTGTGGAATGACCACCTTTCTTATGATGAAACGCTCCGGGCTTTTCAAGATAGCTTGGCTAAATTGGACTTGGATTATCTTGATTTGTATTTAATTCACTGGCCGGGTCAAGACGCTTTCCGGGATTCTTGGAAGGCGTTAGAAAAACTTTATCACGACGGTAAAATCAAGGCGATTGGGGTAAGTAATTTCCAAATCAGCCATTTAAAAGAGCTGGCTGAATTTGCGGAAGTCATGCCGGTGGTTAACCAAGTGGAGACCCACCCTAAGCTAAGCCAAACGGAGTTGATCGAATTTGCGACCGTCCACAACTTGAAAATTCAAGCTTGGTCGCCGTTAATGCAGGGAAAAATTTTGGATAATCCTGTTTTGAGCGAAATTGCGCAAAACCACCAAAAGAGCGTTGCTCAAATTATTTTACGGTGGGACATCCAACGGGGCGTTTTGTTGGTAGTTAAATCGGTCAAGCCCGCCCGTATTAAGAGTAACGCGGAAGTCTTTGACTTTGAACTAACCGCCGCCGAGATGGCTAAAATTAATGAGCTAAATGAAAATTTACGGGTTGGTCCCGACCCGGACACGTTTAATTTTTAATTTGGAAAGCGAGGATAATTAAATGGAACTACATTTAGATGGTAAATTAGCGTTAATAACTGGTTCAACTAAGGGAATTGGAAAAGCAATTGCGATGGAAATGGCCCGGGAGGGGACTAACGTAATTATTAATGGTCGTCGAGCTGCTGACGTACAAAAGGTAGTCGATGAAATTAAAACACAGTTTCCTAAAACTCATCCGCAGGGAGCGCCTTTCGATATTACTGATGATAAAAGTCGGCAAGTGTTGTTTGAAAAATTTCCCGAAGTCGATATTTTAGTGAATAACATGGGGATTTTTGGCACCATGAAGTATTGGGATATTGATGATGAGACCTGGGAACGTTATTTCCGGACCAACGTTTTGGCTGGCAATGCACTAGCTAAATTTTACATGCCCCACATGCTAAAACAAGACTTTGGTCGGGTAATTTTTATTGCTAGCGAAGAAGCCGTTATGCCTTCGGGAGAAATGCCCCAGTATAGCATGACGAAGACCATGAACTTATCTTTGGCAAAGAGCCTATCGAACCTGACCGTGGGTACTCACGTAACGGTAAATACGGTGATGCCGGGTTCAACCCTTACGGAAGGTGTTCAAAAGATGCTTACCGAAATGTATCAGGATAGCGGAATTCCCGAAGAACAATGGGAAGCAGACTTCATGAAGAATCACCGCTCTAGATCACAAATTCAGCGTCTTATTCGTCCTGCAGAAATTGGACGGTTCGTAACCTTTGTGGCAAGTCCGGATTCGTCATCATTTTCTGGAGAAGCTTTGAGAATTGACGGCGGACTAGTACCGACTATTTTTTAAATTAAAAATGGCCTTGCAACATCCTAGTCGGGTGTTACAGGGCCTTTTTACATGGTTTATTTTTACTATTTACGGTGGTTAATAAAGCTTAATCCCACATATCATTTACTACCACGGTTTGTTCACGGTCAGGACCGATTGAAAAGGCACTAACTTGAACGCCAGTAATTTCTTCGATCTTCTTAAGATAATTTTTCGCGTTGGCAGGTAATTCATCGTAAGACTGCATTTGGGTTAAATCTTCTTGCCAACCTGGCAAAGTTTCGTAAATTGGGGTTAAGTTTTCGAGTTCCTTTTCAGAAGCTGGGTAATAATTAATTACTCCGTGATCGGTTTGGTAACCGGTACAAATTTTCACTTCGTCGAAGCCGGACAAGACATCGAGACAGTTGACGACTAAGTCAGTCAAACCGTTGACGTCGGCAACGTACTTCATCAAAACTCCGTCAAACCAACCAATCCGCCGCGGACGGTGGGTAACGGTACCGTATTCGTGAGCAACTTCGCGAATGCGATCACCAATTTCGTTAATTTGTTCGGTTGGGAAAGGACCTTCACCAACTCGAGAAACGTATGCCTTACATACGCCAATGACGTGCTTGATTTTAGTTACCCCAATTCCAGAGCCGGTAGCAGCACCACCAGCCGTCGGATTTGAGGAGGTAACGAATGGGTAGGTACCATGGTCAATATCAAGCATGGTTCCTTGGGCGCCTTCAAAAAGAACCCGTTTTTGTTCGTGCAATTTAGTGTTGATTAAGTAACTGGTATCGGTGATGTAATCTTTTAGGATTTGTCCGTATTCAGCGTATTGCTTTGTAAGTTCATCTACGCTTGGTAATTGTTCCCAAAGATCGTCATCCAAAACCCGTTGCTTTTGAGCTAGGTTGAAGGCAATCTTTTCTTTTAATCCTTCAGCGTCAAGCAAGTCGACGGCCCGGATCCCGATCCGTTGCATCTTATCCATGTATGCCGGACCAATGCCCTTATTGGTAGTACCAATTTTTTCGCCGTTTTTAGAGCGATCACGTTCTTGTTGTTGATCTTGCAAGATGTGGTAAGGGAAAATGATGTGTGCCCGGTCAGAAATTCTTAAGTGGTCGGTGTTTACGCCGGCTTGATTTAATTCTTTAATTTCGTCTAATAGGGTGTGTGGGTTAACCACGGTTCCGTTGCCAATAATGCAAATTGAATTAGGTGCCAAAATTCCGGATGGGATTAGTCGCAAGGCAAGCTTTTGATCGTTAACGACCAAGGAATGACCTGCGTTATCTCCACCAGAGTAACGAACGGTAACATCAGCGTTTTGTCCCAAAAAATCAATGATCTTACCCTTTCCTTCGTCGCCCCACTGGCTGCCGATTACTACTGTAGCTGTCATCTTCATTCCTCCATTTTTATCAATACACAACTTCCTGATAATAACATAAAATAGGGTAAATTTAAATGAGTCGACCCGAATTATTGGAAGGGTTAAGCATTTGATAGTTCGCGTTTATTAATTAGGGAGAGTTTGATAAAATAGGTTAGTAAATAATTTTTTTAGGACGAGGGGTAATCTAAATGATTGATCGTTATACGCGACCTGAAATGCAAAAAATATGGAACCGGCAAGCGCAGTTTGACAGCTGGCTAGAAGTTGAAATTGCGGTAGTCAAAGCTTGGAATAAGGTCGGAAAAGTTCCGGATGAAGACCTAGCGCTAATTGAGAAGAATGCGCGCTTTGATATTGACCGAATTGATGAAATTGAAAGTCAGACTCACCATGACGTGATTGCTTTTACAAGGGCGGTTTCCGAATCTTTAGGTGAAGAACGGAAATGGATCCATTACGGTTTGACCAGTACCGACGTGGTTGACACTGCACAGTCGTTGCGGATTAAAGCAGCTAACAAAATCATCGCAGCTGATTTAGAAAAGCTCCAAGCAACTTTGAAGGAAATGGCAACCAAGTATAAAGACCTGATTACGGTAGGGCGGACCCACGGGATTCACGCGGAACCAACTACGATCGGTTTGAAATTCCTACGCTGGTATTCCGAAATCAACCGCAATATTGAACGCTTCAAGCAGGCTCGCCAACACATTGAAGTGGGTAAAATCAGCGGTGCGGTAGGAACGTTTGCTAATATCACTCCTCAAATTGAAGAGTGGGTTTGCGAAATGTTGGGAATCCGGCACCAAGAAATTTCCACCCAGATTTTGCCACGGGATTTACACGCCGAATACTTAAGCGTGCTAGCATTGATTGCTTCCCAAATTGAAGAAATGGCAACTGAAATTCGGCATTTACAACGTACCGAAGTTAACGAAATGCGGGAAGGCTTTGCCAAGGGTCAAAAGGGTTCTTCCGCAATGCCTCATAAACGTAATCCGATCGGCTCAGAAAATGTTTCTGGTTTAAGTCGGGTGGTGCGTGGCGAAATGGTTACGGCCTTTGAAAACATGAATTTGTGGCACGAACGTGATATTTCGCATTCTTCGGCAGAACGGGTAATTTTACCGGACGCGACTTCCTTGGTGGACTATGTATTAAACCGGATGAACCGAATTTTAAATAACCTGGTCATTAACGAAGACGAAATTAAAAAGGATTTGGAAATGACCCACGGGTTGATTTTCTCACAACAAGTCATGTTGAAGCTCATCGATAAAGGTTGGACTCGGGAAGAAGCTTACGACACTGTTCAACCAATTGCCATGGAAGTTTGGAATACTGGGCAGCATTTTATGGACTTACTGCTTAAAGATAGTAAAATAAAGACGACGTTAAGTGATGAAGAAGTTAAATCAATTTTTAACTATCGCTACCACTTGAAGAACGTTGACGCGATTTACCAACGTTGTGGAATTAACGTAGAATAAGCAGGTGCGAAACCAGGAAGCGAGGAATTAAAATGGGTGCAAACGAAGCTTTACTGATTATTGATTATACAAATGATTTTGTTGCTACGAACGGAGCGTTAACGACTGGCAAGGTGGGCCAAGCAATTGAACCAGCCTTGATTAAAGCCGCTAATCGGGAACTTCGCGAAGGTGGTTGGGTAATGCTACCAACGGATCTACATGTTGAAAAGGATCCCTACCATCCCGAAACCAAATTATTTGATGCGCATAATTTAGAAGGATCCTGGGGACGGGAATTGTACGGCCAATTAAAGGACTGGTACGAATTGAATCAGGATAATCCGCGGGTCCGGCAGTTTGCTAAAACTCGTTATAGTTCCTTTGCGGGCACAGATTTAGACATTCGTTTACGTGAACGTCACGTAGATACTTTGCGATTAGCAGGGGTTTGTACGGATATTTGCGTCTTGCATACGGCAGTCGATGCCTATGACCTGGGTTACCAGTTAATTATTGACCCAACGACGGTCACAACGTTCACCGAACACGGTCAAGAATGGGCGTTGTCCCATTTTAAAAATGCGTTAGGGGCGACGATTGAATAGCTGATTTAAAATAAAATTGAGTATCTAATAAATTAAGAAGTGTAGTGCTAGCTTAGTGGATAAGTGGGCGTTGCACTTTTTTTATAGCTAAATGCTTTTTAGCCCCGCTAGAGAAGCCGTCCATTTAAGCGCTTTTTTATGCTAGAATGGAGATAAACAATAAATCGCGGAGGGCGCAGATGAGCTTTACTCTAAAAATCATGCGAAGCATTTTTTCAATCCCTCCTAACTAAGTTTTTAGGGAGGATTCCATATTTATTGTAAATAACTTAAAGGAGATTGATTAAATGGTTGAAGCAATTAATTTAAAAGCAGGAATGACGTTTATTAAGGATGGTAAGTTGATTAAAGTTCTTGAAACGAACCACCATAAGCCTGGTAAGGGAAACACGGTAATGCAAATGAAGCTTTACGATGTACGTTCGGGAGCTACCGTGCAAACTACGATGCGGCCAACCGAAAAAGTTGAGCAAGCAATTGTGGATACTAAGGAAGCCCAATACCTATATCGGCAAGACGATACGGCGATTTTCATGGACACGGAGACTTACGAACAATACGAACTGCCAATTTCAAGTATTGAACAAGAAATGAAATACTTACTAGAAAATACGGAAGTGAAAATCAACTTCTATGGTGACGAAGTGATTGGGATTACTCTTCCAACTACGGTAGAACTCAAGGTTGTGGAAACTTCACCTTCCATTAAGGGGGCAACGGTAACTGGTTCTGGTAAACCAGCCACTATGGAAACCGGTTTGGTAGTTAACGTTCCGGATTTTGTCCAAGAGGGCGAAACGTTAATTATTAATACCGAAAAGGGTACTTACACAAAACGGGCGTAATTGCGCAGTCTTAGAATAGAATAATTAATCTACTTTTCGCAGTTAGACGACGTTGCGAGGAAATGCTTGAAGCTGGGAATTTTTCCCAGTTTTTTTGTTTCCGTGGATGGAAGCGGTTAACGTAGTAGGAAAGTTAACCGCGATAAAGTTGAGTACTATTTTAGACTTTTAGGGAAACCTTTACATTTTTGGCAATTGGGTGTACTTTTTAATTGTTCTAAAGTAGAAATGGGGGTTAGCTGATGATTAAGTCTAAAATTGGGTCGGTATTTTTTGTATTGCTCTACGTGTATTTGTTTTACTTGGTGGCTACTAACCAAATGATGCCTGCAATGTACGTAATGGCGGGCGGAATGCTGTTGGAGTCAGTAATATGCTTAATACATAACTTTAAAATGGGAGGGAAATCAAAATGATTACAAAGTATCTATATGATGAAAACGCCTATGATTACCATGACGGTGGGTACCGCCCGTTAAAAAAGGCGCCCGGAGAAGAACACCCATTGAACGTTCCGGCTTTTTTGAAACCTGATCGAATAGAAGGAAATGAAATTTATTATACGGTAACTGCACAAGCTGGAGAAACGAAGATTTTGCCTGGCAAGCCAACGCACACTTGGGGGTACAACGGTAGTATTTTAGGTCCGGCAATTCAGTTTGAAACTGGTAAGACCTACCACGTCACTTTAAAAAATGAATTAGACGAAGTTACTACTTTCCATTGGCATGGATTGAATATTGTGGGGCCCTACGAAGACGGGGGACCTCATGCGCCAGTCTATCCGCACGGGGAACGCAAAATTACGTTTACGGTCGACCAACCGGCGGCTAACATTTGGTTGCATCCGCATCCATGTCCAGAAACGGCGCGCCAAGTTTGGAATGGGCTGGCAGCACCGGTAATTATTACCGATGGACACGAACAAAGCCTTAAGCTTCCGCGGCGCTGGGGAGTTAATGATTTTCCAGTGGTATTGCAGGATCGTAGCTATCACGATAATCAACTAGATTACAAAGCCGACTACGATGTGGACGGGACCTTGGGCGATTACGCGTTGGTTAACGGCACGGTCAATCCGGTGGTTAACGTTACTAAGCCAATTGTCCGGTTACGTTTCTTGAATGGTTCTAACCGGCGGGAATGGCGGCTTCACTTTGCGGATTATCATCCCTTCACCCAGATTGGTAGCGACGGGGGACTGTTGCCGGAAGCCGTTGAAATGGATCGCATTATGCTGACCTGTGCGGAACGGGCCGACGTATTGGTTAACTTCTCCGATTACCAACCGGGTCAAGAGGTAATTTTGCAAACCGACGATTTTAACTTAATTAAGTTCAAAATTGGCGACATTAAGAAGGAAAATATGCTGCTACCGTCACCATTGGCAGAAATCCCAGCATTGTCCGTTGACGAAAATACTCCGGTCTTCAAAACGGTGATGTCCGGGATGGATGATCAAGTGCGGTTGGATGGCAAGTTGTTTGATATGCAACGAATTGACACCCGCCAGCAAGTTGATCAAACCCAAATTTGGGAAGTTTCCAACACTAACGACATGGAAGGTGGGATGATTCACCCGTTCCACATCCATGGTTGCCAATTCCAATTGATTGATCGCAACGGGCACGCGGTTAATCCCAACGAGCACGGTTGGAAAGATACCATTGGAGTTAACCCTAACGAAACGGTTCGGATTAAGGTTAAATTTACCAAATTAGGAATCTTTATGTACCACTGCCACATTTTGGAACACGAAGATACCGGAATGATGGCCCAAATTGAAATTTTTGATCCAGATCACCCAATTGAATATCATCTAATGCCAATGGACCATAAAATGTAGGAATTAGGGAGTGTTTTACGGTTAAGGTCAACAAGCTAACGTGCATTAGCGGTCGGCAATCAATCGGAGTGACTTCCAGTTAGAAACTTGGCGGATTACGGACGCGGAAGCGATCTTGGATGAGCACGAACTTCCGTTGACAAGCATATTTCGGAAGCGTATTATATTAAGCGTCTATGAATACGATAAATATAATATGAAAGAAGGAGTTCGGAAATGTCAGGACATTCAAAGTGGCATAATATTCAAGGCCGTAAAAACGCCCAAGACGCAAAACGTGGTAAAATTTTCCAACGGATCTCCCGGGAGATCTACGTGGCAGTTAAAGCTGGGGGTCCGGACCCTTCTGCCAACCCTCAACTTCGCTTAATGATGGATAAAGCTCGTGCAGCTAACATGCCAAAAGATAACATTAAACGTGCTATTGACAAGGGTAGCGGTACTGGTGGAGCTAACTACGAAGAAATTACTTACGAAGGTTATGGACCAGCAGGAACCGCAATTATCGTTTCTGCTTTGACTGATAATAAGAACCGGACGGCTGCAGCTGTTCGTTCTGCATTCACTCATCATGGTGGTTCACTAGGAGCTACTGGTTCAGTTTCGTACATGTTCGACCGGAAGGGCTACATCGTTATTAAACGCGAAGGTTTGGATAAAGACGAAGACCAAATGATGGAAGATGCTATCGAAGCAGGTGCGGATGACGTACAAACTTCTGATGAAGTATTCGAAATCTACACGGATCCTAAAGAATTTGCTGCCGTTCGTGATGCACTTGAAGCTAAGGGCTATGATTTGGCAAATGCTGAATTAACTATGATTCCGGAAACGGAAACTCAAGTTCCTGCTGATAAAGTAAAGCAATACACGGGATTAATCGACGAATTGGAAAACAACGACGACGTTTCAGAAGTATACGAAGCTGCTGTTTTACCAGATGACGCTGAATAATAATGAATTTCAGAACCAACCCCATTTTATGCGGGTTGGTTTTTTTGTGCCGTTTTAGTAAAAGAAAGTTTCAATGGTGGTAGGCGGGCATAAAACCGGTATGGTAAAATCATTGCATACGTAATGATAATTGAGGTGGCAAAATGACTAATAAAGTAGTTGTGCTAGGTAGTTTAAACGTGGATCGGATTTTACAGATGGATCGAGTCCCCGAACCTGGCGAAACATTAGCATTAAATAATCAAGACATGGCCGGTGGCGGTAAAGGAGCTAACCAGGCAATTGCTGCTGCTCGCTCTGGTGCGCAAACGAGTTTTATTGGCCGGGTCGGCGCAGACGAAAACGGTAAGTTCATGCTGCAACAGTTGGTTAATAGCGGAGTGACTACCGACTTGGTAGCGGTAGACGAGGATGCAGGTACTGGACAAGCATTTGTGATGGTAGAAAAGAGTGGCGAAAACCGAATTTTAATTTATGGGGGTGCCAATGCGCAATTATCCGCCACAGACGTGAAGAAGGCCCAAACACAAATTGCTGCAGCAGATTTAATGGTTGCCCAACTAGAAACTCCTGTAGAAACGACGCAATTTGCTTTCCAAATGGCTAAAGAGTTGGGAGTTAAAACCATTTTGAATCCCGCACCAGCGGTGGCTAAGTTACCAGCAGAGCTACTAAAAAATACGGATGTGATCACCCCGAACGAAACGGAAGTCGAAATTTTAACTGGAATTGCCGTGACTGACGAAGCGGCAATGTTAAAAGCAGCCCAACGCTTACACGACCTAGGCGTGGCGACCGTAATTATCACCCTAGGAAGTAAGGGTGTGTTCTACGACGATGGTGTGCAACACGGAATCGTTCCGGCATTTAAAGTCCGGGCGGTGGATACAACTGCAGCGGGAGATACTTTCTTAGGTGCTTTAAGCTCGGAATTAAATCCTGATTTAAGTAATTTAAAAACCGCCATTGAGTATGGTAACAAGGCCTCTTCGTTAGCAGTCCAAAAGATGGGGGCGCAACCTTCAATTCCGACTCGGAAAGATATTCTGAAATAAATTTCTATTTCGGTAGGTAAAAAACATTTAGTTGTAAGAAAGTCAAAGTGGGTTGTCCGTTAAGTAAAGCCAATTAAGCTTGCAAATACGATTTATTACCAGAAAAGGCGACCAAATTAAAGGAACCTCTTAAGAATTTTTCGATTCTTAAGGGGTTCCTTTTTAGTTTTTTAAGGTAATTAAGGTTAGCAGTTTTACTCACCGCGGTGATAACAAATTTACTAATTAAAAAATGGTTTAAAAAAATAAATTTGCCGACTTTTCGTATCTACATGATGAGGAGGCGAAATGAGTAGTGGATATAACAAACCAATTAAGTCGAATTATGCAAGAAAGCATTGTTCATCATGATAGTGATTTGTTTATTATGCCCCGTAACGATAAATACCAGGTGCTTTATCGAAATGTGCAGGGATATCGCAAGTCTACGCACATCGAACAGCGGGAAGCCGAACAAATTATGTCATATATCAAGTATCGCGCAGATATGTCAATAAGTGAACGACGTCGACCCCAAAGCGGCGCCATGACCTGGTTGGCAGCCGATGGTCAGGTGGTGAATTTACGAATTTCAACGGTAGGGGACTTTTTAGACCGTCCCTCGATGGTGGTTCGCTTTATTTACGAGTTGAAGCAGCAACGTGAAATTTTAGACCCGGTCAGCCTGCAAGATATTGAAGCGGCGGCGCGTTTAAGGGGGATGATTGTTTTTTCTGGGCCAACTGGTTCGGGGAAGACTACGTTAATTTACGAGATTGCTAAAAAGTTAAGTGGTTCAAAACTCGTAATGTCGATTGAAGATCCGGTAGAAATTCAAGAAAATAACTTCCTGCAATTACAGGTTAACGAGAAGTCCGGAATGACCTACCAAGCATTGTTAAAAAGTGGACTACGAAACCGACCAGATATATTTATTATTGGCGAAATTCGGGATAGTAAAACGGCCGAAATCGCGGTTCAAGCTGCGCTAAGTGGTCACTTAGTATTAACTACTTTGCATTGTAAAAGCACGGAAGGGGTTTGGGACCGGTTGCTAGAGTTGGGAGTGCAAGAAGATTATTTAAAGGAGGCGCTAACTGCCACCATTTACCAACGGATTATTCCAATTAAAAATGGTTCTATCCGAATTCTAGCGGAAATGAAGTCATTCCACCCATTGTTAAAAACTAAGTCACCAAGGTGGCAGACCAAGTTAGAGGAGTGGAAAAACAGTGACCAAATTACCAACGAAGTATATCAGGACTACCAGTACGGGTAAAATACCTTTAGCAGATCAGGCATTTATCTTCTCCACGATGGTGGATTTGTTAAAAATGGGCATTTCGCTAAGAAAAAGCGTAGATTTTATTCGCATTATGCGACCTTCGATTGCTAAACCGATGCAAAACGTGATTGAACAGCTGCAGCGTGGGCAATCTTTTTCGGCCGCCTTTCAGCCTTACGTAAGCACGAACATTTATTATCAACTGGCAATTGCAGATCAGCATGGGGGCCTTGTTAGGACGCTCAACACGATTGCTCAAATTTTCACCAGTCAGGAACGGCAACGAAAAAAACTACGGTCAGTGATCCAATATCCGTTATTTTTGCTATTGTTTTTAGGACTCATGATGGTGGGAATGCGGATTTACATCATGCCAGAATTAGCAGATTGGAATCGGGGAACTAAAAGTTGGGATAGCCAATTAATTAAGGCAGGGTGGGCAGCAGTCTTTTTGGTTGCGTTAGCATCGCTAGGATATTATTTCTGGAAATTTAAACGTTGCAGCATTACTAACCAAGTCAACCTTCTTTGTCGCTTGCCCATCATTGGGCCGCTTTACCAAAATTATTGCCACTATTATTTATTAGCAAACCTATCTTTTCTAATTGCCAACGGGATGTCTGTGGGAAGTATTTGTAAATACCTTAACCAGTTAGATTCAAAATCGTTGTTGCACCAAATTGGGCGGAAGGTTGAACACAGCATTGCGAACGGCCGGCAGGTGGATCAAATTATTCAAAAGGCTGTTTATCTGCCAACCGAACTAAGTTTGCTAATCCAAAAAGGAAGTCAAAAAGATGCCTTAGCAACGGAAATTTACGCGTTGTCAATGATGAAGTACAAAAACTTAATTAGTCGGATTGAACGTTTGATTCTAGTAGTTCAACCAATTTTATTTGGCATTATTGGGATAGTGATTGTAATTATGTACTGGAACCTATTGATGCCAATGTATAACTCAATAAAGGAAGTGTCGTAATGAAAAACAGAATTAAGAAAGCGTTTACATTAATCGAAATGACGGTCGTGTTGTTTATCATTTCATTATTAATCCTAATTATTTTACCAAACGTAACTAGTCAAAAACATAATGCTCGCAACATCCAGGGCGATGCACTTACCGAAGTTGTTCAAACTCAAGTGGACTTGTATGAAAATGAATACAATCATTTACCGGAAAGCTTAGATGATTTAAAGGAAAAAGGATACTTATCGGATAAACAAATGGACCAAGTTAATCGGGACGGGATTAAAGTAGATAGTAGCGGTCATGTTAGCCGTAGCTGATGTCCGGAAAGCGGGATTTACCCTTTTAGAAAGCATTGTGGTATTGTTAATCACTTGTAGCACAATTGGAATGGGGTTGGTTAATTTTCGGGGAGCCTATAGTGAACAGCAGGAGAAAATATTTTTTAAACGTTTTGAAATGGGTTGGCAGGAAATGGAACGGTTGGCAATGTATGAAGGTTGCCAGGGCTCGGTAATTTTTATTAAAGACGATCACAGCGTGATGTTTCATTGGCAGCACGGACGGGAGCGACACTCTAAATATTTAGATTTACCTCCTAACTTAGAGCCGTATACCGACCGGACCATTCGGATTGGTCGAGACGGGATTGTTACCCCCACGACGGTGATTTTACAGGAGAATGGCCAAAACAAATACCGCTTAGCAGCACAGTTAGGATGGGGTGTTTATGAAATTACCCGGGTGTAAAAAGACTGGCACGTTGCTTTATGAAGGAATCGTGGGACTATTTATTCTGGGAAGCTTTTTAGCAGTTATGATGAACACTTGGCATAGTTGGCAGGTTAGTATTAGGGAAAACCGAATCGAGCTTAATCAAGAACGGGAAGTTTTAAATGAACTCAGGCAAAAATTATAAATACGGATTTACGTTGGCTGAAGCAATTTTAGCATTATTAATTATGGTACTGATTGTTAACTTAACAATCATGGCAGTCAAAGCAACTAAGCATAAAGCTGAAGCTGACTTTGAAGACAAAATTACCTAGGTTGTTCAAGATTTAGAATCAAAGCGGCACGATTTTCGTTTGAAAGAAGTTCGCCCTAATCGCTTGATCTTGTATTCAGAAGCGCAAAAGAAGCGTTACGAGCTGGAGTACTATTCGCGAAAAAATATGCTGCGTTATACTCCCGGGCATATGCCGTTAATGCCGGGGGTGCGTGCGGTTTCTTTCAAACGGGTCGGTAATTTAGTTCAAATTAAAATGAAGGTTTATGGAGGCAACTATAGTGCGTACGCGTTTATTCCACCAGCCGAAAAAGAAAGCTAGCGCGATGATTACCGCCTTGTTTGTATTAACGTTTATGGCGGGAATTAATCTGTTTTTGAATGACCAAGCACGGCAAACGATTTTGCGATTAAAAAATGAACAAGCGACCACCCAAGTTAAAATCTTAGCCAACCAGTTTTTATTACGTTACCGAGAAAAAGAAATTAAAAAGTTGACTAATAAAAAACTGGGTACGGTAGAATTAAATCAGGATCAAAACTTGACGATAAAACTCAAGAAAGGTAATACTGTAAAGGTTAGATTTAACGAAAGTGGATATTAGTGAGGAAGGATCGCAAATGGATACAGAAAAAATTGAAAAAATATACCGTGTTTTTAAGGAATCAACCGAACTATTACAAAAAAATTTGGACGTGGATTTTTTAGATGCGTTCATTGAAACGGGGGATAACTTAATCACGGGAGAAATCCAAGTTGAAGACGGTAAACCAGATCAAGCAACAGTGCAAAAATTAAAGCAAGTTTACGCAGATTTTAACTGGCAGGAATATGAAACTGAAGAGCTTCGCAAAGCCATCCAATTGGTGATGATCCAAGCAAACCGGGTCGAACGCATCCAAGCTAATCACCAATTTACTCCGGAAGCAATTGGAATGCTTTTTAACTACATCATTGAGAATTTGCCGTTATCCCAAGATCAAGTATCAATATTCGATCCGGCAGTTGGCACGGGGAACTTGCTATCAACCATTTTGAATTATTTTCAAGATCACCAAGTTAAATTCAACGGGACGGGTATCGATAATGACGATACTATGCTTGCGATTGCAAGTATGTCCTTTATTTTCGAGCATTTAAAAGTGGATCTCTACCATCAAGACAGCATCGATAATTTGTTGGTTAAAAATGCTGATATTGTAGTTTCAGATTTGCCGGTTGGATATTACCCAATTGATGAGCGAACGGTTGGTTTTGAGACGCGTAGCTCGGAGGGACATTCCTTTGTACACCATTTATTAATTGAGCAATCAATGAAGGCGGTACGGCCGGGCGGCTTTGGAGTTTATTTAGTTCCAAGTAACCTTTTTCAAACGGAAGAGGCCAAAAAGCTACTAGCATTTTTCCATGACAAAATTTATTTACAGGCGATTTTAAACTTGCCAAGTAAGATGTTTAAAGACGCTAAAGCACAAAAATCGATTTTAATTCTGCAAAAGGTGGGTCAGAATGCTAAACAGGCTGATCAAGTTTTGTTAGGTGAATTCCCAGACTTTAAGGAGCAAAAGGAAATGGTGGCGTTCCTCAAGGATTTCAAAAAATGGGCGCAAAAAAGTTTAAAATAATTGTTTAAATTGCTTAATTATTTTTAAGCACAGTTACCCCCGATAATTCCGATGCCGCAGGCTGGAGACCTCTGATAGAGGTTTCCAGTTTTTTGCGTAGAGGGAAATTGTACAAAGTTCTTATAGCCGCGGTACAATTAAAAATGATTCTTAGTTAGAATGAAAAAATCAAGGGAAAGTAATGAAGAGGATGATAATTTGAATTTTTTTACGGCAGATACCCATTTTTTTCATAAAGAGCTACTAAAAGACCATGACTTTGCGCCACGTGATTTTACTAATATTAATGCGATGCATGAAGCAATAATTAAAAATTGGAATCAACGGGTGACGGACCGGGACGTGGTTTATCATTTAGGCGACATTGCGTTAAATTTTGTGCGCCCAGAAAAAAAGGCGCATGAAGAGGTGTACGAACTATTAAAACGGCTTAACGGGCGACTAGTTTTAATTAAGGGGAATCATGATTCGCGGAGTTTATTTAAATATTTATCTAAACATAATTACTTAGTGAATGGTAAGCCGAAATTTGAATTTCATTCGGTAGGAACAATTATTAAAATGAATCACCGGCAGTTAATTATGAGCCACTACCCAATTATGCTAGGGATTGTCCAGCAAGTGATTAATTTGCATGGGCACATCCATCATTACAGCGTGAATATTAAGGAAAATATCAATGTGGGGGTCGACACTCCTGAAAAGGATTATTTAGATTACCGAATTCCGTTTGGCGCCCCCTTTTCTGAAAGTGATATTGAACAAATGATTGACGGAAAAAGAATTGACTTTAAAAAACGGCGTTAAGCTGTAGGCTATGGAAAAGTTACGGTAATTAAAGTAAGATATTGACCTGTACGTTCCTTTTAATTTAGGATGGTGCTATACAATAAGCGGGGAATAGTGATGAATAAAAAAACAAATGAAGAGTTGGCGGAAATGCGACGTCCGGTGGTTAACCGGGTCGTTCAAGTCAATACAGACGAGGTTCTAATCAACGATCACGAATATCGTTTAGAAAAAAATTATCGCGATGCGTTTGATGAAGAATTGATGGCCGGACGCTTTGTCGGGTTGTTGAGCCGGTACGACTTTATTGTTGGGGATATCGGTTCGGGACAATTACGGCTGAAGGGCTTTTTTGCAGATGAAGAAAAGGTGCCTAACGAATTAAAAATCAGTCGTTTCGAAGACTACCTTTTTGAAATTTGTAGTTTTGGGTGTCCATACTTTATATTACGTAATATGCAAGTTAATGAGCGTTCAAAGCGACGCTGGATTAAAGAATGGCACCGCGCAGAAACTAAGCATAAAGCAAAACGACCGGTTTCGAAGAAGGCTAAATCACGCAAGCCAGTTGCAAAACGACGTAACGAAGTGGTGGGTACCGGTAAAAAGAAACGACAAAAAACTTTTAAAATAAGGGAGAAAAAGAAGTAATGATTGAAAATTATGGTGGATATATGATTGATTTAGACGGAACGATGTACCGGGGAAAAGAGAAGATTCCGGCAGCTAAGCGGTTCGTCGAACGGTTACAGGAAAAGCAGATTCCGTTTTTGTTCGTAACTAACAATACGACTAAAACTCCAGAAGACGTAGCAAAAAATTTGACGGAAAACCATGATATTAAAGTGAAACCGGAAAATGTTTATACGGCTGCTTTGGCTACTGCAGATTATTTGGATGGAATTGCTGACAAAGATCATCGCAAAGTCTACATTATCGGTGAAATCGGGTTGAAACGTGCAATTTTAGCGAAGGGGTTTGAAATGGAAGAAGACCACCCCGATTACGTGGTTGCCGGGTTGGATTACGATGTTACATATCATAAATTTGAGGTAGCAACCTTAGCAGTAAAAAAAGGTGCTAAATTTATTGGCACCAACGCGGACACTAATTTGCCTAATGAACGGGGATTAGTACCGGGTGCGGGCTCTGTAATTGCTTTGCTAGAGCGTTCAACGCAGCAAAGGGCCTTTTATATCGGAAAGCCAGAAACCATTATTATGGAAAAGGCATTAAAGGTAATGGGGTTGCCAAAGGATCAGGTAGTTATGGTGGGAGACAATTACATGACTGACATTTCCGCTGGAATCAATTTTGGCATGGATACTTTATTGGTGTATACGGGGGTTTCAACGCCTGAATTGGTGGCAAAGCAGGCGGTTAAACCTACGCACGAAATTAATAGTTTTGATGAATGGCAATAAAAATGCGCAAACTAATGGCAGCTTTATTGACAATTTGGGTTGGGATTAGTGGTGCGATTTTTCTTACAATCAATTCGCCCTGGTTGTTTCATTGGTCATTAACGGCGCGAACTGTTCACACAACGGGTTTAACTACTGCGCAGGTCATCAAAAATTATCACCAACTATTAGCGTACTTAGAATTTCCCTGGGTGAAACGTCTTAACTTGGCGGATTTCCCTTTTTCTAAGGGAGGGTTAATTCATATGGCGGCGGTAAAAAATCTGTTTTTATTAAATTCCATTACGTTGGTATTGGCAATCGGCGGACTACTATTAATTTGGCACCGAATTTTTAGAGAAAAACAGGAGTGGCAAATGTTGCGTTTCTTTCAGATTGCCATTGTGGTAACTCCGTTAATCATTTTTTTCTTGGCAGTGGATTTTAACCGTTATTTTATTATTTTTCATCAAGTCTTTTTTAGGGATAATTATTGGATTTTTGATCCAAAAACGGATCCGATTATCAATGTATTAACGGATCGGTTTTTCGCGCTTAGTTTTGCCTTAATAGGAATACTTTTTGAAATGTACATGATCTTTTTTTATCGAATAATAAAAAAACAGGTCCTAACGTAGACCTCCGTTTGATGAGCGGGGTTACGTTAGTTGACCTGTTTTTTTGATTTTGACTTGATGAACGAAATTATTGCAGGAATTAGGGAAACGACGATAATGCCAATTACCACTAATGAAAAATGCTCTTTTACAAATGGGATGTTGCCAAAGAAGTAACCAGCACCACAGCAAACGGCTACCCAAGCAAAATTCCCCACGATGTTATAGCGGATGAATGATCGGTAAGGCATGTTAGCTCCAGCAGCAACAAAAGGAGCGAAAGTTCTAATGATGGGCATGAACCGTGCTAGGGTGATGGAAATGTTACCATGCTTCTCGAAAAACTGCTGAGCTTCGTCCATTTTTTCGTCACTGATAAACTTACCAAAGAAGGGATGCCTGCGCAGTGCCATTCCGACGTGCTTTCCTAAAAAGAAGTTTAGGGAGTCTCCCAATAGGGCTGCAAGAGAAAATAAAATGATGAACGCCCAAACGTTTAGCCCGTATACAGGTTTAGCAGAAAGAGCAGTAGCTGCAAATAAAAGGGAATCACCTGGTAGAAACGGGAGAATTACGGCACCAGTTTCAATAAAGATAATGGCAAATAGAATTAAGTAAGAATAGTTACCGAAGTTATTTACAATAGTTACCAAGTGTTCGTCAATGTGAAGAACAAAGTCAATTAGAGTTTGCAAAGAATCATTCCTTATCTAAAAATTTAGGTATCATATATTGAGGATTTAACTTTCAACGTCTAGAAAGCCTTGTTTTAATCCCGCTTTTCTTGAATCCGCAGTCTATATTATCATACAGTTAGGGAAGGAACTTTGCTTTTTTAAAAGATTACCTTAAAATTAAACTTTTAGAGGGGGAGCAGAGCAATATGTATAAACTAGGAGAAATACTTGAAGTAAAAATTGTTGGCATCCGGGATTACGGTCTTTTTATTCAGGATAAAAAGGGACGTAAGGGATTGATACACGTTTCAGAGTGTGACAATCAGTATATTAGAAATATGCACCACACTTTTGATATTGGAGAAAAAGTTCAAGCGGTGGTAATGGAAGATGATGGCAATCGACGCTTTGCGCTGTCAATTCGTGCTTTAAAGGAAACCAAGGGTAACTTAAGTAAGTACCCTAGGCCAATTAATTTTTATGTTAATCATAAGCATTTTTGGACAAAAAGCCACTATGATGCAGGTTTTAAGCCGTTAGCAGAGCACTTGGAGGGGTGGAAAGCGGAAAAATTAAAATAATTTAGAAAAATGGGTTGACGTACCCGTATAAAACTTGGTACTATATTTGAGCGGCGTTAAGGAAGACGTCGTTCATGAGATTTCAAATTAAAACAATTTAAAAAAAGTTGTTGACAATTGATTCTCATGATGATATATTTAAATAGTTGTCAAAAACGTTATAAACGTTGATACGACGACG
>NZ_GL397067.1:3746-662125 GCF_000146325.1 Pediococcus acidilactici DSM 20284 | reverse complement strand
GGTAGATATTATTCAGTTTTGAGAGGACAAAAGTTTTCTCAAGTGATAACGTAAGTTAGCACAGAGTGTGGTGACGATAGTGAGAAGGATATACCTGTTCCCATGTCGAACACAGAAGTCAAGCTTCTTAACGCCAAGAGTAGTTGGGGGATCGCCCCCTGCGAGGGTAGGACGTTGCCATGCGATTATTCCGGCATAGCTCAGTTGGTAGAGCATCTGACTGTTAATCAGGGTGTCGACGGTTCGAGTCCGCCTGCCGGAGTTTCATTTATTTGGAGAGTTGTCCGAGTTGGCCGAAGGAGCATCATTGGAAATGATGTAAACGGGTTAAAGCCTGTTTCAAGGGTTCGAATCCCTTACTCTCCGTATAATATGATCTGACCCGTTGGTCAAGTGGTTAAGACACTGCCCTTTCACGGCAGTAACATGGGTTCGAATCCCGTACGGGTCATTTTGGAGGATTAGCTCAGTTGGGAGAGCATCTGCCTTACAAGCAGGAGGTCACAGGTTCGAGCCCTGTATCCTCCATTCCAAAAGTGTTTTGGTCCTATGGTCTAGTTGGTTAGGACGCCTGCCTGTCACGCAGGAGATCACGAGTTCGAGTCTCGTTAGGACCGTTGCACCATTTTATATATATTATTTGGCTCGGTAGCTCAGTCGGTAGAGCAATGGATTGAAGCTCCATGTGTCGGCAGTTCGATTCTGTCCCGCGCCATTGTGAACGGTATAGTTCACTTAATTTAATAACAGTCACTTATTATCAATGATAGGGATATAGTTTAATGGTAGAACTACGGTCTCCAAAACCGTCAGTGTGGGTTCAACTCCTACTATCCCTGCCATGATGGCGGTAGTGGCGAAGTGGTTAACGCACCGGATTGTGGCTCCGGCACGCGTGGGTTCGATTCCCACCTACCGCCCTTTGAGTTCGTAATTGGAACTCAGTTTGTTAGATTTTTTAGTTGCCTCTGTGGCGGAATTGGCAGACGCGCTGGACTCAAAATCCAGTTCCTTCACGGGAGTGTGGGTTCGACCCCCACCGGAGGCATTAAAATAATTAAAGTTTGTTTCGTGTAATTATCGTGTATTTTTTACACGGGTGATTACACTTTTTTATTTGTTATGGCGGTATAGCCAAGTGGTAAGGCAGAGGTCTGCAAAACCTTCATCGTCGGTTCAAATCCGTCTACCGCCTTTTGATCGAATACGATAAGAGCTTAACTCATTTTGGGTTAGGCTTTTTTGTTTGGGTTGCGAGTAATCCTGTTTAGGAGCGTTTGGTAAGATTACAGTTGGTTAGTTAGCAAAAAAATCCCTCCCTAAAGACATAATAATCGATAGGAAGAGATCAGTTTTTAAAATGCATCATTTATGTTTATTACGCCGACGTTGTTCAAGAAGTAATTTGATGCTAAAGAACATATCGGTGAAATCATAAGCTGCAAAAGCCATTAAAATAACACGTAGAAAAGTTGACAAATTTGCAGAAACTTTCAAGTAGTAGACAAAAAAGATTCCTACAATCAAGTCAAATATGATGTTATAAATAAGAATTTGTGGTTTCTTGGTAGGAAAGATTAGTTTCAACTCCCTTCGTATTCAATATACCAGTATACTGTAAAAGTAATAAAATAACACCTACCCGACAACCTGATAATTGGTTTTATAATAATTTTGATTACGGTATTTACTTACAAGAGCTTGTAGGGATTCTGGGACCGCACTATTTTGGGAGATTTCTAAAATTGCTCGATTATATGGTTTTTGATCAAGCGGCTTTAAATTCAGTAGGGTAGTGGCGGTCTTGCCTGCAAGGTTATCAACCTGACTATCGAAAGCATCTAACGCATCTGTACTAAGTTCGAAAAAGTGGTACGTAAAAATTGAGTTCTTTTGTATTGAATCAAAAGAATTCAAGACGGTGTAGCGCTGAGGAGTTTTAAAAATCGTCGGTTGATTTGAAAAATCGACTAACTGGAAGCTATCGTTATCGTTCTGATTAGCTAGTAGTAGTAACTTTCGCGAAGAATATTTTTTTTGAATCGATTTTAAAACGGCAGAGCTGCCGAAAGAAGTAGTAATTGTTTTAAACATTGAAACACCTCCAATTTTATAACCATTATAATGCTACAATGGACAAACTAAAAATATTAAAGTTCGATAAGGATATTAATTTGCGTTAAAATGGGTTAATGATGTCACATGGAGGGATTTTATGAAGATTACAATTTTAGGATACTATGGTGGTTATCCAAGTAAAAATACGGGGACTACCGGTTACCTAGTTCAAACCAAAGATACTAATTTATTGCTCGATGCTGGATCGGCTACTCTCTTAGAATTAGAAAAGCATCTCGATCCACTAGACCTAGACGCGGTTTTACTCACGCATTATCATCACGATCATACAGCCGATCTAGGTGTTTTACAGTACCGTTGGCAATTGAATGAGAAGAAAAAAGTTGCAACGTTGCCGATTTATGGACATACAGAAGATCCGCTAAATTTTGGTGCACTAACCTGGCCCAATGCGTCCAAGGGAATTAGTTATCAAGCAAATGATGTAATTAAAGTAGGGGGATTGAAGATTTCCTTTGAAAAAACACAGCATCCGGTAGCGGCATTTGCCACCAGAATTGAGGAAGTTGCCACGGGTAAAGTCTTTACCTTTACGTCGGATACGCGTTATTTCGCGCAATTAGCTGATTTTGCGCAGAATAGTGATTTGTTAATTACGGATACGAACTTTTTGAGTGATTATCAAGGAGTTAAATGGCACCTGACAACTAAAGAAACTGCGCAATTGTTTGATAACGCACATGCCCAACGTTTAATAATTAGTCACTTGTCGCCAAAGATTGATCCAAAAATAATGTTAGAAGAAACGCAACATTTTTCAGCAAATCCAACAAAAATTGAATTACCGGCTACCGGAAAAGTTATCGAATTATAAGGGTTTTATTATAAGTAAAAGTGTTTTGTTGGTATAAGGTTATGTTTAAAAATAGCTCCTTCGTGTATTGAACACTTTTACTTTAAAAGTATTATAGGTCGATAAGTAAAAACTTTAATCCCGAATTAAGGATTATTTTTAGTTATTTTTTATAAGTAAATTTAAAAATAGTTCTAGACAAACACCCGGTAAAACTGTATAATATTAATCATAAGACAGGTAATATTTAACGACGTTAAGGGGGACATACGTTATGGTTAATTTATATACTTCACCAAGTTGCACATCTTGCCGGAAAGCTAAGGCATGGCTTGAAGAACATGGTATTCAATATAAGGAAAGAAATATTTTTTCTGAACCTTTAAGTGCTGCAGAGATTAAACAAGTTCTGCAGTTAACTGAAAACGGTACAGAGGAAATCGTTTCTCGGCGCTCAAAGGTTTTCCAAGAATTAGATGTCGATTTAGACGATCTTTCTTTAAAACAATTAATTGATTTAATTGAAAAGAACCCTGGGTTACTTCGGCGTCCAATCTTAGTAGACGACAAGCGTCTACAAGTGGGATACAATGAAGATGAAATTCGGCGCTTCTTACCACGTAAGGTAAGACAGCTTGAATTGGCAAGGGCACAAAAGATTGCTAATTTATAATGATTAATTAGGTAAGTCGGTTCGCTGACGAGATCTTAAAAAGAATAGGTAAAGTTCAAACTAAGGGGGCTAGGAAAATACTTTTTCCGGCCCCTCTTCATTTTTACTTGATTACAGACCAAAAATGGTTGAATCAGCTATGAAAGTGGAATTTTTAATGAATTTATGGGATAATCGTGGGGAACCTAATATATACTAATATTAGTGGGTTCTTTTCATTCAGTTTCGTTAAACTGGAGGTGCTGCTTAATGGAAATGGAACGAATTAATGAAGATACCATTCGAGTCAAGATCAGCTCAGAAGATTTGAGCGAAAGGGGAGTTACCTTCCTAGACTTGCTTGATAATCACAAAGAAATAGAAAACTTTTTTTATTCTGTATTAGAAGAAGTAGATACTGATCATCAATTTGCTAACAATGATGCAGTAACTTTCCAAGTTTTACCAAATCGTAATGGCTTAGAATTGTATATTAGTAAAAACCCCGCTAACGGAATGGAAGAGGCAATGAAATCAGTAGCGAAGAACGAATCACCTAGTAACGAAGAATTAGATGAAGTCTCTGATTTCTTGAAGAAAAAGCTTGCTGAAACTGATGGACAAGATGCCAATATGAGCAATCCGAGCCGTGATGCAGATCCGGCAGACTTTAATAGTTATGGTAGCGATAGTGACGACACCCAAACAAAGGTAATTAAACTTAACGATTTTGAAGGCTTACCAGGAATTGCGGCCGCGATTAGCGATGTGAACGGTCTGGATTCGGTCCTTTACCGCTATAAAGATAGTTACTATTTAGAGTTGGTTTTCTATATGAGTGAAAATACTCCCGAGTTGGTCAAGGATAATTTAGCTTTGGCGTACGAGTATGGCGATCAAACGTCAATTACTAGCGAAGTACTTCGCGAACACGGGAAAACAATTATTGATAGTGCTGCTTTAGAGTTAGCAAAACACTATTTTAAAGCGTAACGATTAGCCAGAAAACGGCTTTGAGGTTAGGGAAATCTGAACAGATTTTTCCTTAACCTCTTTTTTGTGGAAAAGTAGCTGCTATTTTTAAGAAAATGCGTAAAAACATTTATTTCCGCGAATAATCTCTTTTAGCTTGCGTATTTGCTAATAGAGGTGAATTTAATGAAGGTTGCATTAACAGAAACGGGGAAATTGGTGAAAGCCGCTACTGCAATTGCTAAGGGCAGATACTATTGCCCACAATGTCACCGGCCATTACGACTATGTGCAGGACGTTATCGAAATAAGTATTTTGCTCATGTAGCTGAGAATAAGCCAAAATTAGGGAGCGAAGAAAGTCGACGGCACAAAATTGGAAAAACACGACTTAGAGATTACTTTATGAAATTAGGCCTAGAAGTGCAGACGGAATATTATTTTCCAGGCATTAAACGGCGTGGAGACGTGGTGGTACGGGCACATGGCGAAATCTACGTGATTGAATACCAGTGTAGTCCCATCACGGTTTCGGAAATTCGCCAAAGAACGTACGATTACCAGCAAGTTAGTAAACATGTTTACTGGATTGCAGGACCGCAACACTGTAAGGAAAAGGGACTGCTAGCGACGATGCAAAAGTTTGGTCGGTACGCCACGCGCTACGGGTGGTGGTTTTTAGCGTGGGATGCTTTAGCCGATAATACACCGTGGTTGTTTTATCAAGTTTACCGGCAACTATTTGGCAAAATCACCTACTTAAAACAGCCCCTGCTAGTAAATGATTCTAAAATTAGTATTCAAACTAAACCAAATTCTTTAACTAATTCAACGAACTTAATTAGGGAAGTTCGCCAACTTGAAAGACACGTGTTGGGAACAAAAATTGATCAACGTTATCTTAAGGTGCAACAGCTTTGTTATGAAAAGGGCCATTCTTTACTAGGGTGTCCGTGGGTGGTACACGTTCCCCAAAACTGTACGGATTTTTGGCATTTGAGTCCGCCAATTTTAAATCGGATTTGTATTTTACTTATGCTGGAAGAACCAAACGGTGTTAATGGTTGGATTAGTGAAGAGGTGGATCAAGAATTTTGGAATTACTTAGTTAATCATCATTGGATAGTTAAACGAGAGCAACGGTGGCAGTTTCGAGGGAGGGCAGTTACTTGGTTTCCGGATGCATCCACCAAAATAAATGCTTTGAAAGGTAATCTTAATGAATTGAGAAAGTAAATTGCTGGAAAGATTTTACAAAAAAGGCTGGAACTTAATCCAGCCTTTAAATTTGCTGTGGTATGAGAATAAGTCTGGCTAAATAAATTTCAAGACAACTCCCTGAATAGAATTTGTCTTGAAATTCTATTAATCAGAAAAATAATTTCGGTGCTCTTACAAGCTAAAGTGTCTCGGGAATAAATGAATTATCGTCATCAGATGCTAGTTTCAGTTTACAAACTGAAGCGAGGGTCTGGTAATCATAATGATCCATTAAAATGCCATATTCCTCATCTTTTACGTTAAAGATTACCGCAGCGGGGATGCTTTCGGCACCCATTTCATGGGCCAATTGTTGGTCATGTTTAAATTCCTTTTGGACCATTTCAGAACGCCGGTCATCTTCAAACATGGTTAAGTCTAAACCAACTTGTTGAGCAAGTTGACTGCCTAGTTCGATAGAATAGCTTTCGCCCTTGTCGATTACTGACTTTTGCATGGCAACTAGGAACTGGCGGCCTTTAGCACGCCCTTGGTAACAAGCAGCCTTGTAATCGAGGCAAGTTAAATACATGCGGTTAAATAGGTCGTTGTAATTACCATTTTTGACTTGGTTATGCTTCATATAGTTTAAGACAACCTGCATATTTAAAACCGGAAAGATTTTTAAATCTACTTTTTCCTCAGCACGGCCAAAATAGCGAATGGTCTCCTTTTCACATTTGAAGCATTCATCACCCCACGGAGTGATGAAAAGGTATGTTTCCAGCATTTAAATTCCTCCAAAGAATACGTAAGTCAAACTGATTATACTTTAACAAATTATGGCATAAAAGCAATTATTTTGCTTGAAAAACTCTGGAGAATGTTTAAAATAGTTGAGCGTGTTTCTATGATAAAATAGAAGAGGTTGTTAAATTGATTCGGGGGGATCCGTATGATTGAAGATTGGAATAGTTTTTTATTGCCGTATGCACAGGCTGTTTCAGAGCTAAAGGTTAAGCTAAGAGCAATGCGCACACAATTTTTAAGAAGTGACGAAGAAAGTCCAATTGAATTCGTTACTGGGCGTGTGAAGCCGGTAGATAGTATTAAAGAAAAGATGGTTCGGCGCCAAATTTTAGAAGAACGAATTGAACAGGATATGCAAGATATCGCGGGCGTGCGGGTAATGTGTCAGTTTGTAGAAGACATTTATCAGGTGGTTGACCTGATCCGAAAACGAACCGACATGACCGTGATTGAAGAGCGGGATTATGTGGAAAATGAGAAGCCGAGTGGGTATCGGTCGTACCACATCGTGATTGAATACCCAGTTCAAATGTTAACCGGGCAAAAGAAAGTCTTGGCTGAAATTCAAGTCCGGACTTTAGAAATGAATTTCTGGGCAACCATCGAACATTCGCTAAATTACAAGTTTAACGGTAATTTCCCTGCAGAGCTACGAACTCGCTTGCAGAAGGCATCCGTTAAGTCGTACGAATTAGATAAAGAAATGTCAGACATTCGTAAACAAATTTTATTAGCACAAAGGGAACAACGTGATGAATAAAATGAAAATAGCAATCTACCATTCGGGTGACGAACACTCGATCGAAGTCGGCCAAGATTTGAGCCAAATCTTACGGGAAAATCACATTGCTTTGGATGATCAAGACCCCACGGTGGTAATCACAATTGGCGGCGACGGCACTTTACTATCGGCAATCCAGAAGTACTTACCAATTATTGATCGAGTTCGCTTTGTGGGCGTTCATACGGGACATTTAGGTTTTTATACCGATTGGCGAGATTATGAGTTAGACGACTTGGTTAAGGCGCTGAAAAGCGATGGATGTTCCGAGATTGGGTATCCGTTATTAAATATTGACGTGATCCATACCGACGGAACGAAGGCTAATTATAAGGCGATTAACGAATCTACGTTACGGAAATTAAACGGTACTTTAGTTGCGGACGTTTTAATTGGGGATCAATTATTTGAGCGTTTCCGGGGGGATGGACTTTGCATTTCAACCCCGACCGGATCAACCGCGTATAACCGGTCGGTTGGCGGAGCAATCGTGCATCCGCAGTTAGAAGCAATGCAAATGGCGGAGATTGCTTCGATTAATAACCGTGTTTTCCGGACGGTGGGGGCTGCACTAATTTTAGCGCCAAATGAGACCGTTACGATTCGGCCTTTGCCAAGTTATCACCGAACTTACAATTTTACGGCGGATCGGCTAGGAATCTTAGATAAAAATGTGCAATCCGTACATTACGGAATTGCAGTTCCTAAGGTAAAGTTTCTTAAATACCGGCACACTGGTTTTTGGAACCGGGTGCGGAATTCGTTTATTGGTCAAATAGATGAAATTTAGTTGGCAAGTTCAAGATGAGTCCCCTCAACATCTACGAACTTTTTTGACACGGAAACGGATTTCCCGAGCACTATTAAAAAGTATTAAGTTTAATGGTGGGAAAATTTTAGTTAATGAGCAGCCGAAGCGAACTAACGAGATGGTGACCGCTGGTGACCAAGTAACTGTTGAATTACCGCCAGAACCAGGGAACCCTCACGTGGTTCGGTCTCGACAACCAATTGATGTGATTTACGAGGACCAGGACTACTTAGTGGTAAACAAGCCGCCATTTTTGCCAACGGTGCAGTCCGCCCGAAATCAAACGGATACCCTAGTAAATCGCGTTAAGAATTATTACGCGGAAAGGGATTATGAAAGCCAGGTTGTTCACGTGGTGACCCGACTTGATCAAGATACTTCGGGGCTAGTTTTGTTTGCCAAACACCGGTTTGCACATACAATTATGGACCAAGATTTACGACAACACCGGGTGCAAAAATATTATTTAGCAATGGCGACGGGAAGGTTTGCACAAAGTCACGGATTAATTGACGCCCCGATTGAAAGGGACCCAGCTTCCTTTATTAAGCGCAGGGTGGCCAGCGCTGGCAATGGGAAACCTTCAAAAACCGAATATTGGGTACTGGAGCAGACTGCTACGGATTCCCTGTTAAAAGTGCAGTTACACACTGGACGAACCCATCAGATTCGGGTTCATTTTAGTGAACTTCACCATCCGTTGATTGGAGATCCGCTTTATAACGAAACTTCCTTTAGGAGTTTACAAAGGCAGGCGTTGCACTGCTTTTCATTGAAGTTTGAGAATGTGTTTAGAGGAAAGAAAATTGACGTACAAGCGCCAATTCCAAATGACATGCTTGAATATTGGAAGAAAGAAAAGGATAAAGAATAATGGATAATACTCAAGCGATTTTTGATAAATTAAAATTAGAATTAAGTAAAGAAGATGCAAAGAGTTTCAAGGAAGACTTCCTTGACTTACATAATTATGATCAGGGGCGTTTTTTTGGGGAGCTAACCGGTCCTGAACGGCAACTGGTTTATCAATACCTCAGCCCAGATGAACTGGCGGACGCCTTTGACGAAATTGACGATGAGCCTGATTTGATTGCGGAATACTTAGATGAAATGACTCCGCGATATGCGGCAGCGTTGTTGAACGGGATGTATGATGATAACGAAGCCGACGTATTGGGGGCGGTTCGCAATGATAAGTTGCACAAGTTACTATCGTATATGCAACCCGTGGATGCGGCTCGCGTCCGGCAACTGCTAAAATACGAAGATAAGACGGCGGGGGCGTTGATGACTACCGAATTTATTTCGGTAGCGGTCGATGCCACGGTCGGTTCCGCAATGAACCAGGTTAAGCAAGAAGCCCAATATGCGGAAACTATTTCGTACATTTACGTAGTAAACGAATCTAACCAACTAATTGGGGTAATCTCCGTTAAGGACTTGATTGTTAATCCTGACGACGTATTTATTAAACGAATTATGAATACCAACGTGGTGTCGGTATTGGATAACGAAGACCAAGTTGAGATTGCCACTCAAATTCGGGACTACAATTTTATTGCGATACCGGTAGTCGATAAGAACAATAAAATGTTGGGAATCATTACCGTTGACGACATCATCGACGTAATTGACGAAGAGTCCGCCCAAGATTATTCACGGTTGGCCGGGGTTGGTACGGAAGACCTGTCGGAAAATCCTTGGGCAGCTTTCAAGAGCCGGATGCCTTGGTTAGTAACCATGTTATTCTTGGGATTGATCAGTGCGGTCGTGATTAGCCAATTCCAAGGGGTTCTTGACCGATTTGGCGTACTGGCAGTTTTCATCACTTTGATTACCGGGACGGCTGGTAACGCAGGTACTCAAAGTTTGGCGGTCGCAATGCGCCGGTTGGCAAATGACGAAGATGACAATAGTGGATTTAAAATTATTTTAAATGAAATTCTAACGGGACTTTTAACTAGTGTACTTACTGGTTTAGTGATTTTCGTCGTAGTATTGCTTTGGCAACACAACTTAATGCTTGGCATAATTGTTGGGGCAGCCATGTGGGGAGCTATTTTTATCGCTAATTTGGTAGGTAGTTTAATTCCGATTATTCTGGAAAAGTTAGGTCAAGATCCAGGGGTAGCTAGCGGACCACTGATTTCCACCGTTAGTGATATTATTTCAATTTTAATTTACTTTAACATTGCAACAATTTGCTTAGCGAACTTTCACTAGGACAGGTTAATTAATAGTATAAAAAGCATCGTGATAATTCCATGAATCAGGGGAATTACCACGATGCTTTTATTTTAGGATTAAACTAATTTCGAGCCGTGTAGTTCGGGAACGTGAAGTTGTTCAGCAATTTCAGCAGCGTTATCAACGGTGACGCCACCACCCGGCATTACGATGATGCGGCCCTTAGCGTATTTAACGGTTTCCTTGAGGTGGCTAAGCGTATCTTCAATGGGTTTAGTTAACGGACCACCATGGGTTAAGATCCGATCCACGTCGTGGTCAATCAGCCAATCAATACTAGCGGCTTGGTGCTCAACCGGAATCGCGTCAAAAGCCATGTGGAAGGTGATTTGCATACCACCGGCAGCACCGATTAATTGTTCCATTGCCTCTTCGTCAATGGTTCCTTGGGGAGTCAATGCACCGAAAACTGCACCATCAACGCCAAGCTGTTGTGCTTGGAAAAGGTCGGCTTCCATCATTTTTAATTCAATATCGTTATAAACAAAGTTGCCGCCCCGGGGCCGGATCATAGCCATAACCGGAATGTGATGTTCGCTAGCGTATTTCTGGCTTTCCGCCATTACCCCGTGACTGACGGTAGTGCCGCCCACTGCTAAGTTGTCACAAAGCTCAATTCGATTAGCCCCGTTGGCAATTACCCGGGGAATGTCAGTGTAATTTTCTACTGGAACTTCTTTAAGCATAATTAACCTCGTTTTTATTTAAAGTAGACGCAAACCACTTCTGGAGCGGCAAAGTCTTTTTGAATAAGTTTAAGTTTACCATTCTCGGAATTTCTTTCAAATAAACTCAAGTTATTGGTGGTCTGGTTGCCACAAACAAGAAAACGCTCGTCAGCATTTAGGGCAAAATCACGAGGGAAACTGCCTGCAATGGCACAATTTTGGATTAGTTCGAGGGTGCCATCGTCATTAACTGCAAAAACGGCGATTGAATCATGGCCCCGGTTGGATACATAAACGAAACGGTTGTCGCTAGTAATTCTAATTGCGGCGGCTCCATTATGTTGCTCCCAGTCGTCGGGGATGGTTTTTAGCGTTTGAACGTGACGAAATTCACCATTGTGGTAATTAAGCACTTCTACTTCACTTGCCAATTCACCAACTAAATAAGCCGTGTTTCCTTGTTGGTTAAATACAACGTGACGAGGGCCAAACCCTGGAGCAGTTTCGTACTTAGAAACCGTTTGGAAGCCGGTGGCTGCATCATAATCTAAAATAAATACTTCATCACAACCTAAATCACAGACCACAAGGTGCTCATCGGGAGTACGATCTACGTAATGGGGATGGGCTTCACTTTGTTCTGGACGCGGGCCGGAGCCTTGATTAGTAAAAGTGTGTGCTAAATTAAGGGTTCCGTCGGCTTGAATTTGATACGCATGAACGGTGCCTTCGTGATAATTAGCGTCAAAAACTAGGTGACGGTGTTCGTCTACGGTTACGTAAGCAGGCGGGGTTCCCGGCTGTACTAAATGTTGTAAAACTTGAGAACGATCGCCTAGTTGAGTTACCGAAACGCCTCCTTGATCTTGGTAACGATCGACAGCATACAGCATTTGCTGATGACTTACCGTTAGATAGGTTGGGTTTTCTACTTTAGCAACTAATTGTAAGTTTTGGAGTTGTTTTTGGGTTGTATCAAGTTCAACTTGATAGATTCCTTCACTGGTTTGTTTGGTGTAGGTACCTAATAAAATGGTTTCAATCATAGCACTTGTGCTCCTCTCTAGGTAAAACTCACCGTTAAGTATAGCATATTTCACGGATTGAATACGTTTTCTGAAGGTGTGAGAACCCCACTATGGTACAATAAAATCATAATGAGTAAGGGGTGTGTTAAATGATTTCAGCTAAGGTAAAAAGTATTGGACCAGAGGCAATTGCTAAGCAAGATCGGTTAGCAATTTTGTTTGACGAAACCGCAACGCCAGATTTAAAGAAAATTGCGGTTGTCCAAGAAATTGAAAAAGATAATGATCAGCAATTTAATTTAAAAGCGGGTTCACAAATCGTAATTGGTGAACAAACCTATGACGTTAAATTTGTTGGTAGTTTGGTAAATCAAAATTTGCAAAGCATTGGTCACACGACGCTGGTTTTTAAAGAGGTACCTGAACAGCCGTTGGCGAGCGCAATTTACCTTAGCCCGGATGTTTTTCCCGACTTTAAAGTGGGGGAAACTATTCAATACAAGTGATTGGACGGTGAAAGTTGATGGAACGCAAGCCTAAAGTACCTAGGTGGAGAACGTGGTTTAACCAGTTAGTACTCAATAACCGGCCGGTCGTTAGTTTGATCATCGTGTTATTAGTGTTACTAATTTTATTTATGTTTTCAAAAGTTACCTGGATTTTCAAGCCGTTGGAAGACTTCTTTAAAATTGTGGGATTTCCCATTATTTTAGCGGGCGTTTTGTATTACTTGTTGAATCCGTTGGTTGATCGGTTAGAAAGCCGCTTTAAAATGAAACGGGTGGTTTCCATCAGTATTATTTTTGTCGGGGTGGCTATCTTAATCGTTGCTGGAGTAGTGGCGGTGATTCCCGTGATTCGGGAACAAACTGCAGCGCTAATTCAAAACTGGCCAGATTATTGGAACGCTGCTATAGAAAAAATCAATGGTATCTTAAATGACCCACGCTTAGGTGATTTTCAAAAGCAATTCCACGGAGTTAGTAGCGAAACTATTCAATCGTGGTCAAAGAAAGTAACGAGCGTTGCCAATAATACGGTCACTTCGTTGGGAAGCGTATTGAGCTTAATTACGAAGGTGGTGATTGGCATCATCACCATGCCGTTTATCCTGTTTTACTTATTGCGGGATGGACATGACCTTCCAGAATACCTAGCGAAGGCTTTTCCCGTACGGTATCGGCCTCAATTTCTCCAGATCCTTGGTGAAATTAATACCCAATTAAGTCAGTATATCCGGGGACAGTTAGTGGTCGCATTCTTCGTGGCCCTGATGTTTTTTATTGGTTACTTAGTAATTGGGCTAAAATTTGCACTTACCCTCGCAGTTGCGGCAGGATTTTTAAATTTAATTCCTTACTTGGGGTCGTTTTTAGCAATGGTTCCTTCCATAGTAATTGGCGCGTTCATCTCGCCGGTGATGTTGGTCAAGGTGCTGATTGTTTTTGCAATTGAACAAACGTTAGAAGGCCGTTTCATTTCACCATTAGTTTTAGGAAGCAACCTAGCGATTCATCCGGTAACTATTTTGGTGGTTTTACTAGCGTCGGGACAAATGTTTGGTTTGGTTGGTGTGATTTTTGGGATTCCTGCTTATGCAGTGTTAAAGGTACTGTTTATCCACGGTTTTGAGCTTTTCAAGCGTCGGGTAGGCGGTTACGAACAATAGCTAATTTGCAGAATGAAAAAAGTAGTGTTAGTATGCGGATGGAGCCCGTGTTACGCGGATATCGAAGGGATTTCGTTTGAAACGATTCGGGGACTTCACGAACGTAGATACTCGCCGCGCAATACCGAGTGTCTACGTTTTTAATTTTAAGACTAAATGGAGATTAAAAATGACAAATCATATTGTATTATTTGAGCCGTTAATGCCGGCTAATACCGGAAATATTGCCCGAACTTGTGCGGGAACTAACGCGGTATTACATTTAATTAAGCCACTGGGTTTTGAAATCAGTGATAAGACTTTAAAACGGGCCGGCTTAGATTATTGGGACAGCGTTAAGGTGGTTTACCACGATAACTTACCTGATTTTTTAGCGACCGTTAAGGATCGAAAACGACTTTTTGTGGTTTCTAAATTTGCTTCAAAAGCTTATACTCAAGCTGATTATACTGGAGCTGAAGACGACGTGGATAACTACTTTCTTTTCGGGAAGGAAACGACTGGACTACCGGAAGCCTTTATGCGCCAATATGCGGATTGTGCAATCCGTATTCCGCAAAATGACCAACATATTCGGGCATTGAACCTATCAAACTCGGTAGCAATTGTGATATACGAAGTTTTACGACAACAGGAGTTTCCTAACTTAGAAATTAGTCATGAATACGAAAATGATAAATTGAAATAGGGTTAGATATGGCAAAAGCAAAGAAAAGGCGTAAAACAACGCGCAAACGAAAGAAGCAACAAAGCCTCCCTACCCAAAATTTATTGGGGCTGGCGTACGTACTGGTTGCCCTTTTAGGTTATTTTGGCCGGGGATTCTTAGGAATGCTGGTTGCCAATATGTTTCGGATTTTTGTGGGGAGCCTAAGCCCGCTGGGGTTTGTATTGTTATTTTTTTATGGGCTCTACCTGCTATTTATGGGACGGGAACTACGGTTTAAAGGCGCTAGCGACCGGGTAATCGGGCTTAGCTTAACCATGATTGGTTATTTACTTTGGGTCGAGTACCGGTTTGCAAGCGGGCTAAATTTGGAAAGCGGGTTTGTTGCCCGGACCGTCGAGGGAATCGAACGATCCTTTTTAGAACAAATCACCACTAACGATATTGGAGGCGGTTTGCTAGGGGCGGTCTTCTATAGCGGCACGCACTTCTTGTTGAGTGAGATTGGCAGCGCCATTTTAGCAATTGTTTTGATGACGGTGGGCTTAGTAATCCTCTTTGGCATTCCTTTTGATGAAGTTCTATCAAAGACGGGTCTAGCAATTCTTTGGATTACACAGCGGTTAATCGAAGGAATTCGGGCATTAACCCGCGGTGTTTTGGACTGGTGGGAACAGCTGGACTTTACGATTAGCAAACCGGATGTTAAACGAACCCCCATGGAGAGGAAGCCGCCGGAGGATGGTGCTACTAAACAGTCCGTTAAGTCAGAAAGGACGCACGTAGAGCCAACTACCGAAGAACCGGTGGTCGATGGGACTCGTGGTATTGAGCACCCCGCGGAGCCTAAGATTGAGATTTCAACCAATAACCAACGAAATCCGCGGAAACCTAAGAATCAGGATAAGCAATCAACTGCTAACTCGGAAGTGGGATTTGAAAGCGAGAATAAGTTGAATCCTAACTATCGGTTGCCATCTTCAACCTTGTTAACCGAAATTCCGCAAGCTGACCAAAGCTCAGAATACGATTCAATCAAAAAGAACACCCAAATTTTACAGGACACTTTGAATAGTTTTGGGGTGGACGCCTCGGTAGAAAGCGTGAAAATGGGGCCATCAGTCACCGAATATGAAATTCATCCGGCAATTGGGGTGAAGGTTAGCAAAATCGTTGGTTTGGCGGACGACTTAGCCTTGGCTTTGGCTGCTAAGGATATTCGAATTGAAGCGCCCATTCCAGGAAAATCATTGGTTGGAATTGAAGTCCCTAACCGGACGATATCAACGGTTTCGTTCCGTGACATCATTGAATCCCAACCAGCGCACCCAGATGATCCGTTAAAAGTACCCATTGGTCGTGACGTTTCGGGTAACCTAGTTGAAGCTAACTTAGTTAAGATGCAACATTTGTTAATTGCCGGGGCAACAGGTTCAGGGAAGTCGGTAATGATTAACGTAATTATTACCGGGTTGCTAATGAATGCCCGGCCTGACGAGGTTAAGTTGATTTTAATTGATCCTAAAAAGGTTGAGTTGGGAATTTACAATGACATTCCTCACTTATTAACCCCGGTAGTTACCGATGCGCGGAAGGCTGCTAAAGCATTACATAAAGTGGTTGCAGAAATGCAGCACCGCTATGATTTGTTTGCGGAAATGAATCAGCGTAATATTAAAAGTTACAACGAATTCATTGAGGAACAAAATGCAGCGGACGGTGGAAAACGGCCAAAAATGCCGTACATTGTCGTAATTGTGGATGAGTTAGCGGACTTGATGATGGTGGCTTCTAACGAAGTGGAAGATGCGATTATTCGGTTAGCTCAACTAGCGCGGGCTGCTGGAATTCACATGATTATCGCTACCCAGCGGCCTTCGGTTGACGTGGTAACGGGATTGATTAAGGCTAACGTACCTTCCCGAATTGCGTTTGCCGTAGCCTCGGGAACCGATTCACGAACCATTATTGATGCTAACGGTGCTGAAAAGCTCCTTGGCCGAGGAGATATGTTATTCTTCCCAATGGGCAAGAACAAGCCAGAGCGGGTTCAAGGAGCATTCATCTCGGATCACGACGTTAAGGAAATCGTTGATTTTGTTAAGCAGCAACAAACTGCAGAATACGATGATCAACTAAACGTTACGGATCAAGAAGTTGCCGAAACTGAAGCTACTGACGAATTGGATGAATATTATCCGGAAGCCGTTGAGTTAGTAACGGAAATGCAACGAGCAAGCACGTCCATGTTGCAACGGAAGTTTCGAATCGGTTACAACCGGGCAGCGCGGATCATTGACCAGCTTGAGGAAAATGGGGTGATCGGTCCGCAAGAAGGTAGTAAGCCGCGTAAAGTTTACCGTACTAAAGATGAGCAATAGCTATCCTTAGTGTTTTGAGGACAATTTCAAAAAGACGGGACTGTGCCAAAAGTCTCTAAACAAAAAACGGTTCATGAGGTGAAACTTCCTCATGAACCGTTTTTATTTTGGCATTTTGACTTCAATAGAGCCAAAACGTGTGCCAAAAGCAGTTGGTTCCGCTTAACCAAAAAATTGACCATCATGCCCAATTCAGGCATCATAGTCAATTTTCAGTTAATGCTCGCAAACTACCCGACTTTTGTCCCACGCTCGTCTCTTTTATATCTAGATGTTTAAGCACCCAGGAGTTGGGCAAGGGGGGCGTAAAGTACGCTGCCCAGGGTCAAGATAATCATAATCCAAACAAAGACCATGATGACCTTTTGCAGACCGCTCTTTTTCTTCTTTTTATTATTATACATTTAAAAACACTACTTTCTCATGATTTACAGCAATTCTACAATAAGTAATTTTTTTAGGCAAATCCAGAGATGAATCCCCCACTTTTTCTCCACCTCGTAAAACAAGTGAAAACCCTATTCGTATCAAGCTTTTATAGAATGTTTAAATTTAATAAAAAATTGGGAAAAAACATTTGTAATTAAGTGGTGGAAAGTGGGGGGAAGTGGTAATATTGTTATAGATTTAGTTGACGGAGGCGGTTTCATGTTCATGGGTGAATTCGAACATTCATTGGACAACAAGGGACGTTTGATCATACCATCTAAATTCCGCGATCAACTAGGCGAGGATTTCGTAATTACGCGAGGGCTAGATGGATGCTTATTTGGCTATCCCTTGAGTGAATGGAAACTCGTCGAAGAAAAGCTTAGTCAACTACCATCTAATAAGAAAAATAATCGGGCGTTTGTTCGTTTTATGTTTGCTGATGCAGCCCAATGTAACTTTGATAAGCAGGGAAGAATTATCATTCCTAAGAAGTTGCGAGTCCACGCAGATTTGCAAAAAGAATGTGTTTTAGTAGGGGTTTCTAACCGAATTGAAATTTGGAATAAGGCCCGCTGGGAAGCTGCTATCGAAGAAACTGAAGCGAACTTTGACGATATTGCCGAAAATTTAATTGATTTTGGATTGTGATATAAATGACAGAATTTAAACATACCACCGTGCTATTGGAAGAAACCGTTGCTGGATTGAATATCCGCAAAGACGGCGTTTATGTGGATTGTACCCTTGGCGGGGGCGGCCACAGTCAGTTGATTTTATCTAAGCTGGGCTCTACAGGTCATTTGTATTCGTTTGACCAAGATCAAACAGCGATTGATTACAATCAAGATCATTTGGCACCATACATAGCAAATCAGCAAGTAACCTTTATTAAGGCTAATTTTAGAAACTTAAAAAATGAATTAAACCAACGAGGAATTGATCACGTTGATGGGATCCTATACGACTTAGGGGTTTCCTCACCGCAATTCGACGATGCCCAGCGAGGCTTTAGCTATCGCTATGACGCACCGCTTGATATGCGCATGGATCAGAGTCAAGAATTAACGGCCCAAGCGGTAGTCAACGAATGGTCGTACAACGATTTGGTCCGGATTTTCTTCCGTTATGGAGAAGAAAAGTATGCAAAGCAAGTTGCACGGCGAATAGAAAAAGTCCGCGAGCAACACCCTATTGTAACTACCGGGGAACTAGTCGAGATTATTAAAGAAGCAATTCCGGCGGCAGCGCGCCGTACGGGCGGTCACCCCGCTAAACGGGTGTTTCAAGCAATTCGAATTGCGGTCAATGATGAGTTAGGGGCTTTAGAAGAATCGTTGGAACAAGCCTTAGATTTGTTAAACGACAACGGCCGGATTTCAGTGATTACGTTCCAATCGCTGGAAGATCGCTTAGTAAAACGCATGTTTAAAGAAAAGACAGAAATTGGTGATTTACCGGCTGGACTACCAGTTATTCCAGCTGATAAAAAACCGCATTTTAAATTGGTTAATCGTAAACCAATCGTTCCTTCTGAGGACGAACTAAAGGAAAATCGTCGAGCACATAGTGCAAAATTAAGAATTATCGAAAAGTTACAGGAAGGGTAGACGCCAATGGCTCAAAATAATGATTATGCTGGTCGTTCAAGAATGATTAACGAACCAACTTCAATTGCCGGAGTAGGGAAAAAAGAATTAAAAAAAGCCCGGGAGGTTGTAACTGCTCGACAACTGCCCTTGTCGAAGTTTGAAAAGTTTTTGATAACATTTTGCGGATTTATTTTGGTAGGGTTAATGCTTACCGTTGTTTCTGGTAAAATAAGTTTATCTAATGCACAGCATAAACTTGAAGCAACACAAGAGAAGACAACGGCCTTATCAAGCAAAAATACAACTATGAAACAAGAGGTTAATCAGTTATCCGACCAAAATCGGTTAAATAAAGTTGCTAAAAAGGCAGGCCTTTCTCTTAATTCAGAGAATATAAGGAATGTAAATAAATGATGAACCCAAAAAAGCGAACGACTAATACTACGGAAACTCAGCACAATCGGATGATGTTTGGAAAATGGTTTTTATTGATTGTAGCAGGAGTGTTTATAGTGATTGTTGGGCGCTTTTCTTATATTGCCATTAATAAGACGATTGAAAGCGTCAATCTCAGCAGTCAAGCCAAACGGCTATACACGGACAATAAAACTATTAAGGCTAAACGAGGTTCCATTTTAGATACCAACGGGAACCCGATTGCCGAGGATACTAGTACATATTCGATTTACGCGGTGGTAAGTAAAAAGCAGGTGGGCCCAAATCGCCAACCGCTGTACGTAACCGATAAAAAGAAAACGGCGCGCGTACTGAGCAAGTATCTACCAATTAGCTACAAAAAAGCGTTAAAAACTTTGAGTCCTAGTAATCCCAAGACTTTCCAAGTGGAATTTGGGAGTGCGGGAAATAACATTTCCGTAGCAACTAAGGAAAAAATTGAAAAATACAAATTAACCGGGATTAACTTCGTTTCCTCGGAAGCGCGCTTATATCCTAACGGGGTTTTCGCCTCAAACTTAATCGGCTTTGCCCAACAGTCCCAAGAAAAGGGTAGCGATACCACGCAACTTTCAGGAGTTATGGGGCTCGAAAAGATGTTGAACAAGCAGTTGACGGGAACCGATGGGGAAAAATCCTTACAAAAGGATAAATTTGGTTACCAATTGCCGGGATCACAGGTAGAACGTCCAGCGCGGGATGGAAGCACGGTCTACACCACCTTAGATCAACGGTTACAAACCATCATGGAAAGCACGGTCAGCAAAGTACAGTCTCAGGCACATCCTGAGTCGATCGGGGCAACTATCATGAACGCTAAGACCGGAGCAATTTTAGCAACTACCCAACGTCCAACGTTTAATGCCTCCACTAAGAAAGGCTTGTCCAAAGCTTGGAATAACGGTTTAGTACAGGATACTTATGAACCGGGCTCAACCATGAAGATTTTCACCACCGCTGCTGCAATTGATAGTGGTAATTTTGACCCAGATGAGGTGTATAAGTCGGGTACCTACGAAATCGATGGGCAGGTAGTGCCCGATTGGAAGCGGGAAGGCTGGGGATTAATTTCCTACGAAAAAGGATTTGCCCTTTCTAGTAACGTGGCAATGGCCCATTTGGAACAAAAGATGGGTGCCAAAACTTGGAAGAAGTATATTAAACGATTCCACCTACTAGAATCAACTAACTCTGGTTTAGAAGGCGAATCTAAAGGCAGCATGCAGTTTGACTATCCAATTGAGCAAGCGGACACCGCCTTTGGGCAAGCAATTAACGTGACGGCCATGCAAATGTTGCAAGGTTTCACCGCGATTGCTAATAATGGACAAATGGTGAAGCCACAGTTTGTTAAAAAAGTGGTGAACCCCAACACGGGAAAAACGACTTACCAAATGAAAACCAAAAAAGTGGGCCGGCCAGTGAAAGCTAAAACTACTAAAGAAGTCCGTAAGCTAATGCAAGATGTGGTTTACAAACCATACGGAATCGGGAGCGACTTTAAGCTGAAGGGTTACCGGATTGCGGCAAAAACCGGTACAGCGCAAGTTGCAAGTAACGGGAACTACGCTTCTGGTGACGACAGCTACCTGTATTCGGTAGCCGCGATGGCTCCTGCAAAAAATCCGAAGTACATCATGTACATTACGATGAAAAAACCAAACTTGCCTGCGGATAAGACGGCAACCCAGTTACTAGATGAAATTTTTGGACCAGTGATGAAGCAGGCCCTTGAACAAGATAAATCCACTGCGAATACGGACATTGATAGTTCCATTGAAGTACCAAACGTGGTGGGTAAAGATGCTGACGACGCGGTGAAGGAATTGGGTAAAAATAACGTAGCTGTGGTTCGGTTAGGTAATGGGAGCCGGATTTTGGCACAATCGGAATCGGCCGGTAGTAAGTTGTTAGTGGGCCAGCGGATTCTTTTGAATACCGGAGGAACGGTTACCATGCCGGACCTTACGGGATGGTCCAAAAACGACGTGATTAAACTTGCTAAAATGTTTAACATTGAAGTTAAGTACCAAGGTAAAGGTTTTGTAGCCGGTCAGTCGGTCGCCAAAGGAACCACGCTTCAATCAGGAATGACCATGACGGTAACACTCAAAAAATAGCATAGGAGAAGAAAAATGAGTAACTTGTTAGCGGGCGGCTTAAGTGCCGTAATTACTTTAATAGGGATGCCCAGTTTTATCCATTATTTCCGGGCACGGAACGAAGGGCAAATGATCCGAGAAGAAGGCCCCAAATGGCATCAAAAGAAATCTGGGACACCCACGATGGGAGGACTAGTTTTCATCGTGGCCATTATCGTGGCTGCGATCATCAGCGGGTTAGCGTTCCATTTATTGACCACCAACCTAGTGATGCTCCTTTTCGTTCTTTTAGAATTCGGTTTGATTGGTTGCTGGGATGACAGTATTAAATTATTAAAGCGGCAAAACGAAGGTTTTAAAGCTTGGCAAAAGCTGCTTGGCCAAATCATTGGCGGATTGATTTTTTACTGGGTCATTAAAGAAACTGGCGTAGCCTTGCAATTATCAATTCCCGGAATCGGAGTTTGGCATCTAGGCGGTTGGTACGCACTATTTGTAATTTTCTGGTTAGTTGGCTTTTCCAATGCAGTCAACCTTTCGGACGGACTGGATGGTCTAGTTGCTGGTTTATCGACGATTGCGTTTGCTACTTACGCAATTATTGCTGCGAAGCTCAATCAACCTGCAGTGATGCTATTTTGCTGGGCGGTGGTTGGCTCAATGTTAGCCTTTCTCGTATTTAACCACAAACCAGCCAAGGTCTTTATGGGAGACATGGGCTCCTTAGCATTGGGCGGTGCCTTAGGGGCGGTTTCCATCATTTTGAATCAAGAATTGTCACTACTACTGGTGGGAATCGTATTCGTATTGGAAACCCTCAGCGTAATTTTACAAGTACTGTCCTTTAAGCTAACCGGACGCCGAATTTTTAAGATGAGTCCCATTCACCATCATTTTGAAATGTTAGGCTGGAGTGAATGGAAAGTCGACACCGTCTTTTGGATTGTTGGATTGATCGGTGCGCTAATTACGTTAATTAGCATTTGGTAGGGAGATTATAGAATGAAAGCATTAGCAGAGATAAAGGATTTAGCAAATAAGAATATTCTCGTTTTGGGGATGGCAAAGAGCGGAGTTAGTGCCGCTCTTTTGTTGCGTAAACTGAATGCGCAGGTATTAGTAAATGACGCAAAGGCAGAACAACCGCAAGAACTGATTGAACAACTTAAAAAGGCTGACGTCCAAATGATTTTAGGCAGTCACCCAAAGGGAATCTTGGCTCAGCATCATATCGAATTAATCGTCAAGAATCCCGGAATCCCGTATACAAACCCAGTTTTGGTAGCTGCTAAGGAGCAAAACGTGCCAATCATTGCCGAACCTGAGTTGGCATACCGGGTGATGGACAGCGAATTAATTGGGGTAACCGGTAGTAACGGAAAAACAACCGTTACCACGATGATTCAACTAATGCTAGATCAGCAAGATCATCATGCAGCATACGTGGCGGGAAATATTGGAGTTCCTGCGACTACGGTAGTGCAAAAGGCTACTGCTAACGACCGGGTCGTAATGGAGCTATCTAGCTTTATGCTCGCCGGGATTGACCAGTTGCACCCCCACATTGCCGTGGTTAACAACATTTTCTCTAACCACTTAGATTGGCACAAAACTCGGGAAAATTACGTTAATGACAAGATGAGGATCACGGAGAACCAAACCAAAGATGATTATTTTGTCATTAACTGGGATAATCCTGAATGGCAACAATTAGCGCAACGGACTGCGGCGCAGGTCGTTCCGTTTTCCCGCCAAGGTTTAGTTGAAAACGGGGCCTACGCCAAGGATGGTCAATTATATTTCAAAAATGAACGGATCATGGCGGCCGATGAAATCGGGGTGCCTGGGGACCAGAACGTTGAAAATGCGCTCGCGGCAATTGCCGTGGCTAAGATTGAAGGGGTTGCTAATAAACATATTAAGCAGGTTCTCCAAACTTTTAGCGGGGTCAAACACCGGATTCAATACGTAAAAACCTTAGCCGGCCGCCAATTCTATAATGATTCAAAAGCAACCGACATCGAAGCAACGCAGGTGGCTTTAAAGGCCTTTCAACGGCCAATCATCTTGATTGCGGGAGGTTTAGACCGGGGAGACGACTACACTCGACTGGTGGCTGATTTGAAGCCCCACGTTAAGGAAGTGATTGTTAACGGGCAAACTGCTGCGCACATGCAGGAAGCTGCACAGGCGGCGGGCGTTAAAGTCGTTAAGGACAGCCCGCGGGTTAAGGATTCGGTTGCCATCGCCTTTGAAGACAGCCAACCTGGAGACGTAATTTTACTTTCACCAGCTGCAGCAAGTTGGGATCAATACCAAACTTTTGAAGAACGGGGCGATGAATTCATCACCGCCGTGGAAAATTTATCGAAGGAAAAAGGAGATGTTACTAAATGAGACTGATGGTTTCAGGAGGCGGAACTGGCGGCCACATTTACCCAGCACTTGCCCTTATTAAACAAGTTCGGGAAGTCGAACCCGATTCAGCAGTACTGTATGTGGGAACGCATAAGGGACTGGAAAACAAAATTGTTCCCAATGCGGGGATCGATTTTAAAACGATTAAAATTCAAGGATTTAAACGTTCATTATCATTAGAAAACTTTAAAACAGTGGGACTGTTTTTGAGTAGCGTGGTTAAGGCGCGTAAAATGATTAAGGAGTTTAAACCAGACGTTGTACTAGGAACTGGAGGATACGTCAGCGGGGCGGTAGTATTTGCCGCCAGCATGATGGGGATTCCAACGGTGATCCACGAACAAAATAGCGTGGTGGGGGTCACCAATAAGTTCTTAAGCAAGTTTGTTAAGAAGATTGCAATTTCCTTTGAAGCAGCAGAAGACCAATTTCCCAAAGAAAAAGTGGTTTTAACTGGGAATCCGCGAGCAACCGAAGTAGTTAAAATTACTCCGCAATCGCTAAACCAATTTGGCTTAAAAGATGACGTGCCCACCGTGTTAATTTTTGGCGGTAGCCGTGGAGCAGAAAAAATTAACGAAGTAACCATGCAATCTTTGAATGAATTAGTAAAACGTAATTACCAAACGATTTTCGTGACCGGGCGAGTTCATTTTGATAACTTAACTAAGGACGTTGACCTAACCCCTTATAAAGGGAAAGTGGCGGTGCTACCGTACATTGCTGATATGCCAGCAATGCTTCCTCGAATGGCAGTCGTGGTAGGTCGCGCGGGAGCAACAAGCTTAGCCGAACTTACTTCCCTGGGAATTCCGTCAATTTTAATTCCAAGTCCGTACGTCACAAATGATCACCAGACTAAAAATGCGCGCAGCTTAGTCAATCAACACGCTGCAGAAATGATTACGGAAAATGAGTTAACTTCAAAGACTCTGTTAACTAAGTTGGATGATTTGATGCTCGATGACCAAAAACGTAAGCAGATGGCCGAAAATACTAAAAAATTGGGACAGCCGCAAGCAGCAGAAAAATTGTACGCAGTTTTGAAATCAGTAATCAAAGCTTAACGGGTGATGCCAATGAAAAAGAAAAAAGATGATGAAAATCTAACCCCGTGGGCCCGTTATCAAAAAGAGCATAACCAACGTAACCGGACTAAAAAGAGTTCTAAATTAGGTGGCGCAAAGCGTGGTACTGCAAAAAAGCACCCGGGGAAAAAGCGTAATAAGTTAACCCAAAAGAAAGTCCGTCAGCCTTTACACATTGGTAAAGGAATTAAAATTGGTTTGCTTAGCTTGATTGGGATCTTGATTTTAGTTACGATTTACCTCTGCGCTCCCATTAGCCGGGTGCAAACCATTGCCGTGCAGGGGAATAAACGGGTGGAAAAAAGTGACATTTTAAAGAAAGTAACCGTAAGGAAAAATGACGTGATTCCGGCGACCTGGTTTAAGGAACGGGGCGACGAAGCGCGTCTAATTCACAAGCTACCGGATTTAAAGGATGCTCAAATCTCGGTCTCGTTATTAGGTAACGTCAAAATTAAAGTGCGTGAAAACGCCGTAATGGGATACGTGGTGCGCAACAAATACTACTACGCAGTTCGACAAGACGGCACGGTATCTAAAAAAAGCGCTACCCAACCAGATGGTGATTACCCGGTTTTCCGCCAGTTTAAAGATAATCAGGTTTTGAAACGTTTTCTGAGCGAATACGCGAAGTTACCTAATGAAGTGCAAAACGACGTTGCAGAAGTTGACTATACGGCAACCAAAAAAGAACGACACCAGTTGCACTTCTTTATGAATGACGGTAATGAAGTATATGCGGTTTTAAATACCTTTGCTAAGAAAATGAAGTACTACCCGGAAATTTCAGCAAGCATGAAAAAAAGGGGAATTGTGGACCTACAAGTCGGTGCATACTCGTATCCGCGGGGGCAAAGTGATGAATCGTCAACTAGTTCGACGTCGACTGACCCGACGGAAGAGGGAAGTCAATCGTCCGACAGCAAAAAAAATTCACTAAGTGTTGGACCCTCCGCGAAGAGTAAATCAGCAGATTCATCAAGTAGTTCTTCAATTGACAACGTTGACTACCAAACCCAACAACGACGGGCTACGCAAAATAGTGTGCAAGGTTTTACAGCGACTGATGAAGAGAACCCAGATGGAAACTAAGAGGGCTAAGAACCATTTTGACCGGCAATTAGTTGAAATAAGCTGTAATTTTAGTGGAATTCTGCGTTCTAAATAAAGAATGAATATGGTAAACTAATTAATATATGTGATAAGTATATAAATGAAACAGTTAAACGACTAGGAGGTTCCTTTATTATGGATAATTCAGGAATTTACGTTGGACTGGATATTGGAACCACCTCAATAAAAGTTATTGTTGCTGAATATGTCAAAGGACAAATGAACGTTATTGGTGTGGGAAGAGAGCCCTCAGATGGAGTCAATCGTGGTGTAATCGTTGATATTGATAAGGCAGCGATTGCCATTAAGCGGGCTATTGAAACTGCAGAGCGCAAAGCAAATATTCAAATCCAAGATGTAGTGGCTGGTATTCCAGCTAATTTATTAAGAATCGAACCCGTACGGGGAATGATCGCTATCTCAGATAGTTCACGCGAGATTAATAATCAAGATGTGATTGAAGTTTCTAATGCGGCGTCTGTACATAATTTACCTCCGGAACAAGAAGTGGTAGATGTGCTTCCGGATGAGTTTATTGTGGACGGTTTCGACGGTATCAAGGATCCAAGAGGGATGGTAGGGGTTCGCCTGGAAATGAACGGCGGATTGATTACCGGACCTAAAACAATCATCCATAATTTGAAGAGTGCGGTTCGTCAAGCGGGACTGAACTTGGTGGACGTTGTAGTTAATCCACTAGCACTGGGTAAAACAATCTTAAATGATGGTGAACAAGATTTTGGTACAATTACGTTAGACTTAGGCGCAGGCCAGTCGACGGTGGCAGTGATTCATGACCACCACCTCAAGTACACTTTTGTCGAACAAGAGGGTGGCCAATTTGTAACCAAGGATATCTCAGTGGTATTGAACACCTCTTTAGATAACGCGGAACAAATTAAACAACAATACGGTTACGCGGTTGCTAGCGAAGCCGGTAAGGAAACCTTCCCGGTTAACGTGGTTGGCCAAAACGAGCCGGTTGCGGTTGATGAAGAGTATTTGAGTGAGATTATTGAAGCACGTTTGGAACAGATTTTAACTAATATCAAGAAGCAATTAGATAAAATTGGTGCACTGGACATGCCAGGTGGAATCGTGATTACCGGTGGAGGGGCAGCCCTTCCTGGAATCGAAAAGTTAGTTGAAAGAATTTTCGAAACTAACGCTAAATTATACGTTCCTGACCAAATGGGATTGAGACACCCCGCCTTTGCGCAGGCGCTAGCTATCCTAAATTACGAAGGACGGATGAGCGACGTTGATATCTTAGCGAAAAATGCGATGGTTTCAAGTGAACGGACAGTTTCAGAGACGCCACAAGAAGAAGTTGTGGATGAGAAACCTAAATTTAAACGTGCTCAAGCAACGGTAAAGCACCCTGAACCAACGCAAGAACGCTCTAAACCGGTTGAACGTAATTCATCACCAAAAGCGACATCCAATCGCTTCGATGGAATCAAAAAATGGTTTAGTGATTTCTTTGACTAACATTAACGATGGAGGAATTAAACATGGAATTTTCAATGGATGATAACAAGAGTAAAGGCGCTAACATCAAAGTTATTGGTGTTGGTGGCGGTGGTGGTAACGCCGTAAACCGGATGATTTCTGAAGGTGTCAAAGGGGTACAATTCATCGTTGCTAACACCGACGTGCAAGCTTTACAAGCGTCAAATGCGGACGTAAAGATTCAACTAGGACCGAAATTAACTAAGGGACTAGGTGCTGGATCAACTCCTGAAGTTGGTGCTAAAGCTGCTGAAGAAAGTCAACAAACAATTGCTTCAGCTTTAGAAGGCGCAGATATGATTTTCGTTACTGCCGGAATGGGTGGCGGTACTGGTACCGGCGCTGCACCAATGGTAGCCAAAATTGCTAAAGAACAAGGTGCCCTTACCGTGGGGGTGGTTACCCGTCCATTTACTTTCGAAGGACCAAAACGTGCGCGTTTTGCTGCTGAAGGGGTAAGCAATCTTAAAGAACACGTAGATACTTTAATTATTATTGCAAATAACCGCTTGCTTGACTTAGTTGACAAGAAGACGCCAATGATGGAAGCCTTCAACGAAGCCGATAACGTTTTGCGTCAAGGTGTGCAAGGTATTTCTGATTTGATTACTTCACCAGGTTACGTTAACTTGGACTTTGCTGACGTTAAGACAGTTATGCAAAACCAAGGTTCCGCTTTGATGGGAATTGGTTCCGCAAATGGCGAAAACCGGACCGAAGAGGCAACCAAGAAGGCAATCTCTTCACCATTGTTGGAAACATCAATTGATGGTGCTGAACAAGTCTTGCTTAACATCACTGGTGGCCCAGACCTTTCCTTGTTCGAAGCTCAAGCAGCTTCACAAATCGTTACAGAAGCGGCTAACGATGACGTTAACATCATCTTTGGGACTTCAATCGACGAAGAGTTAAAGGATGGCGTTCGGGTAACGGTTATCGCTACTGGGATTGATAAAAAAGCTGGTAGAGCGTCTTTACACCGTCAACCAGCACGCACCTCTTTTGAGAACCCAAGTAGTGTAAACACTGCGAATACAAACAACATTTCAGCAAACACTGAAATGCGCGGGGCTGGTTCGACTGATAACCTTAATAATAATGGAGCAGCTAATAACCAAAATACACAAGCTGCAAACGATCCATTTGGTGATTGGCAACTTCGGCAATCAAATAACTCCTCTACCGTTCGCCCATCATCGCCAAGTGATGATGAATTTAAGAACGTGGAAAAGAAAGAGTTTAACGCGTTTAACGATAATAACAATACAAGTTCTGACGATGAATCATTGGATACACCTCCATTTTTCAAACGTCGTAGAAAATAATTTGTATTTAAATGGGTTTGAGCAGGGCTCAAGCCCATTTATTGCATAATGACAAGAAATGAGTGATTAAAAATAATGATTGCGTTAATTTTTCAATTACTACACTGGGCAATCCAAATTTACATGATGCTGATTTTTATTTGGGTATTGATGTCCTGGCTTCCAGGTGCCTATCAATCTGCATTTGGCCAGTGGTTGACTAAAATTTGTCAGCCATACATGAGCTGGTTTAGATTTATCCCACCAATTTTGGGAATCGATTTTTCGCCAATTCTGGCTCTGTTAGTATTAGAATTGTGTTCTAACGGGCTTACCTACATTGAAGCACTGCTATTTGGTGTGACGGTTTATGGATAATCCGATTGGTCAGCACTTCCGTCCGGATGAACAACCGGTAATTGAAGAATTCAGTGCGCTGGTGCAAGAAGCCAAGGATCAAAACCGGTCTATTTTAACCAACTTTTTAAATCCAAGGCAACAACACATTTTAACGACGCTGGTTAACCGGGATGAAGAATTACAATTATCCTTTTTTGGTGGATTTACCAATGCAGAAAACCAGCGGGGCTTGATTTACCCCCAATACTTTGTTCCGGAAAAGGCGGATTTTCTAGTTGAAATATTTGAAATTGATTATCCGGTTAAATTCGCGGAATTGGAACATCGCCAGATTTTAGGCACGTTAGCGAATTCTGGGATTCAACGGGATACGTTTGGCGATATTGTTCATTACCAAGACCGTTGGCAAGTGGCCACGAACGGTGAATTAGAGAAGTTCTTTTCAAATGAGATTACGCGAATTGGACGGATTAAAGTACGGATGCAGCTGGCAACCCCATCCGAGATACTTACACCGGTTAATGATTGGGAAAGAACGCAAGTGACGCTTGCGTCGTTACGACTGGATTCGATAGTGGCCACCGCCTTTTCGATCTCTCGTCACCGTGCTAAGGAGTTGATTGAGCACCGCCAAGTTCAATTAAACTGGATGATTGATGAAAAAGCAGACACAATAATTGCGAGAAATGATGTCATTTCAGTTCGAAAATATGGTAGGATTAAGCTTGTGGAAGTTTTAGGTAAAACAAAAAAAGATAAGCTAAAAACCCAACTAGATTTAATTAAAACTAGGTAGCGATTTACGGAGGTTTTATTCAGATGGCAATTGAACCACAAGATATACAACAAAAACACTTTTCCAACAAAATGCGCGGGTATAACCCCGACGAAGTTGACGAATTTTTAGATGACGTTGCTTTTGAACAACGGCGTTTGCATGATGAAATTGATTCGTTACGGCGCCAATTAGCCGAAGCCAAGAGCCGGGTGGAATATTTCGACGAGATGAAGGAATCCTTGAACAAGTCGATTATGGTAGCCCAAGATGCCGCGGATAAGGTTAAAATTAGTTCTAAACGGGAAGCGGAATTCACTGCTAAAGAAGCTCAAAAAGAAGCTGAAGTAGTGGTCAAAAATGCGCACAAAAAAGCGGACGGCTATATCGGCGAAGCTGCTGGCAAAGCTCAAAAGGTTATTGTGGCAACTGACGACTTGAAAAAACAAGCCCGTAGTTTCCGGCAAAAGCTGGAAGTACTTCTTGAATCACAATTACAAATGATCAAGGGACGCGATTGGGATAACTTATTGAGTTCTGATGAATTGCTAACGATTGGTGAAATCAAGGAAGCAATGCGGAATAGCGGAGCGCTTGACATTATTCAGGAAAACAGTGTACACTCAGAAGAAGTTGGGAAAATTGATCCGGACACACCTGCTGTAGAGCCCAAAGAAGATGAGCTAAAAACGGTGGTGGTCTTTCCAGAAGATCAACCTAACGAACAGGGGAAACCCACTGACCAAGGGTTCCACGTAAATCCTAAAAAATAAAACGTAAAAAAAGAGGGACTTCTAGCAATCAGCAGTTCAGCGAGCTAACGTTGGTGTGAGGTTAGTCTGCTAGTTAGAAGGACAATCACTTTTGAGTGCAGCGTTGAAGTATTTAGTAGACGCTGTCGGTTTCCACCGTTATGGGAAAATGAGGAGGACGTTTTTAACGTCCTTGAATTTGGGTGGTACCACGATTTGACTTCGTCCCTAGTAGGGATGGAGTCTTTTTTATTGTCTAAAATTTCAAGAATAATACTTAGGAAAGCGAGTGATTTTAGTGCGGGTTAAAGATACTTTAAATCTAGGAAAAACCAAGTTTAAAATGCGCGGAAATCTTCCGGTAAACGAAAAGAAACGCGAAGACGTTTGGTTTGAAAACAAAGTTTATGAACAACGGCAAAAATTAAATGAGGGCAAGCCAAGTTTTGTTCTTCATGACGGACCGCCATATGCCAACGGAAACATTCACATGGGTCACGCGATGAACAAGATTTCTAAGGATATTATCGTCCGATATAAATCAATGAGTGGTTTTCGGAGCCCGTACGTTCCGGGTTGGGATACGCATGGTTTACCGATTGAACAACAATTAACTAAGGAAGGCCACGACCGTAAAAAAATGTCGACGGCTGAATTCCGTAAATTATGTCGCGATTACGCCTTAAAACAAGTTGACAAGCAACGCGAAGACTTCAAGCGTTTGGGAGTAGCTGCCGAATGGGATAACCCATACTTAACTTTGCAACCATCTTTTGAAGCAGAAGAAATTCGGACTTTTGCTAAAATGGTTGAGTTAGGCTTGATTTATCGCGGTAAAAAGCCCGTATTTTGGTCATGGTCTTCCGAATCGGCAATGGCAGAAGCGGAAGTTGAGTATCACGACGTTACTTCGCCATCTGCTTTTTATGCGGAACGAGTAAGCGATGGTAAGGGCGTCTTGGATCAAGACACTTACTTCGTAGTTTGGACAACGACTCCATGGACCATTCCGGCTTCAGAAGGAATTACCATTGATGCTGGTTTTGATTATTCCGTTGTGAAACCCGCGGGTGACGACCGCAAATTTGTGATTGCCACGGACCGGTTGAGTTACGCTACTGAACAATTTGGGTGGCAAGACGTTGAAACCATCAAGACGGTTCGCGGGCAGGAGTTAGAAAACATTACGGCGCTCCACCCATTTGATAGTGATCGCAAGCTAGTGGTTATGTTAGGGGACTTCGTAACCTTAGATTCCGGAACGGGATTAGTTCATACGGCACCTGGCTTTGGGGAAGACGATTTCGGGGTTGGTAAAGAATACGGCCTCGATATTTTTGTACCAGTCGATGATCGTGGTTACCTCACTGCTGAAGCGGGTCCTGATTTTGAAGGGGTCTTCTACGAAGATGCTAATGAAATTGCCTTGAACAAGTTAAAAGCAACTAACGCTTTGCTTAAGCAGATGGATTACACACATAGTTATCCGTTTGATTGGCGGACTAAGAAGCCAATTATTTTCCGGGCTACTCCACAATGGTTTGCTTCGGTAGACAAAATTCGTGATCAAATCTTGGACGCGTTAAAAGACGTTAAGTTCCTCCCAGAATGGGGTCAAAAACGACTCCACAACATGATCCGGGACCGTGGCGACTGGGTAATCTCTCGTCAACGGGTTTGGGGTGTGCCACTACCAATCTTCTACGCTGAAGACGGTACGCCAATCATGAATGGGGAAACGATCGAACACGTTGCGGAACTATTTGAAAAACATGGTTCTGACATCTGGTTTGAATGGGATGCTAAGGACTTGCTACCAGAAGGCTACACTAGCGAACATTCACCAAACGGAACGTTTACCAAGGAAACCGATATTATGGACGTTTGGTTCGACTCCGGTTCTTCACATCAAGGGGTTTTGGCAAAACGCGATTACTTGAAGTATCCGGCTGACCTGACTTTGGAAGGTTCTGACCAATACCGCGGCTGGTTCAACTCTAGTTTGATTACTAGTGTGGCGATGTCGGGTCACGCACCATACAAGCAGGTGATTTCGCAAGGCTTTACCCTTGACGGACAGGGCCATAAGATGAGTAAGTCCTTAGGTAACACAATTGTGCCAGCAGACATCATTAAAAAGATGGGTGCTGAAATCATTCGGTTATGGGTACTTTCCATTGATTCATCGTCTGACGTGCGGGTTTCGCAAGATAACTTTGTAAAGATTTCAGATTCTTACAAGAAGATCCGGAATACAATCCGTTACCTATTAGCAAACACGGCGGACTTTGATCCTCAAGCTAATACCGTAGCTTACGCTGACTTGCAACCAGAAGATCGTTACATGTTAGTCCGGTTTAACGAATTAGTTAAGGAAATTCGGCAAGATTACGACCAATATAATTTCATTGAAATTTACAAGGCGTTGATGAACTACATCATTACGGATCTTTCCGCGTTCTACCTCGACTTTGCGAAGGACGTCGTTTATATTGAACCGGAAGATAGTTTGAAACGCCGGTCAATGCAAACCGTCTTCTACCAAATTTTAGTCGGTTTGACGAAGTTAATGACGCCAGTTCTACCACACACTACGGAAGAAATTTGGCAGTTCCTCTCTGAACCGGAAGAATTTGTCCAGCTTGCTGAAATGCCAGAAGTGCAAGAATTATCCGGGGCAGCAGACCTGTTGGCTAAGTGGCAAACCGTCAAGAAGTTACGGACTCACGTCTTAAAGGCTCTTGAAGAAGCACGGGACCAAAAGATGATTGGTAAATCAATGGAAGCAAAGGCAACCTTGTACCTTGACGAAGCTACTAAGCAAGTTGTTGACGAATTAAACGTCGACTTGCGGTTGATCTTGATTGTTTCGCAATTAGAAGTTCGGGACCTCGCAGAAGCTCCTGAAGATGCGGCAAGTTTTGACGGTCAAGTTGCGGTTCAAATCACACCTGCTGAAGGAGAAGTTTGCGAACGGTGCCGAATGACGAAGACGGATGTTGGTAGTGACGAACACTTCCCAACCTTATGTGCTAGCTGTGCTGCAATCGTTACAAAGTATTATCCGGAAGCAGTTACCGAAGGTTTTGAAGAAAAATAGGGCGCCGTTAGATTTAAAAGGGCGGGTATATTTGAAAAAACTTGCCCATAACTAACGCTCTAAAATTAGAGGCTGAAAAATTCAGTCTCTTTTTTAATTTACAGAAGTAGTTCTCACGATTATGATGGTATTAAATAATAAAAGGAGTGGGCAATTTGGAAACTGGTACGGTAACGAGCTTTGATAAAACCAAAGGTTACGGCTTCATCGAGCTTGACAACGGGGAAAAGGCTTTTGTACATTATAGTGCGGTACAATCCGATGATTTTAAAACTTTAGATGAAAACGAGGTCGTCCAGTTAATGGTGGCTGAGGGTCCCAAAGGATTGGTGGCTGTAAAAGTATTTCGTAAGGGAGAACAGGATTAATGGATTTAGAAGAAAAAGTAGTTAAGTCAGTTTCCCGGTATAAGGGAGAAATTGTTGACGTTTACCAACAAACGGTAGAGTTACCGGATGGCACGTTGGCTAATCGAGACGTAGTCAAACACCAGGATGCGATTGCAATCTTGGCGCTGACTGCAGACGGTAAAGCCCTTTTTGAAAAACAATGGCGGGCACCAGTTGCTAAACCAACGATTGAAATTCCCGCTGGCAAAGTGGAACCAGGTGAAGATTTTTTAGAAACCGCTAAGCGTGAATTAAATGAAGAAACGGGCTACGCTGCCGGAAAGATCGAAAAAATGGTCGGCTTTTATTCCGCACCAGGCTTTACGGACGAATACATGACGGTTTATAAGGCAACTGATTTAAAACCGGTGGAAGATAAATTACCGCGGGATCAAGGTGAAAACTTAAAAGTTTTTGAACTTTCACTATCCGAAGCGCTAAAAGCAATCGAAGACGGTAAAATTGAAGATGCAAAAACGGTGCTTGCAATTTACCATTGGCAGGCGACCACAAAGTAGGTGATTTTTTGGACGAAAAGAATCAAACCCGTGCGGAATACCAGAAAAAAATTCACGCACAAAAGGCGCCGGAGGAAACTTCTGCAAATGAAGATTCTAAAAATGAATCACGGTTACGGACGAGTCGCGAACAGCGGTTTAGTACCGACGAGATTGCTGAAGAAAAAAGTCGCGCTTTAGCAAAGAAACTCAACATTGCAATTGCACTTTTAGCGGTGGGAATTGTATTAGTATTTCTCGTTTTATTTTTTATAGGATAGGTGGAAAAGAAGATGAAGTATGGCGTAATTTGCGCAATGGAAGAAGAAATTAAGGCGCTTAAGGAAAATCTTGAGCTAACTAAACAAACGGATATTAACGGGGTCATTTTTTACGAAGGCCGTATTGAAGATGTCGAAGTTGTGCTAGTCCGCTCTGGAATTGGCAAAGTTGAAGCTGGGATTACTGCTGCAATTTTGATTACTAATTTTAAAGTCGATGCGTTAATTCATTCCGGTTCTGCTGGTGGAATTGGACAGGGACTTGCGGTAGGCGACGTGGTGTTGTCTGCGGAAGTTGCCTATCATGACGTGGACGCAACTGCGTTTGGGTACGCTTACGGTCAATTACCAGAACAAGATGTTGCCCGTTATGCAGCGGATTCAGCGTTAATAGAAAAGTTTAAACAAGCCGCTCAGGATACTAACTTAAACGTGAAAACTGGATTAATCGTCACGGGAGACCAATTTATTGCGAGTCAAGAAAAGGTCCAAGCAATTTTAGACCATTTCCCCGATGCGTTATGTTGTGAAATGGAAGGGGCAGCCATCGGACAAGTTGCCCACCAGTTCCATAAGCCGTTTATCGTAGTCCGGGCGATGTCTGACACGGGGGATGACGAAGCTGGAGTATCCTTTGATGAATTTATCATTGAGGCGGGAAAACGTTCTGCCAACATGCTAATTGATTTATTTAAGATGGAAGGGAAGCAAGCGTGAAACAAGTATATTTAGATAACGCGGCGACTACACCAACTGCTCCTGAAGTAGTGGATGTCATTGCTGACCAACTCAAGAATAACTGGGGCAATGCCTCCAGTTTACATGGCTTTGGTCGACAAGCGCGGGCTCAGTTGGACGAAGCGCGTCACGTAATCGCTCAAAGTATTAATGCCAACGATGATGAAATAATTTTTACCAGTGGCGGAACCGAAAGTAATAATACCGCCATTACGCAGGTGGCTTTACGTAACCGTAAACTTGGTAAGCGGGTCATTACCACTAAAATTGAACATCCGTCGGTACTAAAACCGATGGCTCATTTAGAGGAAATGGGCTTTGACGTAGTTTATTTAGACGTTAACGAAGACGGGGTAATTAGCTTAGACCAGTTTAAAGAAGCTCTTAACGATCAGACCATCTTAGTTAGCATCATGATGGGAAACAACGAAGTGGGAAGTCGGATGCCAATCCATGAAATTGGTGAAATTTTAAAGGATCATCAGGCGGTTTTCCATACCGATGCGGTTCAAGCTTACGGGTTGTTAGATATTGACGTGAAGCGGGATCATATCGACCTCTTGTCCACTTCGGCACACAAGCTCAACGGACCAAAAATGACAGGTTTTCTGTACAAAAATGAAGCAGTTAACTTTGATAGTTTTATCCGCGGGGGTGAACAAGAAGATAAGCGTCGGGCTGGTACGGAAAACGTTGCTAACCTTGCGGGGTTTGCTAAAGCGGTAAGTTTGCTGGATGAACAGACTAAAGCAGATTTACAAAAACGCTACGCCGGTTTTAAGCAACAAATTATTCAGCAGCTTAAAGACCACGACGTTGATTTTGCAATTAATGGCTCACTTTCGCCAGATAATTTACAACACGTCTTTAACATCTGGTTGAAGGGGATGTCTACCTACGTGATGCAAACCAATTTGGATTTGGCCGGAGTTGCAATTTCCGGCGGTTCAGCTTGCACGGCGGGGAGTTTGGAACCTTCCCACGTACTCACGGCGATGTACGGAGCTGATTCACCACGCATCGGGGAATCAATCCGGATTAGCTTTGGTAAAAACACCACCACGGAAGATGTAGACTACTTGTGTGAGCAGATTATTGCCATTGAGGAGCGTTTAAAGCACCTAAAACAAAAGTAAGGAGATGTAGGCATGGCATTTACTAAAGAAGTTACCATTGCCGGAGACCCCCACGTTTACCGGCTTAGCGAAAACTTGAAGCGTTATACGTTAACTGACTTAGGATTCACTACTAAAAATAACGGAACCTTTATTTTGGAACGGTCGTTGGATGCTACTTCGCCGTACAACCAGGGCATTAAGTTAAAAATAATGATTAAACCTGATTTTTCAGCATTTAAAATGAGTACGGTGACCGCTAACGGAATGCAAAAAGCAAACATCTTTAAGCGCGAGCAGGACCAACCCTTAGTGGAGCAATACCATTTCATTATTGACCAACTATTGGAACGGGAAGTCCTCGTGCAAGAATAATTTTTACTAACTTTTTGTTAACGGTGGAATTTCCGAATTGATTGTTATAGAATGTAATTTACTGGATTTATTGCGACCTTCAATCGTAAGATTCTCCAGAATCTCTAGAAATGATGGTGATATATAATGACAGACAACAGCAAGACGCGTGTTGTAGTCGGGATGAGCGGCGGTGTCGACTCATCCGTAGTAGCCTATTTGCTTAAAAAGCAGGGCTACGACGTCGTTGGGGTGTTCATGAAAAATTGGGACGACACTGACGAAAATGGATACTGTACTGCTACCGAGGATTATAAGGACGTGGCTAAGGTAGCCGCTAAGATTGGGATTCCTTATTATTCCGTTAACTTTGAGAAGGAATACTGGGATCGGGTCTTTACCTACTTCTTAGACGAGTACAAGAAGGGCCGGACGCCTAATCCCGACGTAATTTGCAATAACGAGATTAAGTTTAAGGCTTTCCTAGACTACGCAATTAGTTTAGGAGCTGATTACGTGGCAACGGGTCACTACGCACAAGTAGAGCGCGACGAAAATGGTCATCAGCACCTTTTGCGCGCTACGGACAGTAATAAGGATCAAACCTACTTCTTGAGCCAACTTAGTGCTGAACAGCTTGACCGGGTTATGTTCCCATTGGGGGGCATGGTTAAGCCAGAGGTCCGCGCAATTGCTAAGGAAGCTGGTTTGGCAGTTTACGATAAGAAGGATTCGGTGGGAATCTGCTTTATTGGTGAGAAAAACTTCCGTGAGTTCTTAAGCAACTACCTTCCTGCAAAGCCTGGTAAGATGATGACCCTTGATGGCGAAGTTAAGGGCGAGCACGCTGGATTGATGTACTACACCATCGGTCAGCGTCGCGGACTCGGAATTGGGGGCGGTTCTAAGAACAATGAGCCTTGGTTCGTGGTTGGTAAGGACCTTTCCAAGAATATCCTGTACGTTGGTCAAGGATTTGATAATCCGCACCTTTACGCCGCTAGCTTGGACGCTTCCGACATGCATTTTGTAAACCGGTTGGGCGAAGAGCGCGGCCATGACTTCCGGTGCACGGCTAAGTTCCGTTATCGTGCTAAGGATGTTCCAGTAACGGTGCATTTCAGCGACGATTTCTCTAAGGTTACCGTTGATTTTGACGAGCCTGCTCGGGCAATTACGCCAGGCCAAGCCCTCGTGCTTTACGATGGTGAAGAGTGCATCGGTGGCGGAATTATTGATGCTGCCTATAGCGAGAGCAAGCAACAATTGCAATACGTTTAAAAAAGGGTTCGCTGATTTTTCCGTGTTTGATAACGCAAGTTTAGCAAAGACGACTTTCAGTACAATTAAAAAAGAATACCAAATAGGGTCGGGGGAAAATTTCCCCGGCCTTTTTCTTTGCCGTTAAAAGGCTAGCGTTACTATTACCAATCTAGCGTTTAATGTTAAAATAGTGGGTAAACACATTGATAAAGGGACGAGAGATTTGACAAAATTATATTTTGTAAGACATGGAAAGACCGAATGGAATTTAGAAGGGCGTTATCAAGGAGCAAAGGGGGACTCCCCCCTTTTAAAAGAAAGCTACGCGGAAATTAAGCAATTAGCCGCTTTTTTAGCACCCCAGCAGTTCCGCCACATATATGCTAGCCCGCTTCGTCGGGCACGGGTGACGGCCACCACCTTGCAACACGAACTGGATGAATTGCAAGGTCACGCAACCCCTTTAACAATTCTCAGTCGTCTACGGGAATTTGATTTAGGTGTGATGGAGGGAATGAAATTTGTCGACGTTGAAAAGAAATATGCTGAAGAAGTGGATGCTTTTCGTAACCACCCCGAACGCTATTTCCCCGCCCGAATCAAGGGAGAGACCTTCCAACACCTCATTGAACGAATGCGTCCAGCAATTTTACGGATTTGTGAATCCAACCCTGGCGACGATGACCAGGTAATTATTGTAAGCCACGGAGCCGCGTTAAACGCGATTATTAACGCGTTATTAGAGGTTCCGTTGCCCGACTTACGCAAACGGGGCGGCCTCGCCAACACTAGTACCACTATCCTAGAAACCCGTGATCAGGGAAAGACGTACCGGCTCTTGGACTGGAACGATACTAGCTACTTAACTAAAAAAACAGATCCTACAGACGTGATTTAAGGTGAAAAGATGACGGAAAAAAAAGAAAATGAAGAAAACCAAAATTTAGTTCACGAATTAATTCAAAAAATTGATCAAGACCCACACAATGCCCAAAACTATTATGCTTTAGCCACGGTTTTGGTTAAACAGCAAAGCTTTGATCAAGCTGAAGAACTCCTAGTTAAAGCACGGGGGCTTTTTAGTGATCAACCTAGCCAAGATTTACTTACTTACGGGCTCGGCAATGTTTATTACGCAACAGGGCTTTATGAGCGGGCCAACGCTACATTTCAAACTGTTAAAGATTCTCAATACCGGCACGACGCTAACCTAATGATTGCCCAAGGGTATTACGCACAAAGTCAGTATAAGCTAGCCTTTGCCTTTGCATTGACTGCGCTAGAACAGCATCAGCAAGATCCAGAGACTAATGAATTAATGGGCGATATCAATTTAGCAATGGGAGAGGCTCAAGCGGCCCAAAAATATTACGACGTGGCGTTGAAAAATAAAAATACTGCGAAATTATTATTTAACCGGGGAGTGGTCGAAATGACCTTGACCCAGCAACCAGATAACGATTACTTTGCCAAAGCTAAACAAATTGATCCCGAATTTTTCAGTAAAGCAAAGCAACGCCTAGTCGATATTGATAAACTATTGCATTCGTCAAAGGAAGCAGATTAATGGCATTTGAGAAACTAAACCTTTTTGGTGATGAAGGTTCAGCAGCACCTCCAAAAAAAGCAACTTCCATGAATAAAATGGTGGAGTTAACTGGGACGGTTAACGCCGTCTTTTTTGAAAGTCCCACTAGTTTATTTAAGGTGGTTTTGATTGACGTGGTTGATCAAGACTTTGATTGGAAGGAACCCCAAATTGTGGTAACTGGCAACATGGCGGAAGTTCAGGAGGGAGCTAAGTACCAATTTAAGGGCAAATTGGTGGAACACCCCAAGTACGGAACCCAGATTCAATTAAGCCAGGCTAGTCGGTTAGGACCAGATACTAAGGAAGGGTTAGTTGAATATTTTGCGGGCTCGCAATTTAAGGGAATTGGAAAGAAAACTGCTGAAAAGATTGTTAAACAACTGGGGATGGACGCCATTGACGTAATTAAGGATAATGCCCAGGTGCTTAGGGATATCGGATTATCAAGCGCGCAGGCGGACGTGATTGAAACGGTGCTAGCTGAATCCAATGGGATGGAGAAGATCCTGATCAAACTCGCGGATTTGGGAATTTCAGGCAAAACCGCCGATAACGTAATTGCAAAATATCGCGAAGATACCTTGAAAATTATCGAAGAAAATCCGTATCAGTTAGCTAATGACATCGAAAATATTGGATTTAAGCGTGTCGACGCAATTGGCCAGCAGCTAAATTTTCCGGTTGATTTTCCAGGACGCTTGCAAAGCGGTATTTTAGCCACGATTCAAGAGTGGTGTAACAGCACCGGAGATACTTACATGGTTGCGGAAATAATGCTGCAAAGGGCACAGCAACTATTGGGAAACGAAATTAATGCTGAAAAGATTGCTGAACAAGTACTTGAGTTGGGTAAACAAGGACGGGTGGTTGGAGAAAACGGCCAAATCTATTTAAAATGGCTTTACCAAGCAGAAGAAGCGATTGGCTACCAGCTCCAGCATCTGCTTAAGAATCCTCCTAAGGTTAACGAAAAAGCGGTTGACCGGGCAATTAAACGCGCGGAAGAACATCTTGCGCTCGAGTATGACGAAACTCAAAATAACGCAATTAGAATGGCGCTGTCTCACGGAATTACCATTATTACTGGGGGGCCTGGTACTGGTAAAACCACCATTGTAAAGGGACTAATTAATAGTTTTGCGGAACTGCACGATCTAGATCTTGATCCCAACGCCAATCCGGACCAGGATTATCCCATTCAACTGGCTGCTCCCACTGGTCGGGCTGCAAAGCGGTTGAGTGAAGTTACCGGTGTTCCCGCTAAAACCATCCATCGTTTATTGGGCTTGAACGGGAATGACGATTTACACGACGAACAAATCCAAGAATTACGGGGAGAACTTCTCGTGGTGGACGAAATGTCCATGGTGGATACGGGGCTGTTCAATACCTTGATTTCAGCGATTAACGCCGAAATGCAAGTTGTGTTAGTTGGTGATAAGGACCAGTTACCGTCGGTAGGACCGGGACAAGTTTTTAGTGACTTGATTCGTAGTCAAAAAATTCCAACAATTTCATTAACTAAAATTTATCGGCAAGAGCAGGATTCTTCAATTATCCAAATGGCGCACAGCATTCAAAACGGAGAAATGCCGGATGATTTTACCCAAAATCGTCCTGACAAATCGTTTATTAAGACGAGTGCTTACCAAGTTGCGGATGCAATCGATCAAATTGCGGAACGCGCGGTGGCTCGGGGACTGTCTAAAAACGACCTCCAAGTTTTAGCGCCAATGTACCGCGGAGCCGCAGGGATCGATGAAATCAATCGTCATTTGCAACGGGTGCTTAACCCCCCGCAAACTGATCACCCTAAATATTTAGAAGCAAATCACCAGCAATTTCGGATTGGTGATAAAGTTTTACAGTTAGTTAACGCACCTGAAAATAATATTTTTAACGGGGATATCGGGGAAATAACTGGAATAGTTACCGAAAAAGCGGGAAAGGGTCACGCACAGTTAATTGTTGATTATGATGGCAACGAGGTTACCTATGGAAAAAATGATCTAAACCAGTTGACGTTAGCTTACTGCGTTTCGATTCATAAATCGCAAGGAAGCGAGTTTCCGGTGGTGATTTTACCGATGGTACGCCAGTATTACCGGATGTTACAGCGCAACCTTTTGTATACGGGGTTAACCCGGGCGTCAGACTCCATCATTTTACTAGGTGAGGTAGAAGCTTACCAACGGGCTGTACAAAACGAATCGGCTAACCGGCAAACTGGCTTAGTTAAGCGACTTAATCCGGAAATTGCCATAACGGAAAAGCCAATTGCAGAAAAGTCTGAACCCAAAACGACTTCGGAAAAAAGCGAAGCAGGGGAACCTCAGCGTAAGTCGATCCTTACAAAGCCAGAAGTTACGGAAACTTTCGCAACTAGCGGGGATGAACCAACTCTTTTGACTAAACAACTGGTAGAAACCGGAAAAATCGATCCGATGATTGGGATGGACGGGGTGACTCCCCGGGATTTTCTTTAAGTATTTGTTGAAGTTGATAACTAAAGATGGCTATAATAGCGGTAGATAAAAATTGGAGGTTTAGCCGTGGAAAGCAAAGCAAAAAGAAGAATGAAAATATTCTCTTTAAATTCGAATCGGGCGTTAGCAGAAAAAATTGCAAACGAAGTAGGAATTCCATTAGGAAAGGCAACCATTAAGCAATTCAGCGACGGAGAAATTCAGGTTAACATCGAAGAAAGTATTCGGGGAGCGGAAGTGTACGTGATTCAATCAATTTCGGATCCGATTAACGATTCTTTGATGGAGCTGTTAATCATGGTTGATGCATTACGGCGGGCAAGTGCTCGGCAGATCAACGTAGTGATTCCTTACTACGGCTATTCCCGTCAAGATCGCAAGGCTCGTTCACGGGAACCCATTACGGCAAAATTAATCGCTAATTTGTTGGAAGATGATGACATTACGCGGGTGTTGACTCTAGATTTGCATGCTCCGCAGATCCAAGGATTCTTTGATGTTCCAGTCGACCATTTGGCGGCGGCGCCTTTGTTAGCAAGCTATTTCCAAGAACATAATTTTGATTCTGAAAACCTCGTGGTCGTTTCTCCAGACCACGCGAGTGTCTCTCGGGCACGGAACATGGCGGAATTATTAGGAACTCCGATTGCGATTATTGATAACCGTAACGAAGAATCGGCGGAAAACCTCAACGAAATTCCTACGGAGATCATCGGTGACGTTAAAGGAAAAGTTGCCTTAGTGATCGACGATATGATTGATACGGGAACCCGGCTGACAATTTCGGCCGAAGCTTTGCATAATGCTGGTGCTACTGAAATTTATGGTGCAGCTACCCACGCAATCTTTTCGCGGAACGCACCCCAAATTTTACAAGCTTCCAAGCTATCTAAAGTGATCGTTACCGACTCCATTAGGATTGGTGAGGAGAAGCGCTTTGAAAAGTTAGTCGAATTATCAGTGGGACCTTTATTAGGGAACGCAATCAAGATGATTTACAACAACGAACCGCTCGCACCGCTATTTAAAAGCAAAAACTAATTAAATAACCATTAAATATTAATAAATATTTCCCAAAAGGGCCTGCAACAGATTATAATTTGTGCAGGCCCTTTAAGATATAACTGGAGGAAAATAATGGACGTTTTAGTAAGGATTTGGCAAAAGAAGTCGGTACAACTCTGGACAACGTTGGCGGCTCTGCTATTAATTGTGTATCTTTTACGCGGGTTTATGTCGCAAATTTTGCTGATTGTCATTTTCTCGTTTGTTGCCCACGTGGGTATTAAAAATATTCGAAAGTATCTGCATGTCAATCAACCGCTCGGTACCTTGATTTTTTACTCGGTATTGTTAGCGTTTGCGGCCGTGGTATTTTCTTTCACCGCTTCAATGCTTTATGACCAATTAAAGGGGATCCCCGCGTTGATTGGGCAAGCGATTAACAGCGATGCTTTTAATAACAAATATTTTCAAGGAATCATTAATGAAATTGCAAAAAACACCACGGCGGTTAAGGGCAGCCAGCACCTTGCTATGTCGGGATTGAACCAATTAGGCCGGATTGGGATTGCGGCTGAGCACGTGATGATTGCGTTATTCTTAAGCTTAGTTTTCAACTTAACTTACAACCACTTACGGGAGTTTGGACACGCAATTTTACATAGCCGTTACCAAGGGCTATTTAACCTTGTATATTATTTGTTACGAAAGTACGTCTTAATTTTAGGAACCGTGATTGAGACGCAGCTAATCATTTGTAGCATTAATACCGGACTGATGGTGATTGGTTTATGGATAATTGGGATTCCTAAACTCTTGTTAATGGCCATCATTGTTTTTGTTTTAGGCTTGATACCGGTCGCGGGGGTGTTAATCTCCCTAATTCCGTTGAGTATTGTGGCTTTTTCGGCTAATGGATTGGTTTCAGTAGTCGAAGTGTTAGCGTTAGTGGCGGTAATCCACTTTTTCGAATCGTATTTCCTACATCCTCGACTAATGGCGGGAGCCACGGATTTACCAGTGTTTGTCACCTTCATCACGCTAATCATTGGCGCAAAGATGATTGGAACGTGGGGGTTAATCGTGGGAATTCCTACGGTGGCCTTCTTTATTGATCTGTTAGGAATTAAGATCAAAAGACGCCGGCCAAAGAATCCCAAAGAAGCTATTGAAGAGGAATTTGAATAATTTAAACTAATAGTTTATGGAAAATAAAAGACGGCTAGCTTGTGCGTCTTAACTAATAAACGACTATTATGCCTAAATTGGCATATGGTCGTTTTTTGTTAAGCGGAACGGGTTGACTGTTGACGCTATTAAAGGCAACTCGTTAAATTTTTTTATAGTTTCACCCTAAAAAAGGATTTTTTAGTTTTCCCGGGTCACTTTTTTGCGCGTAACTTTGTAAAGGACCCGATACCAGAAGATGTAAATATAAAAATCCACGCTCGTTTGAATCTTTTTGAACAAAAATGAATTATTTTGAACAATTTTGATTGATTTTGGCGAAGAATGGTGATATATTCTTTTAGGGAGTTGATGAAAATGCTTACAGAACTGCGTGAGAAAAACATTTTGCGAATGTTAAAAGAACGTCAATTCGTTAAGGTTAATGAAATTATGCAAGAAAACGACGCTTCTATCTCCACTGTTCGGCGAGATTTAAAACGCCTAGAAGCAGCCGGAAAGTTGAAGAGGATTTATGGAGGAGCTCGTTTAGAAACCAATTTACAAGATGAAACTGATTTTCGAGTAAAGTCCAAACTGAACTTACTAGAAAAGAATGAAATTGGTAAACGGGCCGCGGAGCTTGTCCAAGACAACGAAGTGATTTTTTTGGACGCTGGTACTTCTACCGCTTCAATGATTGCTTATTTAGCGGAACTCAAGGGTTTGCTAGTGGTCACGAATGGCTTATCGATTGCTAGCTTATTGTCTGATTTTGATATAAAGACTTACTTAGTTGGCGGACAGCTAAAAAACAAGACCCGAGCGTTAATCGGCGCTGAAGTGGTCGATCGGTTGCGTACTTTCCGTTTTGACCGCTGCTTTATGGGAACGAACGGAATCGACCGTGTTCAAGGGTTAACCACTCCGGACATTCAGGAAGCGCAAATTAAATCCACGGCAATTGAACAAAGTCGGGACGCATATGTTTTGGCAGACTGTAGTAAATTTGATCAGACTTCTTTTGCAAGGTTTGCTGATTTACAGGACGTAACCATCATTGCTGACGAATGTCCAGAATGGTTAAAAACTGATCAGCAACTAAATTACTTGGAGGTTCAAAAATGATTTATACAGTAACGCTTAATCCCTCAATCGATTACGTAATCAGCTTAGACGAAATGCAAGTTGGGCTAGTTAATCGATTGAAGTCTGCAAGTAAGTTTCCTGGGGGAAAGGGCATCAACGTTTCCCGGATTCTTAATGAACTAGATGTGGAAAATACCGCCCTTGGATTTTTAGGGGGATTTACCGGGCAATTTGTGGCCGACGCCTTGACAGAGTTAAAGGTCCATTCCGATTTTGTTGGCATTAAGGAAGATACCCGGATTAATGTGAAAATTCACGCTCAACAAGAAACGGAATTAAACGCGTTGGGGCCTAATATTGACGATGAAGAACTAAGCCAATTCATGGCCAAGTTCGACCAGGTTGGGGCAGGCGACGTAGTGATTTTCTCCGGTAGTGTTCCAGCAAACTTACCACAAACTTTGTACGATGACATTATCAAGAAGATCGGCCAAAATGGAGCGAGCTTCGCGGTTGATACAACAGGACAAGGTTTGTTAGATACGTTGGATAGCCATCCGCTGGTCGTTAAGCCTAACAATCATGAGCTCGGAGATTTATTCGGGGTAAAGCTAACTTCCGATGACCAAATTGAAGAATATGGTAAAAAGCTAATTGAAATGGGCGCTCAAAATGTAATGATTTCAATGGCTGGCGAAGGAGGGATGCTCGTTACTGAGGATCAGGTTTTCCGCAGTTTTGCACCTAAAGGCACCGTTGTTAATTCGGTTGGGGCAGGTGATTCAATGCTTGCTGGATTTGTTGGAGAATTGGTTAAATCCCACGATAAGCAACGGGCCTTTAAACAAGGCTTAGCTTGTGGTAGTGCAACGGCCTTTTCACTAGACATTGCCACCAAAGCTAAGATTGATGAAGTTGCTAACGCAATTGAAATTTTTGAAAAGTGAGGCATGAAGGATGAAAATTAAGGATCTACTCAAACCAAATTTGATGATTCTAGATTTAAAAGCTGATTCAAAAGAAGCAGCGATTAACGAAATGATTGATAAGTACGTGGCTGAAGGAGTCGTTACCGATCGTGCAAAATATCTTAAAGGAATATTAGATCGGGAAGCAGAATCCACCACCGGAATTGGTGATGGGATTGCTATGCCACATGCTAAAACTGATGCGGTTAACCAAGCAGCCGTGTTATTTGCTAAGAGCAGTCAAGGCGTTGATTTTAATGCCTTAGATGGACAACCAGTCCACCTCTTCTTTATGATTGCAGCTCCTGAGGGTGCGAATAACGCCCATTTACAAGCGCTGGCAAAACTTTCCAGTTTGTTAATCAACCCGGACCTAGTTGCGAAGTTGAAAAAAGCGGAAAGTACTGACGACGTGATTAAATTGTTTGAAGAAGCGGAAGCGGCGAAGGATGCCGAAGATGCTGCAGATACTCAAGACGAAGCTCCTGCAACGAATGCGGCTCCTGCAACTGAAGAAACTTCAGCAACCCAAAAACCATTTATCGTTGCGGTTTCAGCTTGTCCTAACGGAATTGCCCACACTTACATGGCGGAAGCAGCTTTGAAAAAAGCAGCTAAAGATAAGGGAATCGATATTAAGGTTGAAACTAACGGTTCCGAAGGGGTAAAGCATCGTTTAACTAAGGAAGATATTGAACGTGCAGACGGAGTAATTGTCACCGCCGATAAAAAGGTTGAAATGGCGCGTTTCAATGGGAAACCCTTGCTAAATCGGCCGGTAATTGATGGGATCAACAAAGCTGATGAATTAATTGAAATGGTCGAAAACCATCAGGCAAGCACGTTTCATGCAAGCCAAGCCGATGGCGATGATGCTGCTGATGAATCTAAGGGCGGTTTTTGGAACGAAGTATATAAGGACTTGATGAACGGAATTTCCCACATGCTACCATTCGTAGTTGGTGGTGGGATTATCATGGCGATTTCGTTCTTTATTGAACGATATACTTCGGCAACCAGCTTATGGTTCACCTTCCCAAACGATATCGGTAATTACGCCTTTTCGTTCTTAATTCCGATTTTAGCTGGGTTTATTGCTCAATCAATTGGTGATTTACCTGCGTTAATGCCCGGGGTAGTTGGTGGTTACATGGCTACCCAATCGGCGGCAAGCATTATGCATACTAATAGTGTTTCAGGTTTCATTGGTGGATTGATTGCTGGTTTTGCGGCTGGTTTAATTGTCAATGCGCTAAAGAAGTTCTTCCGCTTCATTCCTAAATCATTAGAAGGTTTGAAACCGATGCTATTCTACCCAATTGTCAGTTTATTGTTAGTTGGGGCCCTAATGTTCTTCATTATTAACCCGGTATTTGCGGCGGTAAACGCTTGGGTAACTGGTGTTTTGGAAGGCATGGGTACTGGTAATGCAGTCCTCTTAGGAGCTGTCTTAGCCGGAATGATGTCGATTGATATGGGTGGTCCGTTTAATAAAGCGGCTTACGCATTTGCGATTGCGGCCTTTACGTCAACCAAAAATGGTGATCTAATGGCGGCCGTAATGGTAGGTGGGATGGTTCCACCATTAGCAACGGCCATTGCGACAACTTTCTGGCCAAAGAAGTTCACTGAACAAGAACGCGAAGCGGGGATTTCTAACTGGGTATTAGGAATTTCCTTCATTACCGAAGGGGCAATTCCATTTGCTACGGCTGATCCGCTCCGGGTAATCGGCTCAAGTATTGTAGGTTCAGCAATTGGTGGTGGACTAAGTCAGCTTTGGAAAGTTAGCGTTCCTGCACCACATGGTGGCCTTTGGGTAATTGCGTTAGCGGATCACAAGCTCTTCTACGTCCTATCAGTCTTAATTGGGGCAGTAGTTGCAGGGTTCATTATGGGAATCTGGAAGCCACGGCGCACTACTAATGACTAATAAATATTCATTTTGTGCATAAAAATAGTTAATGCAATAAAGCATATTGTTACAAGGTTTGTAACAATGTGCTTTTTTTGTAACAAAACTGTAACGCTAGCTAAATGTGCTTGAAATTAAGCTTTTTATCAAAAAAGCGGGACAAAAAAATTTGAATTTATTAAGTTTTGTTAAACACCGTATTGAAGGGGTTTATAAGAATTCCTAAAGAAAAATTGAATATCTGATGTATAAATAGTGTTTTCAAAGTTGGCGAAAAATGCTAATATTATAGACGTGCAAAACCAATTATAATTTATTTTGAATAAAGTCGAATGAAATAATATATAAATCGAAAACTTTAAGGAGTGGACAAACTTATAATGGTATCTAAATCTAAATCAAATGCGTCCAAATTATTGCTTGCCGGAGTAGCCGGTGCGGGATTACTTGTTGCTGGCGGTTCACAAGCAGTTGCGCATGCTGATTCTGTGAAAGTTCAAAAGAACGACACAGTTTGGGCACTTTCTCAAAAATACGGAGTTTCCATTAAGAGTATTGAATCCTTGAATAACATTAATCAAAACAGTCACTTGATTTTTGTTGGTCAAGAAATCAATATTCCAGAAAAGAACAACGCCGAACCCAAAACAAGTGTTAGTGACAAAGTAAAGGCTGACTCGGTTACGGTAAAGAGTGGCGACAGTCTTTCAGTAATTGCTCAGCGTTATGGTGTTTCAGTTAACGCTTTAATGCAAGCAAACCACTTGACTAGCTCATTAATTCTTGTGGGACAACAACTTAACATTCCTAGCGGAAATACCGTTTCAACACACAGTACATATGTAGCACCTGCAGCACCAGCAAGTTCAGCTGCTAAGCCACAAGTACAAACTCCAACTTCGCAAGCTACTCAATCAGCAGCTTCCAATAGTGCAGCAGTTTCTTCAGCGGTACAAAGCAGTTCTGCAGCTAGCCAAACTCCAAGTAGTGCAGTTACTTCGAGTGCAGCAAGCTCTGTAGCTCCAAGTTCAGTTGCTCCAAGTAGTGTAGCAACAGCTTCTTCTACTCAAGCAAACAGTGCAGCAAGCCATAGCTACAGCAAACCTGCTTCTGCAGCAAGCAGTGCTTCGGTTGCTACTAATGCAAACCAAGCAGCAAGTTCAGCTGCTCCACAAATTAGTAAGCAACAACAAGCTGCTTCATCAGTGGCACCATCAAGTGCTCCTGCAGCAACAAACCATGTCGCTTCATCAGTAGCACCATCGAGTGCTCCTGCAGCTACAAATCACGTCGCTTCGTCAGCAGCACCATCAAGTGCTCCTGCAACGACTAATCATGTCGCTTCATCGGCAGCACCATCGAGTGCAGCTCCTGCAGCTTCAACAAACCACGTCGCTTCATCAGCGGCACCATCAAGTGCAGCAACTAGCAACGTCCAAAACACAGGATCAGTTACCGGTTTGGCTACTTCGTTAGCTAACAACACCATTCCTTATGTTTGGGGCGGTAAGACACCTGCAGGATTTGACTGCTCTGGTTTTGTATCTTACGTATTCCAACATGCTGCAGGGATTAGCTTACCAAGCTACACCGTAGCAATGGAATCATACGTTAACAAAGAGTCAGTTTCAGCTGCTCAACCAGGTGACTTGTTATTCTGGGGTACTCCAGGAGCAACTTACCACGTTGGTATTTACCTTGGTAACAACCAATACGCAAGTGCACCAACCTTTGGTCAAAACGTTAAAGTACAAACAATTTCATCATACTTCTACCCAAGCTTTGCTGGGAGAGTTAAATAAGATTGACTAACAGTCGTCTTCACAAGGCTCCGCTTTTACTAGCGGGGCCTTTTTGTATGTTCTTGTTAGCACGGAATCAATTTTCAATAGTGAAATTTAGCAGGATTGTTGCGCAGGGGGAGGGGTAGGCAAGTTAAGTGGAGTAGTTAAGCCACATTGCAAGCGGTAGATATTAAAAAACACCGCTAATTTTGATTTAGCGGTGTTTGAAATTTTAATCCATAATTAACATTGGGATGATTACCGGGTGACGTTCGGTCTGATCGTACAGGAATTTTTGTAAATCATCAATGATTGCTCGATTAATTGAAGCTTCGTTAGCGTGAGGGTTGCGCATGGCTTGCCGAATCGTGGCAAACATTCGCCGCCGTCCTTCATTAATGAGTTCCCCAGATTCACGCATATAAACAAACCCACGCGATAATAGATCTGGTCCTGATTCAATCATTTTGGTCTTGAGGTTAATGGTGGCTACGACGACCACTAAACCTTCTTCAGAGAGTAATTGACGATCACGCAAAACGACGTTACCAATGTCGCCAATGCCATTACCATCAACATAGACGTCCCCGGCATTAAAATGACCGCAACGCCGAGCAGAGTCTTTAGTTAAGGCTAAGACGTCCCCGTTGGACATGATAAAGCTATTTTCGAAGGGAATGTCACAGTCGTGAGCTAATTCGGTATGCAATTGAAGCATCCGGTATTCGCCATGGATTGGCATGAAGTATTTAGGTTTCATTAAACGGAGCATTAATTTTTGTTCATCTTGGCCACCGTGTCCAGAAGTGTGGATGTTGTTGACTTTACCATGAATAACTCGTGCTCCGGCTTCTTCCAATTCGTTGATTACGTTATTTACACTGATTGTGTTTCCAGGAATCGGATTACTTGAAAATACAACTGTATCACCAGGTTCAATCGAAATTTGTCGGTGAGTCCCGTTAGCGATTCGGCTTAGGGCGGCCATTGGCTCACCCTGCGAGCCGGTACACATAATCAATACTTTATCAGCGGGGAGGTGCCGGATTTCTTCAGCATTAACCAACGCTTCGTCAGGAATATCTAAGTAGCCTAGTTCACGTCCGTTAACTAACGCTGCTTCCATAGAGCGCCCAAAGACCGCAATTTTACGGCCGTGCTTCAGCGCAGCCTCGGCGGCCATTTGAATCCGGGAAATATTGGAAGCAAAGGTCGCAAAAATGATCCGTCCTTGAACTTCTTCAAAAATTTTACGGATTGATTTACCAACCCAGCGTTCGGATTTGGTAAATTCGTCACGTTCAGCATTCGTACTATCGGACATCAATAACAGTACGCCTTCGTCACCTAACTTAGCCATTTTTTGTAAATTAGGCGGCTGGTGGGTGGTAGGGGTGAGATCGAACTTGAAGTCACCAGTTTCCACAATCACGCCAGAAGGGGTGTGCACCGCTACTCCGAGAGTGTCCGGAATAGAATGGGTGGTCCTAAAGAAGCTTACGCTAGTTTTAGGGAACTTAATCACGGTATCTTCGTTAATTTCGTGAATTTCGGTAGTTTTTAACAATCCGTGCTCTTCAAGTTTGCCCCGGATTAAGGCGGCAGCTAGTGGACTAGCATAGATTGGCACGTTAATTTGTTGTAGTAGAAACGGGATTCCACCAATGTGGTCTTCGTGACCATGGGTGATCACTAAAGCCTTTATTTTTTGTTGGTTTGCGACTAAAAATTGATAATCGGGGATGACGTAATCGATTCCTAAAAGTTCGTCTTCAGGGAATTTGATACCGGCATCTACAACAATAATTTCGTCTTGAAATTGGATTCCATAGGTGTTTTTTCCAATCTCATTTAGACCACCGATTGCATAAACGGCCGTCTCGTTATTTTTTATATTAATCTTACCCATCGCTTAGTACTCCACAAGCTTATAGTTTACCCCTTGTTGTTCGTATTCAAGGGCTTTCCCCTCTAAAACTTCAATTTGTTCGAGGTTAAAATCGGGATTGTGGTCTTCGACACGCTTAATTGCTTCTGGTTGAGAGTCAGCTTCAATATATAGTGAGCGGGTATTCTCCCGGCGTGGCATTTCTTTTTTTGATTCTTGATAATAAATTTTAAAGATCATGTTTTTTCCTTCCTTCTTCAATAAAAATGTGTTCCAATAAAAATAAAGTTTTTCCCGTTCAATAAGTTGTATTACTACAACGCATCTTAGAATATTTTATCACAGCGGTACTTATAAGTATAGAATTAGGGTTTTGAAAGGACGGACGTTCAATGAAATTAATTATTTTGGGATTGTTGCTTGTGCTGGTAGTGTTAGCGCTAATGGTTTATATAAAACGGCGTAGGGTTTCGAAAGCAGCGACGATTGTCCGTAACTCAGGCGAAACCATCGTTGATGAGGCCATGGGATTCGTGGCTGAGCAAATGCGTTCTCAGGGTTTTGTATTGGTTACTAAGCGCGGTACGTCTGTAGCAGACGTTTGGGGACAGGCAGTTGTGGGGTTTAACTACAAGATTAAACTTAACGACCAGGGCAATTTTAGAGATGTAGGTGACCGAATTGATTATTGGCTAACACAGTATTGTCAAAGGAAAGATTTAATGGAAGACCAAGAACCGATGTTGCGTGTTTCAGATTTATGGGCAAACAAAAACATTTTAGAGGTTGATGTAGTTTACCTGATTAACGAGCAAACTAAAAATTACTTAAAGGACTTAAGCAAATTATAGAAAATAAAAAGACGCAGGGCTTCTCCTAAAATAATGGAGAAACCTGCGCCTTTTGTCATTCTTATGATCTTTAACCAATCAAAATGGCGTTGTCGTCAATTGAAAATGGATCCTTTTTGTTAATGTGATCATAGAATAGGGTTCCCTTAAGGTGATCGATTTCATGTTGACATACGATTGCGGGGTAATCACGTAGTTTTATGGTTTTTTCTTCACCCTCAACGTTTTGGTACCGAATGGTGATTCGGTCGTAGCGGGGAACGTAGCCAGGGACTTCTTTGTCTACTGAAAGGCAACCTTCACCTTCGTCGAGTGCAGCAACTTGAACGGACTGACTGACGATAACCGGATTTACGAGGGTTTCTTCAAAGATAATCTCGTCATCTGGTCCAGGAACTAAAACTGAGGCCATTTGGATTGATAGGCCAATTTGGGGAGCCGCCAAACCAACGCCCGCTCGTAAATGATATTTTTGAGCGATTTTAGGATCTTGGCTGTTTTTTAGGTATTCCATCATTTCGTCAGCAACTTTAAGATACTTGGGATCGAGAGGAAAAGTCAGCTTTTCGGCCCGTTTGCGCAAAACTGGATTACCATCTCGCGTGATATCATTCATTTTAATCAAGATAAAAACCTCCAATTTGTCTGATATTAAGTATAATATAGATTAAAGAGAATACAAAATAAATCTTTAGTGAGGTAGCATTGTGGGAATTAAGGAAAATTTTAGCTATCCGTTGGACGAACGGTGGAATGTTCAAGAGATTACGGACGTAGTAGATTTCTTTACTAAAATTGAAGAAAGCTATCAAAAGGGCGTTAAAAAGCAAACGTTAAAGAACGCCTACGATAAATTTCGGCAAGTGGTTCCGAATAAAAGTGAAGAGAAACGAATTTATCGTGAATTTGAACAAAATTCAGGAATGCAGCCGTTTCAAGCAGTTAAACAACTTCGTGATGAAGGTGTAAAAATTATTAAGGTGACCGAAAATGGATATCACTAAAACCCAATTAGAACAAATTGATCAACAAATTTGTGATTTTTTGCGGGAGGATCGCCAATTTATTTTAGAACAAATGCAAAAGCATTATGCGGTTGGACAAAAAACGGGGCGGCGTGATTTAGTAACTTCGCTAGATAAAGAAAACCAGCAAAGGATCATTGCCTACTTAGAACCGTTATTGCAGCCAGCTAAAATATTGGCAGAAGAGACTGAACATCAAATCACTGATTCTACTGGTTTAGTGTGGGTAATCGATCCGATCGATGGTACCATGAACTTTGTAAAACAGGGCGAAGACTTTGCCGTAATGGTTGCGTTGTATGAGGACGGACACCCGATTTTGGGCTATATTTATGACGTGATGCGTGACCGATTGCTGCACGGAGGACCAGGACTGGGCGTTGCCTATTGTAACGAAATGAAACTAACCTCGCCAGAAAATCTGCCGTTAGCAGAGGGGTTGGTAGGGCTAAGCGGGCCGATGTTAATTGCAAATAAATTTAATTTTCAAACAATTGAGTCACAAAGCTTAGGTTCACGGGTCTTAGGAAGTGCGGGGATTGAATTTAGCCGGGTGATTTTAGGTAAGCAAGTCGGCTATGTATCCACGCTTAAGCCATGGGATTTTGCGGCTGGAAACGCTTTAGCGACGGTGTTGGGGCTCATGGTTGACCGTGTTGACGGAAGCCCACTTAATATGCTAAAATCGGGCGTTGTACTAGTTGCTACGAAAAAGGCATTTGCTACTATAATGAACATAGTAAAATGAGCTTGTGCTGTGACTGAACAATGAGTCACAGGTTTTTTTATGTAAAGCCATTGCAAAACGAAAGGGAGAAACAAATTTTGAAATTAAGAGACGATATTAGAAATATTGCGATTATTGCTCACGTTGACCACGGTAAAACAACGTTAGTTAATGAATTGTTAAAACAATCGGACACGTTAGATGAACACGTTCAAATCGAAGATCGGGCGTTAGACTCCAACGCAATCGAAAAGGAACGTGGAATCACCATTCTTTCTAAGAATACGGCTGTTCGTTATGGCGACAAGCAAATTAATATCTTAGATACTCCAGGACATGCGGACTTCGGTGGTGAAGTAGAACGGATCATGCGCATGGTTGACGGGGTCTTGTTAGTTGTGGACGCATTTGAAGGTACCATGCCGCAAACCCGGTTCGTATTGAAGAAAGCTTTGGAACAACACCTAACTCCAATCGTGGTAGTTAACAAAATCGACCGCCCCGGTGCTCGTCCTGAAGAAGTAGTTGACGAAGTTTTGGACTTGTTCATTGAACTTGGTGCTGACGAAGATCAACTTGAATTCCCAGTGGTTTACGCTTCAGCGTTGAACGGAACTTCAAGCTTCTCTTCGGATCCTGCAGAACAAGAACACACGATGAAACCAATTTTTGACACGATTGTGAAGACCATTCCTGCTCCGGAAGATACTTCTGATCAACCACTTCAATTCCAAGTAGCAATGCTTGATTATAACGATTTCGTGGGTCGGATCGGAATTGGTCGGGTATTCCGCGGTACCATTAAGGTTGGCGATAGCGTTACCGTAATGAAGTTGGATGGTAGTAAGAAGAACTTCCGGGTTACTAAGCTATTTGGTTACTTTGGCTTGAAACGGCTGGAAATTAAGGAAGCTAAGGCCGGTGATTTAATTGCCGTTTCCGGGATGGAAGACATTTTCGTTGGGGAAACCGTTGCAGATGCCGAACACCCAGAAGCATTGCCAGTTTTGCGGATTGACGAACCAACTTTGCAAATGACCTTCAGAACTAACGATTCGCCTTTTGCTGGTCGGGAAGGAAAATTTGTTACTTCACGTCAATTGGAACAACGTTTGAAGCAAGAATTGCATACAGACGTTTCCTTACGAGTTGACGATACTGATGATCCCGGTGCTTGGGTGGTTTCTGGCCGTGGGGAACTACATCTTTCAATCTTGATTGAAATGCTTCGTCGCGAAGGCTACGAACTACAAGTTTCTCGTCCAGAAGTTATCCTTAAAGAAGTTGACGGTAAGATGTGCGAACCGTTTGAATCAGTTCAAATTGATACTCCTGATGAATATACTGGTTCAGTTATCGATTCACTTTCACAACGTAAAGGTGAAATGAAAAACATGGAATCAACCGGAAACGGACAAACTCGGTTAACTTTCTTAGCTCCTTCACGCGGATTAATCGGGTACTCAACCGAATTCCTTTCAATGACTCGGGGATACGGAATTATGAACCATACTTTCCAAGAATATCTACCAGTGATTAAGAATTGGAACCCAGGTCGTCGTAACGGTACTTTGGTATCCATTAACTCAGGTAAGGTAACCACATACGCAATCATGGCAATCCAAGATCGCGGGGTAATCTTTACTGACGCCGGAACCGAAGTATACGAAGGAATGATCGTTGGTCAAAACAGCCGGGAAAATGATATTTCAGTAAATATCACCCGGGGACGGAACCAAACTAACGTCCGGGCTGCTGGTTCTGAAGATATTGCTAAGGTTAAAGCACCATTACACATGACGCTTGAAGAATCCCTTGAATTCTTAAATGAAGATGAATACTGTGAAGTTACACCAGAAAATATTCGTCTCCGTAAGCAAATCTTAAATACTAACGAACGTGAAAAAGCGGCTAAGAAACGTAAAATGGCTGCTAAAAAATAATGAATATTAGGTTTACGTAAACACGTTAGAAAATAACGCTGTTTAAGTTCTTCTTAAGAAGGGGTCGGGAAAAATTTTCTCGGCCTCTTTTTAATTTTCCGGGGAAAATATAGGATATAATAGAACAGTATTATTAGGATAAAGGTGGATAACAATGCAAAGCATTATCAATTGGCTGCCGCAAAAATTAAAGCGGCGGCTTCCAGACCTAGATTTATGGGTCGTTTTTCCATACGTGTTGCTAAGTATTTTTGGGATCATTATGGTATATTCGGCCAGTGCAGACTACTATATTCAAAATGGGATTAGCGCTAAAAGCTATTTGCTGAAGCAGGCGGTGTGGGTAGCCGTTGGATTTGTGATTACCTTGCTAGTCTTTTTGATGAACAAAAAAGTTTTTCGAAACAAGAAAATTTTGATGTTCGCATTTGTGGTACTATTTTTGGCGTCAATATACTTAATTTTCTTTGGGCCTAACACTAACGGAGCCACTGGTTGGATTTATATTGGTTCGTTTGGGATTCAGCCGGCTGAGTACTTAAAACTGTTCATCATTCTTTACTTAGCTAATATCTTGTCGTTGCACCAGCACCGCATGGAATTAGGTGACGAGATTTCAGCGAAGACGACCTGGAGCCCGGCCGTTATTGTATTCGGACTAATCGTATTAAACTTTTTGGAACACGATTTAGGGGGTTCCACAATTAACGCAGCGATTGCAATTGTGCTATTCTTGGCAGCCGGGAAAAATTATCGGCAAAGTGTTGCAATAATTTTTGCGGGTTTGGCAGTCTTTTTTGGGTTGTTGACGACGGTAGCTTCTAAAATTGACGTCAACACCTCCAATTACATGCTGCAAAGGTTGGTCGGCTTTGCACACCCGTTTGAGCTATCCAAAGGAGCCGGAAACCAATTAGTTAATTCTTATTACGCGCTCGGTAATGGTGGGATATTTGGCGTTGGCTTAGGAAATAGTATCCAGAAAAAAGGATACTTGCCAGAAGCAAATACCGACTTCATCATGTCCGTGGTAGCTGAAGAGTTAGGGTTAATTATGGTGATTATCATTATTTCGGTGCTCTTCGTGATTATTTTCCGGGCAATTATCTTAGGTACCAAGTCAAATCGGATGTACGATACGTTAATTTGCTACGGAATTGCGACTTATTTAGTAGTTCAAACCTTTTTCAACGTTGGTGGAATTACCGGCTTGATCCCGATTACGGGGGTAACTTTTCCCTTTATTAGCTACGGGGGGTCGAGTATGATTGTTTTATCTGCCACCATTGGCGTTTTGTTAAATATTAGTGCTTCACAAAAAAGAAGCCAAAGAATAGAGCAAAGGGAAGCAAAATAAATGGAGATAACTGAACGGCAAAGCATCGTAATTTTCTTTAGTCACCTAAAAAAAGTTACGGCTTTGAAGAAGCTAGGGGATATTAATTATTTGTCCAAAGAGATGCATTACTTGATTTTGTATGTTAACCGAGCTGACGCAGCGGAAACGCTGAAAAAAATTCGCAGTTTTAATTTTGTGCGTACGGCGTATATTTCACCACGCGCTGATTTGCGAGTCAACTACGATGAGGACTATACGATAACAGAGGAAGATGAACAATGAGAATTATTTCTGGTGATTTTGGCGGCCGACGGTTAAAGGCGGTCCCCGGAATGAAAACCCGGCCCACGACTGATAAAATTAAGGAAAATGTATTTAACATTATCGGGCCATATTTTACCGGTGGCGCCGTTTTAGACATGTATGCTGGTAGCGGCGGGCTCGCTATCGAGGCGGTCTCGCGGGGCATGGAACAAGCAACCTTGATCGATAAACAAATGGCGGCAATTAAGACTATTCGGGATAATGTACAGGTAACGAAACATCCGGAGCAGTTTCAGATAATTAAGGGTGATACCAAAAAGGTGATTCATAATTTAGCGAAGCAGGCGGTATCGTATAACATGGTCTTTTTTGACCCGCCATACGCATTGCAAACCATCGCCCAAGATATTGTGTCCCTGATGGAGCTAGATTTACTTGCTAAAGACGTCACCATTGTCTGTGAAACTAGTGAAGAAGTCGAATTGCCCGACCAAATTGGCTGGTTAGCTAAAACACGCGAGCAACGTTACGGTATTACTAAGATTGTTATCTACAAGGCGGGTAGCTAGATAAAATATTTTAAGTAAGGAAGCAAAACATAATGACGAAGGCACTTTATGCGGGAAGTTTTGACCCGGTTACTAACGGACACGTGGACTTGATTCGCCGTGCTGCGCGAATCTTTGACGAACTGGTGGTAGTGGTCGCTATTAATACCAATAAGCAGCCGTTATTTTCTCCTCAAGAGCGGGTTAACTTGTTGACGATGGCGATGCAGGACTTGGAGAACGTGAGCTTTACCACGTCTAAAGGGTTGACGGTGGATACTTTTAAAGAATTAAATGCGGACGTTTTGGTACGTGGCGTTCGGAACGCCGCCGACCTTGATTTTGAGACACAAGTCGCACAAATGAACCAATTTTTGGCTGAACAAGTTGAAACCGTCTTTTTGCCAGCTGATCCTAAATGGAACTTTACCTCTTCGAGTTTAATTAAAGAAGTGGTGAAAATGGGTGGTAGCATCCACGGGTTAGTACCGGAAGCAGTGGAGCTACAGCTTAAAAGTCGACTAAAAAATAAATAAACTAAAGACTGGAAGAAATTCCGGTCTTTTTTTGTATATATAGTTGAGGAGGGGTGAAAATGTGGGAAGAAATTTGGGAAAAATACCAAAAACCGATTATAATAGGAAGCATCTTGATGGCGGCTATTTTGTTAGTTGTTAGTTTGCTACGGCCGAAGAATAATGTGCAGTCCCCACAAGAAAGCTCAGAAGTGATGATGGCGGGTTCAGAAGCTCAATCTAGCTCTGTAACTAGCAGCCCTTCGACTGATAGTGTTCAAAAATCAGCTAGGAAGCAGAAGTTAATGGTGGACGTAAAGGGTGCGGTTAAAAAACCGGGAGTTTATGAAGTAAAACCGGGGATGCGGGTCGTCGACGGAATTGAACTGGCTGGCGGATTGACTGAATCTGCGGACCGCAAAAACATTAATATGGCTTTACAATTAAGTGACCAACAGGTAGTGTACATACCCATTAAAGGAGAAATTAAGGACTTTGACCCTAAGCAGTTAATGGGAACCGCTGGCAATGCTGGAAATGAAAGCCTGGCAAGTTCTTCATCGGCTGGTGAGTTAGTAAACATCAATACGGCTGATAAAAATGCTTTGTTAACGTTAAACGGGATTGGAGATAAAAAGGCGGATCAGATTATTAGCTATCGGGAAAAACAGGGTGGCTTTAAAACCATCGATGATTTAAAGCAGGTTCAAGGAATTGGTGATAAAATTTTTGCAGGTTTAAAGGATTCAATTACGGTTTAAAAAGGATGGTTAAAATGGATAAAAGAATTGATTGGGACCAATATTTCATGACACAGGCACTATTATTATCGCTACGGAGCACATGCAAACGGCTTTCTGTAGGAGCAATTATTGTCCGCGACCGGCGCGTAATTGCTGGAGGATATAACGGATCGGTTAGCGGCGACGTGCATTGCTTAGACGAAGGATGTTACTTAGTTGATGGTCATTGCGTGCGGACAATTCATGCTGAAATGAACGCGGTGTTGCAATGCTCTAAATTTGGCGTGGCAACTGACGGAGCGGAGATTTACGTTACCGACTTTCCGTGTCTGCAATGTACCAAAATGCTTTTACAAACGGGCATTGTGAAAATTAATTATTTACGAAACTATAATAACGACCCTTATGCAGTAGCACTTTTGAAACGTAAAAATGTTGCCGTTAAGCAAATTAAGTTTACGGACGAAGATTTAGCTAAAATCGATGTCAAAACTTTATTAAAGGATGGAAAGTAGTAGTTCTTTAATTTGGGCAACGGTGACGATCTTTTTGCTGGCGGGATATGTTTTTACTCGTTCAATAGTTTTTTTAGTATTGCTATTTGTTTGGTTTGGCCGGGTTTGTTGGTTGCGGCAGCTTTTCCCAGTGGTACAAGTTGTGACGTTGGGATTGCTTTTTGGGTGGCATTTTAGTCACGTGAGTCATTTTATCGGGCAACATCAGAAAAGTTATGAAAATGTACGGATAATCTTAAACGTGCACCCTGATGAGGTCAAAATTCGAGAAGACGGGATCAGCATCCGAGCGTTTAATAATAGTTTTGATCACCAAGGAGTTCAGGCTTTTATCCCACTGGAGTCTCCCAAATTACAGCAAAGCTTCCAAAATAATTCGCAAGATTTACAACTAGAAGTTGCGGGAAATCTGGGGCCGTTAGCGCAACCAACCAACGTGAACCAATTTGATTTTCGCCGCATTATGTACGGTAAAAAGGTTTACTATAACTTAAACAAGACGCAGCTGATCAATGTTCGACAACTCCCCTTAAAGAGTTACCAAGCATGGATGCACCACTGGCGGAAGAAGTTATTAGACCGCTGTCAGCAGTTTGCAGAACCGTTGCGTAGTTATTGCGCGGGAATCATTTTGGGCGAGCAGACCGATTTTCTAAAAGAAAATAGTGAAAAACTGCGTAATTTAGGGATTATTCACTTATTTTGTATTTCGGGATTACACGTTTTTTACTTCATCAGGTTGATTGAAAAAATAGGAATCTTGTTGCGAATTGATCGGGAAACTTTGTTTACCATACAAATGGTGGTTTTACCGGTTTATTTCGTGCTTGGAGGGGGAAGTACAAGCCTTTTTCGGGCAGTCACGCTAGTTTTAATTAAGCTGGTGGCACAACGACTACGGTTGAATTTTAGGGGTGGCGTAGAGGCTTGGTGCATAGTTTTATTGATTAATCTATGGCTGAATCCATTCGTGCTGCTTCAAATGGGTGGTCAGCTAAGTTACTTGCTATCTCTAGTTTTGATTAGTCAAAGTACCACTAGCAGTTTAAAAATTTCATTTAAACTATTTTTGGTAGAAATACCGATTATCCTTTTTTCGATGTACAAAATCCACCTTTTGACGGTTCTTTTTAATTTACTATGCGTACCGCTTTTTTCAAGCTTAGTGATCCCGGCTGTTTTAATAGCTTTTTGTTTCCCGCTCACTGCCAGCGTGATTAATCAGGTGATTATCGGGGTAGAGTGGGGATTGCAACGGTTAGATCAGCTTCCGGGACTTTTACTAATCGGAAAGCCTAGTCGCTGGTTGGTGATGTTTCTTTTAGTGATTGCACTTAAAATTGTATCCACGGATGCACAGATCCTGAAGAAACGACTTTTTAAAGTTTATTGGTTAACTTGGATAGCGACGGGAGTTTATTTTCGTTTACTGCCTTTTGGAGAGGTTACGTTCTTTGACGTCGGTCAAGGAGACAGTATTTTAATTCGGGAGCCTTTTAACCGATCGGTAACCATGGTGGACACGGGTGGTAAGTTACGGTTTGGCTCCCGGCAAAAGCAGACCTCTACAATTGCTAAGAATAGTTCAATTAATTATTTACAAAGCATTGGCATTAGTAAGATTGATACACTTTGTTTGACCCACCAAGACGTTGACCATATTGGAGAAGCAAAGGCGGTTTTGCAAAATTTAAAGGTCCAACAGCTGCTCTTTCCCGCCGGGGTAGAAAAAACGGATAACTTCCGTTACCAAATTTTGCCCTATCTCCACCAAACCCGGATCGTTGAGGTATTAAAAGATGCTCAAGTTTCCCGACTACCGCTGCAAATTTTATATCCGGAACGGCCGGGGAAGGGTGCAAACGAAGATTCTTTAGTGCTGGAAGGTAATTTTGGCGGAAAAAGAATTTTATTGACTGGTGATTTAGATATTAGTGGTGAACAGAAACTACTACAAAATCCAGAATTGGTTGGTAAGGTGGATATTTTTAAATTGGGACACCATGGCAGCAAGACTGCTAATTCGCCTGAATTGTTATCCGCAATTTCCCCTAAATTAGCGGTCGTTTCGGCGGGACGAAATAACCGGTACGGTCATCCAAATGCGGAAGTGATTGAGCGCCTGCAACGGTTACGAATTCCGGTCGTTTCTACCCAAGATTACGGGATGATTTCTTATAGATATTTTTTCAATGGTATGGGAAGATGGAAGGTAGGAATTGATAAAAAAGGAAGCATTGTTCAATGAAACTTACTGATTTAAAAAAGGATGTTGCTAAAGGTAACCTTCAGCCAATCTATTTGATTGAAGGGCCGGATAACTACATTCAAAACGCAGCCAAAAAAATACTAACCGCGCTAATCCCAGAAGACCAGCAAGTGATGAATGTTGGAACGTACGACTTAGAAAATACCGATTTAGGCTTGTTATTAGACGATGCGCAATCCTCGCCATTTTTTGGGGACTATCGGCTGGTGATTGCTAATAATCCGGTTTTTCTAACTGGTGAAAAAACTAAAGTTAAGTTTAATTTGGACGGCTTAATTAATTACTTGAAGCAACCCGAACCCACGACTATTTTAGTGTTTGCTGCTAAATATGAGAAATTGGATGGCCGGAAAAAAATCGTCAAAGATTTGAAAAAGCAGGCCACCGTTATTGACGCTAACCCGCCTAAAGAGGCTGATACTCGGCAGTTAATTCAACAGTTTGTTAACGAGCGTCAAATTCAAATTGCCAGCCCGGCAGTCGAAGAATTGATTTTACGAACGGGAAATAATTTAGCGCAAGTGATTAATGAATTGGAAAAATTGACCGTTTACGCAGCGGATTCGAAGCACATTGACCTAGAGGCGGTACAAAAACTCGTTCCCAAAAGTCTGACCCAAAATGTTTTTGATTTGATTAAGGTGTTGATGAAGGGGGATGTGCGACAGTCGATTGCAGACTATTCCGTCTTGTTGCTTAACCAAGAACAACCATTGCGAATTAACGCCGCCTTAGTTAGTCAATTTCGGTTACTCTTACAGGTTAAAATTTTAACGGAACGGGGATTTTCTCAAGGTAAACTTGCTCAAGAATTAAAGGCCCATCCGTACCGAATTAAATTAGCTATGCAGGCGGTGCGCCAATTTGATATGGCTAGCCTCAAACGTGCTTTTCTCGGATTGCTTGATTTAGAAGAGCAATTAAAAACAACCCAAAGACCCCCACAGGAACTCTTTGAGTTGTTTCTAGTTAAAATTAAAAATGGATGGCAATAAAAAAACACCGGATCACCGGTGCTTTTTTATTTAGCAAGCATTTTTGCTAAGCGAGACTTCTTACGTCCAGCGTTGTTAGCCTTGATAAGACCCTTTGTTTTAGCACGGTCAATACGGCTGTAAGCTGTGTTTAAAAGTTCATTAGCGTTTTCAGCGTTGTTCTTAGCAGCAATTTCAAATGCTTTGATGCTGGTACGCATTGCGCTCAATTGCGAACGGTTGCGAGCAGCAGCTTTTTCGTTTGTACGAACACGTTTCATTGCAGATTTGATAACTGGCATATTATTCACCTCCAGAGTATGCTTAATACAACAGTAGTATTATACAGAAAGTACGTTATTAATGCAATGCTCGAATAAACTTGAAAAAAGTTTTGAGTTTCGGTAAACTAGGATGTGCTTATAAAAGCAAACCCATTACTTAGTCTATCGATCTGCCGACGATTTACTCAGTCTTGGGCAATTTAAAGAATGAGGTGGATAAAATGGCAATTTCACAAGCAAAGAAGAACGAAATTATTGCAAAATACGCTCGTCACGAAGGCGATACAGGTTCTGCAGAAGTACAAATCGCAGTTTTGACAGCAGACATTAACGAAATCAACGAACACATCCGTGTTCACCGGAAAGACTTCCATTCACAACGTGGATTGATGAAGAAGATCGGTCATCGTCGTAACTTACTTGCTTACCTACGTAAGACAGACGTACAACGTTACCGTGAATTAATCAAGAGTCTTGGCCTTCGTCGTTAAGATTGGTCAGATAAAGCCCTCTGCATCTCGATGCGGGGCTTTTTTGTTTACCCTAGAAAAATACGAGGGAGTTCTGCTTAATAATTAAGTTGACTTAATCAGCTGGTTAATAAATTATTGAAATCCTAAAATAGTTAGTTAAATTGGAGCAGTCTCCGGAGCGCGAGACTGCTTTTTATTTGGAAGCGAAAAGTAAATTTTTAAATAAAAAACCTCCTAATTGCTAAATGAGCGGCATTAAAAATGGGGGGATGGGTTTGTTTTACTAATGTGTTAACGGCAGACCAAGCACTGGCCGTGGTCAATTTAGAGAAATTTGTTAGATAAATTTTGCCGTATAGATAAAGTGAACGCCAAAGTCTTCCTGCGTGCTTTTTGTTTTTAACAATTAATCTATGCTAAAATTAAAGCAGTATATAAATTGTGCGGAAACTAAAGAATATTTAATGTAGGTGAAAAAATGAGTGATGTTATAAAAATCATTCCGTTTGGCGGCGTTCGCGAAAACGGAAAAAATATGTATGCAGTTGAAATCCATAATGATATTTATATTTTGGATTGTGGGCTTAAGTACCCAGAAAACGAGTTGTTGGGAATTGACATAGTAATTCCGGATTTCTCGTATCTAGTTGAAAATAAAGACCGAATTGTCGGGGTGTTCTTGACCCACGGCCATGCGGATGCCATTGGAGCATTACCTTACTTTTTAAAGGAAATTGAGGTGCCGGTATTCGGTTCGGAAATGACAATTGCGTTGGCAAAAATTACGGTCAATGATGACCCCGACTTACGCAAATTTAAAAACTTCCACGTGGTGGACGAGAAGAAGGAGATTGATTTTGGGGACGTGACGGTCTCGTTTTTCAAAACTACGCATACCATTCCAGATTCATTAGGAATCGTCTTGGATTGTGATGAAGGACGAATCGTATACACCGGAGACTTCAAGTTTGATCAAACCGCTACAGATGGATACGCGACTGATTTTGGACGGTTAGCCCAAATTGGTACTAAGAAGGTAATTGCGTTATTGAGTGATTCAGCTAACGCAGAAAACTTTGAACGGCCTTCTAACGAAACCGAAATTGCAGCAAGCATCGCTGAAATCATCAAGTATCACGAAGGCCGGGTAGTGGTCGCTTCCGTAGCATCGAATATTTTACGAATTCAGCAAGTAATCGACGCGGCTGTTCAGTCGGGACGCAAAGTTGTTTTGACGGGTCACGATTTAGAAAAAATCGTTAATACGGCGATTAAATTGAATAAGATTAATATTCCAGACGATGACTTAATCGTTCCGTTAAATAAACTTGATAAGCTTGCTCCAGAAGAAACCATCGTTTTAGAAACGGGTAAGTTAGGCGAGCCAATCAAAGCCTTACAAAAAATGGCTTCTCGTCGTCGAGGAAAATTACGAATTGAGCAGGGTGATTTAGTTTTAATTGCTACCAACCCTTCCCACGCAATGGAAACAACCTTTGCGAAGACTAAGGATATGCTCTACCGGGCAGGGGCCGAAGTTAAGTCGATTTCTGACCGCGCTAATGCAAACGGCCACGCAAGTCGTAACGATTTACAGTTGATGCTGAATTTAATTAAGCCCCAGTTTTTGATTCCAATTCAGGGGGAGTACCGATTGTTGGCGGCTCACCAAGAGCTAGCTGAACAGGTTGGAATGAAACCAGAACAAATTTTCATCGTCAATAAAGGTGACGTTTTAGAGTACCAGGATGGTGAAATGTTCCATGGTAAGGGTATTGAAGTTGGCAATACAATGATCGATGGAATCGGGGTCGGTGACATTGGTAACATTGTGCTAAGGGACCGGAAAATCCTTTCTGAAGATGGAGTGTTTGTTGCGGTAGTTACCATTGACCGGAAGAAGAAAATTATTATTAAGGAACCTAAGATCACTTCAAAAGGGTTTGTGTATGTTAAAGCAAGCGGTGACCTAATTGAAGAAAGTTCTAAACTAGTTAAGAAAACCGTGCAAGCTAACTTAGATAACAAAGAATTTGATTGGGGACATTTGAAACAAGATGTCCGCGACAAATTAGGTAAGTACCTTTACGACCAAACTAAGCGGCGTCCGGTAATTTTGCCAGTGATTATGGAAGTTAATCAGCACCATAAAAAAGCTAAAAAGGTTAGTAAGAAAAAATAATGAAGGAAATTGATGAACAACTCACCCAGGCTAAAGAACTCTGGGATGATGGTAAACAAGCCCAAGCGATCCAAATTTTGGAAGAACTTGACGAAAAGACGCCTACCACTCAGGTTGCGGAATTATTAAACCATTTTTACGTTGCTAATCAACAATATTCTGAAGCATTACAATTGGTCGCAAATCAGTCGGCCAATTTTTTGCATCATCCGAGAGTTTTTACGGATTATTTAGGGGCGTTAATTGCTACTAATAATTTCATTGTGGCGTGGAAAACTTTAGCGTCAGCCGATCAGCAGATGAAAACACCGGCGATGGTGACGCGCCTCGAAGAAGCCGAAGTCCGCTATCAGGAAGATTTTCCGCAAAGCGTGCGGGCCGATGAACGCCATTTTTATCATCTCGGTGATCGTCAATTAGCGGATCAGATAAAAGCAATTAAGCAAGCATACCACTTGCCACAAAAAAACTATATTCGGGCAGCAAGTTTTAACTTAGTGGACCCGTACTTAAACCAACTTACCCGCGTTTCAATTCTAAAAGACCTGGTCGATTTACGGGTTGAACGCGAATTAGATTTTATTTGGCTTAACGAAAAAAGCTATCGGGTGGTTCCAGCCCAAATTGATGTCAGTCGTTTACGTAAAGAACTTATGCGATTAATTGAACAAAGTGCAGATCCGGTTCAGGCAGAGTTATTGATTCAGCAAGCGGGGCTAATGTACGATTTAGCATTTCCTTTTCCAGAGCGGGTTTTTGCTACGGCTACGGGATGGCTGGCAGCATTGCAAGCCCAGTTTCTGGCTGGAAAAGAGGTGAAACAATTTCACAACTTAAACAAAATCATGAATAGTATTATGGCTAGTTAATAAAAAAGCCAAATAATTATAATATTTTAGTTTACAAAATAAAGGCGATTATTATACAATACTAGAGGATTCTCTGAGGGTGCTTTGCCTTTCGTGGAGGATGTAGTATAATATTTTTTAAAGGATCCAGTTATTCATTTGAATGCTGAGTGATTCTTACGACATACAGGAGGTTCGTATTAATGGCAAAAGAACATTACGAAAGAACAAAACCCCATGTAAATATTGGTACAATTGGCCACGTTGACCATGGGAAGACTACTTTGACAGCTGCTATTACAAAAGTGTTGTCAGAAAAGGGATTAGCTCAAGCTTCAGATTACGCTGATATTGATGCTGCTCCTGAAGAAAAGGAACGTGGGATTACAATCAACACAGCTCACGTTGAATACGAAACAGAAAAGCGTCACTACGCTCATATTGACGCCCCAGGACATGCTGACTACGTTAAGAACATGATCACTGGTGCTGCTCAAATGGATGGTGCTATCTTGGTTGTTGCTGCAACTGATGGTCCTATGCCACAAACTCGTGAACACATTCTTCTTGCTCACCAAGTTGGTGTTGACTACATCGTTGTATTCTTGAACAAGACTGACCTTGTTGATGACGACGAATTGGTTGACCTTGTTGAAATGGAAGTTCGTGAACTTCTATCTGAATATGATTTCCCTGGTGACGATGTTCCTGTTCTCCGCGGTTCAGCTTTGAAGGCTCTTGAAGGCGACCCAGAACAAGAAAAAGTTATCATGGAACTTATGGACACAATTGATGAATACATTCCAACACCAGAACGTTCAACTGACAAGCCATTCTTGATGCCTGTTGAAGATGTATTTACGATCACTGGTCGTGGTACAGTTGCTTCAGGTCGTATCGACCGTGGTGAAGTTAAAGTTGGTGACGAAGTAGAAATCATCGGTCTTAAGGATGACGTTAAGAAGACTACAATTACTGGTCTTGAAATGTTCCGTAAGACTCTTGACGTTGGTGAAGCCGGCGATAACGTTGGTGCACTTCTACGTGGTATCAACCGTGACGAAGTTGTTCGTGGTCAAGTATTGGCTGCTCCTGGCTCAATCCAAACTCACAAGAAGTTCAAGGGTGAAGTTTATGTTCTATCAAAAGAAGAAGGTGGACGTCATACTCCATTCTTCTCAAACTACCGCCCACAATTCTACTTCCATACAACTGACGTAACAGGTGTTATCGAATTACCTGACAACGTTGAAATGGTTATGCCTGGTGATAACGTTACATTTACTGTAGAACTTATCGAACCAGTTGCTATTGAAAAAGGTACTAAGTTCACTGTTCGTGAAGGTGGACACACTGTTGGTGCCGGTGTTGTATCAGAAATCGACGACTAATATTTACATTAGTCCCGCGAAAAACCCGCTATTTGCGGGTTTTTTTGTTATATTCATATTTACTTTTTGAATTATATACGTTAAGATTATAAGCGTATGCAATCCAGAATTGTAATGAAATAAATCATTTGTCGGAGGGAACACAATGACTGCAAAGTGGGAAAAAACAGGTACTAACGAAGGTAAATTAACTTTCGAAGTTGGTACTGATATGATTAAAGAAGGCGTTGATAAAGCATTTCAACGTACTAAGAAGAGTTTAAATGTTCCAGGATTCCGTAAGGGACATGTACCACGCCAAATTTTTAACAAACTTTATGGTGAAGAAGCTTTATACCAAGATGCTTTAAACATCGTATTACCAGATGCTTATTCAGCAGCAATTAAGGAAGCTGGTATTGAACCAGTTGACCAACCACAAGTTGACGTTGAAAAGCTTGAAAAGGGCGAACCTTGGGTATTGAGCGCGATTGTTACCGTTAAGCCAGAAGTTAAGCTTGGCGAATACAAGGGCGTTAAGGTAATCAAGCAAAGTACTCGCGTAACTTCAAAAGAAGTTGACGAAGAAATTGAAAAGAAACGTGAACAACAAGCTGAATTAGTCTTAAAAGAAGGCAAACCAGCTGAAAAGGGCGACACAGTGACTATCGACTTTGATGGTTCAATTGACGGCGTACCTTTTGATGGCGGTAAGGCCACTAACTATGACTTAGAACTTGGTTCAAACTCCTTTATCCCAGGTTTTGAAGATCAATTAATTGGTCACAACACGGATGACGACGTTGACGTTAAGGTAACCTTCCCAGAAGATTACCAAGCCGAAGAACTTCAAGGTAAGGAAGCGCTATTCAAGGTTAAGATTCATGAAATCAAGACTAAGGAACTTCCAGAACTTGACGACGAATTCGCTAAGGACGTTGATGAAGACGTAGATTCACTTGAAGAATTGAAAGCTAAAACTAAGGACCAAATCAAGGAACGTAAGATTCAAGCAGCTGACGAAGCTAAGGAAAGCGAAGCAATCCAAGAAGCCGTTGACAATGCTGAAATCAAAGAAATTCCTGAAGCAATGCTTCGTGAAGACGTTGACCGTCAAGTTAACCAATATCTTGCAAACATGCAACAACAAGGTATTAGCCCAGACATGTACTTCCAATTAACTGGTTCATCAGAAGACCAACTTCGCCAACAACTTAGTGAAGGTGCTGAAAACCGGGTTAAGACAACCTTAGTTCTTGAAGCAATCGTTGAAGCTGAAAAGATCGATCCTTCTGACGAAGAATTGGATGCTGAATACAAGAGCTTAGCTGAACAATACAACATGGAAGAAAAAGCAGTTCGCTCTGCATTGACTGCTGACATGGTTAAACATGATGTAGCAATTAAGCAAGCTGTTGACTTGATTAAGGATTCTGCAATTGAAGAACCTAAGTCAAAAGCTAAGAAGAGTGCTAAGAAATAATTGAATTTTTTAAAGTAGGAAGTAACCAAGTTGGCTACGAATTGTCCACCGGTAATTTAAAGAGTTAACGGTGGTACTAGAGAGGTTGGAAAAGGTAATTTTCCAGCCTCTTTCTACTTATTTAGGATAAATGCGCCATCAGCTAGCAAAACGTTTAAATTGGCGTATCCTTAGGGATTCTGCTATGATGGTTGTATAAATATTTGAGAGGTGACAGGATTGTATGATGATCAACAGACATCTGACCAAATTGCTTGCTCTTTTTGTGGTAAAACGCAAGATCAAGTAAAAAAGATTATTGCTGGTCCAGATGTATATATCTGTAATGAATGTGTTGACCTATGTAAAGAAATCATTGACGAAGAACTTGCTTCGGAAAAGAAACCCACTGAAATCACTAACATCCCGACTCCTGCGGAAATTGTTGATTACCTCGACCAATACGTAATTGGTCAAGAAGAGGCTAAAAAGACGTTATCCGTAGCGGTATATAACCACTATAAACGGATTAACAAAATGGCCCAGGCGGATGCTAAGGATGATGGTCCTGAATTACAAAAAAGTAATATCAGTTTAATTGGGCCAACTGGTTCCGGTAAAACTTTCTTGGCTCAAAGTTTGGCTAAAATCTTGAACGTGCCGTTTGCAATCGCGGATGCGACTACCTTAACTGAAGCAGGGTACGTGGGAGAAGATGTTGAGAACATCTTGCTCAAGCTTTTGCAAAATGCCGATTATGACGTTGAAGCAGCCGAACACGGGATTATCTACATCGATGAAATTGATAAAATCGCTAAGAAGAGCGAAAATGTTTCAATTACCCGGGATGTTTCGGGTGAAGGTGTCCAACAAGCTTTACTAAAGATTTTGGAAGGCACGATTGCTAACGTTCCTCCTCAAGGTGGACGGAAGCATCCGCAACAAGAATTCATTCAAATTAACACTACCAACATCTTATTCATTGTCGGGGGTGCGTTTGACGGAATTGAAACAATCGTAAAGAATCGCTTAGGCGATAAGACGATTGGGTTTGGAACGAATGCAAGCACTTCGTTAGATGAAAGTAAGAGCTTGATGCAACAAGTAATCCCTGAAGACTTGTTAAAATTTGGTTTGATTCCCGAATTTATCGGTCGTTTACCAATTTTAACTGCTTTAGAAAAATTAACTGAAGAAGACTTAGTCCGGATTTTAACCGAGCCTAAGAACGCCTTAGTTAAGCAATATAAAGCCTTGCTTGCCCTTGATGGGGTTGAATTGAAGTTTACCCCGCAAGCTTTGCACGCGATTGCTGAACAAGCAATCAGCCGAAATACGGGGGCGCGGGGACTGCGGTCGATTATTGAAAACGTGATGCGGGACATCATGTTTGAAATTCCGTCCCGAGATAACGTTGCTAAAGTTACGGTTAACAAGAAAACGGTGGTTGACGGCGTAGAACCAGAAGTGGAACTAACCAACGAACAAGCATCGTAATTTCAAAAATTGGAACTAGGTGAATTACTTAAGCCTGGTTCTTTTTTTTGAATCCGTGTTATGATTAAAGGCGGAATTGGAAGGTGGGAATTTAATGGAAGTCCATAATGTAGAGTTACAAATTAGTGCTGTAAAGCCTGAACAGTATCCCGAACAAGGCTACCCTGAAATTGCCTTGGTAGGGCGTTCTAACGTGGGAAAATCTTCGTTGACCAACACGTTGATCAACCGGAAGTCGTACGCGCGGACGTCTTCACAACCAGGAAAGACACAGACACTAAATTTCTACCGGGTCGAAGATCAACTCTTTTTTGTTGACGTACCCGGATACGGATATGCAAAAGTATCCCAAAAGGAACGGGAAAAATGGGGTCGGATGATTGAGAAATATTTGACTTCTCGCAAGGAACTTAAGGGAGTAATTTCACTGGTGGATGCTCGGCATGATCCAACTGATGATGATATTTCCATGTATCAATACTTACGCTACTATGATATTCCGGTATTAGTGGTTGCTACTAAGAGTGATAAAATTGCCCGCGGAAAATGGAACCAGCATGAAAGCCGGATAAAAAAAGTCCTTAATTTTGATCAGCAAGACGCGTTTCAAATGTTTTCTGCGCAAACTAAGTTTGGCAAGGACGCAATTTGGCAATGGATTGAAGATAGGATGGGTGATTAGAAATGGAATTTAACGAGTATCAAAAGAAAGCTAATAAAACCCTTTTAGGCAATGAACAAGTATTAACGAATTGTGCTTTGGGGCTAGCGGGTGAAAGCGGCCAGGTAGTTAATTTAGTTAAAAACTATACTTTCCGGGGCGCGGATTTAGATAAAGAACAGTTAACCAAGGAAATGGGCGACGTACTTTGGTATTTATCTCAAGTCGCACAGTGGGCGGACATTCCTTTTGAAGAGGTTGCCCAAAAAAACATTAAAGACTTAGCAAAACGGTACCCGCACAGCTTTAAATAAAAAATAAAAAACCATCGTTACCAATGGCCTCGTGAAATGAAGCAAGTTGGTAACGATGGTTATTTTTTTTGTCCTTTTTTGTCTTTATCTTTAGCTAAAAATTTATCTTTCTTCTTTTTTTCTTCAGCGGTGGTTGCCGGATTAGTAAATTGCCCCAGCATTTTTTCTAAATCGGTCGTTCTTTTTACGGTTAATCCCATTTGATAATCACTCCCTTGCGCATATCATACCAAAAATATTAGTAATTGTCAGAAATATACATTTCCATAACTAATATTCAGATTATTATGAATAATAATTCAAAATAACGCAATCAGTCTTCCGCAGTTAGTATTCATAGTGTATATTAATAAACATTACATGAATAAGGAGATTGCGATGAGAAAAGAGAAGACATTTTTTAATTGGTTATTCATTATATTTTCATTATGTTTGATTAGTACGGGAGTTGACATAGCGGACACGGTGCACGCTACGACGAAAGACCCCACTTATCAACGAATTAGAGAGCGGGGATATATCGTTTTGGGAACGAGCCCAGATTACGCGCCTTATGAGTTTCAAACTTCTAGTAATGGAAAAAGTAAGGACGTGGGAATGGATATCAGCGTTGCTAAAGATATTGCCCATGATCTAGGAGTAAAACTAAAAATTAAAAACATGGATTTTGATTCCTTACTAGTAGGATTACAAACTGGCAAGGTTGATATGGTTCTTTCGGGAATGAATCCTAGTGCAGCTCGGCGGAAATCGGTTGATTTTTCTAACGTTTATTATCAAGGTGGTCAAAGTATTATTATCAATCAAAAGGACGGGCATTTATTTAAGGATAAAAACTCGTTTCATCAACGGAAGGTGGCTGCCCAAACGGGGTCAATCCAATATAACCTCGCCAAAAAGCAAATTAAGGGGGCTTCGGTAAGGGGGATTGAGAAGGGAACTGATTTGATTTTGGCCTTGCAAACTAATAAAGTCGATGGAATCGTAATGGAAAAGCCCACCGCGGAGGCCTACGCCGCAAATAACCGGGGATTAAAGATTCTCAACGCCCATTTTAAATTGAATGATGACGAAACTAGCACGGCAGTAGCCTTACCTAAGGGCTCTCCAGTTTTAAAAGCTAAAATTAACCAGACCATTGCGCGGATAAAAAAGCAAAAACGGTTACCAGAATACTTAAAAACGGCGGGAACTTATTTAAAAGGCAATACTGTAGATACCTCCATGATCCATTATTGGAAGTACTTTGCTCTTGGAGTGGGATACACGATCTTAATTTCGTTAGTGGGCGTTTGTTTTGGTTCAATAATCGGAGCACTGCTAGCCTTAATGCGCTTAAGTCGACACACGAGCCTGCGGGCAATCGCGTTGGCTTATGTAGAATTTGTTCGGGGAACTCCGCTAATGGTGCAACTGATGTTGGTTTACTTTGGTCTGGGAATTGTGGTGAATTTACCGGCGCTGACTGCTGGGATGATCGCAGTTTCCTTAAATAGTGCGGCTTACGTTGCCGAAGTGATTCGGGGAGGAATTAATTCGGTTGATGAAGGACAGGTCGAAGCTGCCCAAAGTTTAGGACTAAATTATCAAGACCGGTTGCGTTTCGTAGTTTTACCACAGGCCTTAAAAAATATTTGGCCAGCGCTTGGCAATGAATTTATTTCCCTAATCAAGGAAAGTTCGATTGTTTCCATTATTGGGGTGACGGACCTAATTTACCAGTTAAAAATTGTCCAATCAGATACTTATCGGGGCGTTGCACCAATTTTAGTAGCGATGGTCCTTTACTTCGTTTTAACTTTCTCGCTATCGCGGTTATTAAAATTTTACGAAGGGAAGTTTAACTAATGACGAAAACTATTTTTAAGATTGAAAACTTAACTAAATCGTTTGCGCAGAACGTGATTTTAAAAGACGTTTCGGCGGAGGTGAAGGAAGGTGAGGTGATTAGTGTGATTGGCCCTTCGGGAGCCGGGAAAAGCACTTTCTTGCGTTGTTTAACCTTGTTAGAAAGGCCAACTGCGGGCGCGGTGGTTTTTGAAGGACGGAACCTAGTAGAAAAAAGCTTACGTGAAATTGAAGAAGTGCGGCAAAAGGTGGGCATGGTTTTTCAAAACTTTAATTTATTTCCTAACCTTACGGTGTTGGAAAATATCACATTAGCACCACGACGGGTAAAGGAAATTCCTGAAGAAGAAGCCCGGGGCCAGGCTCAAAAACTGCTAGAAAAGGTGGGCTTGGCAGATAAAGCGGATGCGTACCCGGGAAATCTGTCAGGCGGACAAAAGCAACGGGTTGCCATCGCTCGCGCGTTAGCGATGGAACCGGCTGTAATGTTATTCGATGAACCCACTTCGGCGTTAGATCCGGAAATGGTTGGCGAAGTTTTAACAGTTATGCGGGATTTAGCCCAATCCGGTATGACAATGGTAGTGGTTACTCACGAAATGCAATTTGCTAAATCGGTCTCGGACCAGATTTGGTTTATGGATGCAGCTAATATTCAAGAAAAGGGAACTCCCGATAGCTTTTTTGCTCAGCCACAAACTAGCCGGGCCCAGGATTTTCTCTCGAAAATTAATTTGCAATAAACTAATTGACTTGGCTAATTTTAAAACCCCCAAAGTGATTTTTGCGATTAACGGTGGGGGTTTTACTATGTAATGGGAATGGTTCCTTTTGATTGATAATTATGGTTAAATCAGAGTATAATGTTATGAGTTACGAGTAATTATGTAAACTAGGAGGCAGTGATTTGGCGTCAGAGCATATTGAGCATAAATTGGCTTTGTTACCGGACAAACCCGGCTGTTACCAGATGAAAAATTTGAATAGTCAAATTATTTACGTCGGTAAGGCGAAGAATCTAAAAAACCGGGTGCGCTCGTACTTTAAAAGCAGTCATGAAGGTAAAACGGCTAAATTAGTAAGTGAAATTGCTGATTTCGACTACATCGTCACCGCCAGTGATAAGGAAGCATTTTTACTAGAAATTACGTTAATCAAGAAGTACCAGCCCTATTACAACATCAAGTTGAAAAAGGGAACCGGATATCCTTACATTAAAATTACAAATGAAAAGGATCCGCGGATGCAAATTGTTTCTAACGTCCGGCGTGATGGGGGATACTACTTTGGACCGTACCCGAATGTTTACGCAGCTGAAGAAACGCTTCATTTTTTAGAAAAGGTTTATCCCTTACGGCGTTGTAATGGATATCAAGGGCGGCCCTGTCTGTATTACCACATGGGGCAATGCCTGGGGGCCTGCTTTAAAGAGGTTCCTAAAGAAGAATATGACCAACAGATTGCTAAAATTAAGTCCTTTTTGCGAGGGAACGTTGCTAAAGTTAAAAAGTCGTTGCAGGCAAAAATGCAGCAAGCTTCTGAGGCAATGGAATTCGAACGGGCAGCTGAAATTAGGGATCAGATTCACTACATTGAAGTTACCGTTGAAAAACAGCGGATCATTTCTAACGACCGCACCCCCCGGGACCTGTTCAACTTTTATTTGGATAAGGGATGGTTATCCATTCAGATTTTCTTCATCCGTCAATCCCGGTTGATGAAGCGCGAGAAACGGTTGTTTCCAATTGCTTCGGATGTGGCTGACGAATTTTCTTCGTTCATTTTACAATTTTACAATAATAAAAATAAAGTGTTGCCTAATGAAATTTTGGTGCCAGAAGGATTGGACAATCAAATTATTAGCGAAATTTTAGGAGTGCCGGTCCGTACGCCTAAACGAGGGGAAAAGCGGGACTTAATGAATTTGGCTCGCGAGAATGCCCAAATTACGTTAGAAGAAAAGTTCCGTTTGTTAGAGCTTGACGAAAGCAAAACCGTGGGAGCCATGAAGGAAATTACCGATGCCCTGGGAATCCCCGAGGGACACCGGATCGAGGCTTTTGACCATTCACATATTCAAGGAGCCGATTTAGTTTCGGCGATGGTGGTCTTTACCGACGGCAAACCCGACAAGAAGATGTATCGCAAGTTTAAGCTGAATACTGTTGATCACGCGGATGAAGCTGCCAGTACCCGGGAGGTAATTCGGCGTCGGTATGTTAGACTATTAAAGGAACACCAATCGCTGCCTGATTTGATTTTAATGGATGGCGGAGATGTACAGTTAAATGCCGCGCGCGATGTGCTGGTGAATGAGCTTAGTTTGCACATTCCGGTTGCTGGAATGGTAAAGAATGATAAGCATAAAACCGCAGATTTAATCTTTGGTGATCAAGACCAGCGGGTGCAGCTTGACCCTAAGAGTCAGGGATTTTACCTAGTCCAACGGATTCAAGACGAAGTGCACCGGTTTGCGATTACTTTCCACCGGCAAATGCACGCCAAAAACTCGTTATCATCACAACTAGATTCGATTAACGGGGTTGGACCAAAAACACGTAACAAACTTTTACGGGAATTTGGGTCACTGAATAAGATTCGGGACGCTAAAATTGAAGAAATCGAAGCATTGGGAATCTCTGCGAAGGTTGCTAAAACGATTAAAATCTCGCTAAGTGCGGTGAAGCGGTGACTAACGGTTAACGCAGTTAAAAAAGATTAGGAGAAAAACATGTTTGTAGATCAAGTTAAAATAAATATTAAGGCCGGTAACGGGGGAAACGGAATCGTTGCCTTTCGGCGTGAAAAGTACGTTCCTAACGGTGGACCTGCCGGTGGCGATGGGGGTCGCGGCGGAGACGTAATCTTAAAGGTTGATCCGGGTTTGCGCACCTTAATGGATTTCCGTTACCGCCACAAGTTTAAGGCCGAATCCGGGAAAAACGGGATGAATAAGCAAATGACCGGACGGAGTGCTGAAGATTTAGTAATTATGGTTCCTGGTGGGACAATCGTTCGGGATTTAACTACTGGCCGAGTAATCGGGGATTTAACAGAAAATGGTCAAGAACTAGTAGTTGCCAAAGGTGGCCGCGGCGGTCGGGGCAATATGCATTTTGCTAACCCACGGAATCCGGCGCCAGAAATTGCCGAAAATGGTGAACCAGGTGAAGAACTGGAATTGCAATTAGAATTGAAAGTTTTGGCAGACGTTGGATTGCTTGGATTTCCGTCAGTGGGCAAATCAACGCTGTTATCAGTAGTTACTAGTGCAAAACCTAAGATCGCTGAATACCACTTTACTACCTTAGTACCTAACTTAGGGATGGTTCAGTTAGATGACGGACGTGACTTTGTTATTGCTGATATTCCAGGACTAATTGAAGGAGCTTCTCAGGGCGTGGGGCTCGGGTTTGAATTCCTACGACACGTAGAACGAACTCGGGTGTTGCTTCACCTGGTAGATATGAGTGGGCTTACCGAAGCAGATCCGTTTACTAATTTTGAACAGATTAACGCGGAGCTAGAAAAATACAACCCCGATTTAATTAAGCGGCGGCAAATTATTGTGCCAACCAAGATGGATTTACCGGGTGCGGACGAGCAATTAGCCGAATTCGAGAAAAAGGTTCGGGCCGATGAACGTTACCGTGATTTTGAGATCTTCCCAATTTCTTCGATTACGCATGAAGGCCTTAGCAAGCTGATTTCTCGGACAGCCGATGTCTTAGAATCGACGCCTCAGCCAACGGTAGTTAAGGATAATTCAGCCGATTCGACCGATAAGACCTACGAATTTAACGCGGACAAGGACTTTGAAATCGACAACGAAGACGGTGTCTGGGTAATTAAGGGAGCTAAAATTGAAAAGCTCTTTAAGATGACGGATACCACCCATGACGAAAGTTTGTTGCGCTTTGCACGGCAAATGCGAGGAATGGGAATCGATGATGAACTACGGCGCTTAGGTGCTCGAAATGGGGACAGTGTACAGATTTTAGACTTTGTATTTGAATTTGTAGAATAGCAAAAATCAGTGATTGAATACCATCACAAATTAACAAAACATTTGTGCGGGGTTAATCACTGATTTTTCACTTGAGAATTAAAAATTGTTTACGCAGGTAATAGCCAAAGAGGGGACTGGTTAGTCCGCTTGTGGGATTTACCAGCCAAAGCTTGGCTTGAGGCTGAGCCAACCGGGTTTGGACGCGTAATTGGCCTAAGGTTAAGCCGGAATGACTTGACGGTCGGTTAGCCACGTGCAGTAAAATGGTTTGACCGTCATTGGTGAGGGTTAGCTTGGTGATTATGGAAACGGCCTTTTGTTGTTCGCCCTTGAGAATCAGATTGGAATGAAGTTCCACGGTGGATTTGATAAAGTTACTTAAATTCATTAGTGAAACCCTCCTCAATATTCTTTAAGCGGTTCTGCTAAAATAAGAATAGCTTAAAAGAAAAATGGATGCTAGTGATACAATTAAATTAAGTAAAAAATGGATGTTAAGGCAGTGTATAGGTGAAAGTATGCAACTTGAATTTTTAGGAACGGGTGCGGGAAGCCCCGGTCGTTTTAGAAACGTCACGAGTGTGGCATTGAAATTATTAGATGAAAGTAACGAAGTTTGGCTATTTGACTGTGGAGAAGCAACTCAACACCAAATTTTAAAAACTAATATCCGTCCGCGAAAGATTGACAAAATTTTTATTAGCCATTTGCATGGAGACCATATTTTTGGATTGCCTGGTTTTTTGAGTAGTCGCTCAAATCAAGGTGGCGATTCTGAATTAACCATTTATGGGCCAGCGGGGATTAAGGACTTTGTGATGACGGCGCTACGGATTTCGGAAACTAAACTGGCTTATCGCATCCGGTTTGTCGAAATTACGAAGGGCGGCAAGCTCTTTGAAGATGCGAACTACGTTGTAGAAGTTGCTGAACTAGATCACCGGATTAAAAGCTATGGATTCCGGGTTCGCGAAAAGGACCATCCCGGAGAACTATTGGTGGATAAGCTAAAGGAAATGGCAATTCCTGCTGGACCGATTTACGGGGAAATTAAGCAGGGTAAACAGGTTACTTTACCGGACGGAAAAGTAATTGATGGCAAAGATTTCATCGGCAAGCCGCAACCTGGTCGGGTAGTCACCATTCTTGGTGATACGCGTCAGACGGCCAATATTGAAAAATTAGCTTATCACGCGGACGTTTTGGTGCACGAAAGTACGTTTGGCAAGCAGGAGGGTAGTTTGGCAAGGAAATATTACCATTCGACCAATATGCAAGCCGCCCGAATTGCTCAAAAGTGTCGGGTAAAAAAACTATTGTTAACGCACATTTCTGCTCGTTACACTGGTAAACTCGCTAAACAGCTAGAAAAAGATGCTTGTACAATTTTTGCCAATACTAAAGTGGTTCAAGATTTTGATGAAATTGACGTTCCACTTCCGTAAAGGCCTGAGGTGGCCTATTTGGTAGGAAGTTAGGAAAAATAAAGGAGGATGATCTTTGATGAAAACTGCGGTAATTACGGGTGCTGGAAGTGGTTTGGGCCGGCAAATTGCGATTTTGAACTGCCCTTATTACGATAACTTGGTCCTTTTAGGGCGAAATTCAGATAGGTTGAAGCAAACTGCGCAGGACTGTTTCAAATGTGGCGCCCGGCAAGTATTTACGTTATCTTGTGATTTAACCCAAGAAGCGCAAATCGAAGCAACGGGACGTTGGATTCGTAGCCATTTAGGCTCTGTGGACCTGTTGGTTAATAATGCTGGATTAGGTTATTTTAAAACGTTGTTGAATCAAGATTTTTCCGAAATTGACCGAACGTTGAGCACTGATTTAGCGGGAACCATTAAGCTAACGCGGGCGTTGCTACCGCTGATGGTTGACCACGTTGGTGAGGCGGCAGACATCGTTAACGTTGCCTCGATTGCTGGAAAAGTTGCTACCGCTAAGACCACCACTTATGCTGCGGCGAAGTTTGGACTGGTGGGCTTTTCGAACGCGTTACGCTTAGAATTAAAACGGCGAAACGTGCGGGTGCACACGATTAATCCGGGTCCAATGGATACTAACTTTTTTAACATTGCTGATCCAAGCGGTAAGTATCTTAAAGGTGTGCAAAACTTCGTCATTAGTTCTGACCGGGTTGCGTGGCTAACTCGTAGAGCAATTGAACAAAATCTGCGCGAAGTAAACGTTCCTAAGGTAATGGCTTTAGGAGCAATATTTTATCAAATCTTTCCGCGTTTAGGTGACGGACTGGTTAACAGTCCAATCATTAACCGGAAATAACTGGAGTATGTTACTTAATGAAAGATAGTCGATTTAATTGGCAGGTACCTTCACTGCCGGATGTGGATATTGCGGAGTTAGCTAAGGCAACCCAGCTGGATCCAATCATTGTAAGAATCCTAGTAGCCCGGGGGTTCCGGACTGCCGACGAAATGACCAATTTTTTGGCGATGGATCAAAGTGTGGTACACGACCCGTTTTTACTACACGATATGCAAAAAGCTGTCGAACGGATCATGTCCGCAATTGAAGCCAACGAAAAGATTTTGGTCTATGGAGACTACGATGCTGACGGGGTGACGAGTACGACCATCATGTATGAAACCCTTGCTCAGTTAGGTGCGGACGTAAATTATTTTGTGCCGAACCGTTTTAAGGATGGATACGGTCCAAACTTAGCGGAGTACCAGCATTTTATTAACAATGAGCAGGTTCAACTAATTGTGACGGTTGATAACGGGGTTGCTGGCAACGAAGCCATTAATTACGCGCAAGAGCACGGTGTGGACGTGGTGGTAACTGATCACCACGAAATGCCCGATCAATTGCCTAACGCATATGCAATCGTCCATCCCCGACATCCAGAAGGAGAATATCCCTTCGGAGATTTATCTGGCGTGGGAGTTGCTTTTAAGGTGGCTTGTGCGCTATTAGAAGAAGTGCCCGAAGAGTTTTTGGACTTATACGCAATCGGTACAATTGCGGACTTAGTTTCGATGACTGACGAGAATCGCCTCTTAGTTAAGCTAGGATTGCAGCTAATCCCAGAAACTTCCCGAATCGGGTTGCAAAAATTAATTGCGGTGGCGGGCGTTGAAACTAGCCAGATTGATGAAGAAACAATCGGCTTTACCGTGGCACCCCGAATTAATGCCGTTGGTCGCTTGGGAGACGCTAGCCAAGCCGTAAAATTATTGACGACCTTTGACGAGGAACAAGCTACCGCGATTGCTAAGGACATTAACGCCACCAATACTAAACGCCAAGGGTTGGTTAACGAGATTTATGAGATGGCGGCAGAAATTGCTAAAGATGAAGGCCATCGCGATTTACAGACCTTAGTAATTAGCGGCCACGATTGGCATCAGGGAGTACTGGGGATTGTTGCGAGCCGCTTAGTCGAACTGACTAACAAACCAACCATCGTGTTAAGCGATCAAAACCAGGATGGTGTATATAAAGGTTCCGGGCGTAGCGTGGCCAATTTAAACCTTTTTGAAGCCTTGAACCCGGCGCGCGAGCATTTTGAAGGTTTTGGCGGTCATCACATGGCAATTGGGATCACCGTTAAAGAGGCTAATTTGCCAGTTTTAGCGGACCAACTTGAAAAGGCTGCGGAACAAGCCCAACTTGATTTTCGGCAACGGCCGCAGTTGAATTTAGATGCTACGGTTGCAATTAGCGAGCTTTCCACGGACTTAGTAACCAAAATTAAGCAATTAGGTCCGTTTGGAATGGATAATCCGGTGCCTAAATTGGCAATTACCAACGTACGGGTTACCGATGTGAAGGCAATTGGTCAAAACCAAGCTCACTTAAAATTCACGGCAAATCAAGCTGGCCAACAATTAGCAGCCATTGCATTCCAACGCGGGGAGATCGCGGATAAATTAAGTCACTTATCCAACACCATTGACCTGGCCGGAACGTTGGGCATTAACGAGTGGCGGGGGAATGTAACACTACAATTAATGACCGAGGATTTGAAAATTAACGGATTGCAAGTGGTTGATCAGCGAACCACTAATTTAGCTAAGAATCTGTTCCGTGATGAGCAACAGTACATCTTTTTCAATCCCAAACTATTAAGTTTAATTGAAAAACAAAACTTGGGCCGTCAGCTTTATCTTTACGATTCCCCGGCAATTCAGGCCCATCAAGCCGTAGTACTGGTTGATTGTCCGCCTAGTTTAAAAGTTCTACGACAGGCTTTGCAAAAGTGGCAACCAACCCAAATTACAACTTACTTTTTCCACCAAACTGATTACTACGCAAGTGGGATGCCGAGTCGTACTGAATTTGCGACAGTTTTTGCGGCGGTCAAACGGCAACCGTTAACTAAAGCGGCATTGTTACAGCTAGGAAAACAATTAAAAATTGACCAAGAAAAGGTTAATTTTATGGTAAAAGTATTCTTTGAACTAAATTTTGTTAAAATGGAACAAGGAAAGCTTTTGATAAATGACGAAGTTCAAACTCACCAATTATCTGAAGCTCCAATCTACCAAAAACGTTTGGATTTAATTCAAACGCAGGAAAAACTACTTTATAGTAACGGTGATCAATTGGCAACCATGCTAACCCAGTTACTAAACGTTGAGAATGAGGGAGTGTCTTAAATGGCATTGGATTTACATGATTACATCGCAAGTATTCCGGATTTTCCAGAAAAGGGAGTTATTTTTCGGGATATTTCACCTTTAATGGGAAACGGAGAAGCTTTCCGAGAAGCTACTAACCAAATCATTGACTTTGCTAAAGAAAAAAAGGTTGAAATGGTTGTAGGACCTGAAGCACGCGGTTTTATTGTTGGCTGCCCAGTCGCGTACGCCTTGGGAGTGGGATTTGCTCCCGCACGGAAGAAGGGTAAATTGCCAACTGAAACGGTTAAAGCTTCCTATGGACTTGAATACGGAAAGTCGTCGTTATATTTGGAAAAATCTGCCATCAAACCAGGGCAACGGGTTTTAATTACCGATGATTTACTAGCCACCGGCGGAACTATTGCCGCAACCATCAAGCTAGTTGAACAGCTTGGCGGGGTAGTAGTCGGCACTGCCTTCTTAATTGAACTTAAAGACTTGCACGGACGCGAAAAGATTCGTGATTACGACATGCTTAGTTTAATGGAGTACTAAAAATTAGGGATAATAACTTTTAGCACATTATAGTAAATTTTGATTTTTACTAGCAATTTAATTGATGTTCTAAGTAAAGTGACGTTTATGGATGAAAATCTGTAGGCGTTTTTTTTGTGCTCAAATTTAAATCGTTAATCGAAGACGAGGGTCTTAACATTTAACGTTTTAGTTTGTTTAGAGGAGAGACCTTACATAAGAAGGCTTCTCGTTTTTATTTTAAATCTAATAAATAATATTTTTTTAACGAAAAGTATTTGCTAACGACCCGACGTCATCATTTATATATGAGGGTAAGTAATCAGTTTTAGTGAAAGGAGAACCAATAATGGCTTATTTAAAGATTATTGTTCCGCTAATTTTAGTTGGTGGGATTTATCTGTTTTGGACAATTAATGATATTTGCCGAATATCACGGACGCATTACTTACCAAAATGGGGTTGGATAGTGGTGACATTGTTAGCAATTCCGGTAGGCGGAATCGCATATTATCTATTAGAACGACGGGAAGGGAGTTGGTAAAATGGGAAATTTAGTAGAAATTCATGATTTAACGGTCCGCTTCAAGGATTTCGCAGCTTTAAAAAAGGTGAACGGTAAAATTACTAACCGTCCGGGAGTGGTGGGGCTAATTGGGCCAAATGGAGCAGGAAAAACAACCCTCATCCACGCTATTTTTGGTCAAGAACCAGTAGAGCATGGACAAATCTTAATCGACCAGACGGCGAAATTGGCATATTGCCCAGATACTCCCGATTTTGAAAAATATTTAACTGCTCGTGAAATTTTACAACAGTCACTTTGCTTGGATAATCAACGCATAAATGAGAAACAAATTTTAACTGTGTTGCAACAAGTTGGCTTAGCGGAACACCAAAACCGTTTAGTAGGTGGATTTTCTCGAGGAATGAAGCAACGATTAGGAATCGCCGCTGCCAACATCTTAAAACCCCAACTGCTATTTTTAGACGAACCTACCAGTGCACTGGACCCGTTCGGTCGACAGGCAATGTTGGGTTTAATTAATGAAATAGCACAAACTACGACGGTGGTAATTTCGAGCCATCTACTTAATGATATCCAGCAAATTGCCGAACGATTGCTCGTACTTAATCGTGGAGAAATGATTTTTTCAGGAGCGTTGACAGATTTTATCGCAGGAACGGATGATTCGGTTGAAATATTAGTTAAATCGGTTAACGCTAAGGATCGGGTAGTGGCTGCCTTACAGCAATGTCAAATTGTGGTAAAGGAGATTCAACGACATCAAATTGAGTTTCCAGCACAAGATTTTGAAAAAGGGCTAGGCGAATTAAGTAGGTTAGCTGATGACGTGGTAATGATTAATCGAAGTAGTCAAGACCTTAACCATGCTTTTGAACGGTGGATTCACGCAAAAGATAAGGAGAAAGCTAAATGAAATTAGAATTACGACAGTGGATTCGAAAACAGCGGATGTTTTTAATATTACTCATTGCTGCATTAATGGGGATTGTAGCACCATTATCGGCATATTATAGTGATCAACTGATAGAAAAATTTGGTGGCGGCAGTGCTGCCAGTATTCAGCTTCCATCTCCGACTTGGGATAGTTTGATGACTTCTTACTTCCAAAGTACGGAGCAAGTAGTACTTTTTATCATGGCATATTTGGTTGCGGATGCCTGTACTTTAGGAAAAAATCCCGCACAACAACTTTTTTATTTAACACGTGCCAAAAAGGCTGGGCCAATTTATTTTCCAAAAATGGCGGCAGGATTAATTTGTGTGGTTTTAGGCACGGTAATGGGGGCTGGTTGGGCAGTTTATGTGGATTGGGCTTTCTTTAGCAGCACCATTCGTTTTGACTTAGTATGGCCAAGTTTACTGTTACAAGCGTTAGGCATTGTAATGAGTGTTGTTTTGGCAAGTACGATTGCCATATATTCTGGCGCACCATTTTTAGCTGCGGGTGTAATTGAAATTGGCGTTTTAATTAGCAGTCTGTTTAGCCAGCTTAAAGGATTTATGAAATGGTCGCCCACCAACCTTTTGAACCCGACAAATTGGTTAATTCATCCGATTAGTTGGACTGATTTATGGCGACCTCTGGTACTTATTGGAATTCTAATTGTGGGATGTTTAATTTTGATAATGGTTAAACCATTACGTAACCAACATGCGGTTCGACGAGTTGAAACAATTGCGGAATAAATTACTGTAACGATAGGTATACAAGCAGTTTGATAATGCATATCCATTGCGGGTCAAAGGTGAGAACGTAAGGCATATTGCTTCTTTATTGGCAGAGCGGGTGTTATAATTCGTGGCAAATAACGTTATTAGTTTTATTGAATAGTAGATCTACTAAAATTTTTAGAGAAGGGTCGAGTAGATATGTCAGAAAAATTAACAACGGAGGCTGGACAACCGTGGGCCAATAACCAACACACGCAAACTGCTGGGAATCGCGGTCCGGTATTGATGCAGGACTACAATTTATTGGAGAAGTTGGCCCATTTCGATCGGGAACGGATTCCTGAACGGGTCGTGCACGCCAAAGGTGCTGGTGCGAAGGGATATTTCAAGCTAGAAAATGACATGAGTTCGTATACTAAGGCGGACCTTTTTAACGGCGTTGGCAAACAAACCCCCTTGATTGTGCGCTTTTCCCAAGTGGCTGGAGAAAAGGGCTACCCAGACACGGTTCGCGATGTGCGCGGATTTGCGGTCAAATTTTATACTCAGGATGGTAATTACGACATTGTTGGAAATAATACTCCGGTATTCTTTGTAAACGATCCGCTCAAGTTTCCTGATTTCATCCATTCTCAAAAGCGGGATCCGCAAACTAATCGGCGCACTCAAGACATGCAGTGGGACTTTTGGGCCCATTCCCCAGAATCGTTGCATCAAGTTACTTATTTAATGGGTGACCGGGGGCTCCCAGCATCTTATCGAACGATGAACGGTTATGGCTCTCATACTTTTAAATGGGTTAACCAAAAGGGTGAAGCCTTCTGGGTCAAGTATCACTTCATTTCAGACCAAGGCGTTAAAAACATGACGAATGAAGCTGCAGCCGAGGCCACGGTTAAAGACACTGACTATCTACAAGATGATTTATATGACGCCATTGCTCAAGGGGAGAACCCATCGTGGACGCTCTACGTTCAGATTTTGCCGTACGAAGCAGGTCTTCACTATAAGTGGGACATCTTTGACGTAACCAAGGTGGTTTCTCATAAAGATTACCCATTGATTAAGGTTGGAAAGATGGTGCTAAATGAAAATCCAACTAATAACTTCACGGACGTGGAAGAAGCGGCAATGTCACCTGCTAACTTAGTTCCTGGAATTGAAGCTTCGCCAGATAAATTATTGCAAGGTCGGTTATTTTCATATAAAGACACTCAAAGATATCGTTTGGGAGCAAATTTTGAAGACTTGCCGATTAATCGTCCGGTAGTCCCGGTACACAATTATGAACGTGATGGCGCTATGAAGGCCACGCAGGGACCGGAAGTAAATTATGAACCCAACTCCTTTGACGGACCTACTGAAGATCGGGATGCTTCCATTAAACCTTTCAAGGTGGACGGAGAAGCGCTGGCACAACCTTATGAATACCAGGTTGATTATACGACTCAAGCAGGCGACCTTTATCGCCTAATGTCAGCAGCTGAAAAAGATCGGTTAATCGACACAATTAAGGGAGCTTTAGGCCAGGTTAAATCTGACGAAATTAAACGGCTGGAAATTAGTCAATTTTATGACGCTGATCATGATTACGGCACCCGAGTTGCAAGAGCTTTAGGCATGGACATCAATAAAATTGTTGGTGAAGCAGAACGATAAAGCAAAAACGGCGCTCTGATTTAAAAATATAAATAACAAGAATTGGAGGGGCTTTAATCACTATGTGGTAAAGCCTCTTTTTCGAGCACTTCGTATTAAACCGTACTAGTAAGGCAAGGTAGCAACTTAACGCACCACATTCCAGAAATTAATCCTTTAGAGGGTCTTTCTTGTAAATTAACGAGTATTAGTGATAAAATGCATTCAATTAATGATGAAGACGTTTTCACTAAGATGTGCACGCAAGGAGGAATAAAATGGACATTGAATTAAAACGACCGGTATTTACAAATGAGGATTGTATAGCGATTTTAGGGGATTTAATTGCGATTAATTCTACTAACGATCACGAAATTACGGTGGCAAAGTACTTACAAAAATTATTAAAGGAAAATGGGATTGACGCTAAAGTTCTTCGCTATAGTGACACTCGGGCAGATTTGTTAGCGGAAATTGGTTCAGGCAGCCCGGTTCTAGGAATTTCGGGACACATGGACGTGGTTGATGCAGGTGACCCAACTGAATGGACCAGTAATCCATTTGAACTAACGGAGCGTGATGGCCGTTTGTATGGACGTGGCGCGGCTGATATGAAATCTGGCTTAGCAGCTATGGTAATCGCTTTGATTGAAATTAAGCACAACCGCCTGCTGAAGAAGGGCACCATTCGGCTAATGGCGACCTTTGGTGAAGAAGTGGGCGAAGAAGGATCGCAAAAAATTGCTGAAATGGGACTGATGGACGACGTGGATGCTTTAGTGATTGGCGAACCAAGTGGTTATGATCCGGCATTTTCACATAAGGGTTCCTTGGATATTAGGTTAACTTCTAAGGGGCAGTCCGCACACAGTTCGATGCCCGAGGACGGTAAAAACGCTATTGATCCGTTAATTGAAATTTTGCACGCGGCTAATCACCATTTCCGTGATTCCGCAGTTGAAAATGAATTGCTTGGGCCGTTAACCTTCCACACCACAATTTTTAAGGGCGGGAACCAGGTTAATTCGATTCCGGCAACGGCAGAAGCAGAAATTAACGCGCGGACGATTCCAAATTTTACCAATCAGCAGGTGATTGCTGACCTTCAAAAATTAGTCGATCAGCAAAACGACGCGGGCGCGCAAGTTAAATTGGAAGCCTACATGACTCAGGATGCGGTGGAAACAACTGGAAAAAGCCGGCTGATGGAATTAATTCAACGAGTCGGTAGCGAATTTCGTGGTGCGCCAATTAAACCAGGGGTGATTCCGGCGGTCACCGATGCTTCTAATTTGCTAAGGGGTAAGGATGAAAGTTTTCCGTTTGCGATTTGGGGGCCGACCGGTGACGGAGTTCACCAAGTTGATGAATACGTTGAAAAGGACCTATATTTAAACTTTATTAAGATGTATATTACGGTATTTACGCAATATCTAACTGCCCAAAAAGACTAGCCAATTAAGTAAAGAGGAAGACAAAAGTTGGGTAGTTTAGGAACATTTACTGAAAACTGACCATTAAGCCTGAATTTGGTTTAATGGTCGTTTTTGGATTGAACCGAAAAATTGACTTTTGCTTCTATGATAGTAAAGGCAACATTCCAGCCTGATTTTCCAAAAAATCCATTCTTAAAAAGGATTACTTTATTTTTTCTCAGCCTCTTTTTTTTGAAAAAATTACTTTACGATTCAGGAGAAAAGGGCGCTTTTCTCCGAACTACCTGTTACAGAGGGTTTTTATTTGAAAAATTTACTTATTAATGGTAACCTCTAACTTTAGTTTAGTAGTTATGTTAATTGAACGGGATTTTGGTATTATAGATAAGTGCTAGACCAATAAATGTTTAAGGGGATTTGAGAATGGAAAAGAAAACGCGCAAAGATTATGGCGCGGCTGGTTTGTTACCATTACTGATTTTTTTGGTGCTGTACGTAGGCTGCTTAGCGGTCTTTACGATTAAAGGTGCCAAGGATCCGTCTTCGTACATGCCACGACAGGTAGCAATTTTAGTGGCGTTGTTGTTTGCTTTAATTTTCTTCGAACCGCGGGCAAAGTTTGCCAAGAAAATGAACATCTACCTAAACAACGCTGGAAACGCAGGAGTAATGAACCTTTCCTTGATTGTAATGATGGCGGGGGGCTTTTCTTCAGCCGTAGCAATTTCGGGAGGACAGTCTTCAATCGTTAATTTAGGAACTTCGTTGATTCCAAGCCAATTTCTGGTACCAGGAATCTTCTTGATTGCGGCAATCATTTCACTGTGTATCGGAACTTCTACGGGGACGATCGTAACCATGGCGCCAGTGACCTTTTCGCTAGTAGCAGCTGCACACCTAAACGCAGGAATGGCTGGGGCAGCGGTAATCACCGGTTCGTACTTTGGAGACGGACTTTCAATGATCGGTGGAACTACCATTTCAGCGGCAGCGGGAGTGGGCGCAAGAATGCGTGATAAGTTTTTATGGCAGATTAAAATCGCCGTTCCAGCAGCGGTAATCACGATTATTATTTATACTTTAATGAGTTTAAATAATAGCAGTGCTAGCAATATTCATGCTGGCAGTTATAACGTAATTACCATTTTGCCTTATTTAGTAGTTTTAATTTTGGCTGTCATGGGAATGGACGTGGTACTAGTACTAGCTTTAGGTACCGTAATGGCCAGTGCAATCGGGATGGCGTTGGGTAAAGCTTCCCTGTTTGCGTGCGCAAAGGCGATTGGTAACGGAATGGAAAGCATGTTCTGGCTAGCAATCTTTGCGATGATGGTTAACGGAATGGTTGCATTAATGCGACACTATGGCGGAATTGATTGGATGGTCCACGTGTTCACCCGGCATATCAAGAGCAAGGCAAGTTGTGAAGCCCTCATTGGAATTTTGAGTTTCTGTGTTACCGGGGCAATCGTTAATAACAATATTTCGGTTTTGATTACTTCACCGATTGCTAAGGAATTAGGTGACCAATACCAAGTTGATAAGAAGGTGCTCGCCGGAGTGATTTCCATTTTTGCGGTTACGGCCTCGATGGTCATTCCTCAGGACTCCGCGATGATGATGGCCCTTCAACTTGCGGGGAAGAGTACGAACTACTTAGACTTGATTCGTTACATGGTTTACCCAGTGGTCTTGATGGGCTTAACGTTTATCGTTAACTATATCAACGCAAAACGTTCTGCAGCCTAGAAATATTTACTAAATAATTTTATAAAAGATGCCTAAAAAAACCACTTGATTAATTTCAAGTGGTTTTTGTGTGTCTAGGATTAATTTGCTACGGTAAACCGCTTCGCGTTTTAGGAATAGTTTTACCTAAAAATTCAGGGTCGAACTTTTTAAAATAATTTATCACTATCGTCATTATTCCAGATTGCAAAGGCCAATATTTGCCATAAGACTACCGCTAGTAAGAATTCAGGTTTGAAAACTAAAATAATGATCAACAAAATGGTCTGAATTAGCATATATTTTACGTTGGTGAGGTATTGGTAAATTTTCATTTTCCTAATGTCGTGCGCTTTTTTATATTGTTTCCTTTTCAGGTCGTCATTAGAAATCACGTAGCTTAATATGAGGTAAGCGGCGGTCCAGATGTAAAAGATGATGGCGTAAAAGATTTCGGGACCCTGGGCTTTTAAGTCTCGCCCAATCCAGGCGGTTGCCATGGGGATAAAGGAGGTCGTGAACATCCAGAAATTATTTGCCCAATAAACTCTTTTAGAAATTCCCGAAGTTTTACTAAACATGTAGTGGTGGCTGTACCACGCAACCCCAATAAGTAGATAGCCAACGGTATATGAAAAGAGGTATGGCAGTTCGCTTAAAATAGCACTCAGTTGGTTAGAATCGGGCACTTTAAGTTCTAAAATCATAATTGTTAAAATTATTGCTAAGACTGCGTCAGTAAATGCTTCAACTCTTGCTTTATTCATCGTAATTTCCTTTCTTGCCTAATAAAAATTATACAGCACAAAGGAATTTTTGCTAATGATTCCATCTTTTATGTGGAATTATTAGTCGTACAACACTATTGCAGCGGCAAACTATTGTGGTTACTTTGACGGGTTATTTTTTACAAAAGTTAGTTACAATGCATATTATTTGTATATAAAATGAACATTTGTTACTATTAGTGCAGTGAAGGGGGGCGTAATAATGGGAATTATTTGGACATTAATTGTAGGAGCTATTATTGGTGCAATTGCTGGTGCGCTTACTAGCCGTGATTTACCAGCTGGTTGGATTGGTAACATCGTTGCTGGTTTAGTAGGTGCTTGGTTAGGCCAAAGCTTACTAGGAACTTGGGGACCATCCTTAGCTGGAATGGCACTGATTCCTTCGATCATCGGAGCTGTAGTACTAGTAGCCGTTGTATCTTGGTTCCTTCAAAGCCGTAAGAATTAGCAATTTTTTAGTTATTTATATTTTAAATAGGGACGATCCGCAGGGGGTCGTCTTTTTTTATGCTAGAAAAAGATTTTATTCGCCGGAATATTTTGGACAACGTAGGTCATTATTTTTGTAATGATAAATCGAAAAATGGTATCATTTCTTACAAATATTAGACGTTTGATAACGGCTTACTAGACAGGAGAATATAAATGAGAGATGCAGGGCGAGTTTTAGCGATTTTAGTCGCGGCAGTGGTGATTATTTTTGGGTGGAAGTACTATCAGGACAATTATCAAGCGGAAACAGCTTACGCAGTGGTGCCGAATGAGGTTCCAGCTAAAAAACAAGCTACCGACGACAGCGGGAAGAAAATATCTGGTGTGCATGCTTACGACTATAAATTTGAGTTTGTCTTAAAAAATGGCGAAAAGCGTACGCTAGATTATGAGTTAACGGGAGAAAAGGTTAAACCTTTTACTCCTAACGCGGTCGTTAAGGCTGAGATTTCGAAAAAACGGGTAATAAAGGGACCTAACGAGATCAGCAAGGATAAGGTACCTAACAAGGTACGTAAAATTTTGAATATCGATTAAGGATGTTTTTAACTGATGAGCTGGAGAGAGGTTTGAACAAAGTTAAAGAAATATTTTTCAAGGATTCTCAAAAAGCTATTTTGGTATTTTGGCTCCAATAGAGGCAAAATATGTGCTAAAAATCAGTTAGTTTTGCTTAATCAAAAAGCGACCGTTATGCCAATTCATAACGGTCGCTTTTCAGTTAATTCTCGCAAACTAGCCGATTCTTGTCTTACACGCTTTTAATTTGTTATTTGAAAAATTGCCGAGCTTTTGCTGATCGGGTTTCCTTGATTAGGGTAATCAAGTTGGTCCAATCTGCAACTGTTGGAAATGATTTCCAAATCAGCTGTGGAATTTTAATTTTGTAAGAATACGTATCTGATAAGAAGAGATCGGATTGTGGTTCTAAATGATTAGTCAAAATTACGTTATTTCCATATAAGGATTTTAGCGTATTATCAACGTACTGGGAATACAGGCTGCCCCTTGAAAAATCAATCACCACTCTAACTCGGTCGCGACTGTATTTAGCGGGAATGTTATTAGCTAATGCCAACATGTAACCATAGTACAAGTTGTACTTATTAAGATGGTATTTTTTAAGCTCGGGTTGAGCAGCAAGTTTTTGCCAAAATTGCTGAATTAAAATATCAAACGTAGGATAGTTTTCTCGTAAGGTATGGATTGAATTTTTGTAAGTTGCGTCTAGTAGTTCCGCGTAGTACGAAAATAATTTTAAATTGACGTTAATAAGGTCTTTTCTTAAAGATTGTTCAACTTCCAACGGAAAATCCGCTAAAATATTAAACGATTTGATCCAATTTAGAAAATCATCCGTAATTTTATTAACTAATTGATAGTTGCACGTATCCTTTGGAATCCCCGCATAATCTAAGTAATCTTGATTTAATAAAAAACCGTACAAAAAAAGCATTTCCGAATGGGTTAGCTTAAAGTGCCAGCCTAGGGTTTGCTTTAAAACGTGATAAATTTTGTCGTAGCGTTTAACATTAAGCGGATGAGGCGCTGAAAAACGAACATACTTGTGGTTATTATGGCGTAATATCCAAATTCGTAGAAATATTGATAATTTAAATTTTTCGCCATGTTGTAATTGATGTTTAAAAAAGGGCGTTAAGCTATCAAAAATTCCGCTTATTAATGGATCTAGTTCGGGGAAGGGCTCTTTTAATCCCTTATAAATTTGTTCGTATAATTCAATGATTTCTAATCGAATCTGAAATTCCCGGTCTTTACCAGTTTGGATTGTTAAGTTATTAAACTCATCAGTTAGTAATTGTTTAACTAAAGTTAGTTGACGATAAAAAACGGCGCGACTCGAGAAAGCCTTGGGAATATATTTTTTGGGTGTAACCAAATCGTTATAAAACAATAAATATTCCATAGCACGAAAAGCGGTCGACCGTTCAATATAATGTAATTTGACTTTGTCGACAATGATTTGAAAAAGATTATGCCCGCTCCAAATTCCCTTATATGATTTTTCACTTATGTAAACACTGTGGTCATTAGCAGTAATTGTTTGTAAATCAGCATTCAGAGTAGCGATGGAAGCCTCAATTTTGTACGGAGTCGTGTTGAAGATTTCAGCTAACGAGGAGGTACTAATTGGTTTTACGTTATTCTGACTAAAAAATTGTAATAATTGATACGCAAGCAAATCGCGCTTGTTCATTAATTTGGTAGAATCTATGGTTAGCTCCTCCTTAATATTTACTGTTACATATAATTATACACGATAAATGCTTAATCAACGAAAAATGTTTTCGATAACGGATATTTTAGGAGTGCTATATTTACGTTATTCGGTAAAATGTTTTAAAAATAGTACTAAATAAACTTTATATAGGCATAAAGATTAGCTAATTTCACTTAAAGAAGGAGGTGCGGTTATATTAATTTGCTGAAACCGCTAAAGAGTTTAATTAACTAGAATTAAGCGATTTTAAAATAATTAAAAGGGTGTTATTATTCGTGGGTAAAGTTCATGATAAAATTAAAAAAAATACTTGATTGGTGTTGCGGGTTAATAATTCATCTGATATAATAAATGCTGTTATGGAGAGTTGGCAGAGTGGTAATGCACCGGACTCGAAATCCGGCGAACCGGTTAATACCGGCGCGCAGGTTCAAATCCTGTACTCTCCTTTATAGGTACCATTAGAGCAATATACGAGAAATAGAAATGTCGATATATCGGCATTTCTATTTTTTTGTCTAAAAAGGAAATTGTTTTGCATAGTAATGAAATTTAATGTCATCGCAATCACACGATTACAGGTGTGATCGTGTTACACACGTTTAAGTGCTATGTTATAGGGTTATCACTCCGATTTTTGCCTAAAAAATATGGTTAGGAGATCAATATCAAATTGACACTTGCATTTAACCGTCAATCTACTTACAATAAGTAAGTGAAATGACAACGGCAATGAATTATTAGCGTATTCTTTGTTATGAAGCCATTTTAGAATAGTTAGATTTTTAATCGGGGGGAAGATACCATGACAATGATTAATGGTTATGAACAAAGTGATCGGGAAGAAAAAATAGATATTTTGAATTTGGAATCCTTAGAAAAACAGGCTGAGGAGATAATTCCAGCAGGTGGATTTGGTTACATTGCTGGTGGCTCTGAAGATGAGTGGACCCTTAAACAAAATAGAATGGCGTTTCATCACCGACAAATTGCTCCAAAGGCCTTAAGCGGGATTGAAAAGCCAGAGCTAAACACTGAAATTTTTGGAATTCCTTTGAATACTCCGGTAATGATGGCTCCAGCTGCTGCCCAGGGGCTAGCACATTCTCAAGGAGAAAAGGATACTGCGCGCGGGCTTGCAGCCGTTGGTGGACTAATGGCGCAAAGTACCTATTCATCAGTATCTATTGCCGAAACTGCTGCCGCTGGCGGAGACGCTCCCCAATTTTTCCAGCTGTACATGAGCAAGGATTGGAATTTTAACGAGAGTCTGTTAGATGAAGCAAAAAAGGCTAACGTTAAGGCAATTATTTTGACGGTTGACGCCACCGTGGACGGATATCGGGAAGCTGACATAAAAAATAAATTCACGTTCCCTTTGCCAATGGCGAACTTAATTAAGTTTTCTGAAGGAAACGGTCAGGGAAAAGGAATTGAAGAGATATATGCTTCTGCCGCGCAAAACATTCGGCCGGAAGATGTTAAGCGAATTGCTGATTATACGAATTTACCGGTAATCGTTAAGGGAATTCAAACTCCTGAAGATGCCATTCGAGCAATCGATGCTGGAGCTGCCGGAATTTACGTATCCAACCATGGGGGCCGCCAATTAAATGGGGGACCCGCTTCTTTTGACGTCCTAGAAGACATTGCTACCGCGGTTAACAAACAAGTACCAATCATCTTTGATAGCGGCGTGCGCCGGGGTTCGGATGTGTTTAAAGCTTTGGCCAGCGGAGCAGATTTAGTTGCTTTAGGCCGTCCAGTAATTTACGGATTAGCTTTAGGCGGAGCTAAGGGAGTGCAGTCGGTATTCGAACACCTAAACCATGAATTGGAGATTGTTATGCAACTAGCAGGGACGAAGACAATTGAAGACGTTAAAAATAATAGTTTGTTGAATATCAAATATTAGATTGTAAAATTTCCCATTTCAGGCTTAATAATCAGAAAAATATGTAATTAATAAATCAGCTTACTGAGTGCGTGTTCAACGATTTTTCCGTAGCTTTTCGCTAAGATGAAGAAATTAGTACTTTAATTTTCGTGATCGGCGACCTCGATGATCTGGTAGCCTGGCTAAGTGACTAAGAGGTTGATAATGCAACGCAACGCTAACAAGTACAGCAATTTTTGAATAGCTCAATATCAAGAAATATCTCAGCCGATTTGGTGATTTTAACCAAATCGGCTTTTTGGTTGTTTGTAGTCGATTATTACAATTGATAGCATTAAGCTAAATTAAAAGTGGGGGAGCAATTCTCCCTTTTAATTACCAAAAAATAGCGCCGTGCAATTGATTTGAAGAAGGGATTAACGATGCGAAAATTAAATTATAATCACCAAGACCAGTGGGAAAAAGAAGACCGGATGACACAATCACCAATCTTGATTGAAAAAGCCGGGTTAGAAGGCAAACAAAACCAAGTAATTAGTAGAACCAAACCGTACGTCGCTACGGAGGTACATAACAACCTTAATAACCTGTCTTTGACGGCTAATGGGGAAATTAAGTCTGACCGACGTCGCTTTCAATTAATGGAGGTCCATTTTCACCATCCGGCAGAACATCGTTTTGAAGGTGAAGCCGAGTCACGAGTTTTAGAAGCGCACTTTGTCCATTATGGTAGCTTGGAACAACCACTGGTGGTTAGCGTTACATTTAAAATAGGTCCTAAAAATGAAGTGTTTGAGAAGATATTAGATGCTATGGAGGACGGAGCGGTGACCCAGCCGCTAATTTTAGAGGAGTTAATCCCCCAAGACGGGAATCTTTTTCGGTACATCGGTTCCCTGACGACCCCTCCGTTGACCGAGGGGGTGGAATGGTTGGTATTTGAAAATGCGCTAACGATTGACTTGCAACAACTCAACAGATATACCTCCGTATTTGACGCACCTAATAATCGAGCGCTACAAAATTTGAATGGTCGGAGCATCGAGAAGTACGAACTTTAAGAAAGCCCCAGGAGCTAGTTTATCGATTACTAAGTACTTACATTAGCTTTATCGCCAATAATTGTTAAGTGGATCATTCAAAACGGAATGAGGTAATCATAAAAAAGTGACTAATACCACCACTGGGGATTAGTCACTTTTTTATTTAACCGATAAAATATTTAAGAATTAATGCAATGCTGTATAGAACGTAAAGAATCCAAGAAAGATCCCCGGGACGTTGGCTACAATAATTGGCCAGTCGCGCTCAGCCTTGAAATAACCGTATATTGTCCAAACGGTGCAGTTAATCCCAGCAACTAGCGGTTGGATAGGATTCCCGTAATCACCATGCATATTGGAGATTATTTGGGGGATGTATGAAACGTACATCAATACGGAGAGTACGGAAGCCATCCGGCCAATAATTCGAATAACTTTAGTTTCTTCTTGCAAGAAATCATCTCCTAAAACAACTTAGCTTTTAGAGTCATCAATTTTTGGACTTATTCCCGCACACAGAATCGAACTGTGTCCGGTCACCAGAGCGGGAAAGGCGATTTAATTTAAATAGCAAATTAAATCGAATGAATAATCGCACCAATCCCAGTAATCATAAAGAATAATCCTACTAGGTAATAGATTGATAGGATTGAAAAGGCTGGATAAATTAATAAAAGAACGCCCAAAATAATACCAATTACGGATAAAATAACGTCAACCATAAAATACTTTTCGTTAACTAATTTAATAACGTTAGAGAGCCACAATGATATTACCGAATCCATCAAAAACATAATTGCAAACGAAATTGCGACAAACAAAATTCCAAATTTTCCGTTAAACAACATTAAAATCCCGATAACAATATCAATAACCGCGTTAAAAACCACCCATCCAGAGTTTTCTAAAGCATTTCTAAGGACGGTTAATTTGTAAATCCCGGACAAAATCGCGGTAATTGCCGCAATAACGACTACCGCACTAAAGGTTGCTAGAGGATTTCTTAGAGAAATAACCGCAACGAAAATGCTTAAGATTCCGACGACAAACATGAATGGATCAAATCTGTCTAATAACTTATTCATGTAAAATTCCTCCCAATAATGTACAGCTTTTATAGACGTCAGATTGTTGGTCATCGAGTAGATAAGGATATAAAAATTACTACCAGAATAAACTTTATATCGGATCCATTACCTTTTAGACTGATGGTTCTTGATTTAATTTTAACCGTATTATACAAGCAAATAATAAATAAAAAAAGAAAAGTTAACTGATTTTGATTAATTATTTCTTATGTTACCAATATAAAAAAGCCCACAAATGTGGACTTGTCTAGTAAATTTAAAATTTTATATGTGCACACGCCGGCCATGTATCGGACTGACGTGATAAATTAATAGGCAAAATATATTAAGCAAATAAAATGATAGCTAATTATGCAAAATATAGGTAGGATGCCCCAATTTTTAACGAGCGATCCCAAATTCGTTCAATTAAAATGGGTGTAGCTTGTCCAAAAATACTGGTATCTCAACTGGTTTAGCAACCTGTAAGAAACTATCATTTTCCTAACTATTTTTTTCTGAGCATCTGCAAGCGTTAAATTTGTAATCGCTTTAAAAAGCATTTAACATAACACTCGTAGAAAAAAACTAACTCAAGGAGGAATGAAACATGGCTAAAGAAGAAGAAAAGATGACTCGGGAAGAAGCAGGCAAGAAGGGCGGAGAAGCAACCGCTAAATCACACGACAAGGATTTCTACCAAGACATTGGTAAAAAGGGTGGCGAAGCAACTGCAGACTCGCATGACAAGGATTTCTACCAAGACATTGGTGAAAAAGGCGGGGAAGCAACTTCCGAAACTCACGACAAGGATTTCTACCAAGACATCGGCGAAAAGGGCGGAGAAGCAACTTCAGAAGCTCATGATGAAGAATTCTACCAAAAAAATGGAAAAAAAGGCGGAGAAGCAACTTCCAAATCCCATGGCAAGGACTTTTACCAAGAAATTGGTAAAAAAGGTGGAAGAGCTAACTCCGACGACGATTAATTATAATCTTGCATTTAGTATAAAACATTTTTAAAAAAATACAAGTTTTTTTCTACAATCCAGACCTGATGATTAAGAGTAGTCACGAACACTTTTAATCATCAGGTTTTTTGTGTCTTATAAGATTGGGTATATTTTTTTGAAAGGGTAGTGCTATAATGGATTGTTGTTTTTTATTGACAAATAGTAAGCATGGATTGAGGGAAAGCTATTGGAAGACGTAATTGAATTAATAAAAAAACATATCTCTGTAAGAAATTTTGCGGACACATCACTTACGGATGAGGTTAAGGAACAACTGATAATTGCTGCGCATGCGGGTGCTTCGTCGAACTTTGTACAAGCTACCTCGATTATTGACGTGACGGATCCGTCCATCCGGGGACAGCTTGCTGAAATTTCAAAGAGTGCTGCCTACGTAAAGCAAAGCGGAGCCTTTTTTGTGTTCGTGGCAGATCTGTATCGGCAATCCCAAATCTTGCAACAACAGGGTCTAGACTTAGCCGGAATTAAAAACATGGAGGCGCTAACGGTAGCGATTGTGGATACCGCCATTGCGGGGGAAAATCTGGCAGTTGCCGCAGAGTCTTTAGACTTAGGAATCTGCTATATTGGCGGAATTCGCAACGATTTAACAACCGTACGCGATTTGCTAAACCTTCCTAAATTTACGGTGCCGTTATTTGGGATAACAGTTGGAAAACCTACGCGTAAAAATGCAGTTAAGCCCCGGATGCCGCTGCATAATAATACTTTCAAAAATGGTTACGATCGGCAAGCGGCGCAAGATTTGAGTGAATACCAAAAAATTACGCAAGCTTATTATGCGAACCGGTCTTCGCATGCCCAAGAGACCGACTGGATACGGAAAATGACCGATTTTTTTGCTGAACCGCGACGCGAAGAGATGGCATCTTTCTTATTGGAACAAGGGTTTACGTTAGAATGAAAAATATTTAATCCAACTGGTTGGACTTAGAGATTTTATCTAAATTTAATTGCGGTTGGATTTTTTTATGTGATAATGATTTTGGTCTTGAGGAGAGAGATTAAAATTATATACCGAAAGGTTTCGTTTGCTAAAAGATCCTACAAAATTTGTTAAAATTCTGGCAGTCGATGTAGAAAGAGTATACTGGACTTGAATAATAAAAATATGCGGAAGAGGGGAACTCAATGGCAGACGATTTAACGTTATCAATCAAAACAACGGCGGAAATGACCTCCACCGAATTATGGGAAGTTTTTCAAGAACGAGTTAAAGTTTTTGTCGTGGAACAAAATTGCCCGTATCAAGAAGTTGACGAGAAAGACCAGAACGCGCGCCATGTAATGATCAAAAGAAACGGTCGGCTGGTGGCATATGCTCGAATTGTTCCGCATGACGATCCAAATTATATTAGTTTTGGCCGAGTACTTGTGGTTAAAGAGTTTCGGGGGCAGCATTTAGCACAACGTTTGGTTCAAGCAACCTTGGATGAAATTAAACGAGTGGCAGGCATTCGACCGATTAAAATTGCTGCGCAAAGCTACTTACAAAATTTTTATGCGCAATTTGGCTTTAAACCCGTTTCAGATGTCTATTTAGAAGATAACATCCCGCACCTAGACATGGTTTTGGAATGATCAAAAGTTTGTAAAGTGTTTTACAAAAGTACGCCGCAAAGTACCTAAAAAGCGTTATAGTATAGATGTGAAATGCTAAACAAAGAAAGGATGGTTTTTAAATGGCTAAGAAAGTTTTGATTGCAACGTATTCACGGACAGGCACGACTGCCAAAGTAGCGAAAGCACTGTACGAATTGCTTCCAGATGCGGATCGGTTCACCATTGAAGTGGCTCCTGGGATCTTTAGTGAGGAAATGACGGAAGTTTCAGAGCAGGCAACTAAGCAAACGGAAACCGGAAATTTTCCGCCACTTTCGAAAGCGATTCCAAATGTGAGTTTGTATGATTTAATCTTGGTAGGTAGTCCAGTTTGGAATGGAGCCCCAGCAACCCCCATTCATTCCTTCCTAACGGATTTACAAGGCTATCAAGGAGTGGTAGCGCCATTCTACACGTTCGGCGGTGATCCGGGGATTTTTGAAAAGACCTTCAAAGAATGGGCTGGAGATTTGCAAGTGAAAGCTGGACATGGTGGCGAAAAAGACTTAGCTGCATGGGTTGATGAACTAGTGAAATAACCGGATTATAAAAAGGGAGCTTTCAGAAAAATGCGAAAGCTCCCTTATTTATGTAATTAAGGACTTAAAATAGTATGCAATAAAATACGCGTTGTACATGGATTATACTTTATATCATATGGTATACTATTCCCTCGGTTAATCAATTTTAAATAGAAGCTAGGGGAGTTAGTCATGAATATTTTGATTTCAACCTTTATGATTTTAGTAGTAGTGGGAGTGAGTAATGTGCTTGCCCGATATATTCCTAAGGTATCGGGCAACTATGTTAATTTGTTAGCTGGGATTTTGACCGGTATCTTACCAGTAACTAACCAATTAATTGCACCATTTAATGGTGAAATATTCATGGTTTTGATCTTAGCGCCGTTGTTATTTTTTGAAGGGCAGTTAACGCCATTATTGAGAATTAAAAAGAAGTTAGGTAGTATTTTGGGAACGGCCGTTTTATTAGCAACGGTTACTATGATAATTTTAACGTGGTTATTGCACGTGACTTTGTCTATTGCAGCGCCGTTAGCCTTAGCAATTGCAGCAATTATTACACCAACTGATGCTACCGCGTTTGATTCGGTAATCGAAGGGCGTAAAATCCGTCGCGTCATCCGCGATACCTTAAAAACGGAATCATTATTTAATGATGCCACCGGTATTGTTTTACTGCAGGCAGCAATGCTTTGGTTACAAAAGGGACAATTGGTAATTGGTCAAAACTTATTAGATTTTTTTAAAATGATGATTGGCGGCGTACTGGTTGGATCAATTACTGCCATAATACTGATGACGATTCGTGAATACTTCATGCGTTCAAGTAATAACGTTCGTTCTTCGCAGACTCTAATTTATTTGCTTTCTCCTTTTGCAATTTATTTTTTTGCAGAGCGACTAGGAATGTCAGGAGTGATTGCAGTAATTGTTTCCGGTTTGATTCATAATGGCGAAGTCAATCGTAGCCGCTTTTCGGATCCACGGCAAGTGCATTTTGGATTACAGATAGTAACTTTTGCAAATCGTATTTTAAATAGTTTTGTTTTCGTCGTTTTGGGGATTGTTCTAGTTCGTATATTACAAGATAACTATTCGATGATGACTAAGTCGTTTGAATGGTTGATGGTTGGTATTTTAGTATACGTAATCCTGTTAGTTTGTCGATACTGTTATGGAAGGCTATTTGTTGGCGATCAACAGCGCCAGACAGCATTACTGTTTGCCTTAGGCGGAGTTCATGGAACGGTTACGTTAGCCATGACTTTTTCAATTAGTGAGATGTTAACACCGGCTACCTTTAATTTTGTGGTAATGGTAGAAACGGTTGCGATTATTCTTAGTATGGCGGTGCCCACCGTCATCTTCAAAATATTATTGCCCCAAGATTTTGATGAACAAATTCGGCAACAGCAATTGGCATTTCTACGAGAAGGAATGGTTAAGGCCGGAATTAAAAAACTGAAGTCGATAGATTTAGAAGAAGCGGTCAGAGATAATGCAATGTATGATATACGAGACCAAATTCAAGCTAATACTTTGGGAGACTTTTTTAAAAAATGGCGTGAAATCAACACTGAAAAAAGAGTTTTAACTAACCTGCAAAGTGTTGCACGTCGTCGAGCGTTGATGTATGCATTTGATGCGGAACGTGCTTACCTATATGATTTAGCTAAGCGACACGTAGTTAATAGTGACGTTGTCTATGAAATTTATAGCGAAATTTTATTGTCGGAATCCTTGGTGTTAGATCCACAAAATCAAATGGTTTAAACTTGGAGGCTGGAAGCAAAAAATGAGAATTTTAGTTACCGGGGGCGCAGGCTTTATTGGCGCCAATTTCATGAATATGTGGGTGCCCCGCCGCCCCAAATTTGAATTTTTGAATTTAGATAAGCTAACTTACGCGGCTAATCTAGATAACCTTACCGTTTCTCAAGAAAGCAATTACCACTTTTGCCGGGGCGACATTGCCGACCGGTCGCAAGTTCGCCAAATCTTCCAGGATTTTCGTCCAGAAGTGGTAATTAATTTTGCCGCCGAGTCGCACGTGGACCAAAGTATTGCCGATCCAGCAAAGTTTATCACCACCAACGTTAATGGTACGTTTAACCTCATTGAAGAGTTTAAAGAATTGTGGGCAGAGGATTACACCCACAAACGGTTTCACCAAGTAAGTACGGACGAAGTTTATGGTTTCTTAGGGGCCACGGGGAGCTTTACTGAAGCGAGCCCTTATCAACCAAGTAGTCCGTATTCGGCTTCTAAGGCAAGTGCGGATCTGTTAGTTCAGTCCTACGGGAGAACTTTTGGGATGCCTATTTCAATTACGAACGCTAGTAATAATTTTGGACCTTACCAACATCCGGAAAAATTGATTCCAAAGGTTATTTTTAACGCACTCCGTGGGGAACCAATCCCCTTATATGGAACCGGGGAGAACGTGCGCGATTGGCTCTACGTCAGTGATCACTGTGAAGCAATTTGGCAGGTGGTTTTTCAAGCAAAACCGGGTGCACATTTTAACGTAGGTGCTGATCATCCGTTGAGCAACCAACAACTAGTGGGAGAATTGTTAGCTATTTTAGCTGAAATGACGGGCAAACCAGTCGAACAGTATACGCAGCTAGTACAGCACGTTAAGGATCGTCCCGGGCATGATTTTCGGTACGCAATTGACGCCAGCCTACTCGAACAACAATTAGGATGGCAGCCACAAACGGAGTTTCCCGCAGGATTACGAGCGACGGTTGATTTTTATTTACAGCAATATCAAAAAGGTAAGCTTTAAAACCATAATTAAAGGCAGGGGAACGGTCCCAAAATTGGATGGTTTGAGCATTAACTAAAAAGGCGACCATTATGCCTGGATTTGGCATAACGGTCGCCTTTTGGCTGAGCGGAAACATACTAACTTTTGGCGTACGTTTGCTTCTATTCGAGCAACGCACCAAAATGATTTCCCCCAAAATTTTATCTCTGAAAAGGATTTTTTTGTGTTTTCTCAGTCCTGGTTTTTAACTATGCTCGTTTAGCTTTAAGGAATTTTTCAATCCGCGCAATTGCGTTAGTTAGATCGTCCATACTTGCTGCATAGCTAAAGCGAACGTAGCCTTCACCACCAGGACCAAAGCTAGAACCCGGGATAACGGCGACTTTAGCTTCCTTAGCAAGTTGCATACTGAATTTGAAGTCATCTTGTTCTAAGTCACCCGGAATTTTAGCCATTAGGTAGAAGGTACCTTGCGGCTTGCTGCATTCAATCCCCAACTTAACGAGGGCATCATGCAAATAATCGCGCCGTTTTTTGTATTCTACGCGCATCGGTTCGCTATCGTTGAGCCCGTTTTGGAAAGCCTCCAAGGCCGCGTATTGGGCAACCGTCGTAATGCTGGTAACCGACAGCTCGTGAATTTTTTCAATTTGCTCAACTAATGGAGCTGGTCCGGCAATGATGCCTACTCGCCAGCCAGTCATTGCATGTGACTTAGAAAGGCCGTTGAGCACAATCGTTTGATCTGGTAATAGATGAGAAATCGAGTAGTGTTTTTGATCAAAAATCAAGTCGCTATAGATTTCATCACTAATTACGAAAATATCATACTTTCGCAGAATATCTGCTAAAGCGGCCAATTGTTCTTTAGTGTAAGTCATCCCCGTTGGATTAGAAGGGAAGTTGAGAATAATTGCCTTAGCACGCGGATGCGCTTGTAGAGTACTTTCCAATTGTTCAGGGCTAAGTAGGAAATTATTTTCAGCCGTATTCATGTAGACGATTGTTCCCTGGTTAGTTTTAACGATTGGGAAGTACAATGGAAAAATTGGCGTTGGTATTAAAACTTCGTCACCTTCGCTAACGATGGACGTTAGGGTGGCGTACATTCCACCGGTAACCCCAGCCGTAATAACGAGTTCATTTTCTGGGTCGTAATCTTGACCGTATTTTTGTTTTAAGTATTGGGCTGCCGCTTGACGAACTTTGGGGTCCCCAGCGGTGGCGGTGTAATGGCTCTTGTTATCCCGAATGGCTTGAACGCCAGCCTCTTTGACGTGTTCGGGGGTATTGAAGTCGGGTTCTCCAAGGGTTAGCTTAATTACTCCTGGAATTTTAGAAATTTCTTCATTGTATTTAAAAACTTGCGCCATTTGAGTATTCTTTACAGATGGTTTGATGCGTTCTAATAGTGCGTTAACTTTATCACTCATGTGCAGTCCTCCTCGTATTAAAATGGTTAATTTTTACTAGCCGGATTGTCGCTGACTTATTGTCCAATCCTCAGATCAACGTTAATCTTGAATAGGACGCCCCCCTTTGGTAGTTAGAGATGAAAAACGAATGGCCATACCAAAGCTCAAAATTAAAGGGCTGGACTTAGCTCATGGTTTCTCAATCTCCCTCTAATGATTTATGATAACACTAAATGGAATTAGCCGAATAGGTAATCAATAAAATTAAGTTACCAGAATGTGGGAAAGTTGAAAACGGTTAATGTGACATTTTTGAAACAAATTATTGAAAATCCCTAGTTTTTCTGCCATTTTGGGGCTATACTAGCAACTTGGAAGGCTTAAGCCTCCATATATTAACTCTGATATCCCATCCAATAACTGGACATTTACGGATGTCCAACCGGCCGCTATCCAACCGATAGTGGTTTTTTTATTATTGGCCATTGAAAACGGTTTCTAAGTAATGTATAATTTGCATTAAGCAATATATATATTACAAAAGGTGGTGGGTTATGAAAAATCAGCGTTTAAAAATTGCTCGTTTAGAAAAAGACCTTAGCCAAGCCGAACTGGCCAACTTGATTGGGGTAACTCGACAAACCATTGGCTTGATTGAAGCAGGTAACTATAACCCGACGCTCAAATTATGTGTAGCAATTTGTCAAGCTTTAGACAAGACATTGGATGATTTATTTTGGGAGGACCCATCATGAGAAAAAACGTTGTTGATGAACGAGTTAAACGAATCCGTAACCAAATTGCTTACGAAGCTTTAACAATCTTACTGACGCTATTGGCGATTGCAATTGCCTTACAAATGACAATTTTTAAGATGCCTTGGTCGGCTTACGTGGTAGAGGCCTTTGGATTAGTACTAGCAGGTGGTTACGTAGTAGTCCGGATGCTGTTTAACGGCATTAGAATTTTTGATGGGCGTTATGAAAAAATTTTCCTACTATTGTTTACGCTGGGATTGACTGGTTTAAATGCCTATCAGAACTACCACCGCTACCAGCATTTCTACCAGGGAAGTCGAATTGGTTACTTTATTGCGGCGACCGGAATCCTTTTTATTAGCAGTTTAATTTTGGGACTTTGGGTAATGGAGCTACTAAAGAAACTTGATTTATGGAATCAACGACGTATTGAACGACGTTTTGATAAAGATGAATAAGTTTTTAGATATCAAGCTGCTTTGATGATAGTTATGGTAACCCCAAGTGTTTATTTATGATGACTAATATAGTGTTATTAATTTGCTCGTGAAGGAAAATGTCAAGCAGCCGAACTGTTTTAGAAAAATTAGTAAATAAATAGAGTTAAAAAACTATATTTAGCGGGATTAAATCAATAAATTTATTAGAAATGGCGTATTTTACTTTTAGACTGGAATAGGATAGAATTAGTAATCATAATCAGCGGAAACTAGAAAATAAAAAAAGGGTGAGGTGGTCAACAATTTTAAAGAAAATCAAACAATTTTTACGGAGTAACCAGTTACAATATAGCAAGAAATATATTCGCCCAATGATGACACCTGAAAGCGTGTACGTTTTTAAATTTGGTAAGGAAGAACTTAATAATCGGGTAATTATTAAGTATACCCATACTTGGACAGGGCGGATTAAAATTAATGAAATTGATTTGCGGTTACATGGACAACAAAGTCCACGAATTTTTCACCGGGAAAATGAACTGCTTGCTTATTTGAAGAAACATTTGACGGAGCAAGACGGGGTCAAGGATATCAAACGCTAATCGAATTACAGTAAAACGAGAATTTTTTAAATAAACTATTGACGGGGTTATCGAATGTGCGTATGATTATCCCTTAAAGAAACCTTAATTTGGTCCCGTGAGGCCAAAAGGCTAATTGCTCGTTGAATACTCCGACTAATTCGGGGAAAACCATCAAAAAGCCTCTTGGATCACAGCTGGATCCAAGAGGCTTTTTGCATTAAGAAAGGGAGTAGTGCAAGTTATGTCAAAGCAAAAACAAGGACAGTACCGCAATCCGGAAGCAATTTTGGATATTAATGAATGCCCTACGTTTCCGCATTTAGTCGGACTATCGATTCAACATATGTTTGCAATGTTTGGTTCTACAGTTCTAGTACCGATTTTGGTAGGCTTAAATCCTGGAATCGCACTTTTTAGTTCTGGAGTAGGTACATTACTGTATATTCTGATTACCAAGGCTAAGATTCCTGCTTACATGGGTTCAAGTTTCACCTTCATTGTACCGATGATGGCGCTCATGAAAACTACGGGATATGAGGGGATTGCCCAAGGAACAATTTCTGTCGGAGTGGTGTATCTGATCGTGGCCTTGATCATCAGCCAGCTAGGTTCGGACTGGTTGGACCGAATTTTACCTCCGGTAGTGGTGGGACCAATCATCATGGTAATTGGATTATCTTTGGCGGGAACGGCCGCAAAAGATGCCACCATGCGTACGGTGGGTAGTCAAAGTGTTTATGACCTTAAGTATTTTGCAATTGCGTTAATTACCCTATTAATTACGATCGTTTTCAATATGTACTTAAAGGGATTCGTTAGTTTGATTCCCATTTTGCTAGGTTTGATTACCGGATACATCGTAGCGTTGTTTCTCGGGGTGGTTGATTTATCGGGAGTGACGCACGCACATTGGCTAATCGCTCCAAGTTTTGAAATTCCTTTTGTAAGCTATCATCTACACTTGAGCTGGGGAGCAATTCTGAGTATGATGCCACTAGCCTTCGTTACGATGACCGAACACACGGGGCACATCATGGTTTTAAATACCTTGACACACCGAAACTTCTTCAAGGAACCTGGACTGCACCGGACTCTGTCAGGGGACGGGGTTGCCTCCATCGTGGCAGGATTCATTGGCGGCCCTCCAGTAACCAGCTACGGAGAAAACATCGGGGTGTTAGCCGTTACCAAAGTACATAGCGTTTACGTGTTAATGGGCGCGGCAGTCAGTGCGATTATTTTCAGCTTTATTGGCAAGTTGAGCACTTTGATTGAAAGTATTCCGAGTCCAGTCATTGGCGGAATTAGTTTCCTATTATTTGGAACGATTGCGGCTAATGGATTACGGATTTTGATTGATGAACACGTTGATTTTAATCAGAAACGCAATTTAATGATTGCGGCTTCGATTTTAGTAATCGGGATTGGTAATGCCAGCTTGAACTTAGGGGATCTAAGTTTTTCGGGATTAGCAGTAGCAACGGTTCTCGGAATAATTTTAAATTTAGTACTTCCCCAAAAGGCGTTAAGTGAAAGATAAATATCAGCTTGAATAATTAAGTGGTTAGTCAGAAGGAATGCTTTTCAAGAATTGAAGTTCTTGGAAGGCATTTTTATTTACCGTCTATAAGAAAGATTTGCTAGCAGACAGTTTGTTCGGAGCTAACTTGAAAACGACGGTAGGACTCAAATTTTGTTTGACCGCCATCTTGATAGTGGTGTCACCAGCTCCCCGGGTTTAGTTTAAATTCCTCTTTTATAACTGCAGACTTTTTGATGGGTAAAATTAGCTTTACGTTTCGAAAATTTTAGTCAAATGCGGTATTATAGTATCTAACATGAGATAACATAGGAGCTGATCAGGTTTGAAATGGACCGAGGTAAACGTAAAAACTACTAACGAGGCCGTTGAAGCAGTAAGCAGTATTTTTGACGGGCTTGATGCTGTAGGAGTAAAAATTGAAGATGCCTTAGATTTTAAGAACTACCAGGCTTCTTATCCGAGTGAACTATATGAATTAAAAGACATTCCCCACATTACGGAAGGGGCAATTGTTTCGGCGTACTATCCGGAATCTACGGACGTTAGCAAGTTGGTTGGCCAGTTAAAAGCAAAGCTTAACGAATTACCCAGCTTTGGGTTGGACGTTGGCCCGGCTAGCGTAACCACCGTGGAGGTTCAAGACGATGATTGGGCTACCGCTTGGAAAAAATATTACCATCCGGTGCGGATTACCCGTTACCTAACGGTTAAACCGAGTTGGAGTGATTACCAAGCAAGTCAACCGGATGAAAAGGTGATTAGTTTGGATCCGGGACGGGCTTTTGGAACGGGAACCCATCCGACGACCCGGCTATGTTTACAAGCAATGGAAATGATCATGCGTGGAAACGAAACTGTTTACGATGTGGGAACTGGTTCCGGCGTGTTGAGCATTGCGGCTAAATTATTGGGCGCAGCTAAAGTGGAAGCTTTTGATGTCGATGATGATGCAATTGCCGCTGCTCAAGAAAATTTTGACTTGAATCCAATCGCTAAGTCAATTGCGGCGCGGCCTAACGACCTCCTCGAGGGAATTAAGCAACCCGTAGACCTCATCGTAGCAAATATTTTGTCTGACGTACTAGTGCCAATGATTCCTCAAGCCAAGTCGCTGTTGAATAAAAATGGCTGGTTAGTTATGTCGGGAATTATTGATGACAAGCTTCCATTGATTCAAAAGACGTTGGCGGCAAATGACTTTAAGGTTAACCAAGTTCTAACTTACGGGGAATGGCGCGGAGTAATTGCGTCACACCAACTTGAAGAGTAGGAGGCTGTTATGCAAAGGTATTTTATTAACGAAGCATTAGCACTCCAAGATGAATTCACACTTTCTAAGGCGGATTCGCACCATTTATTGAAGGTAATGCGAGCACAGATTGGTGAAAAAATCGAAGTAGTGGGTAGTGATCAAAGGGTTTGGCTAAGTCAGTTGCTTGATAATGCAGCGCCTGCGAGCTTAAAGGCGGTACAAGAGATCACTAAATCTGTGGAATTGCCGGTAGAAGTTACAATTGCCTGTGGTATTTCTAAAGGGGATAAAAACGAGCAAATTATTAAGCGGGGCACGGAAATGGGTGCAAGTCATTTTCAATTTTTCACAGCACGTTATTCAGTTGCCCGCTGGAATGAAAAGAAAATTGACCGCAAATTGCAACGCTTTGAGGAAATTGCTAAGGCTGCTGCCGAACAGTCCCACCGGCAAATGATTCCAACGGTGGAAATTATTTCCTTTGCGGACTTGGTTAACTCACCAGTGCAGCATCGGATGGTGGCTTATGAGGAATCTGCGAAAGAAGGGGAGTTTGCTAATTTTAAGCGGGTTTTATCAAATACGGCTAGCGGGGATGCGCTCCTAGCAGTATTTGGCCCAGAAGGCGGACTGGCTCCTGAAGAAATCAAGTCGTTTAACGACGCCAATTTTACACTTGCCGGCCTCGGACCCCGGATTTTACGGGCCGAGAGCGCACCAATGTATGTGTTATCGGCAATTTCATATCAATTTGAACTGCAATAGTGAGGGGAAGAATTATGAAGAAAATCGCTAATTTGGAGATTTCAGCCCACTGGCGTTACGTTTTATTTGCGTTTTTAATTGGAATTGTTTTGCCAATTGTGCTGAAATTATGTCATACTCCATCGGTAATGATTGTTTTGTGGCTGTTAATCGTGTTTAACTCTTTAGCAAGCTACACGTTTGGTAACCTGATTAAGTCGAATGGTTTGCACTTTATGTTTTTATTTTTATTTCCGGTATTATACTTAATCGGGGCAATAATAATCTTGCCGCATTACGCAAATTACTTTGCTATCGTATATTTCTGTATTGAAATATTATCCTATAACTTATCGAATAGCTAAACATTGCAATTTGTTTATAATAAACGTATACTTTATTCAATAAGACCGAAGCACGTTGTCACTCGATACCGTGCTTTTATTGTATTTTGAGGTTGGTGGTGATGTTAATGTCCAAAGAACCAGTATTATCGGCCAATGACGTAATGAACATGTGCCGAGAATATATGAATGAAGAGCACACGGCGTTTGTGCAAAAGGCCTGTGACTTTGCTTCCTATGTTCATAAGGAGCAGTATCGGCAATCGGGAGAACCGTATATTATGCACCCGATTCAAGTTGCCGGAATTTTAGCCAATTTAAAGATGGATCCGGAGACGGTTGCGTCTGGTTTTTTACACGATACAGTAGAAGATACGTTGATTACACTGGGTGACGTTGAGGAACTATTTGGTCACGACGTGGCGGTCATTGTTGACGGCGTTTCTAAAATCAGCAAGATTAAGTATAAGTCCAACCAAGAACAGCTTGCTGAAAATCACCGGAAGCTTCTTTTAGCGATGTCACAAGATATTCGGGTAATCATTGTTAAATTGGCTGATCGCTTGCATAATATGCGGACGTTGCGCCATTTGCGTCCGGATAAGCAACGGCGGATTTCAAACGAAACGTTGGAAATATACGCGCCACTAGCCGAACGGTTAGGAATTAGCACCATCAAATGGGAGCTAGAAGACATTGCCTTACGTTATTTGAATCCCCAGCAATATTATCGGATTGTCCACTTAATGAATTCGCGGCGGGCTCAACGAGAAGAATATATTAATTCGGCAATTGGTGAGTTAGAAGACGCGATTGCTGACCTCCACTTGAAACACGTGGATATCTATGGTCGGCCGAAACACATCTATTCAATTTATCGGAAAATGGTTGACCAACATAAACAGTTTAGCCAGATTTATGATCTGTTGGCGGTGCGGGTAATCACGGATACGGTGCGGGACTGTTATGCAGTTTTAGGCGCAATCCATGCTAAATGGAAACCAATTCCAGGGCGTTTTAAAGATTACATTGCCATGCCTAAGGCCAACATGTACCAATCGTTGCATACGACCGTGGTAGGACCTGAAGGGCGCCCGCTGGAGTTCCAAATCCGGACGGAAGCCATGCATCGGGTGGCCGAATACGGTGTTGCTGCACACTGGGCGTATAAGGAAGGCATCACGGACGAAGTCAACCAAAATGCTACCGACGCTAAGTTAAATTGGTTTAAGGAAATTGTTGAATTACAGGACGAAAGCAATGACGCAGCGGACTTCATGGAAGGTGTTAAGGGTGACTTATTTGGTGACCGCGTTTACGTATTTACTCCCAAAGGCGACGTTTTTGAACTGCCTAAGGGAGCGGGTCCGCTTGATTTAGCCTACACCATCCATACCGAAGTCGGTAATCATGCCACCGGTGCGAAAGTTAATGGTAAAATTGTTCCGCTAGACTACACGATTAAAAACGGGGACATCGTTGAAATTTTAACTTCAAAAAATTCAGCAGGTCCAAGTCGGGACTGGTTGACAATGGTTTCAACCCGGCGGAGTCGTAACAAAATCAAACAATTCTTCCGCCAGGCTAATCATGAAGAAAATGTTGAAAAGGGTCGTGAAATTTTAACTAAGCAGTTAGAACAAACTGGTTACGATCCTAGCGAACTTTTGGAAGATGAAAATCTCGCTCAGGTTGCTAAACAATTGAATTTCAACCAAGTGGATGACTTGTTGGCTGCCGTCGGGTTCGGTGATTTGGCCCCCGTGGGGATTGCTAACCGACTAACTAAAGACATTCGTGAACAGGCTGAAGCTGACCACCAAAAAGAAATTCAACGGCAAATGCTTGAAAATCATCAGGCAATTTCCACTGACGACCATCGTCCGAAGAGTAAAACCAAGGCATCTTCGGAAGGGGTAGTTATTGAGGGCGCGGATAATCTACTGGTGCGCTTGAGTCATTGTTGTACGCCAGTTCCTGGTGACCCAATTGTTGGGTACATTACTAAAGGGCGGGGCGTTTCGGTTCACCGAAAAGATTGTCCGAACGTTAAGAGTGCCGAAGAACAGGGTGAACGAATTATCGAAGTTAGTTGGGAAGATCCCGACGATACTTCGGGAAACTATTCCGCTGATTTGGAAGTACAAGGATACAACCGGAACGGTTTATTAAATGACGTACTGAAATCGGTCAACAACGCGACGCGTAATCTATCGTCAATTAACGGAAAGATTAACCATAACCGAATCGTGGTAATTAGCCTATCGATGGGAGTGCATAATCTGGCCCATCTAGAACGGGTGATGGAAAGTTTGAAAAACGTTAAGGACGTTTACGTAGTTAAACGCCCGACCCATTAGGAGTGAAAAATGAGAGTAGTAGTTCAAAGAGTGAGCCGGGCTCAGGTAACGATTGCCGAGCGCTCGGTAGGAAAAATTAATCGAGGTTTAATGCTGTTGGTGGCTTTTAACGATCAGGACACCGCCGCTGACCTTGATTATGCCGTGCGTAAAATTACTAACTTGCGGATTTTTGAAAATGAGGAAGGAAAGATGGACTGGTCGATCAACGAAGTTGGGGGAGCCATTCTGTCAGTTTCCCAGTTCACCTTATTTGCATCGACGAAGAAGGGTAACCGTCCTAGTTTTACCAAGTCTGGAAATCCTGAAACCGCTAGTCAGCTTTATGATGAATTTAACCAACGCCTCGCCCAAACTGGAATTCCGGTACAAACTGGAGAATTTGGCGCGGATATGCAAGTTGAGTTGGTTAATGATGGTCCGGTGACCATTCTTTTAGATACGCAAAATAAAGAATAATAAAGTAAAAGAGGCTGTGAAAATGGGGTGCACTGACAAGTAAACCCGATTTTTGCAACCTCTTTTTAAGTGTAATAAAGGAGTAATAAAATGGATATTTTTTACGATTTTGACGGGACCTTATTTAATACCTATCCGGTAATGGTGGCCGCGTTTGTGGATGCTGCTCAGCAAGCAGGAGTAACGGTAAATCCTCAACTAGTCTACGAACAAATGCGACAACATTCTTTAGGATTTGCGATTAAAACGACGGCCAAAGCTAACGGTCTTGACGCTAACCAATTTAAACGGGTGTTTCGTGAAATCGAAACACCACGATTAATTGAAGCCCAGCCATTTTTCGACGTCAAAGAATTGTTGGCTCAGATCACTGCCCAAGGCGGACACAATTTCTTATTGACCCACCGTAACCAAGCTGCAATTGATTTACTACAAAAATACGGGTTGCGGGATTACTTTACCGACTTTGTGACGGGAGATCAAGATTTTCCGCGGAAGCCCAATCCGGCCTCTTTAAATTATTTAATCACCAAACATCACGTTAATCAAAAAGCAGCGTACATGATTGGCGATCGAAATTTAGATATCGATGCCGCACATCACGCTGCTATTAAAGGAATTTTATTTGATCCAGACCAACTGATTGATGTAACTAGTGCCCCAGAATTTACGACCACTAATTTTGCTGCCATTAGGGACTACTTAGCTAAGTAGTTTTCTAGCCCTTTGCGGACGGCAGTAGCAACCTTTTGAGGGTAGCTGGCACTTGAAATCAGTTTAAAGTCGTCCCTAGTGTTGATGTAGCCCCCCTCAATCAAAATGGCTGGACGGCGGTTATCCCGCAATACTTGGTAATTAGCAAATTTAACTCCGCGATTGTATAAAGGAACTGATTTAATCAACTGGTGGTTAACCGCTTCGGCTAATTGAATTGAACCATTATCATGATAATAATAGGTTGTGTCACCAGTTCCCGAATTGTTTACGTCAGCCGAATCGTAATGAATGCTAATAAATGCATCCGCCTTAACTTGGTTGGCAATTTGGGGACGTTTAGCTAGTTCCACGAAGGCATCGTCATCGCGAGTCATAATAACCTTTGCTCCAGCATTTTTTAAGGTTTGTTGGATGGTTTGCGAGGTCCGCAACGTATATTTTTTTTCTTGATGCTTTTGATTAATGGCTAACGCTCCCGAGTCAACTCCGCCATGTCCAGGGTCCAGGACAATTTTGGATTCGGCTAACGGAGTTTCTTTTTGCCCCTTTTTAAAGGTTCGGTTAGTAATCCAGGAAGGGATCCAACCGGTTTTCGTATCATCAAAACGAATCCGGTACCAGTCGTTGCTTTTGGAAACTACGGTCACCTTTTGGTATTGATCTAAGGAACCGACTTTTTTAGCCGTGCGATTAGGCGAGTTCCGAATGGCCACTTGATCGAGTCCTACGTACACGCTCTCGGCGCTGAATAGGGGGACAATCACTAAAATTGCGGCAATGAGGAAGCCAGCCGATATAATGATTTGCAAGGTATTTCTTTTAATGAAGTTAAAAATAATCTCTTTGTTCATATTCCGCTCACTTAACATTTATTGATTCACTCTGTCCATTATATCAAAGATATGACGGAGGTTTATGAAAGAATCTAGCTTGACTAACTAGCATTTTTTTAGTACTTTTAATAATAAAGTTAATATAAATCGGTGAAAAGGACTATTAAATATTGATTACATGTTGTAGAGAGCTCGGGGGATGGAAAAGAGTACATGGATCGTATTGAAGACACCTTGGAGATGGGTTAGCAGCCGTTATGATGCTATAGAGTACAATCTAAGGTGGTACCGCGTTTAAACGCCCTTGTTTATACAAGGGCGTTTTTTATTTTCTGTTGGTCCCTTAAGACTCTAAGCATTTTTCATAATAGTATTTTAAATTCGCCCAAATTCCTTATTTACTGACTTAAAAACTAGTTGAGGTGATTTATATGAAGTATCAAAAGCCTAAGGGAACGGCGGATATTTTGCCGCCATACTCTAAAGAATGGCAATTTGTAGAACAAAAAGCGCGGGAAACTTTTGCGCTTTATAATTATGAAGAAATACGGACACCGATGTTTGAAAAATTCGAAGTCTTTTCGCGGAGTGCGGGAGATACTTCGGATATTGTCACTAAAGAAATGTATGACTTTGATGACAAGGGCGGCCGGCACATTGCTTTGCGTCCCGAAGGTACCGCTGGGGTAGTCCGGGCTTTCGTGGAAAACAAGTTGTATGGTCCTGAACACCAAAAACCAGTGAAGGTTTACTACATGGGGCCAATGTTCCGTTATGAACGTCCCCAATCCGGACGGTTACGTGAATTCCACCAAATCGGGGTCGAAGCCTTTGGAAGTGACAGTCCTAAAATTGACGTAGACACCATTACCATGGCAATGGACTTCCTTAGCCAATTAAAGGTTGCAGGACTGAAATTGGTAATTAACACCCTTGGTGACCAAGCAAGTCGGCAGCAATATCGGCAAGCCTTAATTGATTATTTGGAACCGTACTACGATGAACTTAGCGATGATTCAAAAGAACGGCTACATAAGAATCCGCTACGGGTTTTAGATAGTAAGGATGCCACCGATCAGGAAATCGTTAAGGATGCGCCAAGTATTTTAGATTACCTAACCGAAGATGCTCAAAAGCACTTTGCCCAAGTGAAGGAACAACTTGATGCTTTGGAAATTCCTTACGTAGTGGATTCGTCAATGGTGCGTGGCTTGGATTACTATAACCACACCATCTTTGAAATTATGGTTGCTGATTCTGCCCTTGGAAAAGGCGACGTTACCATCTGCGCGGGTGGTCGTTACAACGGATTAGTACAGGAATTAGGCGGCCCCGAAGTTTCTGGAGTTGGCTTTGGCTTAGGTGTAGAGCGGCTCTTGTTACTATTAAACGAACAAACTCAAGCAGCCTTACAAGCTAGCCGGCTAGATTTCTACGTGGTTGGCATTGGGGAAGCTGTACAAACTGAGACCCTTAAGATCGTTCATGAATTACGTAAAATGAACTTTGTTACCGAACAAGATTACTTGGAACGAAAACCAAAGGCGCAATTTAAATCAGCCGATAAACTTAATGCCCGTTACGTAATTACGGTGGGCGAAGCTGAAATGCAAGCGCACGTCTTCAAGTTAAAAGAAATGGCTACGGGGACGGAAAAGACCTTATCACTGGATGAACTAAAAGATATAAAAAATGATTTAAAGTAACGTGAGGAGAAAAAGATGAAGAGAACAACGTATGCGGGACTAGTTGATCAACAATACCTTGATCAAACCGTTACCCTGAAGGGATGGGTACAAAAGAGACGTAACTTAGGACAATTAATCTTTATTGATTTGCGAGATCGGGAAGGAATTGTTCAATTAGTTTTTAGTAACGAATTTTCAGCGGATGCATTGGCCGTTGCTGACCAATTGCGTAGTGAATACGTAATTGAAGTTACCGGGGTGGTTAAACAACGCAAGCCCAAGGACGTTAACCCGAAGATGAAGACGGGGGAAATTGAAGTTGAAGTTCACGAAGCCAAAATCTTGAACAAAGCTAAAACTCCACCGTTTGATATTGAAGACGGGGTGAACGCATCTGACGAATTGAAGATGAAGTACCGTTATCTAGATTTACGCCGTCCAGAAATGTTGAAGGGCCTCAAAATTCGGAATCGGATCACTCAAGCGGTACACAGCTACCTAGATGAACAAGGTTTCCTAGATATTGAAACGCCTGACTTAACTAAGTCGACTCCAGAAGGGGCCCGTGATTATCTAGTGCCATCACGGGTTTACCCAGGACACTTTTATGCATTGCCACAGTCACCACAACTTTTCAAACAATTATTGATGGGAGCAGGAATTGACCGTTACTACCAGTTGGCACGTTGTTTCCGTGATGAAGATTTACGTGGGGATCGTCAACCTGAATTTACTCAAATCGACTTAGAAACTAGTTTCTTGACCGCGGAAGAAATTCAAGACATTACCGAAGGATTAATTGCCCGGGTAATGAAAGACACCTTGGATATTGACGTTAAATTGCCATTTGATCGAATTTCATGGCAAGAATCGATGGATCGCTTCGGTACTGACCAACCCGACGTACGGTTTGGAATGGAATTAAAGGACATCAGTGAAATTGTTGCTGATTCTGAATTTAAAGTGTTTAGCGGAGCAGTTGCAAACGGCGGAGTGGTAAAGGCAATCGCCGTTCCTGATGGGGCTGCTAAACTTTCCCGAAAGGAAATCGACAAGCTTGCTAAGTATGTAGAACGCTTCGGGGCCAAAGGCTTGGCTTGGTTGAAGATTACTGACCAAGGCTTTAGCGGACCAGTAGCGAAGTTCTTTGATGAAGCTACCGAAAAACAAATCATGGCTAAGACAGACGCTAAAGTGGGCGACTTATTGTTGTTTGCGGCGGACCGCAAGAAAGTTGTCGCGGATACTTTGGGTTATTTGCGGGTAGAACTTGCTAAACGCTTCGACCTCATCGATGAAGACCAATTCGCCTTCCTGTGGGTTGTAGATTGGCCACTGTTTGAATATGATGAAGGTGACGAACGTTGGGTTGCGGCGCACCACCCGTTCACCATGCCTAATGAAGAAGATTTACATTACCTAGATGAGGGCGAAGATCCGCATAAAGCACATGCACAAAGCTACGACATCATCTTAAATGGTTTGGAACTAGGGGGCGGCTCCATCCGGATTAACACCCGGGAAGTTCAAGAAAAAATGTTGAAGGCCCTTGGATTTACGCTAGAAAAAGCTAACGACCAGTTCGGCTATTTGCTAACGGCGCTAGACTACGGTTTCCCACCACACGGCGGACTCGCTATTGGATTAGACCGGTTTGCTCGCTTGCTAGCTAAACGGGATAACATTCGTGACGTGATCGCCTTTCCAAAGAACTCCAAGGCTTCAGAGCCAATGACCGAAGCCCCAACTCCGGTATCGGAAGAACAGTTGGCTGAACTATCTTTGGACGTTGATATTCGTAAACCTGAAAAATAACTTTAAAAAGGTCGGGAAGACTTTTGTTGGAATGAAAATATCTAACTAGGTTAGACAATTTACTTAGTTGCTAGGATGTTTTCATAATTGCAAAGGTTTTTCCGCCTTTTTTATTTTTAAATCGGACTAATAAAATCATTAATGAGTCGGTATTTAATGATAAAGGGGAAGTTATTTTAAAAATCTCCAATAACCGCTTGAAAACCTTCATTTTGACTGCGGTAAAATGTTATATTAAATGTTGAATTTAAATAAAATATGAAAGTGATTGATATAGGGAAATGGGTCATCAGATAAATAAAATTGTTAAACGACATCAGTACGTTGCACGAATTTCTACGGCGTTTATATACGCAGTGTTAGTTTCGATTGCGATGAATTTATTTTGGACACCGGGACACATCTATGCTTCTGGAGTTACGGGAGCGGCACAGGTGGCTGCTACGGTCTTAAAACGATTTTTTTCGATGGACGTTTCGGTCGCTATCTTACTTTTTGCGTTAAACGTCCCGTTATTTGTATTAGCTTGGAAGGCAATTAGTCCGCGGTTTACTATTTTTACCATTATCTCGGTTGGATTAGCCAGTATCATGATTAAGTGGATTCACCCGGTCACGTTAACTACCGATCCGATTATCTGTGCCCTCTTTGGTGGGGCAGTTAACGGTTACGGAACCGGATTAGCCCTTAAAAGCGGGATTTCAACTGGTGGATTAGATATTTTAGGGATCACGATTCTTCGTAAAACGGGGCACAGCATTGGAAGCATCAACATCGCCTTTAACATTTTGATTGTTACGGCCGCTGGTTTCCTATACGGTTGGCCCTACGCATTTTACTCAGCAATTGGGTTGATCGTTAACGCAAAAGTGATGGACATGACCTACACGCGGCAACAAAAAATGCAGGTGATGATTATTACAGATCGGCCTAAGAGCGTGATTGATAGTATCCAAAATAATATGCGGCGGGGGATTACCATTATCCATGGTGCAGAAGGTGCGTATAACCACAAAGAAAAAACGGTTCTTTTCACGATTGTTTCGCGGTATGAGATGCCGGAATTAGAAGCAGCGATGGAAGTTTCCGATCCGCACGCTTTTGTAAGTATTACGGACACAATTAAAATTCTAGGTCACTTTTACGAGCCGACCTTATAAGGGGTTATTTTCTTGAAGAAGTTATATTTGCTGCTAGTTCGGCTAGTTGATTGGTTTTTGCGACGACGTCCCACGCACTTTAAAATTGCGTATTTTATGAGTTTTACGGGGAACGCCAAGTTTATTAAACAATTAACCAGCCATTTTGGTACTGACGCGGTGCTGCTGGTTTATGAACCGGCTGTAAAAGCGGAGGTCCAACGCTTAAAAAGCGCGGGAGTGGTGCGCCACACGCTTGAGTTCCGCAAATTTCAAATAACCAGTTTTGTTAGGGGAATCCGGGCTGCCCGGGTTGCCCTATTTGATAATTACTATCCTGAATTAAGTGCGATTGCTAAATTGAAGGAACAATTTTTTATCCAAATCTGGCACGCTAATGGGGCAATTAAGGCTTTTGGCTGGGAAGACCCCAGCACCTATCATCGGTCAGTAGCCGACCAGCAACGATTTCAACAGGTTTATAATAGCTTTGACGAAATTGTGGTGGGGTCAGCTAAAATGGCAGAAGTCTTTGAACAAAGCTGGAAAGTTAGCTCAGCTAAACTTGCTCAAATTGGATACCCGCGTTCCGACCAATATTTTAATGAAGCCTGGGTACAAAAGGCCCGGGCCAAAGTTTTTCGGGATTATCCGCAGTTTAAAAAACAACGGGTGCTTTTATATGCGCCAACGTACCGCAAAGACGTTACGTTTGAGCTCCCCAAGGATTGGTCCCATTTGCAAGTTCCCGAAGATGCCGTTTTAGTGGTGCGGCTGCATCCGCACTTAAGCGAACTGGAACAGCAGCTGGTGGCGAATTCTCCAGATCGGGTGGTGCTAGTTGACCATCACGTTACCACCCAAGAGTTATTGTGTGTAGCGGATACGCTGATTACCGACTATTCTTCGATCGCATTTGACTTTAGCTTGTTAAATAACGCCAATGCGGTGATTTTCTTTACATACGATCTTGCACAATTTGAACAAACAGTTGGCATTCAAGCCAGCTTCAAACAGATGTTTTTCGACGAGCTAGTTGAGAACGTAGCCGAGCTCAACGTTGCTTTGCAAAGCCGCCATTCTAGCAAGAATAGTTTGCAAAAAATAAATCAACAGTGGAACGAGCTAAATGATGGCCATGCGGGAACCCGACTAATTCAGCAGATTGAAGGGATTTTGACGAATGCGTAAGCTCAAACAAGTACTTAAAATTATAATTCGATACGGTTTAATACTGGTTAATGATGCGTTGATCCAGTTGCCGGTTCATAAGGGCCGCGTTTTATTTGAAAGTTTTAATGGTAAGGGGCTGACGGATAATCCTAAGGCCATTTATGATGAATTACTTAAGGAGTTTCCGGAAAATCGTTCCCAGTTAGTTTGGGGCGTTAAGGGTGAATTTTACCAAGCAATGACTACTCGATTTCCGGAAGCTAAAATCGTTAAACGCTGGTCGTTAACTTGGATTTGGACTTCTGCAACCGCTGAATATTGGATTTTTAATTCGCGGATGCCAACCTGGTGGAAAAAGAACCGTCGGACCACCTACGTGCAGACTTGGCATGGAACCCCATTAAAGCACCTTGCTTTAGATATGGATCAGGTTAAGTTTCCCGGAAATAGTCGGGAACGTTACCTAGCAGAATTTGTTAAGGAGGCGGATCGTTGGAACTATTTAGTCGCAGCCAACCAATATTCAGCAGATATTTTTGAACGCGCATTTAGTTTTCATCACCAGTTTTTAAAAACTGGTTATCCGCGTAACGACGTTCTTTTTCAAAAGAATAACGTTGCTGCAATTGCCAAATTAAAGCAAAAAATTATTGGCAAGCCGGACTGCCGGGTGGTTACCTATGCGCCAACTTGGCGGGAAGATGATTTTATTAAGGTGGGGCATTATCATTTTCGTTGGCATTTTGATTTAGGTGAGATGCTGCGCGTTTTGCCTGACGACGTGGTGCTATTGATTCGTCCGCACTACTTAGTCACGGATCGGATTGATATTTCGGGCTACGAAGACCGGGTGGTGGTGGATTCCACTAACGACATGAACGAAATTTATTTGGTTACCGACTTATTAATTACCGACTATTCTTCAGTTATGTTTGATTTCGCCAATTTACGTCGACCAATGTTGTTTTTTGCCTACGACCTTGATTACTACCGGGATGATCTGCGTGGCTTTTACTTTGACTACTATCACGAACTACCGGGCCCCATTGCCACTACTGCGACAGATCTGCTCCGGGAAGTTCATCAGTTAGCGCAGAATGATTTTGCTATTTTAGATCAGTCGCGGTTTAACCAATTTGCTAAACGCTTTGTGCAATGGGAGCAGGGGGACGCTGCTCAACAAATTATTAAAAAAATTCACTACGGGAGGGATTAATCTTGATTATTGGATCACACGTCAGCATGAGTGGTAAAAAAATGTTTCTGGGTTCCGTGGAAACCAGCATTGCTAACGGCGCCAACGCCTTTATGATTTATACCGGGGCTCCTCAGAATACCCGGCGTAAGCCAATTACAGAATTAAAAATTGAGGAAGGCCAAGCACTTTTTAAACAACATAACTTTCAGGCAACGGTTATTCACGCGCCATATATCGTTAACCTGGGAAATACGTTAAAACCCGCGAATTTTAAATTTGCGGTTAACTTTTTACGAGAAGAAGTGCAACGAGCAGACGCGTTGGGAGCTAGTCAATTGGTACTCCATCCAGGCGCCCACGTAGGTGCGGGAGCAGACGCGGCAATTTCTTCAATTATTGAAGGGCTCAATCAGATCATCACGCCGGAACAGCAAGTTCAAATTGCGCTTGAAACGATGGCTGGAAAAGGTACTGAAGTAGCCACGAACTTTGAACAAATTCGTCAAATCATTGACGGGGTAACCCATAACGATAAACTTTCAGTTTGTTTTGACACTTGTCACACTAACGATGCGGGCTACGACGTGAAGAATCATTTCGACGATGTGCTGGCTGAATTCGATCAGGTGATCGGTTTAGACCGGATCGGGGTAATTCACCTAAACGACTCGAAAAATGGATTAGGGAGCCATAAGGACCGGCACGCCAACCTTGGATTTGGGACAATTGGTTTTGAAGCTTTATATCGCATTGCTCATGATGAACGCTTGGCGAAGATACCCAAGATTTTGGAAACTCCGCAGGTTAAGGATGCGGATGGCAAGAAGCATGCTCCTTACCGCCTTGAAATTCAAATGCTTAAATCAGGGGACTTTGATCCGGATTTATTAACGAAGGTCCTGCAAGAATAGTGATTGTTTAGGTGTTAAGCGTAGACTAGAACGGTGCATTGTAAAACACGCGTCAGAGAAAAGTCGAATAGTTGGTGAACGTTAACTAAAAATCGCTCATTATGCCAAACTTAGGCATAATAAGCGATTTTTAATTAAGCAGAATAAATTGAGTTTTGGCTTCATTAAAAACGATGCACCAAAATGATTTTTTGCCTCTTTTTGCTGATTGTGAAAATTAACGTAAATGCGCTAATTTTTGATACTGCTGGCTACTTAAGTGCCAGGCTCCAGAATGAACCACGGGAAGATTTTTAACCGTAATGGTGTGGTTCCGGTAGATAAAAGCGTCAATTTTGGCCGACGGATTAATTTGAACGATTTTAAAATGACGGAGCAACTGGCCGTTCTGAGGCTTTTTTGGGTGAACTCTCCGTGCTGACCCCAAATCGCCAAGGAGGTTAGATAAGTAACTAATTTTTTGATGATTAGTGATGGTGGCGATTTTACTTTGGTGTGCGTTATAAACTTGGGCATAGTCTTGCTTAGTGGCAGAGCTAGGACGATGCGTGAGGTGCCATCCTAAAGTAATGCTTCCAATTAACACTACCGCAAATCCTAAGAACACTAATGTTTTTTTCATATTAATCCCTTCTTAAATGAGGTTACGCGAGGCTTTCCATAATAATTGTCGCGGTTTCTTCGATTGATTTATTAGCCGTATTAATTACTAAGCAGCCGATTTTTTTAAATAGGTCGTCCGCAAATTGGAGTTCTTTATTAATGCTGTCCATATCTGCGTATGAAGAATCGGGGTTCAAACCGTATGAAATCATGCGTTGCCGGCGGATCCCGTTGAGAACTTCCTTGGTGGTGGTTAAACCAAAAATTTTATCGCGGTCAACCTGCCAAATTTCTTCAGGAATTTGGGTTTTAGGCACCAATGGCAGATTAGCTACTTTATACCCCTTATTAGCAAGGTAGAGTGATAACGGCGTCTTGGAAGTCCGTGAAACCCCTAGTAGAACGATGTCAGCTTTTAAGAAACCAGCGGGATCTTTACCATCATCGTAGGTTACCGCAAATTCCATTGCTGAGATCTTATCGAAATAGTTTTCATTAAGGGAGTGACGTCTTCCTGGAGTATTGGAAGAAGTTAGGCCGGTCTCCTCGGCAAAAAGCTGGATGGCGGGGGTCAGAACGTCAAAATATTTTAAATTTTTTTCTTGGCAAAAAGTTTTAGTGCGTTGGTTAAGCTTTGGATCAACAAATGTAGAAAAAATCATTGCCTTTTCCCGTTCAGCTTTTTTTAAAATGCTATCTAGTAAAGAAATGGTCTGGGTGAAGGGGTAGCGTGAAAAACGCAAGTGGGCATCTAAAAATTGGGCAGCGGCGGCGCGGGCTACTTGATCACCAGTATCTCCGACGGAATCGGAAATGATAAAAACGTTAGTAATTTGTTTGTTTTCTGTCATAATTAATTCGCTCCTGTTATCCTTTTATATGATAGTAACATAACTTTAAAAGGCAAGAAAACGGTTTCGATAAACAAATCGTTATGCAACTAGTTAATTATTTGTTGTTGACGGTATGGTTTAGTTCAGTTATAATGTTTAAGAAACATGAGTACTAAGTACGAATTGTTATTTCAAAGCTCGGAGGGAGGGAATCACATTGTCAAAAACAGTTGTTCGCAAAAACGAGTCACTTGATGACGCTCTTCGTCGCTTTAAACGTACGGTGTCAAAGTCTGGTACTCTACAAGAATATCGTAAACGTGAATTTTACGAAAAACCTAGCGTAAAACGCAAGTTGAAATCGGAAGCTGCAAGAAAGCGCAAGAACAAGAAACGCTTCTAATCCGATCATCGCTCCTGAATTTCAGGAGCTTTTTTTGTATACTAAAAGGAGAATAAAAATGGATTTTACAAAGCAAATTAACGACGACTTAAAAACTGCCATGAAGGCCCACGATAAATTAAGCTTAAGCGTAATTCGGATGATCAAGTCCGAACTTTTAAACGAACAAGGTCGGGTTGGTCACGAATTAACCGAAGATGATTTTGCTACGGTGATTAACCGCGCTTATAAGCAACGGAAAGATTCAATTGCTGAGTTCAAAAAGGGTAACCGCGATGACTTGGTAAAAGAAACTGAAGCTGAATTAAAGGTTGTTGAAAAGTACATGCCTAAACAACTAAGCGATGACGAATTGCAAGAAATCATTAACCAAGTAATTGAAGAGACCGGGGCAACTTCGAAGGCAGACTTTGGAAAAGTAATGTCGACATTGATGCCTAAAGTAAAAGGTAAGGCAGACGGTGCCAAAGTTAACGAAATTGTAAAAAATACCTTAGGTTAGGGGAAGGTAACGTGTCTGAAGAGTTGTTCGAAAAGAATCTCATATTATCAGATCCAAATTTAGAAATGTCACTGCTTGGTAATCAGGAACGCTTCGTGCCGATTATTGAGGAAGGGATGAACGTCAAGGTACTTCCGTTTGGCGAACGAATTACCGTAAGGGGCGCACAAACTGACGTAGAACAAACCATTGCAATTTTGAAAACGCTGGTTCAAGTTTTAAAAACCGGGGTGCAACTTAGCAGCACCGATTTCGTTAGTGCCATGAAGATGGCTGAAAAGGGAACCTTAAACTACCTGCCCGAGCTTTATTCAACGGTCTTAATTAAGGATGCGAAGGGTAAACCAGTTCGGATTAAGAACTTTGGACAGCGGCAGTACGTGGAATCAGTCAAGAATAACGACGTGACGTTTGGAATCGGTCCGGCCGGAACTGGTAAGACATACTTAGCGGTGGTGATGGCCGTGGCGGCTTTAAAGCGGGGCGACGTAGAACGAATCATTTTAACCCGGCCAGCTGTAGAAGCCGGTGAAAGTCTAGGATTTTTACCAGGTGACCTGAAAGAAAAGGTTGATCCATACCTCCGACCAGTTTATGACGCGTTGTATCAAATTATTGGGGCAGAACACACTACGCGTTTATTAGATCGTGGTGTAATTGAAATTGCGCCGTTGGCTTATATGCGCGGACGTACTCTCGATAACGCGTTCGTAATCCTTGATGAGGCCCAAAATACGACTAATCAACAGATGAAAATGTTCTTAACTCGTTTGGGATTTGGTTCTAAAATGATTGTTAACGGGGATGTGACCCAAATTGACTTACCGCGAGGCACCCGCAGTGGCTTGAAGGAAGCACAAATTGTGTTAAGTAACGTCAATAAGGTAGCGTTCGTTAACTTCACCGCTAACGACGTTATTCGCCATCCTGTAGTTGCGAAGATTGTCAAAGCTTACGACGAAAAAGAAGCGAAAGGATAATATGATGGATATTCAAATATTTGATCATACTGAAGAAGTACCCCAACAACATTTGGATTTAATTGCGAACATTTTAGACTTTGCCGGAAATTATTTAAAATTAGACGTGGCAACTGAAATTTCGGTTACCTTAATGCATAATGATGAAATTCAAAAAATTAACCGCGAATATCGCAACGTAGATCGTCCTACTGACGTAATTAGTTTTGCAATTAACGACGAAGATGAAGATATTATTATGGATCCTGAAATGGCAGAAGAAATTCCGGATAACATTGGGGATTTGATGATTTCGGTTGACAAAGTTGCTGAACAGGCGGAATTTTTGGGACATTCTTACGAACGGGAACTAGGGTTTTTATGTGTCCATGGTTTCTTACATCTTAACGGCTATGATCACATGAAAAAGGAAGACCAAGAAAAAATGTTCCCGCTTCAAAAAGAAATTATGAGTGCTTATGGTCTTGAAAGATAAACGCCAAACCGAAAAGAACCGCTCGCTAATCCAATCGATTGCCCACGCGATGTACGGGGTTAAAGATATTTTTCTACGTGAACGCAACTTCCGTTACCACTGTTTAATTGCGGTGTTAGTCGTTGGCTGTGGTTTAGCAATCCACTTGTCACTGATGGAATGGATTGCGATCGTGGTTTGTATCGGAGCAATGTTTGTGGCGGAAGCTTTTAATTCAGCAATTGAACGATTGGCGGACTTTGCTTGTAATGGCAAGTACCAATTTCTAGTTAAACAGGCTAAGGATGCCGCGTCAGCAGCGGTCTTACTAACCGCAGTATTCACCGTCTTGATTGGATTATTGGTTTTTGCACACCACTTTTTTTAAAATTAAGGAAACGGAATCGTGATTATGGAAGAAAATAAACAAGCTTTTCATTCGGGCTTTGTGGCAATCGTTGGCCGGCCTAACGTTGGTAAATCGACCTTTTTAAACTACGTTGTTGGTCAAAAGGTAGCGATTATGAGCGACGTCCCACAAACTACCCGGAATAAGATCCAAGGTATTTATACTACGGACCGCGAACAAATTGTCTTTATCGACACTCCAGGTATTCATAAAGCTCACAATAAACTAGGGGACTTTATGGTTCAATCCGCCATATCTTCGTTAAACGAAGTTGATGCGGTAATGTTTATGGTCAATGCGGATCAAAAACGGGGTGCCGGGGATAACTACATTATCGAACGGTTGAAGAAAATTAAAAATCGGCCAATTTATTTGGTGATTAATAAGATTGACTTAGTTCATCCAGACGAGCTGTTACCGATTGTTGATTCGTACCGGGATGCTTTGGATTGGACCGAGGTTTTCCCAATTTCAGCGTTACAAGGTAACAACATTAACGAGCTCTTAGCAACCTTGAGTAAACAGATGCCCGAAGGTCCGCAATATTACCCAAGCGACCAAGTTACCGATCATCCAGAACGGTTTGTGGTTTCTGAATTGATTCGGGAAAAAGTATTGCAGTTAACTCGGCAAGAAGTTCCCCATTCCGTAGCTGTAGTTATTGAATCCATGAAACCTGGTAAGGATGACCTCGTGGATATTAGCGCAACGATCATTGTGGACCGCCCCACCCAAAAGGGAATCATCATTGGCAAAGGCGGTCGGATGCTAAAAGAAATTGGCAGCCGGGCGCGAGTAGACATTGAACATTTACTAGGTAGCCGGGTTTATCTTGAACTATGGGTTAAAGTTTCTGAAGGATGGCGTGATAAACAAGGGATTTTGCAATCCTTCGGTTATAAAAAGGACGAATATTAAATATGAGCCAATTGGTGAACGCGGACTTTACTGGCATGGTGATGTTTGCCAAAAATCACCGGGAAAACGATTTGTTGGTTAAATTTCTTACCAGGGAATATGGTAAACGGATGTTTTTCATCAAGAATGCCAAAAAGAAGGATTTTAAGTTGCGTTCGGCAATTTTGCCGTTTACCCACGGTCGTTATTCGGGGTTAATTCGGAGCAACGGGCTGTCGTATATTAACGCTGCCCTAGACGTTAAACAGTTTGAAAATATTTTTCAGGATATTGAATTAAATGCCTACGCCACTTTTTTATTAAATTTAGTTGACGCTGCATTTGATGATAATTTTAAAATTGAAGCTTGGTTTGACCGGCTAGCCCGGGCGCTGACCCTGATTGACGCTGGTAACGATGCGGAAGTAATTACGGATCTAATTCAGATTCAATTGCTAAATTCCTTTGGGATTGCAATCGTTTGGGATCATTGTGTCGTTTGCGGCCGTCGAGATTTGGCATTAGATTATTCTGAGTCGCGAGGCGGGATGCTTTGTCAAAATCACTGGCATTTAGACGAACACCGCTGGCACCTTAGCGTTAAAGCAGCTAAAACCATGGCAATGCTTAGTTTGGTCAGTATTTTTAAATTAGGCCAGATTTCGGTTTCACCAGCAACTAAGCGAGAAATCTGGCAGTTAACTGAGCGGATTTATCAAGATCAAGTCGGGATTAACCTTAAAAGTCGTCATTTTATTGATCAAATGCAAAATTGGGCGCATTAATTATATTGACAACCAATTAAAAGTTTTTTATTATTATCTCTGTTAAATCGGACAGTGAAGAACAAAGCGGATTTTCCGTACTATTAGCGAAACCAGGATAGTGGAAGCTGGTTAGGAACGGTTCCGTGGGGCATTTGGAGTCCTTAAGAGATAAATATTTCAAGCTGTCGGTGAGAAATTAACTCACCGGAAGTAGGGTGGAACCGCGATAATTATCGTCCCTACGTAGTGTATTTTATGCTACGTAGGGGCTTTTTTTGTCCGTAAAATTTAAAGGAGGAACTTATGAATAAAAAGCTTTCGGTCCAAGAAATTATTTTAACTTTACAAAAATATTGGGCAGACCAAGGATGCATGTTGATGGAAGCCTACGATACTGAAAAGGGTGCGGGCACGATGAGTCCGTACACTTTCTTACGGGCAATTGGCCCCGAACCATGGAACGCTGCCTACGTAGAACCATCTCGGCGTCCAGCAGACGGTCGTTACGGGGAAAACCCTAACCGGCTTTACCAACATCATCAATTCCAAGTAGTGATGAAGCCGTCACCGGAAAATATCCAAGAACTTTATTTGGGTAGTTTAAAGGCTTTAGGGATTGATCCCCTCGAACACGATATTCGGTTTGTAGAAGACAACTGGGAAAATCCTTCAATGGGTTGTGCCGGTGTTGGTTGGGAAGTTTGGCTTGATGGAATGGAAGTTACCCAATTTACGTACTTCCAACAAGTGGGGGGGCTCGAAGTACACCCCGTTACCAGCGAAGTAACTTACGGACTAGAACGGCTATCCTCCTATATCCAAGACGTAGAATCCGTTTTTGATTTAGAGTGGGGAAATGGCGTTTCATACGGTGACATTTTTAAAGAACCTGAATACGAACATTCCAAATATTCATTTGAAGAATCAAACCAAGCAATGTTGGAAACCATGTTTAACGATTTTGAAGCCGAAGCTAACCGGTTAATCGAAAAAGGCTTAGTACACCCGGCTTACGACTACATCTTGAAATGTAGCCACACCTTCAACTTACTTGATGCTCGCGGGACGGTCTCAGTTACTGAACGAGCAGGATTCCTATCTCGAATCCGCAACATGGCGCGTAAAGTAGCCCGCGCATTTGTTGAAGAACGTGAAAAACTTGGTTTCCCATTATTAAAAAATGACGACAAGGAGGTAAAATAATGGCTCATAGTTATTTATTAGAAATTGGTTTAGAAGAAATTCCCGCACACGTGGTGACACCGAGCATCCAACAATTAGCACAAAAAGTTGCTAAATTTTTGAAGGAAAACCGGCTCAGCTATGATTCTATTGAGCAATTTTCGACACCTCGTCGTCTAGCAATTCGAATCAATGGACTTGGCGATCGTCAGCCAGATATTGAAGAGGATGCTAAGGGGCCTGCCCGGAAAATTGCCCAAGATGCGGATGGCAATTGGACAAAAGCGGCGATTGGTTTTACTAAAGGGCAAGGCTTAACAGTTGACGACATTACCTTTAAAACCATTAAAGGCACGGAATACGTATACGTACACAAGCTAATTCAAGGTAAAACTACCCAAGAAATTTTGCCAGGCATTAAAGACGTGGTGGAATCATTGAACTTCCCAACCATGATGAAGTGGGCGAACTACGACTTTAAATTTGTAAGACCGATTCGCTGGTTGGTTTCCATCTTGGACGACGAGGTTTTGCCTTTCCAAATTTTGGACATTAAGGCCGGACGGCAAAGCCAAGGCCACCGTTTCTTAGGTAAAGCGGTTGACTTAGCTAATCCAAGTGAGTACGAAGAAAAGCTACAAGCTGAATTTGTGATTGTTGACGCAGAAAAACGCAAAGCGTTGATTCGCGAACAAATTCAAGCAATCGCCCAAGAAGAAAACTGGGAAGTGACGCCGAACGCTGACTTATTAGAAGAAGTAAATAATCTGGTAGAATGGCCAACGGCATTTAGCGGAAAATTTGATCCTAAGTACTTGGCAATTCCCGAAGAAGTTTTAATTACTTCCATGCGTGATCATCAACGGTTCTTCTTCGTGCGGAATCAGGACGGCAAGCTGTTGCCAAACTTTATTTCCGTACGGAATGGAAACAAGGAACACCTAGAAAACGTTATTCGTGGAAATGAAAAAGTGTTAACAGCTCGACTTGAAGATGCTGCCTTCTTCTACGACGAAGATCAAAAGAATTCGATTGACTACTACGTTGACCGACTTAAAAAGGTTAGCTTCCACGATAAAATCGGTACTATGGCAGAAAAGATGACGCGGGTCGGCTCCATCGCTCAAGTAATTGCTAAAATGCTCGGATTAGATGCAGAAACAGCTGAAGACTTGCAACGTGCTGCAGCAATTTACAAGTTTGACTTGGTTACTGGGATGGTAGGTGAGTTCCCTGAATTACAAGGGGTGATGGGTGAAAAGTATGCTCTATTGAAGGGCGAAAAACCAGCCGTAGCGCAAGCCATTCGGGAACACTACATGCCAAATAGTGCGGAAGGCGAACTTCCTGAAAGCACTGTGGGAGCAGTATTAGCTTTAGCCGATAAGTTTGACAATATCTTTAGCTTCTTTAGTGCAGGAATGATCCCAAGCGGTTCAAATGACCCGTATGCTTTACGGCGTCACGCATACGGGATTGTTCGAATTCTTGCTCAACGTGATTGGTCACTAGACTTGAACAAATTTGAAGAAGCTGTTAAGCAAGCGTTGGCGGACGACCAAACTAGCTTTGGGGTAGACGTAGATAAAAACTTTGCCGAAGTGGTGGAATTCTTCAATGACCGAATTAAGCAATACCTTGATCACCAGTCGGTTAGCTATGATATTGAAGATGCCGTGCTTGCCGGAAGCCAGCACAACGTAACGACAATCATTGCGGCTGCCGAAGTGCTAACTAACGCGAAGGCTGCGGATTCCTTCAAAGATGAGATCGAGGCCTTAACCCGGGTACAACGGATTGCTACTAAAAACACCACTGCCGGTGACTTGGCAGTTGATCCGCAATTATTCAATAACGAAACTGAAGGTAAGCTCTTTGACTTGATCACTAAGATTGAAGCGATGAATGATTCGGACATGGCAGCCTTCTTTAAGGAATTGACTAGTTTGACCCCAGCAATTACCGAATATTTTGACGCTACCATGGTAATGGATAAAGATGCAAAGATTAAAGCAAACCGGTTAAACATGATGAGCCGTTTAGCAAACTTGGTTCTTCGTGTTGGAGATTTGACTAAGGTAATGGTTAAATAAAAATTGAAATTTTAAAAAAAGCTGCGAGCTCGCTAGCGAGGCTGTGGCAATAGTTATTTAAAATCTGTTGACAGTGATTGAAAAGTGATTACTGCCAACAGATTTTTTGGTGGAGTGAAAAGGTTAGCAGGGCTGCCGGTGTCTTCGCTAGTTTTTAGAATTTTTTGTGAAATTTTTGGGGGAGGTTGAGATAGCTTAGTCTATAAATGAGGTAATCCCAATATTTAAGTACTTATTTAACATACTTGACAAAAGTGTTAATTATAGGTGCGTTTTGATTGCTTATTAGTAGGGAGTGCTGTAATATACTATCGTATGAGTCTATCTTACGGAAGTGGGTGATAGAATGGCTGGTATGATTCCAGAAGAAGTTATCGACAACGTCCGGTCCGCCGTGAACATTGTTGATGTAGTTAGTCGATACGTTCAGTTGAGAAAAGCTGGAAAAAATTTGTTTGGCATTTGCCCATTTCACGATGAAAAAACACCTTCTTTTTCAGTATCCGAAGATAAGCAGATTTTTCACTGTTTCAGTTGTGGACGTGGAGGAAATGTATTTAAGTTTTTGATGGATCTGGAAAAAATTAGTTTCCCAGAAGCCGTCCGGCGCGTGGCGGAGTTTGGCAACGTCCCCCTAGACGATAAGTACGTAAAGAAGTCTCCTAAGTCAGCTTATTCAGCGACTCAAAGTGAGATGATTGGCTTATATGAAAAGGCTGCTGAACTTTATCACCACGTGTTGGTGAATACGCAATTAGGTGAAAAGGCCCTCGCGTATTTAAAAAAGCGGGGAATTACTGAAGCAGACATGCAGGATTTTGATTTAGGGTTTGCACCGGCAGACCAAGATTTGCTGTTAAGTTTTCTTAAGGAACAGCAAATCGATCAAAAACAAATGCAAGATTCAGGACTATTTATTGAAACAGCAGACGGTTCGTTAAAGGACCGGTTTTTTAATCGAATCATGTTCCCAATTAAAGATAATAATGGGAAGATTGTCGCTTTTTCCGGACGGAGCTTGGTGAAGGATGACCAACATCCGAAATATTTAAATAGTCCGGAAACTAGCATTTTTAACAAAGGAAAGGTACTCTATAACTTTTCGCAAGCCCGCCCTGAAATTGTCCAAAAGAAAACCGTTATTTTATATGAAGGGTTTATGGATGTAATTGCAGCTCACCGGGCCCAAGTGGCTAATGGAATTGCCACGATGGGAACTAGTTTGACAGAAGACCACGTGCGAGCGCTTAAAAGAGTTGCCTCCCGTGTAGTAATCTGCTTTGATGGCGACGAGCCCGGCCAACGTGCAATTGCGAAGGCCATTGCGTTAATTAAACAGACTAGTGATTTGCAAATCAGCGTCATTTTTATCCCGGATAACCGTGATCCTGACGAATACGTGCGGGATAAGGGCGTTGAGTCTTTTCAAAAACTAATGAATCAGACTGGGGAATCCAGTACGGCATTTTTATTGAAATTTGACCGGATGGGTTTAAACTTAGCTAACGAAAACGATCAGCTGGAATACCTAAAAAAAGCTCTCCAACGGATTGGTGAATTAAATGACGCCTTGGAACAAGACCTATATCTTAACCAACTTGCTGAAGAATTTAGTATTGATAAGCGTGATTTGAAAAACCAGTTAAGGGAAAGCGTGGCTGATCGGATTGCGCATACTCCTCGGCAGTTTGATCCGGGTCCGGCCCCCGCGCCGCCACCTACTTTTGAAAATCAAGTTGAGAAAACTGAAAATACTCCTAAGAAGCTATCAAGTGTGGATATTTCGCAGTACCGGTTGTTAGCCCGCGCACTTAATCATCACGACGTATGGTTGAAATTACAAAGCTTACCGGATTTTTATTTTCCAAATGAGCAACTGGAAACTATTTATATGTTGGCTGGAGGATACCTAGCCAAGAATCAAGAATATGATGCGGCAGATTTCATGGATTATTTGAAGGAACCAGAGTTACAGTCGGTAGTGGCTAATATTGAGTCGATTAATTTGAGCCCCGATTACACAGAAGAAGAAATCGAAGACTACATTAGTTTGATTAAGGACGTGGCCCCGCTCAGCGAACAGATTTCAAAAGTTAAGTCGGATTTAAACGAAGCTACCAGATTAGGTAACCAAGAATTACAACAGCAATTAACGCTAAAACTTATTTCTCTTTATCAAAAACAACAACAGCTCCAAAATTAGAGGGGGAACAGCTAACTATGGCAAGTAAAAAAAGTGAAATCAAACGTAAAAAGAGTGAAAGTATCATTTCTTCACCAGAATTTAAAAAGGCAGTTAACCAAATTATTAAAGCACAAAAAAGTGAACACAAGGTTAAGTACACTAAGCTTACCCGTGATTTGATCGATAAATTCAAGTTGACTGACGAAGACGTGGATGACTTAATTCAACGGATCGAAGACGCCGGAATCAGTGTGGTTGACGAAAACGGTGACCCGAGTGAAAAGGCCTTAAAGGCACAAGAGATTTCAAAGGAAGAATTAGACGATACTAAAGCTCCGGCCGGAGTTAAAATTAACGATCCGGTTCGGATGTATCTAAAAGAAATTGGCCGGGTTTCACTGTTAACTGCCGATGAAGAAGTTGCCCTAGCCCTCCGAATCGAAAAGGGTGACGAACGTGCAAAACAAGAACTTGCCGAAGCTAACTTGCGTTTAGTAGTTTCAATTGCTAAGCGGTACGTTGGCCGGGGAATGCAGTTCCTTGACCTCATTCAAGAAGGAAACATGGGCTTAATGAAGGCCGTTGAAAAATTTGATTACCAAAAGGGATTCAAATTTTCTACCTACGCGACCTGGTGGATTCGGCAAGCAATTACGCGTGCGATTGCTGACCAAGCGCGGACAATCCGGATCCCAGTTCATATGGTAGAAACCATCAATAAATTAATCCGGATTCAACGGCAATTGCTTCAAGATTTAGGCCGTGAACCAATGCCCGAAGAAATTGGTGCAGAAATGGACATGCCTTCGGATAAGGTTCGCGAAATTCTTAAAATTGCTCAAGAACCAGTATCTTTGGAAACTCCAATTGGTGAAGAAGATGATTCACACCTAGGCGACTTCATTGAAGACCAAGAGGCAACTAGTCCTGCTGACCATGCGGCTTATGAATTGCTTAAAGAACAACTAGAAGGCGTTTTGGATACCTTGACAGACCGAGAAGAAAATGTTCTCCGGCTTCGGTTTGGGTTAGATGATGGCCGGACTCGCACCCTTGAAGAAGTGGGAAAGGTCTTCGGCGTAACTCGTGAACGGATCCGGCAAATTGAAGCAAAGGCTTTGCGGAAACTGCGCCATCCTTCACGTTCAAAACAATTAAAAGATTTCTTAGATTAGCATTTAAAGAGGTTCCATACAGGTCGCAGATTTGTATAGGGCCTCTTTTTGGGATAGCATAAAATAAATACAAAAAATACCGGGAGTTTATTTTCATGAATTCAAATAATTTATCGCCACGACTAAAAGTAGTTGCGAGTTTAGTTCCAAAAGGATCCAAAATTGCCGATATTGGTTCGGACCATGCTTATTTAGCGATTAACCTGGTTAGAAATCAAATTGCAACGGCTGCGATTGCTGGGGAAGTTGCCCCGGGGCCGTTAACTAATTCCAAAATGGAAATTGAAAAGAATCAGGTTAGTGATTTGATTGATGCGCGGTTAGGTGACGGATTGGCAGTCCTAAACCCAGAAGATCATGTTGACGTGATTTGTATCGCGGGGATGGGTGGCCTGTTGATTCGGCGAATTCTAGAAGAAGGCCAAGTAAAGTTATCTGGAGTGCAACGATTGATTTTACAGCCTAACGTTGGGGAATACGAACTGCGGGAGTGGCTCATCACCCACGGATATCAAATCACTCATGAAGATATTGTGGCTGAAGATTATCACCTTTATGAAATCATCGTTGCTGAGCCAGGACAAATGCAATTGACCGAAACTGAATTAACGTTTGGCCCATTTTTAATGCAGGCTGCTAACGCTACTTTCTTGCGAAAGTGGCAGCGGGAGTTGAAACGGCTAAAATCAATTCAGGATAATTTAGAACGACATCCAGAACATGGTGACGAAAAATTAGCGGAAGTATCAAAAAAGATTGCGCAAATTGAGGAGATGTTGACTAATGTTGGCGAAACAATTAATTGAACGTTTTGAAGAAATGGCACCTAAAGAAAGTGCTTTTCCTAAGGATCCGGTCGGATTGCAGATTGGGGATCTTAACCAGCCCATTCACCGCGTATTAGTGACTTTAGACGTCCGTCCCGAGGTTGTGGCAGAGGCAATTACCAAAGGATGTGATTTTATATTCTCACATCATCCGTTGATTTTTCGACCGGTGCGTAATCTGGATTTGACCGTACCACAGAATCAAATGTACGCTACCTTAATTAAACATTCCATTGGGGTTTACTCCGCCCACACTAACCTAGACGTGGCGGCGGGTGGTATGAACGATTGGTTAGCACAAGCAATGTCCCTTACGGAAGTGCAACCCGTTTATTCTGCGCACTACGACCGCAATATTGGACGAATTGGCAGTTTGGCACAACCCCAAACGGTGAGTGAGTTTGCCAAGACCTTAAAAGAGGTCTTCCAACTTGACGGTTTGCGGGTAGTTGCTGAAGATAACCAGGCATTGGTCCGTAAAGTAGCGGTCGTAGGCGGTGACGGCGGTAAATTTTATCCAGAAATGATGGCGGCCGGCGCGGACGCGTTTGTTACTGGCGACGTGTATTATCATACTGGTCACGATATGCTGGCGGATCACCTTAATGTTTTTGACGTGGGACACAACGTGGAAAAAATCTGTATTGATGAATTAACAAAGTTATTTAGCCAATGGAAGGCGACGAACCAATGGCAAGTTGAGGTTTGTCCGTCAACGGTGAATACCAATCCTTATCAATTTATGTAGGGGGTAATTGAATGAATCCTGAAAAAATGACTACTGCGTTACAAGAAGCACTGGGTGAGGCGCAACAAATTGCGGTTAACCGTCAGCACCAAGAAATTGGGGTTCCGGAATTGTTTAAATTTTTAGCCCAACCAGATCAAACGGTGGGAACTTTACTCTCGGAGCTCGGAGTTAGCAACCAGACGGTCCAAGCAGAATTAGACCGCGAATTAGCTCAAATTAGCATCGTTAGTGGTAGCCAAGTTAGTTATGGTCAATCAATCTCTACTGAATTAAATCAATTATTAATTCAAGCAGAACAGCGTCGACAAAAGCTGCAGGATGAATTCATTGCGGTGGATACGGTATTCTTAGCGTTGTTTGATTTGAATAATAATGAATTTGCTAATTTTTTAAAACAGCAGGGAGTAACTGCTAAAAAAGCATTAGAGAAGATTGAAGAATTTCGTGGAGGTGAAAAAGTGACGTCCAAAGAACAGGAAAGCGGATATAAAGCACTAGAGAAATATGGTACGGACTTAGTAAAACGTGCGCATAACGAGAATCCCGATCCGGTGATTGGTCGGGATGAAGAAATCTTAGACGTAATTCGAATTTTATCACGGAAAACCAAAAATAACCCGGTTCTAATTGGAGAACCCGGAGTCGGAAAAACTGCCATTGTCGAAGGATTGGCACAACGAATTGCAAAGGGAGACGTTCCTAGTAATTTAGCCAATAAGACCATCATTTCCCTAGACATGGGGTCCTTAATCGCCGGAGCCAAGTACCGGGGAGAATTTGAAGAACGCTTAAAGACGGTCCTCAAAGAGGTCGCAAAGGCGGATGGCCAGATTATTTTATTCATCGATGAAATTCACACAATCGTTGGCGCTGGCAAGACCGAAGGCAGCATGGACGCTGGTAACTTACTCAAACCAATGTTGGCACGTGGTGAACTCCACCTAATCGGGGCTACGACGTTAGACGAATATCGCGAAAACATTGAAAAGGATAAAGCCTTAGAACGGCGGTTCCAACGGGTTTTGGTAAAGGAACCTTCGGTAGAGGACACGATTAGTATTTTACGAGGGCTAAAGGAACGTTTTGAAATTCATCACGGTGTGCGAATCCATGATAATGCATTAGTGGCGGCAGCCAAGTTATCTAGCCGGTACATTACCGACCGTTATTTGCCAGATAAGGCAATTGACCTGATTGACGAGGCTTCTGCAAAGATTAAAGTGGAAATGAACTCAAACCCTACCGAACTTGATCAAGTTAACCGCCAGTTGATGCGGCTGCAGGTTGAAGAACGGGCGTTAAAAAACGAAACGGATGAAGAATCCGCAAAACGCTTAAAGGCACTGCAAAAGGAATTGGCAACTACTAAAGAGGAAAAAGTTAAGTTAGAATCTCGTTGGGCGGCCCAAAAAGCGGAAATTAAAAAAATCAGTGATAAGAAAAACGAACTTGATAAGGCAAAACATGACTTACAAGAAGCTGAAAGTGCCTACGACTTAGATCGGGCAGCGGTTCTCCAGCATGGTACCATTCCAACTTTGGAAAAAGAACTGCAGGATTTAGAAAATGAGTCTGAAAACACTCACCAAGAATGGCTTGTTGAAGAGTCGGTTACTGACAGAGAAATCGCCCGGGTAATTAGTCAAATGACTGGAATTCCGGTTGCGCGGTTAGTAGAAGGCGAAAGGGAGAAACTACTTCATTTAGCGGATAAATTACATCAGCGAGTAATTGGACAAGACGAAGCAGTTCAGTCCGTAGCCGATGCCGTGTTGCGCTCTCGAGCAGGTTTACAGGATCCTAACCGGCCCATTGGTTCATTTATGTTCCTAGGGCCAACTGGAGTAGGGAAAACTGAATTGTCGAAAGCTTTAGCTGAGGCTTTATTTGATTCGGAGGACAACATGGTTCGGATTGACATGTCCGAATACATGGAAAAAGAATCGGTCTCCCGGTTAGTGGGAGCTGCACCAGGGTATGTAGGATATGAAGAAGGCGGACAATTAACCGAAGCGGTTCGCCGAAACCCATATTCCATCGTCCTCTTCGATGAAATTGAAAAAGCTCATCCGGAAGTCTTCAATATTTTATTGCAAGTGCTTGATGACGGTCGTTTGACGGATGGCCAAGGGCGAACGGTTAACTTCCGAAATACTATTTTAATCATGACTTCTAATTTAGGTTCGGAATTATTGTTAAAGAACCAGTCGGAAAATTCCATTGACGCAGATATTCGGCAACAAGTTCGCGACGTCTTACAAGGATACTTTAAGCCGGAATTTTTAAACCGGGTCGATGATATCATCATGTTCACGCCGTTAAGTAAGACGGATGTTCGCAAAATTGTTCGAAAATTAGTTACTCAATTATCTGACCGGTTGGCAGACCAAGAGATTAAGTTGAATATTTCAGAACCTGCCCAGGATTACATTGTCCAACAAGCGTATGATCCGGCATATGGCGCACGGCCATTGCGACGTTACATCGTCAAGAATGTAGAGACGCCATTGGCTAAGGAGATTATTAGCGGACGGGTAAAACCGAAGTCAGCAGTAATGATTGACGTGCTCAATGACCAATTGGTTTTTCAAAATGAAGCCCCAATTAAATAATGGTTGATAAAACAAAAAACAGGCTGGAATGTAAGTAATTCCAACCTGTTTTTACTTTTTATAGGGTTGCTATCTGGTTAAATTTAAAAGATAGCTCTTTAGCTTAATTACCGGTATTTTTTTGAAAGCCACGGAATTAAGTTAGAGGTGATGAGGGCGGTAATGGCAGCCATCGTACCAATCTCCAGGCTACTGTATGGTAGTACTTCTAGGGCACCACCGATATAACCGAGTACTTCGCCAAAAATAAATGCCCAAAAAATAACTACGATTTGTTTCATCATTATTAATTGACCCCTTTCTCGAACAAAGCTATTCTAGCACAAACTTAAGGGAAAATAAATTAAACTTGCATTTTGGATATGCCTAATACATTTAGTATAATTAAGAAAAACACGGGAGGGAAAATGATGGCTTTTGTACCGCTACATGTCTTAAGTTCGTATAGTTTGTTGACGAGTCCAACAAAAATCGCTGAGCTGGTTAAAACTGCCAAAGATCGTGGTTATTCCGCGATGGCCCTCACTGATAATAATACGATGTACGGCGCGATTGAATTTTATCAAGCCTGTTTGAAGAATGATTTAAAACCAATCGTTGGATTGACCATTTGGTTAGATAGTACCCGGGGCATCGACAATCAGTTTGCATTGGTGTTGCTAGCTAAAAACATTAACGGGTATCATAATTTACTACGGATTAGTTCTGCCAAAATGACGGAAATCTCCGCAAAACCAACGCTTACGTTTAATGATTTACGAGCTTATTGGAAAGATTTAGTGGTGATCGTGCCCCCAGTTCGTTCCGAAGTTAATGAACTATTGGAGCGGGGAATGGCTAACGATGCCCAAGCACTAATCGAAGAATATCAACAATCAATTGACTCCCCAGATTTATTTTTAGGAATTAATGGGCAACAGTCTCACGTCATGCGCCAAACACTGACCCAGATGGCGCAGAAAGCAGGGATTGGTTGTTTACCGCTTCCCAGCGTTGAATATTTAAATGAAGAAGATCACTTCGCAACCCAGGTGCTACGCGACATTGATTCGGGAAAAGTTTTGCAGCATCCGGAACTTTTAGCAAAGGGCGGTGGTAACAACTGGCTGAAGCCCGCGACTGAATTTGTTCGCGAATACGGTCAGTTGGGTGATGCCGAAATGCTAACCCAGCTGGATAGGGTGGTTGCTGGAATTAACCTTGAAATTCCAATCGTAAGTCCGCGTTTACCACAGTTTGCAACCCCTAACCAGCAGGATTCGTTCACCTATTTGACCCAATTATGTCAGCAAGCATTAACCCAGGTGAAGGAAAATGTTCCGGACGCAGAACGTTATCAAGCACGGTTAGATCATGAATTAGCCGTGATTAAAGAAATGGGCTTTGCGGATTACTTTTTAATTATTCACGATGTGGTTCAATTTGCACACCAAAAGCAAATTTTAACTGGTCCAGGTCGCGGATCTGCGGCCGGTTCTTTAGTAGCTTACCTATTGAAAATTACGAGTGTGGATCCTTTGCAATACGGGCTTTTGTTTGAACGTTTCTTGAATCCCGAACGAGCGCAGATGCCTGATATTGATTTAGATATCCCTGATGATCAGCGGGAAGTCGTTTTACAATATGTACACGACCGCTATGGTCACCAACACGTGGGGCAGATTATTACGTTTGGTACTTTAGCTGCTAAACAGGCCATTCGGGACGTTGCCCGTGTATTTGGGGAAATGCCTAATAAAATTAACCAAATTAGCGCACTCATTCCTAATAAATTAAACATCACGTTAAAACAAGCAGCTCAAACCTCTCACCGGTTACGGGATTTTATTGAAAGTTCGCCGAAAAATCGGTTTATGTTTGAGACAGCGTGCCGGTTAGAGGGACTTCCCCGACACTTTTCAACGCATGCAGCGGGAATTGTTTTAAGTCAAGACGAACTGGTGGAAAGCGTGCCGGTTCAAGATGGTAACGAAGGGATGCTGATGAGCCAGTATTCCAAGAATTTTGTTGAGCAAGTTGGCTTATTAAAGATGGATTTCTTAGGACTTCGGAACCTTTCTTTAATGAATAACATTTTAGAACTGGTTCACCGTACCGAACCGCAATTTGAGATTGAAAAGATTGAGTTAAACGATCCGCAAACTTTACAGTTATTTCAGCGGGGGGATACTAGCGGAGTTTTTCAATTCGAATCTACAGGGATCCGTAACGTTTTGCGTAAAGTACACCCCACGAACTTCGGACTCGTCGTTGCGGTCAACGCCCTCTATCGGCCGGGGCCAATGGAAAATATTGACCGGTTTGTTAAACGAAAGGATCATCTGGAACCGTATCGGTTTCCTAACCAAATTTTGGAACGGGTTTTAGGTGAGACTTACGGAATCTTGGTTTATCAAGAACAGGTAATGGAAGTGGCCTCCGCGATGGGGGGCTTGAGCCTGGGCCAAGCGGACTTGTTGCGACGGGCAATGAGCAAGAAAAAGCATGCCGTAATTGAGCAAATGCGGACGAATTTTATTCAGGGAGCCGTTCAAAAGGGTTATAGTGAAAAAATTGCCCAACAAGTGTACCGGTATATCGAAAACTTTGCTAACTATGGATTTAATAAATCCCATGCAGTTGCTTACAGTAAACTAGCCTTTCAGTTGGCGTACCTTAAAGCACACTATCCTGGTGATTTTTATACGGCATTATTAAATTCCGTGGTGGGCAATGATACGAAAACTAAGACTTACATTCAAGAATTAAAGCGGTTAGGAATTCCTACGTTAGCTCCAGATATTAATCAAAGTAGCGCAACTTATACCTACCAAAATGGTCAAATCCGAATGGGATTTACCGCAATTAAGGGGTTACGCCGCGACTTTATCCAGCATTTATTAGCGGAACGTGAACGGGGCGGACAATTTAAGACGGTTGACGACTGGTTACGCCGAATGGGCAATCAGGGGATTGACGAAGATGTAATTGATAAATTAATTTTTGCGGGAGCTTTGGACAGCTTTGGCTATAATCGGGCGGAACTAGACGAATATTTACCCGAACTGCTTAAGGGGATTACCTTTAGCGGTCAAAATGTGGACCTATTTCAAAAGCTAATGCCGACAATTAAAAGTCGTCCCGATCTACCGCTTGATGAGAAGTTGGATCGGGAAGAAGAATTACTTGGAACTTATGTTTCAGCTCATCCAGTAGAACGGTTTGCGGAATTAATTAAACAGCGCCGTTTTGTCCCAATTCAGCAGTTTAAAGCTGGAGAAAAGGTAACTTCCATAGTTTATATCCGCAGTTTTCGCTCAATTCGAACAAAGAAGGGCGAACCTATGGCATTTGCTAAAATCAGTGACCAAACGGATGAGTGCGAAGCGGTAATCTTCCCCCGTGTTTACCAAGCCACCCAACTTTTAGAAAGTAAACGAGTACTGCAGTTAACGGGCAAAGTTGAGCAACGAGAGGACCAGCTCCAGCTAATTGTTGATCAGATTGAAGCACCTCGACAAATTGCACATGGGCAAACGCACTGGCTAATTAAAGTACCCAGCCGCAAAAATCCCGCAGATTTCCAAAAGAGATTATTCGGGATGTTCAAAGAGTACCATGGTAAAGTTCCGGTTACCTTGGTTTACCGAGATACCAATCAGCAACGAGCACTATCCGAAAAATTTAGTTTGCAAGGAACACCCGAAGTGAAGAAAGCGTTTGAAAATTTACTTGGAACAGATCAAATTTCATTGGTTGAAAAATAAAACGTGTATTAAAGCACTTACATTGAAAGAATTGGCAAAATGGTACAGACAACTGATTTTAAAAGTGATAGAATCAACAATGAAGTTTTGAAAAAACTCAATATTTCTATTTGAGGTGAAAAAATGAAGCGTATTGGTATCATGACAAGTGGTGGGGATGCTCCGGGCATGAACGTAGCCATCCGCGCCGTTGCACGAAAGGCCATAAGCTCAGGTCTTGAAGCTTATGGAATAAATTATGGTTTCGCTGGTTTAGTAGCTGGTGATATTCATGAATTCAAGGCAACGGATTTAGATGACATGGTTTCGCAAGGCGGAACTATGCTGTACTCAGCCCGTTACCCTGAATTTGCTCAAGAAGAAAGCCAATTAAAGGGTATCGAACAACTTAAGAAGTTCGGTATTGATGCGTTGGTTGTTATTGGTGGAGATGGTTCATACCACGGTGCTCTTCGCTTAACAGAACACGGATACAATACAATCGGCCTTCCAGGAACGATCGATAATGACATTCCGTTTACCGACTTCACTATTGGTTTTGACACCGCATTGAATACTGCAGTAGACGCGATCGATAAGGTCCGGGATACTGCTAAGAGTCATCAACGGGTGTTTGCGGTTCAAGTAATGGGTCGCCACGCTGCTGATATTGCTCTTTGGGCAGGAGTTGCTTCGGGAGCTGACGCAGTGATTGCACCAGGTTTTGATTACGATGTGGAAGCAATTGCTAACAAGCTTAAGAGAAACCGTGCTAACGGTAAGGATTATGGAATCATCGTAATTGCTGAAGGCGATGCAAACTCTGAAGCTGCTCCAGAGTTTATTAAAAAGCTTAAGCAATATGGTGACTTCGACGCTCGTGCTACGGTAATTGGCCATGTTCAACGCGGGGGCGTTCCATCTGCTAAGGATCGTGTCCTAGCAAGTAAGATGGGTGCTTATGCTGTTGAACTACTTCTTGAAGGCAAGGGTGGTTTAGCGGTTGGAATCTTGGATAACAAGGTTCAAGCACACGACATCACGGACTTGTTTGATGCAAAACATCAAGCAGACGACTCACTTTACCAATTAAGTGAGGACTTATCGTTCTAATTTTTTATTTTATTAATTTGGTATAAAATGATCTAAAAGATCTTTTATAATTTAAAATCAAGGGAGAGATTCTGTAATGAAGAAAACCAAGATTGTTTCAACACTTGGTCCTGCAAGTACATCAGTTGACACGATTGTTAAGTTAATCGAAGCTGGTGCAAATATTTTCCGTTTTAACTTTTCACATGGTGACCATGAAGAACATTTAGGCCGCTACAACATGGTTAAGGAAGCAGAAAAGATTACTGGTAAATCAGTAGGTATTTTGCTTGACACAAAGGGTGCTGAAATTCGGACAACCGTCCAAAAAGATGGTAACCAAGAATATCACACAGGGGATAAGGCTCGTATCTCAATGGATGCTAGCTTAGAAACTACTAAGGAAAAGATCGCGGTTACATACCCTGGTCTTTACGACGATGTTCATGTTGGTGGACACGTTCTCTTTGATGATGGATTACTTGATTTTAAGATTGACGAAAAAGATGACGAAAACCGCGAATTAGTTGTGCATGCTACAAACAACGGTGTCCTTGGTTCACGTAAGGGTACTAACGCTCCTGGCGTATCAATCAACTTACCAGGTATTACTGAAAAAGATGCTAGCGACATTCGCTTTGGTCTTGAATCAATGAACATTAACTACATTGCTGCAAGTTTTGTTCGTAAGCCTCAAGACGTTCTTGATATTCGTGAATTACTTGAAGAAAAGAACATGGAAGATGTTCAAATCTTCCCTAAGATCGAATCCCAAGAAGGTATCGACAACACTGACGAAATCTTGAAGGTTGCTGATGGAATCATGATTGCTCGTGGTGACATGGGTGTTGAAATTCCAGCAGAAAACGTTCCGTTGGTACAAAAGACATTGATCAAGAAGTGCAACGCACTCGGTAAGCCAGTTATTACTGCTACACAAATGCTTGACTCAATGATCGAAAACCCACGCCCAACTCGTGCGGAAGCTTCTGACGTTGCTAACGCTGTTTGGGATGGTACTGATGCAACAATGCTTTCTGGTGAAAGTGCTAATGGTGACTACCCAGTTGAAGCAGTTGCTACAATGGCTAAGATCGACCAAAAAGCTGAAAATGCTATGGCTGATGACGATAACCTTCAAATCAATACTTTTGATCAAAGTGACGTTACTGAAACAGTGGCTGCTGCCGTTGCTCGCGCTGCTAAGAACTTGGGCGTTAAGACAATCGTTGCTGCAACTCAATCAGGCTACACAGCACGGATGATTTCTAAGTATCGTCCAGATGCAGACATCTTGGCAATTACTTTCGACGAACGTGTACGTCGTGGCTTGATGGTTAATTGGGGTGTTCACCCAATCGTTGCTGAACGTCCTGCAACTACTGATGAAATGTTCGAATTGGCTGCTAACAAGGCAGTTGACCTTGGCTTTGCTAAGGAAGGCGACTTAATCCTTGTTACTGCTGGTGTACCAGTTGGTGAAAGTGGTACAACTAACATGATGAAGCTTCAATTAATCGGTTCTAAGTTGGCATCTGGTCAAGGTGTTGGCGACGAAACTGTAATTGGTAAAGCAGTTGTTGCTACATCAGCTGACGAAGCTAACCAAAAGGCTGTTGAAGGTGGAATCTTAGTTACAAAGACAACTGACAAAGATTACTTACCAGCAATTGAAAAATCAAGTGCTTTGGTTGTTGAAAATGGTGGTTTGACATCACACGCTGCAGTTGTTGGAATCTCAATGGGTATTCCAGTAATCGTTGGTGTTCAAAACGCTACATCAATTCTTTCTGACGATGAATTAATTACGGTTGATTCACGTCGTGGAATTATCTACCACGGTGCTTCAAACTCACTTTAAGATTTAAAGTGAACCATTAAAGGCTTGGGGTCTAGGACCCTGGGTCTTTTTTTGTGCGCTGGAAAATGAGCGTTTTTCAAGTGAAAAAGCGCCCAATATGAAAAGAAAATAATTTGCTAAATCTTTTTGAAAATACGTTGAAAAACGGGGATTTGCATTTTTCGCCTAAGCCAAAATAGTGTACAATAGTATAATAAATAAACTTTTAGATTAAAAAATGAATGCGAAGCTTCGTTGGGGCTTCGTATTATAATTGAAAAGAAAATTTTTTATGTAAACTGAAAAGTTCGGAGTGAAAATATTGGAAAGCTGGCTTTTTTTAATAGGGATTTTATTAGTTTCTTGGTTGGGAAAAAACCAATCATTAATGATTGCCACAATTGCCGTTTTGCTATTTAAGTTGCTGCCTAATTCTGCTAAACTCTTTAGCATTATTGACAAGCAGGGAATCAACTGGGGAGTGACCATTATTTCAGTAGCAATTTTAGTTCCAATTGCTACGGGAAGAATTGGTATCATGGACTTGATTAACTCATTCAAGTCACCAGTTGGCTGGATTGCGGTCGCTTGTGGGATTTTAGTTTCATTATTGTCATACCAAGGGGTCGGCTTTTTATCTGCTAGCCCAGAGGTGACGGTCGCGTTAGTCATGGGAACGATCATTGGGGTGGTTTTCATGAACGGGATTGCTGCTGGACCAATTATTGCTTCTGGAATAGCGTACTTAATTATTCAATTATTACAAATACAAATTAAATAAACGGGAGAAAACATGGAAACATTATTAGGCAAAAAGATTCAGGCGAAGGTTATTGATGAAAATGACCAATTTTATTTTGCACAGGCTGAAGATGGCCTCACTTATCGCATTGACAAAAGCGAAATAAAGAAGCCTTTAAAAAAGGATAGTAATTTCAGCGGGTTCGCTTACGAAAATGCTAACCACGAGCGTCAAATGACGCGCGAAGCCCCAAAAGCCACTACCGGAAAGTACGGTTGGGGGACGGTGGTTAAGGTTCGCAAAGACTTAGGAGTTTTTGTGGATATCGGTTTAAATAACAAGGACGTGGTGGTTTCGCTTGACGAATTACCAACGGAAACCAAGCTGTGGCCACACGTGGATGATCAGTTACTAGTTTGTCTCACGGTGGATAATAAGGAACGAATGTGGGCACATCCTGCCGATTCCACCGTTTTTAAGGCGATTTCTGTCCGGGCAAATAAAAAAATGATTAACCAGAATGTTACTGCAACGGCATACCGGCTAAAATTAGCCGGAACATTAGTAATTACTGATCAATTCCAACTAGGCTTTATCCATCCTTCAGAACGGGATCGGGAGCCACGTTTAGGTGAAAAGGTTCAAGCACGGGTGATCGGAATTCATCCGGATGGGACGCTGAACTTGTCGTTAAAGCCGCGCAATTACGAAGCGCTTGGCGACGATGCGGCGATGATTTTAGCGTTGTTGCAACACCGTTCGGATGGGCAACTACCTTTTAACGACCACAGTAATCCTAGTGATATCAAAGAACATTTTGGGATTAGCAAGAGTCGTTTTAAAATGGCGATTGGTCACTTGCTTAAGGCAGGCGTAATTGAGCAAACCGCTGATGGGATTGTTTTGAAGGAGCAATAGGTGATGGATGATCTGATTAACGATTATCTCCACGCTCTAAAAGTTGAACGGGGACTTTCAGATAATACAATTGTGAGTTATCGTCAAGAATTGCGCCACTTGCAAAATTTTTTGCAGGAGCAACATATTGCGGATATTAAAGATGTTGATCGTTATACCATCTTGAACTACCTAGATGCTTTAAAACAAACTGGCCGGGCCCGCAGTTCTTCAATTCATACGATTTCAAGTTTAAGGAAATTTTTTAAGTATCTGCTGCTTAATGACCAAATCCAAACGAATCCTATGGTAAATATTGACCCGCCTAAACGGGCACAACATTTACCATCGGTTTTGACCACTGAAGAAGTTGAACGACTGCTTAAAGTGCCCGATACTAGTAAACCTTTGGGAATTAGAGATCGGGCGATTTTAGAAGTGATGTATGCGACCGGTCTACGGGTTAGTGAGCTGATTGCGTTAAATCTAAATGAACTTCATTTAGAGATGGGACTTATTGAGACGGTTGGGAAAGGAAATAAGCAACGGATTATCCCAATTGGGGACGTAGCGATCCAATGGCTAGAACGTTATATTAACGGTCCGCGAAGAGCGTTGCTGGGAGCTAAGCGATACAATGAAATTTTCTTAAACCAGCATGGTCACCCGTTAACCCGACAAGGAGTTTGGAAAAATTTAAAAGCTCAAGTTCAAAAAGCAGGAATCAAGAAAAATATCACCCCGCATACGTTGCGACATTCTTTTGCGACACATTTGTTAGAAAATGGTGCAGATTTGCGTATTGTTCAAGAACTACTAGGACACGCGGATATTTCGACAACCCAAATTTATACGCACATTACTCAACAGCGGTTGGTGGATGTATACGATAAGTACCATCCGCGAGCCTGATAACAGGGGAGCAAAATGTTAGTTAAATATACAGAATCAAAAAGACAAATTGCAATGGGCTTATTGTCAACAATCGATGCGTTTGGTTCAATCGACGTTGTTCAGCAAGTTCTAGAGCGATATACCAAAAAGAATCGGCAAATTTATCTAGAACGTAGAAATGGTACTTACATTGGATTGGTACTAATTGTTTTGGAGGCAGATTGCGTAGTTGTAGAACGGATGGCCTTCATCGCCAATGAAGAAACGGTTTTTAATGAAAATGAAATCTTTCGGTCATTATTGTCGATCTTTCCAGACCGGCGCTTAATGGGCTCTTTAAAAACGAGTGCAATGATTGAAAGGTTTGAAATGGGGCAAGTTGATGAAAGCTAAAGTGTATAACTTACCGGACGTGAAGCTAGCCGATTTTGAGGGGCCGCTCGATTTATTATTACACTTGATTCGTCAATCGCAGATGAGCATTTACGATATCCGTATTTCAGAAATTACAAGCCAGTATTTACAGTATTTGCATACTCAGGAAACTCTGCGATTAAATATTGCCGGAGAATATTTAGTAATGGCGGCGAAACTAACTGAAATTAAGGGAAAAATGCTGTTGCCTCACGAAGAAGATGAAGAATTGGTTGACGAAGATCCCCGAACTGATTTAGTTGACCAATTAATTGAATACCAGATTTTTAAAACGGCCTCTGAAAATTTACGGGACTTAGAAGGCGAACGGCAACGCTCGTTTTCGAGACCTGAGATGGAAATTGACCCCGCAACGGTCACTAGACTAGCACCTGGAATCGAGCTTACCGATTTGCAAAAAGCTTTACAAAAAGTACTTGCTCGGCAAGCATTGTTGGAGCCAGTTTCACGCACGGTACAGACCGAAAAAGTTTCCATCGAAGAACAAATGGATTTTGTGAAGAGAAGGATCCAACAGCGCTCGGTTTGTCGTTTTGAAGATTTGTTTACCATCCGGGTGAACCGGGAAGTGTTGGTTACCACTTTTATGGCAATTTTGGAATTAGCCAAAAACCAGCAAATAAAATTATCACAGGATTCAGCAGACCAATCAATTACAATCAAGATAGGTGAAGTTAATGAACAAGGAACAAAAAGTTGAAGGGCTACTTTTTGTAGCGGGAGCTGAAGGGATTGCATTGGCTAGCCTAGCTGAATTAACCGGCTACGCTAAACCAGCGGTAACCGCCATTTTGGAAAAGTTAGCCGAAAAATATCACCAGGACCCCAATTCGGCGTTAAGCTTGATTCAAACGGGCGGAACCTATAAATTAGTTACCAAACCAGAGTTAGCTTCGCTAATTAAAAAGTATTTTGCTCGTTCCAACCAAGCAGGATTATCGGCGGCAGCTTTGGAAATTTTAGCGATTGTGGCGTATCGGCAACCAATCACCCGGATTGAAATTGATCAGATTCGCGGTGTTCATAGCGGAACTACCTTGCAAAATCTCGTCCTGAGAAATTTGGTTAAGGTTACGGGACGGTTGAACGAACCGGGACGACCGAAAACGTACGGAACCACCGCAGAATTTTTAGACTATTTTGGGTTACAAGATCTTACGGAACTGCCGGCGTTGCCTGAAGATACCGAAAATTCCGCAGAAGATCAAGATAATGAGGATTTATTTTTACAAGAGTTTGAATCGAAAATGACAACCAACAAGGAGTAACTATGGCAGAAGAAAGATTACAAAAAGTAATGGCTGAGGCTGGAGTAGCTTCGCGACGGAAATCGGAAAAGCTAATCGCTGAAGGACACGTTAAAGTTAACGGACGGGTAGTAAAAGAATTGGGCACTAAAGTAGAACAGCATGACCGAATTGAAGTTGACGAGGTGCCTATTCAGCGCGAGCAAAACGTCTATTTCTTATTAAATAAACCGCGCGGAGTAATTACTTCAGTTAGTGATGACAAAAACCGCAAAACGGTCATGGACTTTTTTCCAGACGTTACTGAACGGATTTATCCCGTGGGAAGGTTGGATTACGACACTTCTGGCGCAGTTTTGATGACTAACGATGGTGAATTGGCTAACCGCCTAATGCATCCGAAGTTTAAATTTGAAAAAACATACACTGCTAAGGTCAAGGGACTGGTCAATGGGTCAGCCTTGAAGCGCCTAGAAGAAGGGGTCGTAATCGATCACCGCAAAACTGCTAAAGCCAAGGCCAAGCTGATTAGTACTGATTTAGAAAAAAAGACGTCCATCGTGCAACTAACGATCCATGAAGGGCGGAATCACCAAGTTAAGAAAATGTTCATGGCGGTTGGCCATCCGGTGCAAAAATTACACCGTAATAGCTACTCTTTCTTATCAATTGATGATGTGCAATCTGGAAAATGGCGCGCCTTGAAACTGAGCGAAGTTAAACGTTTGAAACGGTAAACATACAAATGAAACCGGAAGACGGATTAATTTTTTTTGACCGCCATCAAAGTCGCCGACCAAAGGTGATTTTAAATTTGTTGAAAAATAAACTAACGGTATCGGCACTTTATGGCGGCTTAGAATACGGGTTGCTAAATTACATTGGTTTTTGGAAAAAACTGGATCGTCAGGAATTCCTAAATAGTTTAGATCAAGCAGTTAAAATGGGTTACTTAACTGGGGAACGGGATGCGTTAAAGCTAACGGAACGGGGGGCACAGCAACAAAGTAGAGTTTTGCCGCCACCGGAAGCTAGTTTACGAGTCAAATTTGATCCCGCAATTAAGCTATGGCTAATGGCAACCCAGGTAGTTTCAGAGTATAGTTTTAAAAATACGCGGTACATCCCAATAAGTGAAGACTCTCAGATAAACTTCATGGTAAAAAAGTGGTTTGCCAACTGGAAACAAAGTGAAACGTCCCGTCCAAAATTGGTTCAGGAATACCAACAGGCGTTGGGTGCACTCTGTGAGCAATTACCTAAAGAAGAAGCCGACTGGTTCGTAAACTACTTACCCAACCATCACGACTTGGGATTAACGGTGGAGCAGCTTGCCCGGGTTAATAACGTTAGTCCATTTCAAATGGAATTACGGTTACGCTTAATTTTTAGGAAAATTTTTAGCTTGGTAATTAATAATCAAGTGACGCCCTTTAACCAATTAATTGGAATGGTTGTGCAACCCTCCGTTTTGCCCAAAAGTACGTGGCAAACTTTGCAACTATTACAAAAGGGTTATAACGTAGATAAAATTGCAGAATTGCGGCGGGTGAAAATTAATACTGTAAAAGAACACTTACTGATGATGGCAATCTTGCTGGATAATTTTCCCTACCAACAATTTTTAAGCCCTGGTGTTGCGCAAATGGAAATTGCGGGGGTTGATTTTCAAACTGCGTTGCAAGAATATCCTGAGCTGACCTTTTTTGATTTTCGGCTTAGCCAAATTAGATTTATTAAGGAACGGCAAAGACAATGACAATTTCGGACCAATTAATTTATGATAAATTGAAGGACCGGTTTGGATTTCAGGAATTTCGGCCCGGGCAGTTGGAAATTTTACATAAATTGCTGGAAGGGCGAAGTACGCTAGCAATTTTGCCGACGGGAGCCGGTAAAACCTTAATTTACCAGATGTATGGTTTACTAGTCCCCGGAACGGTAGTGGTGGTTTCCCCATTGTTATCCCTTATTAAGGACCAAATCCAACGGTTGCGTTTGAGTGGCGAGCGTCAAATTGCAGAGCTTACTTCTCAAGTAGCGTTCACCGATCAACTATACGTATTAAACCATCTGGCGGAATATAAATTTATTTTTTTATCACCAGAAAGCTTACAAAAGGCAGAGGTACAAGGGCGAATTGCCCGCTTAAAGATTGCGTTGATGGTCGTGGATGAGGCTCACTGCATTGTGCAGTGGGGGAAGTCGTTTCGTCCGGACTATTTGCGAATTGGGCAAGTCCGTCAGCAGTTTGGAAATCCATTGACGTTAGCGTTAACGGCCACTGCTAGCCGGAACACTCGCTCGGAAATTTTGCGATACCTCGCCTTAAATGTTCAAACAACTGAGCAGTACGTTGCTTCCGTAGACCGCAAAAATATCTTTCTAGATTTTTTGACGACCGATAACGTCGCTGATAAGGAAGAATTGTTATTAAATCTGATCGACCAGCTACCGGGCGCGGGCATTGTATACTTTTCTAGTCGAAAGATTGCTAGCCAAGTAAGTGAACTAATTAATCGCCAACTTAGGCAAACGGCTGCGCCATACCATGCGGGGATGTCCACCTATGACCGACTACAAGTTCAAAGTCAGTTTCAAAAAAATCAGCTTGACGTGATTTGTGCAACTAGCGCTTTTGGCATGGGAATTGACAAAGCCGATATTCGTTACGTAATTCATTACCACATGCCGGGCGACATTGAAAGCTACGTTCAAGAAATTGGTCGTGCCGGACGCGACGGTAAGTCAAGCGTGGCGATTACGTTGTACGCGACGGGAGATGAAATGATTCCAACTATTTTAAATAGTTATTCACTTCCAAACACTGATGGATTGCCGTTGTCAAATGGTGAACAGCAAACTGAAGAGCAGCAAGCTTTGGTTAATTATTATCGGGAATTTGGTCTAACTGAAAGCCAATTAAAAAAATTATTTAAAAAACAAGCGCAACAAAAGGAACAACAGATTTTAGAAATGTTAAAATTAATTCGGACTACGGGATGTCACCGGCGCTTTTTATTGCAACATTTTGATGAACCATTTACGAAACACGATGAACAATGTTGCGGTTCGATAAGTGATTTCACAGAATTCGGGTTGCAAGAGGCGCATGATTCTAGTAAATTGGCGATGATGGGCTGGAAGGACAAATTAGCACAAATTTTTGCGGCTAACTAGCCTGTTTTACGTAGTCATTCTAAATAAAATATTGTAAAATACATCATATTGGTATGCATTAGGAGGACGAACATTGAGTAGCAAAAACAAGAAAAACAAGAAATCAATCGAAAAGGCTTCGTCAAATGAAGTTACTGAGGAACGAGCTGCTAACGAAAAGGTAGCGAACTCTGAAAATAAGGCAGCTGCTTCCACAACGAATCCTGAGGAATCAGCCCACGCCGAGCAAACAGCTACGAATGAACATGCTGCTGAAGAGCAAGTCGCAAGTAAGTCGGAACGCGGCGAGTTTCATAAGCAAAAAAAGCGGACTAAAACCATTGTAGGTTCGATGATCTGGGTAGTAATCATCTTGGCAATTGCGTCGTTAGCTTATTACATGACCCAACGGCAAGATTTTCAGCAAAAAACTGCAAATACTACAACCACTCAGGTAGCTAAATCAAGTAAGAAAAATTCGGCAAGTAAGGCCAAGTCTTCATCTAAGAAGCATGAAAAGGATGCTTCGTCATCTGCTAGCTCAACATCATCAACGACGAAAAAGAACGATGATAAGTCAAAATCGACATCAGTAGAATCGTCAGCAAGCTCGTCAATAGCATCCTCAAGCAGTGCAACAACGCAATCATCAAGCAGCGCTAGCTCTGCAGAAGGTGCTTCTTACGCAACGGTCCAAGCTGGTCAAGGAATGTATCGGGTTGCGGTTAACAACGGAATCTCTGTTCAGAAGTTGATGGAATTAAACGGGTTGAACAGTAACTCCGAAATTGAACCTGGACAACAATTAAGAGTAAGGTAGGTCGTTAGTTAGTTTATGGACAAGAAATTACAAATTGCAATTGACGGACCCGCATCAGCAGGGAAAAGTACGGTTGCTAAAATTGTCGCTAAGGATTTAAGTTACATTTACTGCGATACGGGCGCGATGTATCGTGCAGTTACCTTAAAAGCGATGCAAAATCACTTTGATTTAAATGATGAAGAAAAGATCGCGACAATGTTGACAGAAACTAATTTAAATTTTGAACCCGGTGATCCCGTACAAAAGGTCTTTTTGGACGGAAAAGAAGTCACGGAAGCAATTCGGCGAACGGACGTAACCAATGCGGTTTCTACGATTGCGGCTCAAGAACAAGTCCGTAAAGTATTGACGGACTGGCAGCGCGACTTAGCCAAAGATGGCGGAATCGTCATGGATGGCCGCGACATTGGTTCAGCAGTATTACCAAATGCCGAAGTTAAAATTTTTCTCGTGGCTAGTGTCCAAGAACGGGCCGAACGTCGCTATAAGGAAAATATTGCAAAAGGCATGGATACAGATTTGGAACAATTGAAGAAAGAAATTGAAATTCGGGACCACAAAGATTCTACCCGAGAAATTTCACCACTCACTAAAGCTGCTGATGCAATCGAGGTAGACACTACTGCCATGTCGATTGAAGAGGTGGTACAGAAGATTTTAGACATTGTTCATGAAACTGTATTCAGAAAGTAACAACAATTACTAGCAATTATGCAATTTTTTCGATATCATATAAGTATAAGTGCTGTAAAAGGGGGATTATTCGGATGGCCGAAAATGATGTTAATCAAAACAGTGATTTACTCAACGCAATTAATAGCGTTGAAGAAGTAAAAGTTGGTGACGTAGTTACTGGCGAAGTACTTGATATTGATGACGATCGTCAAGTGATCGTGGGAATTCAAGGTGCTGGTGTGGAAGGTGTCGTACCTTTACGTGAACTTTCTACGCAACATATCGACAATATTAATGACGAAGTAAAAATTGGTGATGAACTAGAACTTGTAGTTATTTCACGGATTGGTGACGATAAGGAAGGTGGCAGTTACCTACTTTCTCGTAAGCGTCTATTAGCTCGTAAAGTTTGGAAAGAAATTGAAGAAAAGGCTGCTAATGGCGAAGAACTTGAAGTACCAGTTACTCAAGTTGTTAAGGGTGGTTTGGTAGTTGATGCTGGAGTACGTGGATTTATTCCTGCTTCAATGATTGAAAACCGCTACGTTGATGATTTAAATGCTTATAAGGGTCAAACTCTTAAAGTTAAGATTATCGAAATCAAGCCTGAAGACAATCGTTTGATTCTTTCACACAAGGCGGTTATCAATGCTGAACGTGCTGAAAAACGCCAAGAAGTATTAAGCTCATTGCAAGAAGGCGAAGTCGTTACTGGTAAGGTAGCTCGTCTTACAAACTTTGGTGCCTTTGTTGACCTTGGTGGAATTGACGGACTTGTTCATATTTCAGAAATTTCATACGAACGGGTTGAAAAACCTTCTGACGTTCTTAAGCCTGGTGAAGAAGTTCAAGTTAAGGTTTTAAGTGTTGATCCAGAAAGAGAACGGATTTCACTTTCAATCAAACAAACCCAACCAGGACCTTGGGAAAATATTGCTGAAAAAGCTCCAGTAGGTGCTGTTTTAGATGGTAAAGTAAAACGGTTAACGGATTTCGGTGCATTCGTTGAAGTCTTCCCTGGTGTTGAAGGATTAGTTCACATTTCTCAAATTTCTCACAAGCACATCGCTACTCCAGCAGATGTACTTGAAGAAGGTCAAGACATTAAGGTTAAAGTACTTGAAGTACATCCAGAAGAACGCCGTTTGGCATTATCGATCAAAGCTTTAGAAGAAGCTCCAAAGAGTGAAAAGAAAGCTTCTAAGGCTCCAGCAACTGACTACAGCAAGGATATGCCAGAAGAAACAACTGGTTTCACACTAGGCGATATCATTGGTGATAGCCTTAAAGATTCAGATAAATAATTCAAAAAATTGTTAGGATTAATAATTTAACATGTCGAGTGCTAGATTATGCCTATCAACTCAGTTAGAAAGGCCTTGGCGGAGAATGATAGTCTGTCCAAGACCTTTTTAATGTTGTATTTAGAAAGGGGGCCAATTGATGGGAAATCCAACTGTAGCAATTGTCGGTCGACCAAACGTCGGAAAATCAACCATTTTTAACCGAATTGCGGGGGAACGAATCTCCATTGTGGAAGATACTCCGGGAGTAACCCGAGACCGAATTTATACCCATAGCGAATGGCTAGGTCGGAAATTCAACCTAATTGATACTGGCGGAATTCAAATTGGTGAAGAACCATTTTTAGAAGAAATTCGGGATCAAGCCGAATTGGCAATTAACGAAGCGGACGTAATTATTTTTATCGTAAGTGTTCGGGAAGGCGTTAGTGACGCGGACGAAGCGGTTGCTAAAATTTTATATAAAGCCGATAAGCCGGTTATTTTAGCGGTTAACAAAGTCGATAACCCGGAATTACGCCAAGATATTTATGACTTTTACAGCTTAGGTTTTGGTGACCCGTACCCATTATCTGGAAGCCACGGACTAGGTTTAGGGGACCTGCTAGACGCAGTCATCGCTAATTTTCCAGAAAAAGAAGCACAAGAAGATGACGAAGCAATCCGCTTTAGTTTAATTGGGCGGCCTAACGTTGGAAAATCTTCATTAGTTAACGCAATTTTAGGCGAACAACGGGTAATTGTTTCTGACATTGCAGGAACGACCCGGGATGCAATCGATACGCGATTTACAAGTAATGGTGACGAGTTTGTAATGGTCGACACCGCTGGAATGCGGAAAAAAGGGAAAATTTACGAAAATACTGAACGCTATAGTGTGATGCGGGCAATGAAAGCCATCGACAACAGTAACGTAGTTTTGGTAGTACTAAATGCTGAGGAAGGTATTCGAGAACAGGATAAGCGGATTGCGGGTTATGCCCACGAAGCGGGCCGGGCAATCGTAATCGTGGTAAATAAGTGGGATAAGCTAAAAAAGGATAACCATAGTTTATCTAACTTTGAACAGTCAATACGCCAAGAGTTTGCCTACCTCAGCTATGCACCAATTATCTTTGTTTCTGCCGTTACAAAACAACGTTTATCGCAACTTCCCGCATTAATCAAACGGGTCGATGAAAATCACCGTCGTCGAGTGCAATCATCCACCTTAAACGACGTGTTGATGGATGCTATTGCAGTTAACCCTACACCTAGTGAGAACGGCAAACGTCTACGGGTTTACTACGGTACGCAAGTTAGCATACAGCCGCCAACTTTCGTGATTTTCGTTAACGATCCGGACTTAATGCATTTCTCGTACGAACGCTTCTTAGAAAACAAAATTCGCGAAGCATTCGACTTTGAGGGAACACCTGTGCATTTAATTGAACGTCGTCGGAAGTAATTCTTAAATAAGTATTATAGATGCTCTTTTTAATGCAAAAAGCGCAAAAAAGCTTGTCACAGCAGACTCTGTGTGATATATTTCAAGTTGAAATAATAACAGATTATTGTTTCACCGTTTTTGATTTTTCAAAAATGACAAAACACCTTGTTTTGATAAACAAAATTCAGGAGGTGAAATATACATGGCAAACAAAGCAGAATTAGTTGAAAATGTTGCTAAGAAGACTGGTTTAACCAAGAAGGATGCAACAGCGGCTGTTGAAGCTGTATTTGGCTCAATTCAAGATGACTTGAAGAAGGGCGACAAAGTTCAATTGATCGGTTTCGGTACTTTTGAAGTACGTAATCGTGCAGCTCGTAAGGGTCGCAACCCACAAACTGGTAAAGAAATTGAAATCGCAGCAAGCAAAGTTCCAGCATTCAAGCCTGGTAAGGCTTTGAAGGACGCTGTTAAATAAGCGGATTTCTGAACTTGGGTCAGCATAGCTCTGTTATGCTGGCTTTTTGTTTGCCTGTAAAAATTATGAATAACGAAGAAGCAAATTACTCTAAAAGAGCATTAGATGCCTTAGAATCGGGACAAATTGACGAATTCAATCGGTTATACGGTTGGGCGTTGAGAAAAGACGATGACGAGACCCTTTATAACCTAGCTGGGGAACTGTATGCTTTGGGGTTTGATGGCAAGGCACTCCGGATTTATGAAAAATTGATCGAACGATATCCTGGTGATCATGAATTACCGGTATTGGCTGCTGAAATTTTGGTGGACCAAGGAGAAAATGATCGTGCTCTAGCGAACCTAGAAAAGATTCCTGAAGATTCTGAATTTTACGTGTCGGCATTGATGGTGGAAGCCGATCTTTATCAAACTGAAGAATTATACGAGGTTTCGGAAAGAAAACTTTTAGCTGCTGAGCAACTTGCCCCAGACGAACCGGCAATTCAATTAGCCTTAGGGGAGTTGTACTACACAATGCAAGACTATCCTAAGGCCGTCACGTACTACCTCAGGCTGATTAAGCAAGGGATCCCTATGATGAGCCAAATCAACATTGTCGAGCGTTTAGCGGCTTCCTATGCGGCTTCTGGCAAGTTTGAAAAGGCAATCGCTTATTATGAACAGATTCATGATGAAGACTTGACTCCCGATATTTTAATGCAGGAGGGAATTACCTATCTGCAGCTTAATGAAGTGCAACGCGCGCAGACGGTGTTAGAGAAAGTTGTCGACATGGACTCATCGTATAGCAGTGTCTATCCGTACTTGATTGATGCGTACCGCCGCGATGAGGAATGGGATAAGGGCTTAACCGCTGCACAAGAGGGGTTAGCGGCTGACCAATATAACCCGGACCTATATTTGCTGGCTGCTGAAATGGCTGAGCACGCCCATGATGACGAGTTAGTTGAGAAGTACCTACAAAAAGCTGTAGAATTGGCTCCAGATAATCAGGCAGCCATAATTCGGATTACCGATTTTTATAATCGCCAAGGTCGTTACGCAGAAACTTTAAATTACGCGACGGACGAAATCACGGATGCCCAATTAAATTGGAACGTGGCACTTGCCGAGTGGAAAACGGAAGACTTTGCGGGAGCACAGAAGCATTTTAGTGCTGCTGCGAATGATTTGGCTGACTCTGCGCCGTTCTTGCTAGATTGGTACCACTTCAGTAAAGAAAATGGTCAACTTGAACAAGCGGTAGACGTAGCGCGGAAGTATGTCAAATTGGTTCCAACCGATTTGAATATGCAAGATGAATTAGCAGATTTGGAGGTGCAGGGTTATTAATCGTTGGCAAGATAACTTTAAGATTAAAGATTGGGCGCCTAAATTTAACAAAAAGATGGTCGAGGTTATGCGTAAAAATCAATTTACGGCAGAACAACCGGCGGACTTTACGAAATTTAACGACGCAAGTTTTAATGAACAACAAACGTTAATGAAAAATGTGATTGCCAAAAATTACCAAATTAAACTACTCACTAGTTTTAACGAACGAACCGTTTACGGAGTCGTTGGTAAAAACGCAACCGGTCAGTTTTTCTATGCGCTAGACAAGAATCTTCCGGAAAAAATTTCGACCGCGGAGTTAAAAACATTGCTCTAAAATGCTCTTAGCTATGTTATAGTTTTATTACACAAGGCTAAAGGAGTGATTGGAAGAATGGCAAATTCGGTATATTTAGCAGCACCTTTCTTCAGTGATTTACAAATTGAACGGGTACGGAAGGTTGAAGAACTTTTAAAGAAAAATTCGACGATCGACGGTGATAACATCTACGTTCCAATGGATCACCAATACGAAGCAGAAAAGTTTGGTACTTTTAAGTGGCAAGTTGGCGTATTTGAAGCTGACGTTCGTCAAGTTCGTAAATCAGACGTGGTGGTTGCAATTCTTGATTATGCTAAGCAAGATGAAGAAGTGATTTCAGATCCTGGAACGGTATTTGAAATTGGCGCCGCATTTGAAAATGGCAAACCAGTTATTTTAGTTCAATTTGACGACACCGACAAGATTAACCTCATGTTGGCTCGTAGTCACGCAGCATTCTTCCATGGAGAAGATATTAAAAATTTAGCTACCTATGATTTTAATGAGTTAACTCCGAAGTATTCTGATTTAACGGTATTTTAAAGGTTAGGCAGCGGTAATAAAAATGCAGAAATTGCCAATTGGCGACTTCTGCATTTTTTTGTATTATTCAGGTTGTTTATCGGAATCGTAAGTGAATCCTTCACCAATGGCTTCGTGAACGTCGATTACGGAAGTAAACGCGCGGGGGTCGACGCGTTCAATAATTCGTTTAGCTAAGTTGAGTTCGTTAGGGCCGATTACGCAATAAACCATCTGGTGTTCGTTATTAGAATACGCGCCCGTCATTTTTATGTAACTAGCACCACGACCGAGCTCATTCATAAGGGCTTCTGCAATTTCTTCATTTTGGTCACTGATAATGATTAAGCCGTGGCCCGCGTAAGCTCCGACTTGGGTCAGGGAAACTAAGCGGGAGAAAACGTAGGCAGCTAGTAACGTGTACATCATATGTAAGACGTCAATGTAGCAAAGCGAAATGGTTAAGACAACCGCATCAAGTGCGAAAAGGGTGTGTCCCATTGCAATTCCGCGGCGCTTTTCCAAAATTCGGGCAACGACGTCGGTTCCACCGGTAGTTCCACCAAAACGGTAAACGACCCCGCTTCCGAAACCACCGGCGATCCCGGCGAGAATCCCGGCAATGAACATGTCGTGATGAATATCCAAGCTAATGGGGATGCGTTGCCAAAAGTACAACCAAAAAGAAAGTGCTAACGTTCCAAAAATTGTGTAAATTAAGGAACGCTTACCCAAAAAGCGGTAACCAATTAAAATTAAGGGAACGTTGATTAACAGCGTGGAAAGCGCGGGATCAATCCCAAACAAGGCCCGCAATATCAGAGTTACCCCGGTGATCCCACCCTCCGCGAGGTGATTGGGGATGTTAACCACGGCAAGACCAAGCCCGTACAGACAACAGCCTAGCGTAATCATGACGAAATCTAACAACCGAATTGATTCATCTTTTTGCATAAACAACCTCCTTATTCCTTATGCAGTACTTGCAAATATCATACCATAGAAGTGGAACTTCCTTTTCAAAATCAGGGTGGTTTCTGGTAGTATTAAATGTGGATTGGATGTGAGAATGGTGCAGTTAGAAAAAATGCCACAAGAGTTTGAGGAAGCACGAAACGTGTTACAACAAATCGAAGAAGCTGGATATGAAGCTTATTTTGTGGGCGGTAGTGTCCGGGATACGTTGCTTGGTAAGCCCATTCACGACGTGGACATTGCGACGAGTGCTTATCCCGCTGAAATTAAACAAATTTTTAAACGAACCGTTGATACGGGAATCGAACACGGAACCGTAATGGTTTTAACTGGAGAACATAGTTACGAAATCACCACTTTTCGAACGGAAAGTGGTTACCAAGATTTTCGGCGGCCTGATCAGGTTACGTTTGTCCGGTCACTAAAGGAAGACTTAATGAGGCGCGATTTTACCATTAACGCCTTTGCCTTACGGGAAGATCGAACCGTTATTGACGTTTTTGACGGTTTAACCGACCTTAAACAGCAGAAAATTCGCGCGGTCGGGGACCCTAAGGCACGTTTTCACGAAGATGCTTTACGAATGATGCGCGGAGTCCGGTTTGCTAGTCAATTAGATTTTGTGATCGAACCGCAAACGTTGGCGGCCATTAAAATGAATAGCAGTTTGTTGGCTAAAATCTCGGTGGAACGAACCCTAGTAGAGTTTCAAAAGATGATGCTAGGAACTAATCCTAACCGGGGGTTAGCTGATATGGTTGCCACGCGGCTCCATGAGTACTGTCCAGGATTAGCCGGTAAGGGAGCCGTACTGCAAGAATTGCTAGCTTATCCGCTAAGCCAGTTAGAAAACGAAACCCAAGTTTGGGCGCTTTTAGCGTGGATGTTGCAGCTACGCGGCGCACAAATTAACCGCTTTTTAAAGCAGTGGAAGACCTCTAACGAATTGATTCGCCACGTTACGGCAACCGTTCGGGTACTTAGCATGCTGGATAGTACCGGGGTGGATCGGATAATTTTATTTGAAGCTGGTGCTAATAACGTCGCTAACGCAGTCCGGGTGGCGAAAATTTTAGGTCATGATGCACAGGGATGGTTGGACACTTACCAAACGCTACAAATCAAATCACCTAAAGAATTAGCGGTAACTGGTAAGGACTTGATTGCAAACCAGATCATCACTCCAGGACCCCAAATGGGGCGGATTTTAAACTCCTTAAAAGCCATGGTGATTAACGATCAATTGCCGAACCAACCAGAAGCATTGTTTACAGCAGCACGAAAATTAGGGAAAGATGATTGAGAATGAAAACATTAAAGGCTAAAAATTTAACCAAAACATATGGGGAAAAGCAACTCTTTCAATCGATTAATTTCACCATCAACGAAAATGATCGGATTGGGTTGATCGGGACGAACGGGTCAGGAAAAACCAACCTCTTAAACGCGGTCGCTGGGATTGATCCGGCTGATAGCGGCGAGTTTGAAGCTCCCAACGATTACCGAATTGCCTACTTAAAGCAAAGCTCGGAGATTAACCAATATGAAACGGTTCGGGACTTTATTTATAGCGGGGACCAAGAAGTTTTTCGGGTAATCAAACGTTACGAGCAAGTTTTAGCTCAATATACTGATAAACCCACTTCAAATACGATTTTTGAGAAGTTTACTAAAGCTGAAGATGAAATGAACCGGCTGGACGCCTGGAATACCGAAAGCAATATCAAGACAATCTTAACGCAACTCCACGTGGATATGCTGGATGCCCCAATTAACCAACTATCAGGGGGCCAGGTGAAGCGAATTGCGTTAGCGCAGGCTTTATTAGAACCCGCGGATTTATTGCTACTGGACGAACCCACTAACCACTTGGATTTTGACTCAATTGAGTGGCTAGAAAAGTATTTAGCCGATTACAAGGGCGCCCTTTTACTAGTTACCCACGACCGGTATTTCTTAGATCGGGTAACCAACCACATCTGGGAACTAAGCTTCGGTCACCTGTACGAATATGAAGGTAATTATGCTAAATACGTGGAACAAAAGGCGTTACGCGAACAGCAAAATGAAGCTAGCCAAGAAAAGAAGTACAAGCTTTATAAGCAAGAGCTGGAATGGATTAAGCGGGGTCCTAAAGCCCGGGGAACAAAGCAACAGGCTCGAATTAACAAGTTTGATAAACTTGATCAAGACGTGCATGCGCCTAAGGAAATTGACCAAGACGTTGAGATTGGACTAACCCAACAACGATTAGGAAAAAAAGTTATTGAAATTAAGCACCTTGATTTGCAAGTGGGGGGCCATCCGATTGCCCGTGACTTTACCAAGTTAATTCAAGCTGGCGACCGAATTGGGATTACAGGGGCCAATGGTGCGGGAAAATCTTCCTTCTTGAATGCGATAGCCGGAAAGCTCCCCATCCAAGGCGGGACGATCGACATTGGCGAAACGGTTAAAATTGGCTATTATACTCAGAAGATGGAGCCCATTCCAGAAGACAAACGGGTAATTAATTACATCAAGGAAATTGGTCAAGAAGTTGTTAACCGGGACGGTGAAAAAATTAGCGTTACCAGTTTATTAGAGCAATTTCTCTTTCCGAAGTTTATGCATGGAAGTTTAATTAAAAAACTTTCGGGTGGTGAAAAGCGCCGGTTGTACTTAATTAAGGTTCTCATGCAACAACCTAACGTCTTATTACTAGACGAACCGACGAACGATTTAGATATTGCCACCTTAACCGTATTAGAAAACTACCTTGAACATTTCAACGGGACCGTTTTAACGGTATCTCACGACCGCTATTTCCTTGATAAGGTTAGCGATCAATTGTTGATTTTTGATGGTAACGGGCAGATTGAACAATACACTGGTCAAATTAGCGACTACCTTAAACAGCGGGCGCAAACCACGTCTACTAGTGCTACCGCGGCTAAGCCTCGGACGGAACCAACTTCCGTGGCCAAACCAAAAAAGAAGAAAAAAAGAACCTATGCCGAAGAAAAAGAATGGCAGACAATTGAAGCAGAAATTGATAAACTAGAACAAAAATCTAAAACAATTACCGAACAAATGAACGAATACGCTGCGGATTATGGCAAACTATCGGAACTTCAGGCTGAACTCAACCAGGTATCCGATGAGTTAGAGAATAAAATGGCGCGTTGGGAGTATTTGGAAAGTTTTGAAGAAGGGGAGTAACGGGATGCTCGAAGAACAATACCTGAACCTAGAAAGATATGTCTTAGAAAATGGTCACCAAAAAAGTGACCGGACACAAACGGGAACCTTGAGTACCTTTGGCTACCAAATGCGGTTTGACCTCAGTGAAGGGTTCCCCCTGTTAACTACCAAACGGGTGCCGTTTGGCTTAATTAAAAGCGAGTTGATGTGGTTTTTAAAGGGTGATACGAATATTCGCTATTTGTTACAACACAAGAACCACATTTGGGACGAATGGGCCTTTAAAAAATGGGTAGAGAGTGCCGAATACGATGGGCCAGATATGACCAATTTTGGGCACCGCTCCTTGATCGACTCGGATTTTAACGCACAGTATCAAGTGCAAAAGGATCGTTTTACCAAGTTAATCTTGGAAGACGACGCCTTTGCTGCTAAGTATGGCGATTTGGGGAATGTGTACGGTAGTCAATGGCGGGCTTGGAAAACTAGTACTGGAGAAACTATTGACCAAATTGAAAACGTGATTGATTTGATTAAGAACCATCCTGATTCTCGCCGAATGATCGTGACCGCTTGGAATCCAGAGGATGTCCCAACGGCTGCTTTGCCACCGTGTCACTCGTTATTCCAATTTTACGTGGCTGATGGCAAGCTGAGTTGTCAACTTTACCAACGTAGCGGGGATATTTTCCTCGGGGTGCCGTTTAACATTGCTAGTTACGCATTGCTAACGGCGATGATTGCTAAGACTTGTGGCCTAGAAGTTGGTGAATTTGTGCATACCCTTGGGGACGCGCATATTTACAGTAACCATATTGCCCAAGTTAAGGAACAATTAACTCGGGACCCTCGTCCGGCTCCGCGGTTGAAATTTAACCAAGTTCACGAAAATATTTTTGATTACGAACCAGCCGACATTGTGGTAGAAGGCTACGATCCACATCCTGCCATTAAGGCTCCGGTAGCTGTTTAAAAAATTAGGAGATTTGCATGATTACAATGATTTGGGCGGAAGATGACCGTCATGGAATTGGTCGGCAGCAATCCATCCCGTGGCACATACCGGATGATATGGCTTTTTTCCGACAAACTACGCTGGACCATTCGGTAATTATGGGTCGCAAGACTTTTGAGTCGATTGGTCGTCCGTTACCGCGTCGAACAAATCTGGTACTAACTCACCATCCGGAACATTTGCCCTCGGAAGTTCGGGGATTTTCTTCTTACGAAGAACTGTTAGCTAGCCTTACGAAAACGGAAAAGCATTTCGTAATTGGTGGGTCAGCGGTATATCATAAGTTAATGCCGGTTGCGGATGAATTATTGATCACTAAAGTAACTGGCGACTTTCAATGCGACGTATTTGCTCCCGTGGTGGATAAACAAAAGTTTACTTTACAGGAAGAACGTCCGGGAAAAAGTGTACCTGGAGTTCCAGACCACGTTTTTCAGCAATGGATCAGGCGTAATTAATTTTGGAAAAAATTAACTATAAAATAGCCATGACGAAAGAGAGTGGGACAAAAGTCGGGTAATTTGCGAGCATTAGCTGAAAATTGACCATGATGCCTGAATTAGGCATGATGGTCAATTTTTGGTTAAGCGGAACCAACTGACTTTTGGCACAGGTTTTGGCTCTCTTGAAGTCAAAACACCAAAACAACTTTTTAAGATCCTTTTCATCCTTGAAAAGCATTTTATTATTTTTTCCCAACCTTTTTATTAAAAAACGGCATTATTCAGCCAAAAATCAACAGAGATTGTTATAATGATATTATTAAGCAAGCGAGTTTTACTAACTTAATTGAAAGTGTTAATTGACGTTGGTTGGCTCGTAATAATTATGATACAAGGGAAAGTGGAAGCATATGACTCAAATTAAAATTGTCACCGATTCATCCTGTGGTGTAACGGATGAAGAAATTAAAAAATATAATATTTCAATCGTACCATTGAGCGTGATGATTGATGACACCGTATACGTGGAAAGGGAGACCATTTCTAACGAGGAATTTATTCAAAAAATGGCCGAGTCAAATTCACTCCCTAAAACTAGCCAACCACCGCTAGGTAAATTCGTTGAGATGTTTGATCGGTTAGGTGCGGATGGCAGTCAGGTGATTAGTTTTAATATGCTTGCGGCCATTAGTGGGACGGTACACACTGCGCAACAAGCTGCTGAACTAAGTAAGTCCGACGTGACGGTGGTGGATAGCCAGTTTACCGATCGGGCACTAGCCTTTCAAGTTATTGAAGCGGCTAAGATGGCTCAGGCTGGAGCAACCAAAGAAGAAATTCTGGAACGTGCTGCCTACATTCGCGACCACACTAAACTTTATTTAGGTATTGTTAACCTTGAAAACTTAGTTAAGGGTGGCCGACTTAGTAAGGTTAGTGGAATGCTTGGCGGATTGTTAAATATCAAGCTGCTTTTGCAAGTAAAAGATGGTAAATTAGACATTGCTAACAAAGTTCGTGGTATGAAGGCCATGAAGAAGATCTGGCTTGATATTTACGAAGAAATGAAACAAAGCGGTAAAATTAAGTCAGTCGGGATTTCACATGTGCATGCTGATGAAATGGTTGAAGATATGAAGAAGCACGTTGGCGAACTTTTCCCTGTAAAGGATATTGTGGTTCGTGAAACGGTGCCAATCATTGCTACCCACACTGGCATGGGCGCATTTTGTTTACTATATTACAGTGAAGACTAACCTTTAGGGCTAAAATCGAATAAGCGGTTTTGGCCCTAATTTGGTTTAAGAGTGAGGAAAAAATGAAAAAAGTTTTAAAGGAAATCGTGTTTAGCATCGTGGGGGTGCTGTTAATCGCAACGGTTTTTTTGTGGGCCATGGGTTTTTTCAAAAGCTCGCAGCCTAACCACTCGCCAAATCCTACCCCAACTGTCGTTAAGAAAAGCGTGAAGCTCAAAACTAAGCAACCGCAGCCTGCAACGTCGCAAGTAAAGATTTTGGCGCTAGGAGACTCGTTAACCCAGGGTGTGGGAGACACTCAGGACAAGGATGGGTACCAAAAGCGGTTAAAAAAACAAATTGTTCAAAAAAACCTTGCAGGTAAAGCAACTGTTTATGATGAAGGGGTTAGTGGCGAACGTAGTGACCAAATTTTACACCGGTTGCAGAATACAAAGCGGATTCAAAAAGAAGCGGTTAAAAGTGATGTTTTGGTGGTTACTGCGGGAGGCAACGATCTTTTCCAGAACTTACAAAAAAACGTTAGTGAATCAGAAAGTCAAATTTTAGTACGGGTTAATAAAGTTAGCCTAGAATATCAAAATAATTTACGAAAAATTTTTGAAATTGCCCGGAAAAATAACCCTAAGATAAAAATCGTGATGGTGGGTATTTATAATCCATTTTACGTGTACTTCCCCAACGTAACTAGCATTACCCAAGCGGTAACGACTTTTAATACAACTGCTAAGGCGACGACTGATGAATTTGACGACGCTACTTTTGTGAACATCGACGCCTTGTCTAAAGGGCAGTTTACTACTAAACAACAAATCAAAAAATTAAAGAAGCAAAGTACCGAAGATGATATTGCGGTAGTGGAGAAGAGTCGGGTGGAAACTCGGAAAGTGGACAGTAAAGAAAAGAACGCATACCTTTCAAATGAAGATCATTTTCACCCAAATAACAAGGGGTATGATATGATGACAAGTAAAATAAAATCCGCTTTGCAAAAATTGGAAGTTTTTGATTAGGAGGGCGGAATGAACAAGTATTTATATAATTTTTGGAAATGGGGATTTTTAACTCTGGTAGCGTTATTATTGGCGGGGAGCGTTTACGTGGGCTTCAAAGCGAGCTTACCGGTCCCCCAGTTTGAAAAAACGGCTAAGAAGGATCCCCATAAGTTTGACCAAGTACCAATCACGTTGAATAAAACGCAGTTAAATGACTTAAGTGCGGCCTATTTGAACCAGTTTCAAAAAAGCAAAGACTTTACCTACCAATTTAGAATTGGAAAACGTTACGCGATTTTAGGCGGGCAAATTGAAGTCCTAGGGCAAAAGGTTCAATTTGCGTTAACGATGGTGCCTTCAGTTACTAAGGGGGGCAATATTCGGCTTAAAGCACACAGCTTGTCAGTGGGAACGTTAAAATTGCCAGCTAAGGTGGTTTTGAAATATATTTCCCGCAACTATGAATTACCTAAATGGGTAATTATTAATGGGGATCAGGCACTGCTACGTTTAGACCAGATCAAAACCACAAATAAAGTTAGTTTCCAAGTTGAAAAGATTGATATTGTACACGACCAGTTTAAATTCATTATCAACGTGCCTAAATCAGCAAACTAGCCGAGTTGTCGTGAAGTAGAGGAGGAATATTTTGAGAAAAACATTTTACCAGTTTTTAATGACCCAGCGGAATCCAGAACCTAATGACGAAGTTGAAGAGTTTGCAAACCAAGCTTTTTTCGACCAATCATTTCCTAAACAAGACCGGGATTTTGAAGAAATCAGTAAGTATCTAGAGCTCAACGGGAGCTATTTGCAAAACATGACCATTTTTGATCAGGCTTGGCAACGATACTTGGAAAGTGAACAGAATTAATGAAAAAATTTATTAATCGACACCCGTACCTTACCGTGGTTGGGTCGGTAATTTTAGGGGGTGTTATTACCTTGGCGGGGGTAATGACTTTTCTACTGGGTTTCACTAATTCATCAGCAGACCGCCAAACCAATTTAAATCGAATTGCGAGCGTTTATAATCAAATTGATACTAATTATTACCGGAACGTTGATTCTAACAAGTTAGCTACCGGGGCAATTAACGGGATGCTGGCAACCTTAGACGATCCGTTTTCAAACTACCTTACCGATAGCGACGCTTCCTCCTTAAATGATAGCGTGGCGGGATCGTTTGGCGGAATTGGGATCCAAGTAATTAAAAAGAATGGTCATATCGAAATCATGTCCACGATTGACGGAACTCCCGCACAAAAAGCGAAGCTGAAGGCCGGCGATCAGATTATTAAGGTTAACGGTAAATCAGTTGCCAGTCAGTCGTTATCCAAAACGATGAGCATTATGCGCGGTAAGGTGGGAACCACGGTGGAATTGGAATTACACCGCGGAGACACCACCTTTACTAAAAAGCTTAAGCGCGCCAAAATTCCGGTCGAAACAGTGACTGGAAAGCTACTGAAGAATAAAGTGGGATACATCACGATTTCTTCTGTAGCAGAGAAGACGGCGAGTGAACTAAAGAAGAACTTGAAGAAGCTAGATCATCAAGGGGCTAAATCATACATCATCGACGTGCGTAATAATCCGGGAGGATTGATGCAACAGGCGTTGAAGATGTCTTCAATGTTCTTAAAAGACGGCCAGCCAATTATGCAGGTCAAAACCCGGAGTGGTAAGCCTGAAGTTTATAAGGCTAGTCGTAAGTTAGACGGGGGATACAAAGTTAAGAAAACGGCCGTAGTAATTATCAATGGCGAAAGTGCTAGCGCTGCCGAAATTTTTGCGGCTGCTTTGCATCAATCAGCGGGGATTCCGTTGGTGGGCGCGCAAAGCTACGGCAAGGGAACCGTACAAAATATTACCCAGTACACGGATAATGACGAACTTAAGCTAACGATTGCTAAGTGGTTAACGCCGGATGGAACTTGGATCAATAAAAAAGGACTAACGCCAGATTATAAAGCCGACTATCCTGAAATGGCCTACATCACCACGTTTAACCACCATAAAACGTACCAAGTGGGACAAAGCGGTACCGATATTAAGAATCTACAAATTGCGTTGAAAGATTTGGGTTATTATTCTGGCAAAGTTACTAAAGATTACACAGAAAGCGTTGCGCAAGCAGTGCAAGCTTACCAACAAGCTAATCATCTAACGGTTACCGGAAAAACTGACGCGAAGACCATGCGTTCTATTGAACAAGCGGTAATTAACGCACTTTCGAAGAGTGACCCCGCGTTAAATAAAGCGGAACAAGTGCTTGCTAAGCAAAAATAAGTATGAATCAAAGCTTTTAACATGAACTTCAATTTAGTAAAAGTAAGTAGGGTCTCGTCATTAAGTTGGCGAACCCTTTTTTAATACGGAATTTTCAAAATAATAGTGAATCTCTAAATAAAAAGCGGATGGAGTCGGGTTCTTTAGCTAAAAAATGTAGTATCATAAATTAAAGTTTAGAGATGACTTAGGAGGCTACTATGACCACATTTTATTGTTATTCTAAGTGTAGTACGTGTAAAAAGGCCGAAAAATGGCTAAAAGAGCAACAAATTTCATATAACAAAATTGACCTGGTTGAACAGCCGCCAACTAAGGCGCAGATGCTGGATTTTTTTGCTAAAAGTGATCAGAATTTACGCTATTTTTTCAATACCAGTGGAATAGACTATCGTAAGATGAAACTTAAAGATAAGATAGATACGATGTCAAAGGAACAAGCAGCGGAATTAATGTCGCAGAATGGCAAATTGATTAAGCGCCCACTAATGGTTGACGATACTAAGGTTACTTGCGGCTTTAATACCGCGGTATATGAAAAAAACTGGCTTTAGTCTAAGGAAAAATTTTATCCAAGGTGGAATAAAAGCTAGTTTAGAAAAGTAATCTGACAATTCGGTGCCTACTAATTTGTTCCTACGTAAAAGAGAGTGGGACAAAAAATCGGTAGTTTGCGAGCATTAACTAAAAATTGACCATGATGCCTGAATTTGACATGATGATCAATTTTTTAGTTAAGCGGAACCAACTGACTTTTGGCACACCTTTTGGCTCAATTGAAGTCAAAAAACCAAAATAAAAACGATCCATGAGGAATTTTCACCTCATGAATCGTTTTTTTTGTTTAGAGACTTTTGTCACAGCCCCTTATTTTTACATTAGCTAGTTTATTTTTTGACGCGATTATTAACTTCGCGGGCATTGCCAAATGAGACGGTAATAATTCGGCTACGCATTCCCCATACGTAGAAAATGAACGCCGCTATAATAATCATAATAAAGTCGAAGGGGTAGTGAATTAAGTTTTTACCGTTAAAATCGGCGCTACCAATGTAGGACATGATTGAAAGAAAAATTAGATACACAATTAGCCAAAGACTACTACGCAACTGGTTAATGGTTTCTTTCCAATGTAAACGCCACTCGTAATATATGAAAATTGGTAAGCCAAGTAAAATAACTAGGATAACTTCTACCGTAGTGGGCCACATTGCCCAGTAAATAGCTAAGGAAGCTAAGATGAAGGCTAACGGAGCCATGAATTTAATTGCTTTTAACCGGACGGGCCGGTTGAAACGCGAGGCCATCTTTCTTAATGAAACCACCGTAATCGGGCCCGTTAGGTAAGCGATTAAGGTTGAAGTTGAGATGACACTTGCTAAAGTACCCCATGACCTAAAAATCGAAACCATTACCATACTTAAAACGGCATTGAAGGCCATTGCGATCCGTGGAATTCCATACTTAGCATTGATCTTCCCTAAAATTTTAGGGAAATGGTTATTACTCGACATGGCAGCTAAGGCCCGTCCCGTTGAAGCAACGAAGGAAACTCCGGTACCAAATGGTGAAATAAAGGCGTCCAGGTAAAGTAGGACGGACAACCAGTGAATCCCTAAGAGGATTGCTAAATCGGCAAAGGGAGATTCAAAATTAATCCCGTGCCAACCTGATTGAGCGATCAATGAACTTGGAATTGAGGTAATGTAGGTGCTTTGTAAAACTAAGTAAAGTACGGCACTAATTAAAAGGGAGATCCCCACACCCAAACCAACGTTTCTTTTAGGGTTCTTAACTTCATTACCCATATTAATTACCGTCTGAAAGGCATTGAAGGAAAAAATGATTCCAGAAGCCGAGGTGGCAGCAAAGATTGAAGCCGATCCGTACGGCATAAATTCAGTTAAAGAATGGCCGTAATTTTCTGGATGAAAACCACTTAACGTTAAAAAGATGATGGTGATTAAGGGTACGGCAATTTTAAAGATTGAAATTAAACTTGTAAACCTAGTTAATAAAGATACCGACCAGTAATTTAGTAGGGTAAAGATTAAAATGAAACAAAACACTACTAACAAACCACTAGTGGTGATGGTCCCATTTTTGAAAAAGTGATGGGTCCAATTAGCCCAAGCCCACGGCCAGGTACTCATGTATTGGACCGAGGCAACGGCTTCAATGGGAATTAAGGTTATTAAAGAAATCCAGTTGGCCCAAGAGGCAATGAAGCCCACCAGCGAACCGTGGCTGTATTGGGCAAATTTACTCATTCCTCCGGATTCGGGAAACATGGTGCCTAGTTCGATATAGTTGTAGGCAATCACAGCAATCACGATAAACCCAATTATCCAAGAAAAGATTGCTGCCGGACCTGCCACCGAAGCAGCCTCCATTGATCCGAAAAGCCACCCGGAACCAATTAGAGAACCAAGTCCGAGCATTACTAGCTGAAAAAGATTTAGTTTTTTAATAAAAAATACGCTCCTTAATTTTTGATTGATAAGGAAAATGTTAACGTATTTGTAGGTATAAATCAAATTGGTATAGATGGTGTTCTTGATAGGGAACTTTATAGAACGTGTGGAGGTGAAAAAATTATTGCGCCAAAAACTAAACGATGAAAGCGTTGACAAAATAAAATTAGAAATGATAATATTAAGAAGTTGAAGAACTAAATATAGAAAAAAGCTTAGAAGAGTACGTAACTTTTCTTTGAGTAATGTGACCGAACAAAGGGCAGGACTCAGGCAAGACACGTTTTAGCCAATAAATGGCTTGGCGCGTTTTGCCTGAGTTTTTTTCTGGAAAGGAGTAGGAATGAAAGTAAAAAAGATACTAAATAACAACGTTGCCATTATATCTAAAGGTACTCATGAATCAATCGCGTATTCTCCAGGGATTGCTTTCAAGAAAAAAGTTGGACAGCAAATTGAGGAAAAAGAGATTAGTAAACTGTACGTTCTAGATTCAAAAGATCGTTTAGAACATCTTAGTTTTTTATTAACCCATTCTGATAAAAAAATTATTACTTTGGTTAATAAAATTGTTGATTACGGTGAAAATTACCTAAAAGTTAAAGTGACTGATTGTTTGTATTTAGCGTTATTAGATCATATTTCGTTTGCGTTAAAACGAGGTCAAAAAGGACAGTTTATTGCAAGCCCGCTGGTATGGGAAGTAAAGAAATTTTATCCCCAATATTACGAAATTGGAATAAAGGCAATTAACTGGCTTAACCAGACTTATGAGGTTAATTTTCCAGAAGATGAAGCAATTCCAATTAGTTTGCACTTTATTAATGTCCAAGATGAACAGATCAATGTCGAACAAAAAGTTAAAGACATTACGGTACTGAGAGATTTACTAAATATAATTAAGTACCATTTCAATATCAATTTTAATGAAACCAGTATTAATTACATGCGCTTGGTTACGCATTTACAATATTTTATTGATCGATTAAATTGTCATGAACTGTCCACGAAAACCGACGTAAACGTTTTATATGAACAAATAAGGGCAATTTATCCTGAAGCATTTCGGGCGGTACAAAAAATTGATAAGTACATTAGTAAAAGTTTCGGGCAGGAAATTTCCCCTGATGAATATACCTATTTAATGATCCATATTAACCGAGTTACAAGCAGAAAGGACGTTGGAAATGAAGTATAAAGAGTTTAATGAAAATATTATCAAGTACGTCGGTGGAAAAGAAAATATCCAAGCGGTAGTCCATTGCATGACAAGACTACGGTTTACACTCAAAGATCGTAATAAAGCAAATACGGCAGCACTCAAGGATTTAGACGGGGTGATTGACGTAGTTAGTAACAACGTGGCTTACCAGATTATTATTGGCACTCACGTAGTAGATGTGTATGATGAATTAATCGATTTGTTGGGAATTAGTGATAACGATAAAGAAGAAGTACATAAGGTAAAAAAGAACTGGATTAAAGCAGTGTTGGATGTCGTTTCAGAATCCATGACGCCAATTTTAGAACCGATTATTTGCGCAGGCTTGTTGGCAGCCTTTTTATCGATCATCTCGCTTACGGGGTTAATTTCACCCAATAGTCCAACTTACCAGATTTTTGACGCGTTGCGAGTTTCGGTATTTTACTTCTTACCAATCTTAATGGCAATGAGTAGCGCTAAACGTTTAGGTGCCAGCCCGTACTTGGCGGTTGCGTTAGCCGCAACAATTTTATCGGAGAGTATCAACGGAGTAAAAGGACTTAATTTATTTGGAATCCCATTGCCCCAAATTACGTACGCAAATAGTTTTATTCCGATTCTCCTAGCAGTTTGGTTTATGGGGTACGTAACCAAATTTGTGAAACGAATAGTTCCCAATGCTCTACAGTATTTTATGACTCCGCTGCTTATCATGTTAATAACTTTACCGGCAACGCTACTAATTTTTGGCCCGCTAGGCTATTACCTAGGTGAAGGAATTATTGCCTTCTTTAATTTGCTAATGAAATACGTTGGCAGCTGGTTTGTAATGATGCTTTATTCAGCGTTACAACCGTTCATCGTCATGTTAGGGGCGGGTAACTTTATCATGCCAGTAGTTGCCTCCTTAATTTCGGCTAACGGGTACGATCCTGCATTTATTTCTTCATGTACCATCTCAGATATTGCAGTTGGCGGCTCAATGTTAGGATACTTTTTGCGAACCCGTAACCGTAAGCAAAAGCAACTATTTGGAACGGTGACCCTATCCGCAATTTTAGGTGTTACGGAACCCGCAATTTACGGTGTCTTTCTTAAATATCGTCGGCCCTTTATTGCCGTTATGATTGGCGGAGGCTTAGGAGGCTTATTTGCCGGTCTTACTGGTGTAAAAGCATATTCAATTGCTTGGGGACTATTTGGTTTACCAGCTTACATTGGTAAAGGGCATTTCATGAACTTATGGTTGATGGTTGCTTCCGTTATTATTAGCTTTGTTGGTGCGGCAATTGCAGCATTCTTACTAGGTGTGCCTGCTGAAGATTCTGCAGAAGAAGTACCTGGAAATGTTGAGAACGCGGTTGCTTCAAAATTACAAACGGTATCTTTGAGTAGTGTAGTGAAGGGAGATTTAGTTCAGCTAGCAGAAGTCGGTGATGCCGCGTTTTCTACGGGAGCCATGGGTAAAGGAATTGGCATTAAGCCCATTGACGACCATATTCATGCACCAATTGATGGAAAGGTAACTGCGATTTTTCCGACTAAACACGCAATTGGAATTACCGGAAGCAATGGAATTGAAATCTTGATTCACATCGGAATTGACACCGTCGAATTAGAGGGAAAATATTTCGCGCTCCAAGTAAAAGAAGGGGAAACCGTTTCCCAGGGGGATGTTTTAGCGGTCGTAGATTTTTCCAAGGTGGTCGAAGCTGGATATGACCCGACCGTAATGGTGATTATTACTAACACAAACGACTTTCTAGACGTAATCCCCAGTGTTAATCAGATTGTAACTGACAAAGACCAGATGCTAAACGTAGTGCTCGGCTAAGGAGGAAGTAATGAAATTTCCAGATAACTTTTTATGGGGCGGAAGTATTGCTGCCCACCAAACGGAAGGAGCTTGGAGCGAAGACGGTAAGGGGCCAGCGATTATGGACTACGTAACGGTTGGTGAGGATGGGCAACCAAGAAAGATCCACCAGACAATTGATCCAGAATGTCGGTACCCATCCCATATTGGAATTGATTTTTATCACCGGTATCTAGATGATGTTAAACTCCTTGCGCAGATGGGGTTTAAGGCACTTCGAATTTCAATTGATTGGAGTAGAATTTATCCAAATGGCGACGACTTAGAGCCTAATCCAAAAGGAATTGAATTTTATATAAATTTAGTTGACGAGTTAAAAAAGTATCGTATTGAGCCTATCGTAACTTTGTATCATTTTGAAATGCCAATTAATCTGGTTAAAAAATATGGTTCTTGGCAAAATCGCTCGGTTGTTGAGTTATATCTCAAATTTTGCAAGACGATGTTTACTGCGTTGCGCGGGAAGGTTAAATATTGGGTCACCTTTAATGAAATGAATCATATTGATCCACGAACGGAGGCTAGCGACATCTTTACGTATATAATTGCTGGCTTGAAATATTCTGAGATGAAAGATAAATCGCAAACGTTGGCAACCATTGGTTACAACATGACCTTAGCCAGTTGTAAAGCAGTCCGGTTAGGACATGAAATTGATGCTTCCAATAAAATTGGCTGCGTATTCGGAATTGAACCCGTTTACCCGATTAACAGCGAACCGGAAAATATAATGAACGCTTTTAGACAAATGGACCGCGATTTTTATCAAATTGATGCAATGTGTAACGGCGAGTTTCCACAATACAAATTAGCAGAGTATGAAGATGACGGGATTCAACTGGCATTTTCAAAAAATGATTCCGAAGATTTTAAAGAAGGAAAAATCGATTTTATCGGCATGAATTACTACGCCTCATCGGTGACCGAATATCACGGGGCAAAGGAAGCAAAAAGCGCACTTTTTGGCGGTTTAACTAATCCTTTTTTGGAAACGAGCAAGTGGGGCTGGACAATTGACCCCGTGGGAATTCGATACTTATTAAATTATACGTATCGAAAGTATGGAATCCCAATTATGATTACAGAAAATGGACTAGGTGCGGAGGATCGATTGGATGATAATGGAAAAATCCATGATGATTACCGAATTGATTATTTACGTAAACATGTTCAAGAAGTCAAAAAGGCAGTAGAAATTGACCAAGTAAATTGTTTTGGCTACTTAACTTGGGGACCAATTGATCTTGTTAGCGCGACAACCGGCCAAATGAGCAAACGATATGGGTTCATCTACGTCGATCTGGATGACTCCGGACGCGGGACGTTGCAACGATTGAAAAAAGATTCATTTGATTGGTACAAAAAGGTGATTAAATCTAACGGAAAAGATTTATAAAACATTTTATAATCGGAAGAGGTGGGGAACAAACTAAAAAAATACTTTTCAAGGATGAAAAGGTCATTAGAAAGTTGTTTTAGTATTTTGCCTTCAATAAAACCAAAACGTGTGCCAAAAGTCAGTTGGTTCCGCTTAACCAAAAATAGACCATCATGCCAACTTCAGACATGATGGTCTATTTTTAGTTAATGCTCGCAAACTGCCCGACTTTTGTCCCACTCTCTTTTTCAAATCATTATCTGAATTCCCTTAGATCTCAAATTTTCCAAGCATTCTGCCAAATATTGCTGATCATGTTCGGGATAGATTGGGTCGGTGAGCGGACAAGGTGCCAATGCTAAATAAGCTGGGCAATGCAATCCCCGGTAAGTGGAATCGAACCACTTGGTATCAGGGTGGTATCCCCGCGCTTGCATTTCAGCCATTACTAGCAAATGAAATTGGTACAACTTGTATGGCGAATGGGTGAAAACATAATCGACGGTGGCGTGTTTTTTGCCCCAGCCCTTGCCGCGGAGTGCCGCAACTTCCCGGTGTTGACCTAAAAGCTGGGCCCGGGGCAGTTTGGAAATTAGTTCTTCGTGCCATAAACGCATGAACTCGGCCTCCTGTATTAATTTAGTTTAAGAATAGCTTAATCTGTGAAAAAAAGGAACTAACTTGATTTTTGAGCGTGATTACTTACTATACTGAAATAAAGCCAATTTTAAAATGAACGTGTAATTTAGAGAACCAATATGATATAAATAACTACAAAAATAAAAGTATTTGCATATTTTTAATTGGATAATGAACCAACTGGAACGAAAAGCGTTTTTAGTTGGATTTGGAGGTAAAAATGAAAACGTTTTTAACGGCATCGTCATTAAAAAAAGTTAAGTTGTTAGAATATTTGTTGGAAAGTAACACTTGGTGTTCAACTAAGGAACTTGCAGAGGTAATGGGCGTAACTGAAAAATCAATTTTAAATTATCTAGACGAATTTGAGCAATTATTTAAAGAAACTAACCAAAAAATACAATTATTTAACGATCGCAATAAAAACGTCCAAATTTTAAAAGAAGAGGATTTTCCAATTTACCCGATTTACTTGAAATTTTACCGAGCTTCGTATAATTATAAGCTAATTGATTTTATGTTCCAGAACCCACATTTACGACTCACGGATTATGCAGATAGCCAATTTACGAGTATATCAACCGTTTCTCGATACGCTAAATTATTAAAACAGTACTTCAGTCGTTACCGGTTAGATTTTTTGCCATATCGATTGGATTTAAAAGGTAGCGAAGTAAATATTCGTAGCTTTTATTATTACTTTTATTGGAATTCTACTAGAGAAATAACGGATAGCTGGCCTTTTAAAGCGGATTTAAAGGAAATTAAAGCGTATATTACTAATTTTGAGGAAGTATATGGAATTGAATTAGAGCCTCTACAATGGAAAACTTTTGCTTATTGGATGGCAATTACTTTGGAGCGTAGTTCACACGCACCGGTTCAAATTGAATTAGCAAAGAAAAAAGTGGTCGATAACGATCCTAGTTTTGCTTTGATGAGGAAGTGGCACTTAATTGGAAAACTCCCCTTAAAAGAGTCGGAGCTATATTTTTTATATCAAGTTATTTATAGTTTTGGGATTATTGATGGAAATTCAAATTATGAAAATAGCTACGCATTAGCGCATCAAAAAAGTCAAACGGCGTCCTATCAGGCAGTAGTAAATTTAGCGAAGGTAGTAAAAGAGCATTTTAATTTTCAGCTGGCAACCACCGATTTGGAGTTGGTCTTTAATTTTATAGCTTTTCATGAAAGAAGTGCCTTCTTTTTTGGTAATACAGATGTTTTTTTTAACCGTTCTTACATTACGGAACTAGAGGCGGAACGTCCACGTGAGTGCCAGATTATGAATAATTTTCATCAAGAACTACTCAGAAATGCTAGTGAATCAGTTAAAAAGCTATTATCAAATTGGCAACAATTATTTTTGAATTATTATTTTATTCTGGACTATTACGGTCTGTTCGTGAAGCAAGCTGTCCCCATTAAAATTCTAGTGAAAGACGATGTGCACCATACCCATCGCTTATGGTTAATGAATAAGATTAGGGCTTATTTCGGTCATTCTTTTACCTTTGAGTTTTTTGATTATAAAACTCCCGTTTCGCAAGTAGATTTAGTGATTTCTAATTTTTACGTTAACACTGGAGATACGCCGCTTATTCTGATGAAGGTACTTCCTACCGAACGTAATTGGCGACAGCTAGGAGGAATGCTATATCAATTGTCAAGGTAATTAATACGGGCTACGTTGGGTCATTCCAACTTTGAAGCGTGTATACAAACGGCTGGGAAATTACTATTAATTCAAGTCTAAGAAGGCCTCTTTCCAAGATTCAGTTGGAGAGGGGTCTTTTGTTATTACTGAACCTTAAATTTTTTTAAAATAGAGAAAAAAGGTGAACTAGTAACTGAAAAAAAGACGTGCGAGAATTACTGTAACTTATATATTTTAAGGAGGAATCTTAATGAGAAAAAAGGTGATCATAACACTTGCATTAGGCATATTGGCTTTAAATTCAACTACAGTAATGGCTTCGCAAATTTCTGAAGCAACTAATAAAACGGACGTAACTTTAACGGCAGGTTCTGGTGAAGACGTACACCCAGTTGTTCCAGATGATACGCACGATGATGATTCTGGTACAGGGGACATGGGAGCGTTATCGATTCCTTACGCGTCTAACATAACCTTTGGGCAACAAGAAATTAAGCAGGAAGATACGGATTACTACGCTTTAAATCAAAAACCCCATGTCCAGGTTAACGACACCCGGGGCGGTGCAAAAGGTTGGACGCTAGGAGTTGCGATTTCACCTTTTGTGGGCGCGAACGGTAAGGAATTAGTCGGTGCAAAAATGACCCTATCTAATGGAAAAGTGGCCACCAAGAACAATGAATCACCCAAACCTGAGATTGTACAAAATTCTTTTGAACTAAATAAGGAATATCAAGAAGTGATGACTGCAAAAGAAGGGCAAGGTGCAGGAGCATTTGCGGCCGTTTTTGCAGGTCAAGATGGTAAAAATGAGAACGTTAAATTACATGTGCCGCGCGCGGGAGTTGAAGCGCAAAGCTATACAGCTGATTTGACTTGGGTGTTGACCGATGCGCCAGTTTAAATCACCATTCATTCAAAAAGGAACGTCGTGGATAAAAGTACTTGGATTGGTTTGTTTTTTTACTATCTTGGTTAGCCATACTAACACTCGAGCTAGTACGACCAAAAATAACCAAGTGTCGTTCGACGCAGAGGCTATTTTGCCAAAAAATCAGCAATCTAAAGCTAGCTATTTTGATTTACGAGTTCGGGCAGGTTCTTCTGAAAAATTAACTATCAAATTACGAAACATAACCAATCAAAAGCAACGAATAATTATTGAAACTAATAATGCAATTACTAACCAGAATGGGGCGATTGACTATTCTAAATCAAAGGCGCAGTTGCTAGGGACTCCTTCGTTTAAAGCAATGGTTTCAGGACCGCATTCCGTCATCTTAAAACCAAAAGAAGTTCGCAAAGTTGAATTTCCTTTGAAAATTCCTACAAAGGGGTTTAAAGGAACTGTTTTAGGTGGATTTTATTGTTACTCCAAGCCGTTAAAAAATTCCCCCAAAGAGCAAGGAGTAAGTTTGTTAAATAATTTTGCTTACACAATTGGTGCAAAATTAGAATGTACAAATGAAGTGATTCATCCTAAGTTAACTTTAAAAAAAGTTTTTCCGGGGCTAGCTAATGGATACTTGACCGTTTTTGCAACCTTGGAAAACCCCCAACCGGTGCTGCTGAGTAGATTAGATATGCGGGCCACCGTAACTAAAAAAGGACAATCTGCCGTATTAAAACAGGTTACCAAAAAAATATCGATCGCTCCCCGGACTCGTTTTTGCTTGCCGATTGATTGGGATAATGAGCCTTTGAAAAGTGGTAGATACGTTTTAACAATTCATTTAAAGAGTCCTGCTGGAGAAAAATGGCTACTAAAAAAAGAATTTTCGATTAAAGGAGATGCTGAGAAACTAAATAAAAGCGCGGTTGAAGTTAAGAAGCCGGCAGATAATAGCTTAATTTATCTAATGATGGACTTTTTGGTAATGGTAATCTTAATTTTAGGCGTTTATATTTATCGATTGAAGCACAAAAATAAAAAAACGGAGAAGTAAAATGAAATTTTGGGGTGGATTAATTTTATTAGCATTGTTAGTCAACGTAACTCCGGATGTACTCGCGAGTGACCGAGTTAATACCGAAGCTGGAATTACCTTTTATCAGGAAAATAATGCTAACCAAGTGGTGCCCATGAAGAAAGTTTCTTTATCGAAACAAGATTCTCCCAAAAAGCCTCAATCCCCAGTAAACAGTGACTATGTTCGATGTTTACCGCAAACTAATGAAAGCACCTCTTGGGGGCTATTTTTAATAGGACTAATTGTGGTCAGTTACGTTTTGGTCAGACGTTGGTATAAAAAGTTTTATGAATAAGGGGCCGACTGATGAAAAAAGTTAAAGGATTGATATTGGTAACTTTTCTAATGAGTTTGTGGTGGCTAGCTCCTGGTGTAAAAGCCAGTTTGAGACCACTACCTAATTTGGATGGTTTTAAATGGGCTAACCAAGCAGTTACTCCCGCTGAAAACACCTTCATTATGCATAGTGGAGCCCATACAGAAGTAACCCCTTTGAAAGGAGATGCGACCGCTAATCGTTTAGCGGTTGATCAAAAGACTAATGAAAGTCAAGCATTGATAAAAAATGTAGGGTTTTATAAGGGAAATACGGTTAATTTACTAGTAACTTTAAAACGAAGTAAAAGTAACTTGAAAGGAGGTACGTTGAGCTTTTCTAAAACATATTTTTTAGGGATAGATGTTGCTGATGAAGTAGTGGTTACCTATAAATTTGTCGACGAGCACGAGAAGCCCTTGACAGTCAAGACGGCGTTTAATTATTACGGACTTAATACTAATAAATTTATTGGGTACAAAGATCCTGGTGGAGTAATTGAAGCGGTATATGCAAATAATCCCACAAATATTATGTATGACAACGAAAATCAGGATGGGGCACAATGGTTATATTTAAAAAACCTTACTGCGGGGATTCCGTGGCGGGACCCCCGACAAAGTTTTGAAGTTGTTACTAAGTCGATTTCTGAAGTTAATTTCATAGTGCATAACAATGATAGCTCACCATCATCATTAGTGTATCAGACCGAATTTTTAGCAAAGCCTGAAACTCCCCCGGCCTACGCTGAAGACGCCTATTTTAAACTAGCAGACCGCGGCGGAGTCTATTTAGCTGCGCACCAAACTGTTTCTAGTGGAGACTCGGCTGTGGAAGTTAACTTTGGTGGGTTGCAGGAAATTGAGAAAAGCGGACAATATGAGATTGAGCAAACAACGGTAACTGATTTTGATGGGAAGGATGTATCTAACTACTTTAATTTTTACTATATTTATGATGCAAAGGGGAATAAAACAATTCGATTCCAGGCAAAAAAAAATACTGCCGATCAAATTTCTGATACCGTTTTACATTATAAGATTTATTTAAGGTGGTGTGGAAAACAAAATCATGTAAATCCCGCTAAAATAGTTAACGGAGAATTAGCTCTACCATTTGACGTAACTACAACTGTAAAAGGAAAGACTGTTGGTAAAAGTGGTGCTGTTACGACAATTAATTATATTGGCAAGATATCTACAATTTTTGTAAACGAAAAATACAAAGAAATCCGTTCCCCCATTGAAAAAAAGGGGATTTTAACGACACCTTTTGACATGTCCACAACGTACCCAGAAGTTTCAGGATATTTTCCAGTTAAAAATGATGCAAGTAAAGATACTGGTTACTTCATGCCTTACGACCAAACGGTGGTGCACCGCTACCGAAAAAAACAGCAGATGCATTTTGAATTAAAAGACAAGGATGATAATATTTACGTTTCCCGATTTACTAATAAAGGAAAGGTGGCCTTTTCCTTTGCGCAAGCAACAGCTGGAAAAATAACTCTGGTAGCCAGCTGTAAAGGAGAGCAGCAGGTCCTAAAGGAGTACACTAATGCACCTAAAAGAGTGACTGACGAGTTTATGTATTCATTTCCTAAGGCTTGGTTGGGCGAACAAGTGACATTTTATGTTGAAGACACTAATCATCAACGGTCTAATAAGGAAGTTCGAACCATTAAGCAAGAACACGGTCCGCAAATGTCATTGCCCAAGCAAATTAATTTTAAAACACTTAACATTCCAGCCGAAACTACTACAGTTTCATTACCAAAAGAAGAATTTTTAAAGATTGCTGATCAAAGCAAGGTGGATCAGCGCTACTGGACCGTAAAGCTATGTGAACAACGGCCCTTGACCAGCAAAGAAAACTGGGTACTTTCGCAACGCTTACGGTTTGGAGAAGTGTCGATAAACAACGTAAGTCAAATTGTTTATCAAGGTAAGGGAAATGTCAGCTTAGATTTAAGTAAATATTTGCAAATTGAATTAAACCCGCTGGATCGAGTGGGCGATTATCATGGTGAATTAAGGTGGACGTTAGAAGATGCTCCTGAATAAAAGAAAATCTATTAATCAATTTTTAACTTTGGGCCAATTCTTAAAGCGGATATTTACGACGAAGTATCGTAATACGATGGTTAATTAAAAATCTGACTTTTTTCGTGTAAGTCTTATCAGCTTACACTATAGATTTAGTTAATGTGTAGTGTGACTTTATAATTTCTAGTACAATTAAGGCACTCTTAGACGGAAACGGAGGATTTTTAATGAATCAAGAGCGAATCTTAATTTTAGTCAAACCGGATGGAGTTAATTTAGGGCACATTGGTGAAGTGATTACGCGGCTAGAGCGTAAGGGGTACGAAATTGATGCTCTTAAAGTTACCCGGGCAACTAAAAGCCAGTTACATCAGCACTATGCAAAATTAGTTGATAAACCATTCTTTAAGGAAATTGAAACATACATGTTGGAAGGCAAAATCGTGGCCATGATTGCTAGTGGTACTCGCGTGATTGAAGTTTTCCATCGGATGGCGGGAGCTACCAACCCGTCCGAAGCTGCCTTCGGAACGATTCGGGGAGATCTTGGTCGGGAATGGCCAGATGGACTACTTCGAAACGTTGTGCACAGCTCCGATAGCGTTGAAAGTGCCGAACGAGAAATTAAAATTTGGTTCCCCGAATTAAGTTAATTTGATTATCTAGCTAAGGCATAGTTATAAGTATTTATGAATGAAAAATCTAGCTAACTAGTGGAATTATTTCCGGCTGGTTAACTAGATTTTTTGATTTAACTTACAAAATTGGTAAATTATAATTTAATGTAAACACACGACCTACGTGCAATATTTTTATAGTTCCTTGGTGAAAAAACAAACACCTTTTTACAACATAATAATATAAAAATCTGCTATCAGTACATAGATAAGTCTATCAAATAGCAGATTTTGTAGAATCAAATTTTATTAATAAGTAAACCGTAGCATTGAAGTTAATTAAATATTAGGATTTTTTATCAAGTTAAACGCACTTAGTACTTTGAAGTTTCATCATCAGTAATTAAGATACGTTGTGCAATTCCCTCACTCATTACCATGTCTGTTAGCATATTACCACGTAGCGCACCCAGAGCAGCGCTAGTCTTGAACTTACTGTGTACAATTCCTAGACGACGAGGTGTAGTCAAAATTTCATCAATTGTTATTCCAGTAGTCTTGTCATTTGTTTGCGTTAAAAAGTTTCCGTTAATATCATAAGGACGAGCATATAGCATTCCAGCGATGTCTTCGGCATTCACATACGGTAAAATTTTATTTTTGGCTGATTTCCAAGTACTAATCGAATTAAATGAGCTAATTGTCCCTAAACCGCAGAATAAAAAGTCCATTCTTCTAGCTGCAGCCAAAGTTGTCCGAATTGCGGGTTCCTCAGGTAAATGTTCTCTGATTGTATCATCCACAATATAAAGAGGAAGCGGCAAAGTAAGGTACTTAGCCTCGTAATGTGAAGCGGCACGTTCTACCATCCTTCTAGATCCAGCTTCAGAGTTGTATTTCATATTTTCACCAATGAATTGGGTGAAAGTTAAATCATCACGCAGAGTATTTTTGAAATGTTCAATAACCGAATAGACCGTACTACCCCAAGTCATTCCGACTATATGACTTTTCTCAATTAATATTTGAATCCTTTCCGCCGCACATTCCAAGACATTATTGTAGTCTTCATCTCCATTGTCGCTTTCTTTAACTACTGCAACAAAAGGTATATTAAAACGTTTTTTTAGCTCTTCTTCTAGCTGATAGTTTCTTTCAATAGGAGCGTTAATTTTGATGCTTACAATCCCAGATGTACGAGCTTCATCTAACGCTTTAGTAATTAAGTAGCGGCTCTCATCGTATTTTTTTGACAGTTCTGTAATTGAAAGATTTGACAAATAATAGTCGTGAGCGATTTGAGTTAATCTTTTTCTATTAGAGTAACTTTTTGGCATTACTGTATCTCCTTAGGTTTCATATCTATGTACAGTAAAAGTATAGCATTTTTTTATGCTTTCTTTTAAAAAATCAAAAACCTTTTACACGTTTTTTGCATATTTTTTAAATGTTTTTAAAAAATTAAAAAAATAATATAATATTTTAAAAAATGTAAAAAAGTGCTATTCTATAGATGCAAATAAAATGAAAAGGGTGGGACTTATGGATAAGCAAGAAATTATTGAATTACATAAGAAACAAACCGGTGTTTTAGAAGTTACGGCTGAATTGCCAGTTAGAAATTCAAATGAGCTCGGTAAGGCATATACGCCAGGAGTTGCTGAATTATCTAGAATTATTTATGACGATCCAAAACAAAAAGATGAGTTGACTATCAGTGGGAAACTTGTTGCAGTGGTGACAGATGGTTCAGCTGTTTTAGGGTTAGGAGATATAGGGCCATCAGCTGGTTTGCCGGTTGTAGAAGGGAAAGCACTTTTGTATAAAGAGTTATCAGGTGTTAATGCTATCCCATTAGCGCTAAGCCAAAGTTCCGTTCCTGAATTTGTGAAAACGGTTAAAAATATTAGCAAGAGTTTTGCAGGAATTCATTTAGAGGATATTAAAGCGCCACGTTGTTTTGAAATTGAAGAACAATTAAGCCAGCAACTAGATATTCCAGTCTATCATGACGACCAAGAAGGAACGGCGATTGTTGTTTTAGCTAGTTTGATTAATGCTGCTAAAGTTGTTAATAAGGAGCTTACAGACTTAAAAATTGTTATTAATGGAGCAGGAGCTTCGGGGTTAGCTACAGCTAAGTTACTTGCCACTGCGGGTCTTAAACATGTTACATTGGTTGATCAAAACGGCGTTATTCGGGATAAACGAACTAGCTTAAACCAGTATCAGCTAGATGTTGCTAAGCATTTTGAAGAAGTTAAACAAGGGACAGATTTAGCAGATGCACTAGTAAATCAAGATGTTTTCATTGGTTTATCAATTGGAGACATTGTTAATAAGCAGATGATTAAATCGATGGCTGACAAACCAATTATTTTTGCTTTGGCGAATCCCAGACCAGAAGTAGATCCAAAAGTTGCTAGAGAGGCTGGTGCAGCAGTAATTGCTACTGGTAGTTCAACATATCCAAATCAAGTTAATAATATTTTAGTTTTTCCAGGGCTTTTTAAGGGGCTGTTAGAAGAAAAGATCAAACATTTTAAACCTCAAATGGAAATGCAAATTGCAGAAGCTTTAGCGAATGTTATTAGTAATCCAACTGCTGAAAACATTGTTCCAGGTGTATTTGATAAAGCAGTAGTTGAAACCGTTGTCACAGCTGTTAAAAATAGCAAGTAATTCCAAAAATTGGAGGCCTATTATGGAAGAAAAAATGAGTTCACAAGGCATGTTAAAAAAACTCTTTTCGTTGCAAATTGGAATTATTCCAATGCCACTTTATATTTTGCTAATTGTAGCTTATGTGTTATTAACATGGGGTAACCAGATGCCAGACGATATGCTGGGCGCAATTGGAATTATGACTCTTTTCTCATTTATTTTGGAAGAGATTGGAAAACACATTCCAATCTTAAAGTCATTGGGTGGCAAGGTTTTGGTTGTTACCTTTTTACCATCATACTTAGTATATGAAAACTGGCTACCTAAAAGCACAGTTCATGTAGTTACGGATTTTATGAACAATAATAATTTTTTGGCATTCTTTATTGCCCTATTGATTGTTGGTAGTATCAGTGCCATGAATCGAAAGACCTTAATAAAGGCAAGCACTAGAATTATCGTTGTTTTATTGATTTGTGAGTTAGTTGGTCCTCTGCTTGGAATCGCGGTGGGGAGCTTGTTAGGCTTATCTATTTGGAAAAGTTATTTTTACGTGGTTGCCCCAATTATGGCTGGCGGGGTTGGTGAAGGAGCTTTACCTCTATCTTTGGGATATGCAGCTATTATTTCTATGGCACAACCTAAAATTTTTGCGATGATTTTGCCTTGTGTTATGTTAGGAAGCTTAGTAGCAGTTATTTTGTCTGGTATTTTGAAAAAAATGGGGGATATTCACCCTGAATGGACTGGGAATGGACGGCTAGTCGAAGCTGATGACGGTCAATCTGATTTAGGCAACTTGACCCAAAAATCTAGCGGTGCAGATATTGAAAAGATGTTAGTTTCGGGAATTTTAGCTATTTCACTTTATTTATTAGGGGTATGGGTTAACAGTGTGATTCATTTGCCAGCTCCAATTGTTTTATTGATTGTAGTGATGATTGCTAAAATGTTAGGGTGGATCCCTGAAAGTTTGCAAGAAGGTGGAAAGTCTCTTTATAGCTTAACGGTTAAAGGAATTACACCTCCACTTTTGTTCGGAGTTGGTATTGCAATGACTCCCTGGGAATCGTTAGTTACGGTATTCACCAATATTCCTATGTTAATTACTATTGTAGTTACAGTTACTGGGATTGTTTGTGCCGCATTTTTCAGTGCCAAAATGTTAGGTATGTACCCAGTTGATACCGCCATTGCAGTTTCGTGTTGTAGTGGTCAAGGTGGCACTGGCGCGCTTGCTATTCTAGCAGCTGGCGATCGAATGGAACTAATGCCATTTGCTCAAGTTGCTGTTCGTTTAGGTGGAGCAATTACAGTTACATTATCGATTTTCTTGATGCGTTTATTTGTTTAAAGGAGCTACGAAATGGCTTATGAGGGGAAAGTAAAGCAAATTAATTTGCAAGATGCTAGTAATCGAAAAAAATGGGGAACTTTGTTGTCGGAGTTTGATATTACAATTCCTGATAAACAAACTTTACTTCAAATATCATGTTTTGGTATCTTTGAAAAGCAACGACTAATTGCTACGGGCTCTTTCCACAACAATGTTTTGAAGTACATTGCTGTAGATCCTACTTGTCAGGATGGAAAATTATTTAATTTAATTGTGTCAACGCTAATTAATGAATTGGCGCAACGCCAAATATTTCACGTGTTTGTTTTTACGAAAGCGATTTATCAAAATAGTTTTGAACATGTTGGCTTTAAAACTTTAGCAAAAACTGATACGGCTGTTTTGTTAGAAACAGGGGATTATAGTGTACATGATTTTATTAAAACACTTCCTACAATGGAAAACCAATCTGACAAGCAAGTCAGTGCGATTGTCATGAATGCTAACCCATTTACTTTAGGACATCGTTATTTGGTTGAAACAGCGGCTGCCCAAAGTGATTTGGTGTATGTTTTTGTAGTCGAACAAGATGCATCGCTATTCACCACAAAAACGCGTTTTGAACTAGTTCGCCAAGGGTTGGCAGATTTAAGTAATGTTATCGTTAGGTTAGGAAATGAGTACATGGTTAGTTATATGACTTTTCCATCGTATTTCATTACTGGTAGTGATAATGTCATCAAATATCAAACTGCTATGGATGCTGAATTATTTAAGACGCAGATCGCCAAACCACTTAATATCAAAACACGGTATTTAGGTTCAGAACCATTTTCGAAAACTACAAGTATCTACAATAAAGCTTTATCAGAAGTTTTACCTCCTGAAGTTAAAGTTAAGATTATTCCACGAAAGCAAATTGATGGCAATGTAATTTCAGCTACACAGGTGCGACGCGCAATTAAAAATAATGCAATTGAACAGATTAAAGATTATTTACCGGCCACTACCTACGAATATATTATTAAGCACTTAAATGATTTACAAAAACTAATTAAGGAAGGTTTTAAAATTGATGGAAATTAAATCAACCGCTATTGCGGGAACACTAGAATCGTCTGACATTCAAATTACAATTTCAAAAAATGATAATGGAATTGAAATTGATTTAGACTCCGATGTATCAAAAATATTTGGGAAACAAATTAAAAAGGTGATAACTAGTAGTTTGAATTTGTTAGGAATTGAAAATGCTAAGGTTAAAGCTGTTGATCAAGGTGCTTTAGATTGTGTAATTAAGGCTCGGACGTTTGCCGCAGCCCAAAGAGCAACTGGTACAGCTGAAGAACCAGTTTGGGAGGTATTCTAATGCAAGATGAACGATTACGTAGAACAATGATGTTTGTTCCAGGAAATAATCCAGCTATGGTTAAGGATGCTGGAATTTATGGAGCAGATTCAATCATGTTTGACCTAGAAGATGCTGTTTCGATGGCAGAAAAAGATGCAGCCCGTTTCTTGGTTGCAGAAGCTATAAAAACGCAAGATTATGGTGATGCCGAATTGGTCGTCCGTGTTAATGGCCAAGACACCCCTTTTTACCGTAATGATGTTTTAGCGATGGTGAAGGCTGGTATCGAAGTTATTCGTTTGCCAAAAGCTGAATCAGCTGACATGATTAAAAAACTAGAACAAGATGTTTTAGAAGCTGAGAAGAAATTTAATCGTGAAATTGGAAGTACTCATCTCATGGCTGCTATTGAATCAGCTAAAGGAGTTTTGAACGCTCCCGAAATTGCGAGTGCATCGGAACGTATGATTGGAATTGCAATTTCGGCCGAAGATTATACTACCGATATGAAGACCCACCGTTATCCGGATGGAGCGGAGCTTGAGTTTGCTCGCAATATGGTTCTACATGCTGCGCGTGCTGCTGGGATTGCTGCATTTGATACTGTATTCTCTAACATGGATGATACAGAAGGATTTTATCGTGAAACACGTTATATCCATCAGCTTGGATTCGATGGGAAATCATTAGTTAATCCGCGACAAATTCCAATGGTTAATGAAGTTTATGCACCTACTAAACCAGAAATTAAAAAAGCTAAAGATGTTATCTTTGCCATTGAAGAGGCTCGGGCTAAGGGATCAGGAGTGATTTCAATGAATGGTCAAATGGTTGATAGGCCAGTTGTTTTGAGAGCTCAACGGGTTATGAAATTAGCTAAAGCGTCTGGATTAATTGATGAGGAGGGCAATTACCTTGGAGAATAGAGTACAACGTAAAGTTTCAGAAGATACCTTAAATAAATATAATTATCGTTCATTTCAAACAACTGAAATTGGACATCCAGATATTCAACGTGTTGCGCCTAAGGTGCATGTCACTACAGGTGACAATAAAGTAGTTGAATCATTAAGGGACGTGGTTAAAAAGACTGTTCATGATGGTATGACAATTTCATTTCACCATCATTTTAGAAACGGGGATTTCGTTTTTAACCAAGTTATGGAGATTATTTTAGATGAAGGTATTAAAGACCTAACCCTAGCTCCCTCTTCATTAACTGGTGTTATGAATGACGCTGTAATCGAAGCTATTAAGGCCGGAACGATTACGCATATTACTAGTTCTGGAATGCGGGGATCTCTAGGAGAATTTGTTTCTCATGGCGGATTAAAAAATCCCGTTATCTTTAGATCACATGGTAATCGTGCACGTGCAATCGAGCATGGTGACATTAAAATTGATGTGGCATTTTTAGGCGTCCCTAATGCTGATAGGTTAGGAAATGCTAATGGAATGAAAGGTGATGCAGTGTTTGGCTCACTAGGTTATGCTTTGATGGACGCTCAATATGCAGACAAAGTTGTGTTAGTTACGGATAATATTGTTGATTATCCAAATACACCAGCTTCAATTAAGCAAACTCAAGTAGACTATGTGGTTAAGGTAAAACAAGTTGGTGATCCTGACAAGATTGGATCCGATGCTACTAGATTTACTAAGGATCCTAAGGAATTGAAGATTGCTAAGACAGTTAATGATGTAATTGTTAATTCAAATTATTTCAAAGAGGGATTTTCATTTCAAACTGGTTCGGGCGGAGCAGCTCTAGCAGTTACTCGCTATCTAAGAAAAGCAATGATAGATAATCAAATTACAGCTTCCTTTGCATTAGGTGGGATTACTAAACCGACGACTGACTTATTGAAAGAAGGTTTAGTCAAGAAAGTAATGGACGTTCAGGACTTTGATAAGGGTGCTGCTGATGCAATGCAATCTGAAGAAAACCAACAAGAAATTGATGCTTCGTGGTATGCCGATCCTGATAACAAGGGTGCTATGGTCGACCAGCTTGACGTTGCTATCCTAAGTGCGTTAGAAATTGATACCAACTTCAATGTTAACGTTATGAGTGGTTCAGACGGAGTTATCCGAGGAGCAATTGGCGGGCATCAAGATGCTGGAACAGCGAAGCTAACAATTATTTCAGCTCCATTGGTCCGTGGTCGAATTGCAACTGTTGTACCGCAAGTAACCACAGTTGTAACTCCAGGCGATTCAATAGATGTATTAGTAACTGAATATGGAATTGCAATTAATCCCAAGCGGAAAGATTTAATAGGGCAATTAAATAATATTCCTGGGGTACCAGTGTATTCAATTGAAGAACTTCAAAAGATGGCTGAACATAAAGTTGGTACACCAGAACCTCTTGAATTCACCGATCGTACAGTAGCTCTTATTGAATACCGTGATGGTACTTTGATTGATACAATTAAAGAGGTTAAAGATTAAAGTATGATAAATTAGAGGCTGAATAAGATGGAACTGTTTAATAAAGGTGAAGTACAATCGATTGAAGATATCTTAAATGATCGTGATGAACGTGTTTACGTTCAAAATCAACTTAGCCGAAAATACGTTGTTAATTCTATAGTGGTTATTAAACTAAATATTCCTGGACCTATTAAAAATAATTCCAATTTGCATAAAGTTTTTGTGAACGGGGTTAACCGCTTCTTAAACCGGGTTGATAATACTAAAATAATTTTAAATTGGAATAAACCTGCTGGTAACACTTGTTTTATCATCTCAGAATTATCAGCAAATGATGTTAAAGAAAGAGCAATTGATTTTGAAAATAATGACGATATTGGTCGCTTCTTCGATATTGATGTGATTGCTGGTGGACGAAACAAATCAATTTCGCGGACAGACTTAGGTTTAGAACCACGGAAATGTTTTGTTTGTGGAAATTTAGCCAAAAATTGTGCTCGCTCACGCAAACATTCCGTCAATGAATTGCAACAATTTATACAAGAAAAAGTAACCAACTTTGAGGAAAATTATGGTGGAAAGTGAAAGTGTTGTAAGCGAAATTGCTAACGATGCAGTTAAGTCGTTGCTATATGAAGTAAGTGTAAATCCTAAACCGGGGCTTGTAGATCCAGTGTCGCCAGGACCGCATCCTGATATGGATATATTTACATTTATAGATAGTTCCATGAGTTTAAAAAATTATTTTTTAAAGGCCGCTGACCTAGGATATAGTTATCAAGGGCAACTATCAAAAATGTTTTTGGAATTACGCGAATATGGCAAAACAGCTGAAAAAGCAATGTTTGAAGCAACTTCGCAAGTTAACACGCACAAAGGTGCAATCTTTTCTCTAGGGATTATGACTTGTGCGATGGCTTATTCAGAACAACGGCATATGGCTGTACAAGATGTAATAAAGCAGATGCTATTAGGATTAACAAAACATGATTTCGCTAATTTAACTGAAAAAAATCCAGAAAATTTAACTGCTGGTGAAATACAATATTTAAGGTTTGGTTATAAGGGAATCCGCGGTGAAGCAGAGGATGGTTTTCCGAAAGTATTTCGCGTTGCCTTTCCCTTCCTATGTAGAGCAACGGGAACAAAGAACCAAAGACTGATTGATACATTGTTGAAATTAGTATCTATTAATGAAGATTCGAATTTGGTAAAGCGTGCTGATAACGATTTAAATATTATCAATTGGGCACGTACAGAAGCTATTGACGTGTTAAATAGTGGTGGTAGTAAAACTAAATTAGGGATGCAAAAGCTATACGAAATGAATCAGAAATTTTTAGATCGTAATCTTAGTTTAGGTGGCACTGCTGATCTTTTGATTTTGACTATTTTTATAGGATTGAGAAATAAAGCTTTGTAAATAAATTTTTTATTGCTTTTTTATGTACAATTTTATTGTGATTGTAAGTTTATTTTATATAGACAATATAATGACCACACCCATTTTAGGTGTGGTCATTTTTTAAGGAAAGCAATTTACTGTTTAAAATGACTTTTTCGTTAGTCAATATGTTTTGCTAAACAAAATTCTTTGTAAATCAACACTAACGATTCAAAAGTGAAACTATAAAAAGCCAACCTCAGCCATCAACCAGCTTCTTCATGATCAATGATTACTGCAGTAGTTACATCCCCAATCACGTTGGCCACGGTGCGAAGCATGCCTACAAACCAGTCTATACTAGCAAATAGCGCGATACTTTCCGCTGGCAAATAAGGGGTGGTGAGGGGGAGGTGGCAGATTTGGCAATGGCGGTGCAAACTAAAGCAAGATACATTGCTGGACCATTATTTTTTAAAACCATCCCTAACGGTAAAACTAATTCGCTGACTGATTTACTGACGCTAAGCCGGTGCTGTACATCCATGAACTCAACCGGAAGGGTAACTGCTGAAGAAGTAGTGGTAAACGCCACGAGCAGTATGCGGGTGAGCCCCTTGAACAATTTAGCAAGCGAGATTTGCGTGCGCAAAATGGTGAGTAACGTTAAGAATACTAAAAATACAACGACACCGCTCCCGTATAAAAATAAAAAGTAAAGTAGCGGTAATAGTAAAGTGATTCCGTGAGTGGCAGTGGTTTTGACCATCAGACAAGCAATTCCTAAAGGGACAATTCACATAACCAAGACGTTCAATTGGATAATTAAATCATTAGTTGGGTAACCAAGGTAAGCAATTGGTCATAATGGTGCTGACGTTTGCTATAGCTTAGCAGGGCACCCAGAAAAATTACAAAAATGATAATCTGACCAACGTTTCTCTGGGCAAAAGCGTTAAAAATATTTTGCGGAACTAAATTAAGCAGAGTTTTTTACCAATTTACGGGCGGAGTAGCCTGAACTGCAGGTAAGGAGCTATCCACAGGCAATTGGAAACGCATCAAGAAACTTAGCGTTAACGATTGCCATGCAAAAACCCCCTTTCTTATGGATACAACCAAAGAAAGGGGGTACGCAATTATGGGTGGCGTAATTCACCAAAAGTGAGTTACAGAATTATGCTATTGCGGTATTCGGTCTTCCTTCGGTAGTACGAACTACATCAGGTTCAATGGGTATGATCTCAGCCAAAAATGGCACCCCAGACGAACTTTAAAGTTTTGATTTATGTGGTAAAATTATTACCACGTACATTGTAAACACTATCATAAAGAAAGTCAAAATTAAATTGAGGTGGATCAAATGTTAGAAAAGCCATTACTTTATCTCGACACGGGCCGGTTAGGACTAAATCAACAACAATTTTTAGAAAGGATTAAGTTGGCTTGCCAAGGAGGGGTTGATTTACTACAGCTACGGGAAAAAGAAATCAGCAGTGCTGAATACTATAAATTGGCGGGTCATGTAAAAAGATTACCGACCGTTACCAAGTCCCGTTAATAATCGATGACCAGGTAGCGATTGCGCAAGCTGTCGATGCTGCGGGTGTTCATCTTGGACAAGCTGATTTACCAGTGGCGGTAGCACGGCGAATCTTAGGGCCCAACAAGATTATTGGAGCGACTACTAAAACAGTTGCGCAAGCACGACGCGCGGTTGAAGAGGGAGCTAACTACTTGGGAGTGGGAGCAATTTTTCCCACTACGACCCACGTTAAAACTGTGCACACTAGTGTTGCAACGCTAAAACGAATTAAGCAGGAAGCAAAAATAACGGTTTTTGCAATTGGTGGGCTAAATGCGGAAAATCTGTCCGTTTTGCGGAATACGAATGTCGACGGAGTTGCAGCAGTTTCGGCAATCATGAAGGCTACGCAACCGCAGCAAGTAGCTCAGCAATTAAAATCTACAGTTATAGATGTTCTTAGTTAAGCTGGGGATTACCTTGATGGCTAATAATTTTTTTTAGACTCGATTAACGGAGGAGATAATAATGGAAAAACTTTATCAAGTGTTATGCTATGGCAATCAATACTTAAGAATTGACGTTGGCAAGCCAACTTTCTTTGCCCATGGTGTGGAAGTAAAAGCTAAGGTTAATAAGGAAACTGGTGAAGTGACTCTTTTTATTTCTCAGGAGGATTTGAAAAAATTAGGGTGATCTTTGAAAAAGCGAGCGTGAGTAATGGTCTTTAAAACGTGGGCATCTAAATTAGAATATTTGTTATTGTTAGCGGTTTTAGGAATCGTTTTTGTTAAAGCTAGGGTAAACCTACTTTTTTTACTGGCGACATTTTTAATATTTGATGTGGGAGCTTTAGGCTACCTGATTTCCCCGAATTAGTTTAGACGCGTTGATCCGGGATCGGGAAGTCCCTGCCAAAAAATTACGGGTTCAAAGAGCCCGGACGGGGATGACTTTTTGGGATTTTTTAAGCAAACGGTGGTGGCTAATTTTTATTTTTTGCGTGGTGTTTAGCGTGGTTGCTTCCCATAGACATAATTTAAATCCCGTGCTAGGTCTTCCTAAACGTAATACATTGGAGGCAGATTATATTTAGCGTTACTGGATTAGGATGTAGTGGAATGGTTTGGTTAGCAGTTAGAAAATGATTTAGCAATAGTAAAGAATCTTTGCTGTGAAGATGGTGTGAATCGCGTTTCTTCTTGATGAGAGGTAGGAGGGCTTATTTAAATAAGTGAACTTGAAAGAGTTGGATGGCTAAGTATAAGAAATTGACGATAGTTATTATTTGCGTCCCAGAAGTATCCACGATAAAATGAAAGCGTTCACATATATAATACTTTAAAATTAAGAAAGAAGGGATCAATATGGGACAAAAAGATTTATTAACGCTGGCCGTGATTTTAAGAAGTTTAGGGCCACTGGTTAACAGCGGGCGCGTATTCGCTGACGCAAAGTCGTCGGCAGTTGGAACGGAAAAACTTTTACTAGTGGCTGCTCAAAAAATGCAAGTTGCTAGCGGCCAAGTAAAAATAGGTGGGTAGTACCTTAAGATTAGTGATGCAACTTTTTTGATGATTAGTTACTAAATAATAACTTAAAGGGACCTACGGATGCATACTTTATTAGTTGAGTTAGTGGTGAATGTTTTTTTCTCCAGACCCAGTTTCGGGACCTTATTTTTAAGCACTTATTCAAAAATTATTTTCACCATACTTTATATTGGACCTCCTCGAGCAACGGTTAGTGTTGATTGGGGAGGTCTTTATGTATAATTCGGATGATTAATGATGATATATCTCTTTTTAAGAGTTATAAACGAACTATAAAATGAAATTAAATAAAAATAGTTCGTATAAAGCGTTGATTAAAGTTAACTAAGTTGGTACACTAAACGTGAAAACTAACCAAGTTTTTTTGTTTGAAAGGAGCTGTTATGAAAAAAATTGCGGTAGTGATGGGATCAATTTCCGATTGGCCCACGATGAAGGAAACGGCAGCGATGCTTGATAAGTTTGAGGTGGCTTATGAGCGACACGTAATTTCAGCGCATCGGATGCCTAGTGAACTTCAAAAATTTGGCAGGCAAGCTCAAAAAGATGGTTATGGGGTAATAATTGCGGGAGCTGGTGGAGCTGCACATTTACCAGGAATGTTAGCGGCCAACACCATTTTGCCGGTGGTGGGCGTCCCGATTGAAAGTCATGCGTTGCACGGCTTGGACTCTTTATTGTCGATTGTGCAGATGCCCAGCGGAGTACCGGTAGCAACCACGGCAATTGGAGAGGCCGGGGCTAAAAATGCAGCTTTACTGGCAATCGAAATTTTAGCGATTACCGAGCCGCGGCTTGCTAAAAAAATGATTGAATTTCGGCAAGAACAAACCCAGGAGGCCCAGAATAGTGAAAAGCAGTGGTGAAGCGGGTGTATACCTACCGCCAGCAACGATTGGAATTATTGGCGGCGGCCAATTAGGACAGATGATCGCTCTGGCTGCCAAAGCAATGGGGTATAAGGTGGGTATTTTAGATCCGACCCCTAACTGTCCGGCTGGTCAGGTTAGTGATTTTCAAATTGTGGCCGCTTATAACGACCAGCAAGCCCTATTAAAGATGGCCGAACGTAGCGATGTTTTAACTTATGAATTTGAAAATGTCGATTTAGCTAGCTTGGAGGCTACACAAAAGTTAGCGGCTCTTCCGCAAGGGACTAATTTACTATACGTAACTAGTGATCGTCTTCGCGAAAAACATTTTCTTGCTAGCCACGACCTCCCGGTAACGCCTTATCAACCCGTCAGCAATCCAACCGAGCTAAATGACGCGATTACTAAGCTAGGGTACCCTTGCATTTTAAAATCTTGTGAGGGCGGTTATGACGGGCATGGTCAGCAAGATATTAATTCGGAGGACGATTTGCCAGCGGGCCGGAGTTTAGCATCCCAAACACCGTGCATTTTGGAAAAGCGTCAGAAATTCAGCAAAGAATTATCGGTAATGGTGACGCGAAGCCGGGATGGCCAGGTGCGATGTTTTCCAGTAGCGGAAAATATCCATCACAACCATATTCTCCATCAAAGCATTGTCCCGGCACGGGTAACGAAAGAGGTTCAGCAAAAAGCACAAAAAATTGCTCGCCAAATTGCGCAAGGTTTATGTTTACGAGGAGTATTGGGGATTGAATTCTTCATGTTAGCTGATGAGCGTTTGTTAGTGAATGAATTAGCACCCCGTCCCCATAATTCGGGACATTACTCGATTGAAGCATGTAACATTTCACAATTTGAAGCCCACGTTCGCAGTATCTGTGGACTTGAAATACCGAAAATTACGCAACACGCCCCCGCAGTGATGGTCAATTTACTCGGGCAACATTTAACATTAGCCCGCCAAAAGCTAGCACAACGGCCGCATTGGCATTTTCACGATTATGGCAAAGCGGAAAGTCGGGTGAATCGGAAGATGGGGCACATTACCTTGTTAGGAGAACTGCAACCAAGCTTAGGTTCAATTCAAGCGGAAAAGATTTGGGAGATTAGCAATGAAGAAAACGACGTTAATTAAAGAGGGTAAAGCTAAACGATTGTATAGGACGGATGAGGAAGACGTGGTGTGGGTTGAGTACCTGGATCAAGCAACGGCGTTAAATGGTAAACGGAGAGAGCAAGTTATTGGCAAGGGAGCTTTGAATAATCAGATCGATTGTATCCTCTTTGAAATGCTAGGTGCAAAAGGGATTCATACGGACTTTATTAAAAAAATTTCCGATACCGAACAATTAAATTACAAAGTAGACATTATTCCACTAGAGGTAGTCGTACGTAATGCAGCAGCGGGCAGTTTTCAGCGAAAATTTGCGGTGCCGTATTTACGAGAGTTCGATCAGCCGATTGTGGAATTTTTTTATAAATCTGACGAATTGGACGATCCATTCATCAACACTAATCAAGCTGTTTCTTTGAAAATTATTAGTTATGCAGAAGGTGAAATCCTCGAAAACTTAGCACTTCAAATTAATCGGCTATTAAAGGAACGATTTCGGCAGGCTCGTTTGCAACTGGTGGACTTTAAGGTTGAATTTGGCAAAACCGCAGATGGAAAAATTATGCTTGCAGACGAAATCTCACCCGATTCTTGCCGGTTGGTAGACCTAACCACCAAAACTTCCTTAGATAAGGACGTTTTTCGCAAAAAAACGGGTAATCTGGTGACGGTTTATCAAGAGGTACTCCGGCGTTTAATAAATTCACGGGAGGAAGCGCATGTACAAAGCTAAAGTTTACGTAACTTATAAAGAATCTATTTTGGATCCTCAGGGAGCCGCCATTAAAAAAGCGCTTCATCATTTGAATTATCAAGAGGTCCAAAAAGTGTCGGTGGGAAAATATTTCGAAATCCAGGTGGCCGATGGCGGACAAAAAATTAACGAACAAGTCCAAAAAATGTGTGATGAATTATTAGCTAACGTTAACATGGAAACTTACCGGTTTGAGATTCAAGACGATCAGGAGGACGAAAAATGATATATAGCATCCTTCGTTTTCCAGGCTCCAATTGTGACTGGGATATGTATTACGTTTTACGAGACGTCCTTAAGGTCACCCCGAGTTTTGTGGATTATCGTGAGACTGTTTTACCAGCTGAAACCAGCGCCGTCTTAATTCCGGGAGGCTTTTCGTACGGTGATTACCTCCGGAGCGGCGCAATTGCCCGTTTTTCGCCCATCATGTCCGCGGTGCAAGAATTTGCGGAAGCTGGAAAACCAGTGATCGGGGTCTGCAATGGCTTTCAAATTTTAACGGAAGCCGGGCTTTTACCCGGAGCATTGCATCCTAATGAGAGCTTAAATTTTATTTGCCGACCCCAAAAATTGGTTGTTGAAAATTGTCAAACGCCGTTTACCCGCCAATTTAGTTTAAAGCAAACCGTAACGTTCCCCATCGCTCACGGTGAAGGAAACTATTATTGTGATGAAACAACTTTACAAGATTTGAAGGAACACAACCAAATTGTTCTGCGTTACGTAAACAACCCTAACGGCAGTACTGATAACATTGCCGGAATTACTAACCAAGGGGGCAACGTCCTCGGACTAATGCCCCATCCGGAACGAGCTAGTGAAGCAGTTTTAGGGGGGACGGACGGGAAAATATTGTTCCAAAGTTTAGTTGCTAGTATCACGCAACACGTTTAATAAGGGGAGATTTTGCGATGATGACGGAATTAACACCGACCGAAATTTGGGATCAAAAATTATATATCCAGTGGGGACTAAGCGAAGACGAATTTAACCAAATCAGGAACACGCTGGGTCGACTCCCTAACTTCACTGAAACAGGATTATTTGCTGCCATGTGGAGTGAGCATTGTGCGTATAAAAACTCTAAGCCACTTTTAAAACAATTTCCCACAACGGGTCAGCAAATATTACAGGGACCGGGAGAAGGTGCTGGCATTGTCGATATTGGCGGCGGGCAGGCGGTAGTTTTTAAAGCCGAAAGTCATAATCATCCTACGGCAGTGGAACCTTATCAAGGTGCGGCAACCGGCGTGGGCGGCATTATTCGAGATATTTTTTCCATGGGCGCTCGACCAATTGCGTTAATGGATAGTCTGCATTTTGGTGAATTGACTGACGCCCGGACAAAATTCTTAGTGGACCAAACCGTAGCGGGAATTGGCAACTACGGTAATTGCATGGGGATTCCCACGGTTGGCGGAGAAACGACTTTTGATGCAATTTACCAGAATAACCCAGTGATGAACGCCATGTGCGTGGGCTTGTTGAACGTCACTGACCAACAACGGGGAGCTGCCGCTGGGGTCGGCAATTCAATCTATTATGTGGGCGCTAAAACTGGTCGAGATGGGATTCAAGGCGCTATTTTTGCTTCCACTGAATTTAATGATGCACAGACTACACAACGGTCGGCGGTCCAGGTTGGGGATCCGTTTGCTGAAAAACAGTTAATGGAAGCTTGCTTAGAATTAATCCATAACCATGCCGAATGGTTAGTAGGGATCCAAGATATGGGGGCGGCAGGCTTAGTTTCCTCATCAGCGGAAATGGGGGCCAAAGCGGGATTTGGGATGCGCTTGGATCTTGACTTGGTTCCTCAACGTGAAGCAGACATGTCTCCCTACGAATTAATGCTTTCTGAATCCCAAGAACGGATGTTGCTCTGCGTTAAGCAGGGGCACGAACGTGAAGTAGAGGAAATTTTTGCAAAATATGATAGTACCGCTGTAAAAATTGGGGAGGTTACCGAAGACCAGCGATATCAACTGATTTTTAAAGGGACCACCGTAGCCGATGTCCCAATTCATGCGTTAGTTGATGAAGCACCGACTTATCATCGGCCAAGCCAAAAACCGCAACGTGTCAAGAGCGATGGAAAGCAATTTCAACCGCAAATTAAGGATTTAACGGCAACTTTTAATGCCATGTTGCGTCAAGCCACGATTGCTAATAAAGAAGCAATCTTTGAACGCTACGATGCACAGGTACAAACTAACACGATTTCAACCGTCCAAAGTGACGCTGCTGTGGTTCGAATCCGCGGGACCCAAAAAGCACTCGCAATGACTACCGACGCGAATCCCCGTTACTTATACTTGGATCCTTACCTCGGCGGACAAATTGCCGTTAGTGAAGCGGCCCGCAACGTGGTGGCAACGGGAGGAAAGCCTTTAGCAATTACCGATTGCCTGAATTTTGGGAGCCCAGAGGATCCGGAAAGTTACTACGAATTAGCCCAAGCCATTAATGGAATGGCCGCGGCCTGCGATGTTTTTGATACTCCCGTGATTTCGGGCAACGTTTCACTGTACAACGAATTTAATCGGCAACCAATTTATCCTACTCCCATGGTGGGCATGGTCGGAATAATTGAAGATCCAGCTTGGATAACCACCTTAGATTTTAAACAAACGGGTGATTTGATTTATGTTTTAGGCGAAACTACGGATGCCTTAAACGGTAGTGAACTCCAAAAAATGCAATTAGGCCACGTGGAAGGTAAACTGTTCGACTTTGATTTGCAATACGAAATTGACCAACAACGCTTAGTAAGCGACCTAATTCATGAAGGACTTTTGGCTAGTGTGCACGATTTGGCAGAAGGTGGATTAGCGATCGCCCTCGCAGAAAGTGCCTTCGCAGGAGAAATTGGGTTTAACGTGCAAACTGACTTAGCGGCCGCCGAATTATTTGCTGAAAACCAATCGCGATTCCTCGTAACCGTTACGCCAGCAAACCGGGAGCATTTTGAAGCTAAAACTGCTGGCAAAGCGACGCTATTAGGGCGCGTAGGGGGTGATCGGCTTAAAATCTTAACCACTGATGACATGTTGGATGTTGATTTAACGGCGGCCGAAACTAGTTGGAAGGAAGCACTCGCATGGCAACTGAATTAAAGGGACTCAATGAAGAATGCGGCATTTTTGGGGTTTGGCGAGATCCTGATGCAGCGCAACGAACGTATATCGGATTACACAGCTTACAGCATCGCGGGCAAGAGGGGGCGGGCATCGTAACCCGTACTCCCACGGGAAAATTTGCCATCCACAAAGGCCTAGGTCTTTTAGCGGACGTATTCAGTAACCCGGATGACTTAACGAACTTAATTGGGCGCAGTGCAATTGGCCATGTCCGTTACGGTACGGCTGGAAGCCGCGGGGTTGAAAATGTTCAGCCGCTGCTTTTCCACTATCTACAAGGGGACGTGGCGATGGCCCATAATGGTAATTTGACAAATGCAATTACACTGCGCCACCAATTAGAAGAGCAGGGCGCAATTTTTCAATCCAATTCGGATACCGAAGTTCTAATGCACCTCATTCAGCACCAAAAGCAGGCGAGCTTTAGTGAAAAATTAAAGGCTAGTTTGCGACAAATTAAGGGCGGGTTCGCGTACCTAATTCTTACGGAAAATGCTTTATACGCAGCATTGGATCCCAATGGTTTCCGGCCTTTGGTGATTGGACAATTAGCTAATGGCGCATTCGTGATCGCAAGTGAAACTTGTGCGTTAACGGCGGTGGGTGCCGAGTTTGTTCGGGACGTAGAACCTGGCGAACTAGTCCAAATTGACGACCAGGGAATTAAAATTAGCCATTTTACGACCGAGACTCAGCTAGCAATTTGTTCGATGGAATTTATTTATTTCGCCCGTCCAGATTCGAATCTTTACGGGGTGAACGTCCATCGCGCGCGACAACGAATGGGTAAGCGATTAGCCCAAGAAAATCCGTTAGACGTGGACATTGTCGTCGGGGTACCCAATTCTTCGCTATCAGCAGCGGCAGGAGTGGCGGAGCAGTTGGGGGTCCCAAATGAAATGGGCCTGATTAAAAATCAGTACAGCAGCCGCACGTTTATTCAACCCACCCCTAAGTTACGTGAACAGGGGGTCGAGATGAAGTTGACAGTGTTATCCGCGGTAGTTGCGGGGAAAAAGGTAGCCCTCGTTGACGACTCGCTTGTTCGGGGGACCACCAGCAAGTACATTGTAAAAATGTTGAAAAAAGCGGGGGCTAAAGCGGTGCATTTGATGATCAGTTCACCACCGTTGAAATACCCTTGCTTTTACGGAATTGATATCGAACATACTCGTGAATTAATGGCGGCAAACCTCACGGTAAAGGAAATGTGCGTTGCAATCGGGGCGGACTCGTTGCACTTTTTAAGTTTGCCCGGTTTGATTGACGCAATCGGTTTACACCAAGATGCCTCTAACGACGGACTTTGCGTAGCGTACTTTGATGGAAAATATCCTACGCCGCTTTACGATTACGCGGCCGATTTTGAAGTTCCTAAAACCGCAAAAGATACTATGTTATCGGCAACGGGAGTCGCAAAGGAGAAATAATAATGACCAAAAATGCTTATGAACAAGCGGGAGTAAACATTGCTGCGGGCGAAGAAATTATTGAAGGCTTAAAGCAAGCAATTGGTGAACAAGGCCCCCACATTCTAAATGGGATTGGCAATTTTGCCGGATGTTACCAACTCTCCGAAGATCAATTAGACGATCCAGCTTTAGTGGCGGGGGCTGACGGAGTGGGAACTAAAGTGCTGTTAGCTGCCCAAACTGGAAAAGTCGAATCGTTAGGGCAAGATTTGGTAGCAATGTGCGTTAACGATTTGTTGGCACAGGGCGCATTACCGCTATTCTTTTTAGATTATTTGGCGTTTTCACATTTAGAAAGCGACCAAACAGCCGCAATTTTAAAAGGGATTTTGAAAGCTTGCCAGGCCCAATCCATCCCGTTATTAGGCGGAGAGACGGCCGAGATGCCAGGACTTTATCAAGACCAGCATTTTGATTTAGCCGGCTTTGCGGTTGGTTTAGCTGCTAAAAGTAATCTCCTCAACTCAGCCATGGTAAGTGAAGGAGATTACTTGATTGGTTTACCTTCGACTGGCTTACATAGTAACGGTTACTCATTGGTGCGTAAAATTCTCTTCACGGATCACCACTATCAATTTGACGACCATTTGCCAGGGATCGCCCGTCCATTAATCGAAGAACTTTTGGAACCGACCCGGTTATATGGCAACGTGATCCGGCCACTATTACAAAAAAGGTTATTAAACGGGATTGCTCACATTACGGGCGGTGGTTTACTGGAAAACGTACCGCGGATGTTACAACCTAACCAACAGGCTGAAATAAAATTGGCTAGTTGGCCTAAACCAGCGATTTTTAAGGTTCTCACTAAGCTTGGAAAACTTTCACAAACCGACCGTTACCAAACTTTCAATATGGGAATTGGCATGGTGTTAACCGTGAGCCCTCAGCAATATCAGCAAGTAAAGGACGAACTCGACTGCCAAAAAGAACCGTATTTTAAGATTGGCCAAGTGAAGAGGCGCCCAGAAAATGCACCAGCCGTCGTACTTTTAGGAGCTGATTAATGATTAAAATCGCAATATTTGCGTCGGGGACCGGCACCAATTTTGTTGCACTTGCCCGCCACATCGAAGAAACTAACGTACCAATTCGCATTGCATGTTTAGTCTGTGATCAACCAGATGCACCAGTAGTTGAAAAAGCGGTCAGATTGGGGATTCCAGTTTGGACCCACCGTTTGGGCGAGTTTGCCGACAAAACGGCTTACGAACAAGCAATTCTGCTCGAGTTGCAAAAATACGATTTAAAACTAATTGTGTTAGCCGGTTACATGAAAATTATTACGAAAGTGCTACTAGAAGCCTACCCGCAGGCCATTATTAATATTCATCCCGCATTGTTGCCTGCCTTTCCGGGACGACACGGAATTGAAGACGCTTTGGCATACGGCGTAAAAGTTACCGGGGTCACCGTGCACTGGATTGACGATGGAATTGATACTGGCCCCATCATTGCGCAGCGGGCGGTTCCTATTTTGCCCGATGATGATGTGCCGCGATTAGCACAAAGAATTCATCAAGTTGAGCATGAGTTATATTTTGTTAGCCTATGCGAAGTTTTAAAACAACGAAAATTGATTAAATAAGGGAGCGTGCTCATGAAAACTGCATTATTAAGCGTGTCGGATAAAACTGGAATTGTTGAATTTGCCAAGGGCTTAGCAGCTCAAGAATTTAGAATAGTCTCTACTGGCGGGACTAAAAAGGTTCTTGAAGAAGCGGGGCTAACGGTGACGGGAGTAGAGGAATTAACGGGTTTCCCAGAAATGCTGGATGGTCGGGTAAAGACGTTACATCCCGTAATTCACGGCGGACTATTGGCTCGACGCGACTTACCGAACCACTTGCAGGCGCTAAAAGAACACCAAATTGACCTGATTGACTTAGTCTGTGTGAACCTCTATCCATTCAAAAGCACTATTATGCAAGACGGAATCACTGAAGCAGAAGCAATTGAACAAATTGACATTGGCGGACCCAGCATGTTGCGTTCCGCGGCTAAAAATTTTGCGTCGGTTTGGGTGGTGGCGGATCCTGCAGATTATCAAGCAGTTTTAGAACAGATGGCGCAACCGCATGATGCAATTGCTTTTCGGCGGGCGCTAGCTTTGAAAGTTTTCCAGCATACGGCAGCGTATGACACGTTAATTGCCCAATATCTGGGCCGTGCGGATGAAGAATTTCCTACCCAACTCACAATGACCTATACTAAAAAACAGGCAATGCGCTACGGTGAAAATAGTCACCAAAAAGCCGCTTTCTACGAGAATGCCTTACCAGTACCGTTCTCGATTGCCCGAGCTAAGCAATTACATGGAAAGGAACTTTCGTATAACAATATTAAAGATGCTGACGCGGCTTTGAAAATGAGTGCCGAGTTTGAGCAGCCTGCGGTGATTGCCGTTAAGCATATGAATCCTTGCGGAATTGGACTAGGCAAGTCGATTCAGGAAGCGTGGGACCGGGCGTACGCTGCTGACCCAATTTCTATTTTTGGCGGGATTATTGTATTAAATCGACCAGTTGATTTGGAGACTGCCCAAAAAATGCACCAGCTCTTTTTGGAAATTATAATTGCTCCTAGTTTTGAAAAGGAAGCTTTTGCAGTGTTGGCGCAGAAGAAAAATCTACGAATAATGACGGTTGATTTTAGTAAAAAACAAGCGTCTAAGGAACTCGAAACAGTCTCCGTAATGGGCGGGCTTTTAGTACAAGAGCCTGATGAAGTCGCTGAAAGCCAGGCTAATTTCAAGGTGGTTTCTAAGCGCCAACCGACAGAGACCGAACTAAGAGCCATGGTTTTTGGTCAAACGGTGGTTAAACACGTTAAGAGCAATGCAATCGTGGTTGCTACGGAAAATCAGACTTTAGGAATTGGCGCAGGGCAAATGAATCGGATTGGATCGGTTGAAATTGCCGTTGAACAGGCAGAAAAAGCTGCTGGATTTAAAAATGCAATTATGGCGTCCGACGCCTTTTTCCCAATGGACGATTGCGTCGAGTTTGCAGCTAAACACGGGATTAAGGCCATCGTCGAACCTGGTGGTAGCATTAAAGATCAAGCGTCGATTGATAAAGCAAACGAGTTAGGAATCACGCTAGTCTTTAGCGGTCGGCGTCATTTTAGACATTAGGGGGCTTAATTCGTGGCAAAAGTACTAGTTATTGGGCAAGGTGCCCGTGAACACGCAATTGGCCGCCAGTTATTATTAAGTGAGCAGGTTGAAGAAGTTTATTGCGCTCCCGGAAATCCCGGTATGTTGCGAAGCGGAATTAAGACCGTTCCCATCAAGGAATTAAACTTTGAAAAGTTGGTTGATTTTGCCCGCAAGCAAGCGGTTAGTTTAACGGTTGTCGGCCCGGAATTGCCGCTGCAACAGGGAATTGTTGATTATTTCAATGCGGCAGGGTTAACCATTTTTGGCCCGTCTCAAGCGGCAGCAAAATTAGAGAGCTCGAAGCAATTTGCCAAAAAGGTTATGCAGGAGGCGGGAGTACCAACCGCGCGCTACGCCAGCTTTCAAGACGAAAGCTCTGCAATCCAGGCGTTATCCAAGACAACTTATCCATTAGTAATTAAAGCTGACGGATTAGCCGCCGGAAAAGGGGTTGCGATTGCTAAAAATCAAAGTGATGCCGTAGCAATAATTCACCAATTGCTAGGTGAGCACCAATTTAATACCACGTCAATCGTTATCGAGGAATACTTGGAAGGACAAGAGTTCTCGCTAATGGCATTTGTCAACGACGACCAAATTATCCCAATGCCGCTTTCCCAGGATCATAAGGCAGCTTATGATGGCGACCGCGGACCTAATACGGGTGGAATGGGCGCATATAGTCCTTTGCCTCAATTTTCAACAGAGCTGGGCAAACGGTGTGTGGATGAGATTGTCCGTCCGGTCATTCACGCTTTACGTCAACGGGATATTAGTTTTTGCGGGGTTTTATATGCCGGTTTGATTATGACTAAAACGGGGCCCAAGGTAATTGAATTCAACGTCCGCTTTGGAGACCCCGAAACGGAAGTTGTATTACCACAGCTGCAAAGTGATTTTTACGAGCTTATTCTGGGGTTACTGGATCAGCAACTGCCCCAAGTAAAATGGCAAAATAACGATATTTATTTAGGAGTGGTTGTGAGTTCAGAAAATTACCCACAATCTTCGGCTGCAGGGATTAGATTATCCAGCTTTAATAGCGTTCCAGCAGACCTTACCATCAATTATGCTGGCGTGGCACAAGATTCGAAGGGCGAATTGGTTAGTAATGGTGGCCGGATCCTTTGTGCAACAACCAAAGCTAGTAATATTACGCAAGCGCGAACAATTTTATATTCGTGGTTAAATCAACAGAAGTTAGTGGGGATGCGTTATCGGAATGACATTGGAAAACGTGGAGAGTAGACAGTCGAGTTATTAGCGGGCAAACGGGAGAGCTATTCGAGTTTGAATAGCTCTTCTTTTTAAGTATTTCAACTGCAAGAATTTTAGACACACTGCAATTAGTACAAAAACATCCCCTAGAAAAAAGGTTGCCATAGTGCCTGAGCGGTGATAGTATTTAACACTATTAATAATCTGATATCAACTTTACAACCTCCATCATCTTTAAAAATTATTCTTAGTGGTACTTAACGTCATAAAAAGAAAAGGAATTTTAAACCTATGGCTCAGGTTTTAATCGTTATTGATATGCAACGAGCATTAAGTAAAATAGCTAATCGCAATCAAGTTATCTCAAACATTAACGAACGGATTAATAAATACAGAGAAAATAATCTCCCAATTGTATTTGTTCAGCACACTGAACCAGGAATGGAAGTTGCAAGTGAACAATGGAGACTTTTTGAGGAGCTTAATTCGTTAGGCACTGATACTTATTTTAATAAAATACGGCCTGATGCTTTTTACCAAACGGGGCTTGAGGCATTTCTTAAAATGAACCATCTGAATTATATAGAAATTTGCGGAGCACAAGTCGAATTTTGCGTAGATACAACTATTCGAGTCGCGTTCCATCTGGGTTTTAAAACCGATATATTAATTGATGGAGTTACAACCATTAACGGGGATGTGCTAAATGCTGAACAAATAAAGAAGCATCACGCAAACATATGGGATAATCGATTTGGCAAATTAATTACGGTGCCAACTCCGCTAAAATGATTGGTGTTAAACATTGCATTGTAGATTTCAACATGCAGTAATCGACAATCTGTCATTGGTTATTTGAGTTAGAGCAAAAGCTTGAAAGCAGAAAAGTTTCCTAGTATGCGTCACAAGGCTTTTTGCAGGCTAGTTCTCGGATTAGTTGATATAATAACGTGTAATAAATCTTGTTTTATATTAATTAAATGATTTAGTTGCTGGTTTATTAAATCAAAATTGCGAGGGCTGCTATGTTTGTTTACCTTCTTTTAATTCTTACTATTCTAGTTTCTAGTATTTACCTATATAAAGATCGGCGTAATTTTATTGCAGGAATCTTTTTTGCGGGAAGCTGTATTAATTTAACTTTATTAGCGACTTTAGGAATTGCCTCTTATCTAGCTGGAGATTCTAGGATTGGAATCATTAGTCTTGCGGTGTTTTTACTATTAGGGATTATCGTGGTTCCGTTACTGGTCGGTTTTAGTTTAATTATTAATTCCTACGTCATGCAAACGCGCGAAGGCAAAAGCTTGACGGCTAAATTGTCGCTAATTTTCGGGGTTAACCTGTTACTTGTATTGGGTGCAGGTGCGACTATTTTACTTGCTAGTCAGTACTTAGGTCGGTTAACGGGCGTGTTACTCGTTTTTATAGGAATCGACGTCACTTTTACGTTTATTTTTAGTTGTTATTTGTTCTATTCGTTTCTGTATCAAATAATTCCTATAAGAGAAAAAGTCGATTATATTATTACGTTAGGCGCTGGAATAAGGTCAGAAACTGTAACTCCGCTCTTGAAAGGGCGGCTAGACAAAGCGTTAGAATACTTTTGGAAACAGGATGGGAACCCCAAGTTTATAGTTAGTGGCGGGCAGGGGCCTGATGAACCTGTTTCGGAAGCCTATGCCATGGCGAAATACCTTAAAAGTCAGCATGTCCCCGAAGATAAAATCATTTTAGAAGACCAATCCACCACTACATTACAAAATATGAAATTTTCAAAGCAAAAGATTGAAAAGGATTGGAAAAAGTCAGGAGTGCCTAAGGTTATTTTTGCTACTAACAACTATCATGTATTGCGCAGTGCAATTTATGCTCGTAAGGCGGGGTTAAATGCAAACGGTGTGGGTTCACCAACTTCATTTTACTTTTTACCTAGCGCGCTAATTCGTGAATATATCGCTTTGTTAGTGATTTATAAGAAAACAACCATTGCGATTGTGTTAGGATGGATTTTACTTGGACTCTTGTTAGCCTTTTTTTAGAATGGGAGAATAGTTTATGCGTAAACGAGTTATAGCTAGCGGTATCATTGTTGCAATATTTTTATTCATTTTCGGGGGTGCTTATTTCTGGTATAAGTCCAACTACGGTACCGAAAATTATTACACTCAAATCATTAATCAGGGAACCAAAATTGTTGAAAAAGATGACTCGGGCAGCCAAGTCGTGGATTACATGTATCATCAACCGATCTATGATCAAAATGGCCAACAAGTAATGGCTAAGTTTAGAGGTGGGCTAGAACGGCCCTTAAAACTACATGCATATTTAAAGGTTGGATATAACACCAAGCGGCACCAAGTGATTTCTTGGGAAAAGGTTGCTAAAAAGGACGTCCCTAAAGCGGCTTTAAAACAGCTGCATGAGTAAGCTGTTAAAAAATATTCGATAAATAAAAGGAAATCATTTCGTCTAGTGACGAGTGGTTTCCTTTTTTATTTCCGAGCCAAATTTTTAATGGTTATCGATTGTAAAAGTTAGTGGCAGGTTGGAGATACTTCCAAATCTGCCAAGAAGCCCTGAATTGCTCCACGGAAGCGAAAATCAAGAGTCCCGAATGTTTAAATTTAGATCCTAAGGCATAATATTTAATCCTTACGGAAAACTTTTAAAGCCGAGAAATCCCGCTAATATGGCATTTGACACCTCGAAATATTATACAGGGTAATCTAATTAGCACTTTACTTAACAGAGTGCTAAAAAGGGAGTACAATACGGTTGTAGGTGAAAAGAGTGCTTTTGAATTAATGCTGAAGTACAATTTTTACTTCATTAATTAACGGAGGTGTTGTTACATGGCCAATTTTTACGGAAATGATCCTTTTTTCAACAATGATATGGATGATATTTTTAATCAAGTATTCAAACGGATGGGAAATCCTAACTCGGATTCCGCTCGTTACTTGGTCAATGGGCAGTCGTTAACTCCAGATGAATTTGCTCAATATCGAGCAACTGGTAAACTACCAGAAAATGCAAAAACAATTGAAGTATCCAAGGACGGACAACAGGCCCTTAAAAAGGGTGGTATTTTGGAGAAGTTAGGAACTAACTTGACTGAACAAGCCCGCGATGGTCTGCTAGATCCAGTTATTGGACGTGAAAATGAAATACAAGAAACAGCTGAAATTTTGAGCCGGAGAACGAAGAATAACCCCATTTTAGTTGGGGACGCCGGAGTCGGTAAAACTGCAATTGTTGAAGGTTTAGCACAAGCAATTGTAAATGGTAACGTTCCGGAAGCTATTCAAGGCAAAGAAATTTATTCAATCGATTTATCCTCTCTAGAAGCAGGAACCCAATACCGGGGGTCGTTTGAAGAAAACATCAAAGACTTAGTCAAAGAAGTTAAGGCAGCTGGAAACATTATTCTATTCTTTGACGAAATTCACCAAATTATTGGCGCAGGTTCAACCGGCGGCGAAGATGGTGGCAAAGGGATGGCAGATATTATTAAGCCAGCATTGTCCCGTGGTGAATTAACCGTCATTGGGGCAACTACCCAAGACGAATACCGTAATACAATTTTGAAAAACGCAGCGCTAGCTCGTCGGTTTAACGACGTGGTGGTCAATGAACCAAGCGCGGAAGACACGTTTAAAATTTTGCAAGGTGTTAAGGACTTATACGAAAAACATCATCATGTAAAACTCCCCGATGATGTTTTGAAGGCAGCGGTGGATTATTCGGTTCAATACATTCCACAAAGAACTCTACCAGATAAGGCGATTGACTTGATCGATATGACCGCCGCCCACTTAGCAGCTCGTCAGCCTGAAAGTGATGAAGCAACCTTAAAAGAAAAGCTCAATAAGCTTGAAAAAGAAAAGGAACAGGCAGTTAAAGAAGAAGATTTCAAACGTGCTGCTGACCTAAAGCAACGGATTGAAGAGACCAACAAGCAAATTAAGAATGCAGATAAGAAAGAAGAAGTTGTTGCAACGGTTGACGACGTTGCTCAATCGGTAGAACGTTTAACCGGAATTCCGGTTTCTGACATGGGCGCTAACGATATTGAACGGCTAAAAGATTTGGATAGTCGTTTGAAGAGCAAGGTAATCGGGCAGGACGAAGCGGTAGAAATGGTTGCTCGAGCAATTCGGCGGAACCGGGCAGGATTCTCCGAAGGCGAACAACCGATTGGCAGTTTCTTATTCGTCGGCCCAACCGGGGTTGGTAAAACTGAATTAGCTAAACAGTTGGCTTTGGATATGTTTGGCAATAAGAATGCGATTATTCGGTTGGATATGAGTGAATATTCGGACCGGACGGCGGTTTCTAAATTAATTGGTACGTCAGCTGGTTATGTAGGATACGATGATAACTCAAATACCTTAACCGAACGTGTACGGCGGAACCCATATTCAATTGTTTTATTAGATGAAATTGAAAAAGCGGATCCCCAAGTCCTAACACTTTTACTTCAAGTAATGGATGACGGACGTTTAACGGACGGTCAAGGAAACGTAATCAACTTCAAGAACACGATTATTATTGCAACGTCAAACGCTGGATTCGGTAACGAAAAATTAACCGGCGACGATGCTAAGGACCAATCTCTAATGGATCGACTTGCACCGTTCTTCCGGCCAGAATTTTTAAACCGGTTCAACGGTATCGTAGAATTCTCACACTTAACTAAGAAAGACTTAAGTCAAATCGTTGATTTAATGATTGCGGATGTTCAAAAGACATTGGCGAAGAAAGATTTGACTTTGGAAGTAACTAAACCAGCTAAGGATTGGTTGATGGAGCAAGGTTACGATGAAGCAATGGGCGCTCGTCCATTAAGAAGAGTGATCGAACAACAAATTCGGGACAAGGTTACTGATTTCTATCTTGATCATTTAGATGTGAAGAACTTGAAAGCTGATTTGGTTGATGACCAAATTGTCATCGAAGCCAAATAGTCTGATTTTAGCGTTTTGCACATTCAAGAGTAACGTATAAGTAAGTAGTGGCTATTAAGGAAATCATTTCGTTTAACGACGAGGTGGTTTCCTTTTTTATTTTTAAAAAATTCAGGGAGGGGCAATTTTAGATATTAACTAATGAGATTAGGGCTGGCTAATCATTTAGCTACGCGTATTAGTAGTTAGGTGAAATGGTAAAGCTAAGAATGGGTATTATTTTAGCTAAAAACAAAAAAGACCTTAAAGATTAAAATAAAATCCTCAAGGCCTTTTCACTTAAAAAAAATAGATACCTTACTTGGAAAAATGGGCATATTTGACTATATTCGCAGAGCCAACAAGCACTATTCAATTAATTACTATTTCTCCTGAATAGCCACTCGTAAAATAGTTTTGCGCTTAGCTTCCTCAACCCGGCGGAAATCGCTCATATAGATTTCCGTATGTTCTTTTTCACTACGTTGATAACCAGCTTCATCAATAAATTGCTCTAATTTTTGAAAACTTTCGGGTTCAGTATCAAATGAGCCAACGTGTACGATTTGGGCGACCAGTTGTGCTGGACGATGCTCGAAATAAATTTGATCAAACAGGAAATCATCAATCTTAGGTTTAGCACGTTCTAGAGCTTCTTTAGCAATCTCGTCAGTTACAAAACTTGGTTGTTTAATGCTGATAATGTATTTAAAGTGTTCTTTTTTCATTACCGGAGCATTTAAATATTGGTCTTGGATTCCCCAGTAACCTTGGAGTGGGTACACTGTATATAGCTTAAAGTTAGGGATGTCCCAGCCTTTCTTTTGACTCATCCGAATAGCATAAGAAACAGGATACAGGGATTGAACCCTTTTCTGGAAATCAGGTAAATTAGGATCACCTTCGCCGGCAATACTAAAATAATTTTGTTCGGGGATGGTTAATATTTGAGGCTTTTTCCTAAGGGAAAAGCCTTTTTCTTCCTTCCGCCATTCAATTTTTTCACTACTCATAAGAATTCTCCATTCGCTTAAATGATATAGCATATTTTAGATAAGTCCGTTCGTTGCCAATAACCATCGTTGACGAACTTTCGGGTGATGTATGGGCATTTATACGCTACTTTTCTTACAAATTCCGATTCTAATGTGATTTTAGCACATTTTAGTTTATCGAATATGGAGGATTTTGGGGTAAAACGCTTTAGAGATTGGGCAAAGTAGAGAACACATTTTATAAAAAAACGTAATGATTTTGCCTGATGCATAAATAGTATATGTAAAGAAATATAACAAGTGATAACATTAGTGCTTAAGAATAAACGAGAGAACGAGTTTTGAAAGCACTCAGATACTCTTGACGAAGGGCGTCAATAAATTTTTTACATATTAACGAGCAGTTGTGCCGTTTCTTTTAAGTGAAATGGCATTTAGTAATATTCATGGGGTGAATAGGGATTGGATGAAATTTATATAGTAGCAGCTAAACGGACGGCAATTGGCAAACTAGGTGGAAGTCTAAAAGAATTTACAGCCGCTGAACTAGGCGGATTTGCAATAAAGGCGGCAATGGAACAAGCTAATATAAAGGATAATTACGTTGATCAAGTACTAATGGGAAACGTGATTCAAGCAGGTAATGGTCAAAACCCGGCAAGGCAAGCGGCGGTATCCGCAGGCATTAATTATTCTGTGCCGGCCATTACTATTAATGATGTGTGTGGGTCTGGTCTATCTAGTATTAATTTAGCGGCAAGCCTGATTGCTTCGAAACAAGCAAAAATCGTAATTGCCGGAGGAATGGAAAGCATGTCATCAGCGCCTTTAATTTCGCGTAAATCGAGATTTGGACAGCGGCTTGGTAATCAAATCCTAGAAGATGCAATTCTAAGTGACGCGCTAACTGACGCCTGGGGCCACTATCATATGGGAATTACTGCTGAAAATGTTGCCTCGAAATACCATGTTAGCAGACGTGAAATGGATGAGTTTGCTTTAGCTAGCCACCAAAAAGCAGTTAATGCGCAAAATAACGGTCGCTTTGATAAAGAAATTACATCAATAACCGTAAATCAACCGGATGGCAAATATTTATTTAACAAAGATGAGGCTCCACGAAAGGACACAACCATTGAAAAATTGGGAAATTTAAAACCAGCGTTTAAGTTAGATGGGGAGGTTACTGCCGGCAATTCTTCTGGGATTAACGACGGGGCTGCAGCGCTAATCCTTGCTTCTAAGGAAGCGGTTATTGCACACGGGCTAAAGCCCTTAGCAAGGTGGGTAAACTGTTCGGTGGTGGGTTTAGAACCTGACCTAATGGGGATGGGTCCGTATTATGCTATTAATGAAGTATTAAAAAATGCAGGATTAGCGAAAGAAGACGTTGATTTGTATGAGCTCAACGAAGCTTTTGCAGCGCAATCGCTTGCATGTATTAGAAAATTAAAGTTAAAAACAGAGAATGTGAATATTAATGGTGGTGCGATTGCTTTGGGACACCCAGTAGGTGCTTCGGGAGCAAGAATATTAGTGAGTTTGATATACGAGTTACACGATCAAAAATTAAAGAAAGGGCTCGCTAGCCTTTGCGTTGGTGGCGGTATGGGCGTAGGTACAATAATTGAAGCTGTTTGATTATTAAAAGCGTAAAAAAGATGTTTGAAGTTCTGATACAAACTATACTGAATAACAAATTCCGTTTTAGCTCTAACTTATCTAACGTTAAGTACTTAATAATTTTGATTAAACAAATACATTTAATGCAATAAAGTATAGTTTTTGTAAAATTATGGTCGTTTTATTTGTAAGCGATTTACAAAAAGAGTTAGACTATAGCTGTAATATTATGAATAGGGGGATATTATAGATGGATAAAGCAAAAGTTATTATTGTTGGGGCTTCACATGGCGGACATGAGTCAGCAATTGAATTGTTGGATAAATACGATAACGTTGATGTTACGATTTATGAAATGGGCGATTTCGTATCGTTCATGTCCTGTGGGATGCAACTTTACTTAGAAGACCAAGTTACAGATGTTAATGACGTAAGGAATTTCCGACCAGAAGACATCACTTCCAAAGGCGGAAAGATTTATAACAATCACCAAGTTACAGCAATTGATGTTGACCAAAAACAGGTAACCGTTAAGGATTTAAAAGAAGGTACAGAAGAACAAGTTGCTTACGATAAATTGATTCTTAGTTCGGGAGTAACACCTAAAAATTTGCCAGTCCCAGGTACAGACCTTGAAAATGTATATTTAATGCGTGGTTACGACTGGGCTACAAAGATTAAGGCAGCGTTAACTGATGATAGTATTAAAAATGTCGCGGTGGTTGGTTCAGGATACATCGGGATTGAAGCGGCTGAGGTATTTGCTAAGAAAGGTAAACACGTCACTTTATTTGATTTCATCGATCGCCCCCTCGGCAATTATCTCAACCCTGAAATGACTGAAATTATTGATAAAACCTTGACTGACAACGGTGTTCAAGTAGAAATGAGCCAGAGCATTACCGCATTTAAGGGCGACGGAAAAGTTGCCAGTGTGGAAACCAAAAAGGGCAGTTACCCTGCAGATCTTGTAATTCAAGCTGCCGGTGTACAACCTAATACAGAATGGCTCGAAGGCGTAGTGGATCTAACTGATCGCGGATTCATCAATGTGGATGGCTACTTGAGAACTAACGTGCCCGACGTATTTGCTGTCGGAGATGCTATCTTACCGCTATCTATCCCGGCTGGAAAGCCATCTCCAATTGCTTTAGCTACAACTGCCCGGCGTGAAGCCCAATACGTTGTAAATCATATTTTCGAGAAGAAACCAACCCAAATCTTTAAAGGCGTAGTTGGTTCATCAGCGCTACATGTATTTGACGAACACTTTGCTTCTACGGGTGTAAATGAGTTTACTGCAGAACGCTCCAATGTTGAAATTGTTAATTCACACTATGTTGACCACATCCGACCGGCATACGTTCCCGAGTCAGAGGGAAATGTTCGCGTGGATGTTGATATCACGTTTGACCCCCATACCCACATTGTTTTAGGTGGAGCAGTCCTTTCAACATGCGATTTGACTGCTCAAGGAAATGTTTTGGCATTAGCGGTAGAGCATCGTTTGACGCTTGAAGATTTAGCCGAAGCTGACTTCTTCTTCCAACCTGGTTACGACCGGCAATGGAGTTTAATTAATTTGGCTGCGCAACATGCTTTAGGTTATGCACGTTTCTAAAGATAGGTTGTTTCTCCGATTATATTAGTGCTTTTAAAAAGGATAAAATAGTAAGTCTAATTAGCAGGAAGCCCTTTATATAGGGCTTTTTTATTTAGTGTTATTTCGAATAGTAAATTAAATTTTAGAATGATTTCTAGCCATAATGGACAAATATTTGTAGGCACTGCCCAACTTTACATTTAAGTTGTTCATTTACATTTCCTAAACAATGCTAGACTAATTCGGTTGGTAAATGTAACGAATATAAATACAAATAAGGAAAAGTACCGGTAATATTTGTGGTACTGATAACAGAAAATATGGAACAGGCCTTTAATCGAGCGGGCGGAAAGCCAGAAATAAGGGCAGTGAATGTGCAATGGGCTACTGGAAATAGTTGATATTGAGCAAACAATAGATAGAGAGTAGCGATACGAAGATTTAGTTGCTGTCCAAAAAAGCGGTCTACGGAGGTTGTAACCAATATTTTTTTAAAAAAATTTAGCCCTTTAGACCACGGTAAATTCAAATATGTAATTTTTTATCAAAACGGCGCTTTCAAAAGTCGATTATAGGTATATACCAATTTTGCTTTTTTATAAAAAAGACCAATTGTTAGTAATAACCAGTTAATGGCTACTTTTCCCTTTGTATGGGTGGTACCTATATCACATGGGAAATTCAATGGAAAAGATTATCCACTGCATGTTCATTTGGATAAGAGAACTAAGGTAGAGGGGACCATTTATATTGAACAATTAAAGTCTTTTGATTATGTCCACAGAAATTGGCAATTTGAGGAGCGACTACCTACAGATTTAATAGAAGAAGTTCAAAATACAATACGATTAATTGTCAAACTTGATAGAGAATAAACAAAAGCATTATGCGTAATTGACTAAAATTTAGAATTTAAATATCAATATCTTTTGCACGCAAATTGGTTAGACGCTCTGCCAAATAATCAAAATCATGTTCAGGATAAATTGGGTGAGTTAATGGGCAAGTTGGTAAACTTAGATAAGGTGGGCAGTTTAATCCGCGGTAGGTTGGGTTGAACCAGTTCAGGTTTGGTTGATAACCACGTCTTTTCATTTCGTTCATGACTACATGACTAACATATGAAATTGATATAATTTATATGGCGAGTGTGGGAAAACATAGTCAACGGTTGCATGTTTTTTACCCCAACCTTTACCACGTAATGCTGTAATTTCTCGATGTTGATCTAGGAGTTGAGCTCGGGGGAGTTTTTCAATCAAATCTTCGTGCCAAAGTCGCATCAATTCCGCCTTCTTTTAAGATAGCTTTACTATGTATTACAAGGATATCCTAGTTAAATGAGGATTAAAAATGATTTGATTTATTATTGGGAGAGATTAAGAGTTGTTTCGACGTAAGGCTTAAGATATTAAGTGAAGTTATTAAATAATTCATAGAGGCTGAAAGTTGGATTCTTTTGTGTTGAATCTGATAGGTTTATCCATAGCAGTGTTAAATTTGGCTAAGGTTTGTGAGATACTAAAAAAGACTAACCATCAAGGTTAGCCCAACTCAAAAGCATAGAACGTAGGGAGGGCGCTGCAACCGCCCTCTTTTTATACAGAATATTATAACACTAAACTAGGAAAATTAATGCGAGGGATTTGAAATTGAACGTATATATTATAATAGGTTTGGTAATTATATCGTTTATGGTGCCTTAGTATTGCAAATGTATATCACCGAATAAAACGTGGATCGTGGAAATAGGATGTTAATCTTATGATTACCAATATTATTATATGATAGACGAAATTTAGATTTATATAAGATAATTTTGTGAAAATTATAAAACATATTTGATATGATTAGAATGTAATTATAGGTTATTGTACAAATAAGATTGGAGACGATGGTAAAATGCAAAATAATTCAGGTGAAAAATCTGAGATGTCTTTAGTAGCAAATAGTGATTTTGAAAATTATCTAAAAAATTTGGGATTACCTGCCGAAAGGATTTTGGCATCTAGAGATGAACGGAATCAGATTTCAGTAAGTCTACCAACAATTATTGAGCGTATTCCCCCTGAAGTTAGAAATAAAGCTAATTATTTATCAAAATTTATTTCGAGTGTTGCAATTGGAAGGTTTGATTCGGCCTTAAATGATTTATGGAATGAAGTGGTTACTAACTTACATAATAAGATATGCTTATACGGTATTGATATTTTTTTTGATTCAGCTATAGGTGATAACCTTAGAGACCAGTATAATGATGAAAATGACCTTAAAAATATAAAAGATCGAGTTTTATTAGATACATGCGTAAAATTAGAAATAATAACAGATATTGTTTACCAGAAACTGGTTCATATTTTAAATATGCGTAACAATATAAGTAGTGCACATCCAAATAATGGACAGATTCAACCATTTGAATTACTAGGATGGTTACAAACTTGTACTGTAGAGGTTATATCCGTAGAACCATCTGCTGGAGCACTTGAAGTTAAAAAATTCATTTCTAACCTGCGAGCAAAAAAGTCATCGTTTATACAAAGTGATATTGTAACAATAAAAGAATCAATCAATAATCTCTCATCAATGTTATGCGGCAATATATTAAAAACTATTTTTGGAATGTTCACTGACGTAAAAATAGAAAAAGTCGTTAAAGAAAATATTTTGGCTATTGCCCCTGCTATTTGGTGTGCGGCAAAGGAAGAGTATAAATATGATTTAGGAGTTAAATTGGAAGGATTTATAGTGAATCTTGAAGAAGAGAAGAAAGCGCTTGCTGAAACTTTCTTTGAGAAATGTGACGGATTTAGATTCAAACCTGATTCCAGGAAAAGTTTAGAGCTTACAATTTTATCAGATGATTTAATGAATGCTCATAATGGATGGGATAATTTCAAATTTGAAACTCCAATTATTAGAAATATTATGAAGTATATTAAAACATCGGAAGATATACCTTTAGGACGAGAAGAAAACTTAATTAGGAATATTTTACTTTGCAGAATTGGGAAAAGTCACGTTGAATATTGTGGCGGTGTTTCACCAAGTGCAATTAGTTATTATGATGAATTTTTCAAACTATTAAGCGGTGCACAAATAATGAAACTGTTTTTTATCTTAAAAGATCCAATTGTCATTAATGAACTAGATAGCAATAATACCAATAAAAATTTTGGTGAATTATTAAGTGTCATTGATAGTTCGACTTTAAATGATAGAGCAAAAGAAATATTGAATTACTTGAAAAACAACTCAAATATTTCTTTTGCAAAAAAAATAAGTGCCACTACATTTTCAGATTTAATTAACAGGTAATATAATTCATGATAAAAAGTTAAAATTTTGTTGAGGATATATTGCATATTAATGGATATGGTGCTTTCTTAGTAGAATCATTTTAAATATAAACATATAATTAACAAGTGTATACGCCCTAAAGTATTACTGTATGAGGTGTGGGCTATTAAGCATTTATTTAAAAGGAATCATGTGTTAAATTAATGTTCATTTATCATATTTTCGGTTATAAACACATCTAATTATTATCAGAAAAAATGGTTGATAAATTGTTGTTAAAACCTAGATATATTCGGAACTGGCTCGAAATTTTTTTGTTTAGTTAAGTCAGTTTTTGTTATTTAATATGTAATAACTATGGAGAGAATTTTATGAAATATATACAAAGCATGTATAATGACTCAAAAGATTGTTTTTTTACTGTTCATGGTTTAATAGATGAACTTGAAACAGCAAAAAAACAATTGAGTTTATTTATTGAATTGTTTAATAAACGTAACTTATTGGGAAAAGATAAATTATATATATCTGAAAAAGAAATTGCTAATATAGTTGGTGTTTCTGGAACTTTAACCAAAGGGTATATTGTTGACTATGCAAATTCCTTAAAAAAAGTGGTAGGTATTGTCTGTAATGTTACGGACGATAATCTTATTAGCAGTACAAAACATTATTATTTAATCGGTGCAATTAATAGAATGCCTGAAAATGAAAAATATGATATTTCTTATTGCATTGAATGGGTAGATTTTGAACTTGATGACATAAGAGAATCCCCAATAAATTTAGAAGATAATACGGTTCAACAGTTATTTACAGACGATTGGAAACCAATTATATGATTCAAGTTGTTGTAGAAATAAGTTCAAAAGTAATAACAAAAGAAAACATTGATTTTTTTATAAAGTGTTTGCGCTTTATTTTAACGGCTTTGTTTATACCAATTATTAATTGGTATTGGCACTATATAAACTATGTTAAATTCAAAAATATGATAAAAAAGAGTATGTTGATAGTATAGAATACAGACAGACAATAAATTCTATAGGGATACCTGCAGAAGGGTTAGCCTATCTTAGAGATAAGGAAATTACATATATTAATAGCCCAGTCCAATTTAAATATATCAGAGTTATTGAATATACATTGATTTTTCTAAATGCTTGCCAGGAGATCCAAAATACATTTGTTTTTGAATCTCCTTTTGAAGTGGGTGTGGATGGTTCAAAAATTTATACTGAAAAATATGATTATCTGAAAAATATTTATAAGGAATTAGAGAATATGTGGGATTTAAGCGTGATAATTTGATGACAGAATGTGAGTTTAGTAAATTAAAAAATGAAGTTAGACTTCAGTTGGAAAAATTGCATAATGAATCTTGATATTTTTATTTTCAAAATTGATGGTAACGCAGCAAAATGCATATCTTATAGTTTTGTTGTTTTGGAAGGCTCGAATGATAATGAAGAAATTGTTCATAATAAAGAAAGCGTTCGTCATCAAGATTAATTGATTCAAGTAAATGGAAAGTGGTAGCTTAATAAGCGAATATCTAACTGGGTATGGACCGAACCAACCCCAGTTAAATAATGAATTATTTTAATTAGAGTATAGTTTTTAAAATATTAGACAAACTAAAAGACAACGATTTTATATGGCAACTCGCATTAGCTAGACTCCTGGTCTAACTTTTGAGGATCGCTATATTTTTGGCTCTCTGTCATCAAGTGTGGATAGAAGCTGTTAAGGAAATCATTTCGTTTAGCGACGAATTGGTTTCCTTTTTTTAGTTTTGAGTGAAAATTCAATAAAGACGCGATCTCTTAGATGTTGCCAATTTCGGTAGCCGTAGGCTGTGCGATTAATTTGCTTGATTTTACGAATAACTCCTTCGATTCGTCCGTTGGATAATGGCGAACGCATAGCGTTAATAATAGATTTAGCTCTGGCATTAAAGGTTTTAAGCAAAGTATGTAATGATGAATTTTTGGTTTTTGTTTGTAGTAACTTTACTAGTTGAGCATGGTTATTATTTCGAATGGCTTCTGCTAAAGATTGGGTAATGTAATAAACTTTAGCCAATTCCAGATCGGTATTGATTCCTTCGAAACAATTTGAGTTTCAGTTAATCGGTCTTTTAAATGTTTTTTCAAAATGGATGTTTAATCGCCAGATTGTTAAACGGTTTTAAGTAAAGTTTCCAATAATATTTAAGAAGACGGTAATTTCTGGAGTTCCATTTAAATTGACGCATTACAGAGATTCTAGTTTGCGTAATTAAGCGATTTAGCATTTGAATTAGATGGAAGCGATCCACGACAATTTTAGCGTTTGGAAAAAGCCGTTTAATAAAAGTATGGTAACTAGAATTAAAATCTAAGACTACGGATTTGACAGCTCTACGAGCTGTTAATGAGTAACATCGTTCAAAATGATCGATAATATTTTTGGGAAAGGCGATCAGGTAATAAGGTTACTAGTGCGCCACTCTCAGCGTTGATAGCCAAAAAAGCTCATTTGATGTTGGGTAGTTCTAACCTCATCAATAGAAAGGTGTTCTGGTAAAGTGGCTTTCGGGTGGACCCATTGATCATGCAAGTCCGTGACTATTCGATTTACTGAAACTGGGGAAACATTTAATTCTTGGGCGATATTGTTAACGGATAAGTCTTTAGCTAAATAGTTAATAATGCTAAATTTCAATCTTTGAGTTAACTGGGCGTACTTTTTTATCAAATTAGTCTGAGCGATAATAGAGCGGTGACATGCCTTGCATAAAAAGCGTTGCTTATCTATCTGAAGAATGACGGGCTTGTCATTAAAGGGAATATCACGGATATACACAGTTTTAAACCCGTTTTTTACAATGCTTCTTGTATGACAATAAGCACAGGAGGTTAACCGATAGGTTAATTTACCGATCACACGATAAACCTCCTTTTCTTCCATAACAGATTTTACTTCTAGATTAGGGTCACTTTTAGTTAAATTATCTTGTATAATACCTTTACGAGACATATTATCACCTGCTTTCAATTTGGTTTCGGTCGACATGTTTGTAGCATTAAGGATGATGATATGTCCTTTTTTGTATGAAAAAAGTGTCGACAAACAGTTTTTTACTGTTCATCCACACTTGTTATTATAGAGCTCTTTTTTAGTTTTGAGTAAAATTCAAAAAATTGTAAAAAGTATACTTGACTAAATGGTAAGCAGTTTTTCTTAAAATACGAAGCCGGACATTCAGGATTAAAAAAGCGTTTGCAAACGAATGAAAAAAGATTACAATTAAAATGAGGGAGTAGGAACGTTTTCTAATTCAAAAATGTACTATGTATAAGTATGAATAGGCTAAAAGACAAATTTTAAAAGTCAGAATTCAGTAGATATTTGAACCTAATAGAAGTTTCAATAACAATTGTTAAAAGGGGCTTTGTGAATTAAGAAAAGTTGGAATAGTTAGCATGTGTGAAGTAAAGAGAGTGATTCATCATGAAATTAAAAAAGGCAAACCTAACGAAACGAACTAAAAGGCTGTATATTGTTTGGATAATTGCTAACTCATTAATGTTAGTAATGACTTCGTTTACGCCACTTAAAGAAAGCGCAGATTTTGTAGTTGGATCATTTTTCGTAATGTTATTCTTTTCCATTTACGTGTTTTGTATGGCAATGCAGGATGAATTTGGTGATAAAGACCGTTTAGGATAGACAAAATCAATTTCACTAGTGAAAGAGAACGAGTTTGGTTCTCTTTTTGTTTGTCCTAGTGTATGTATGGATCTTTATGAATAGATTTGATGCACACAAAAACAGAAACCAAATTTTCGAGGAATTGATTTCTGTTTTTTATTTTATTAAGGGCTAGTAAAGATTAGTTAACTGCTAATTAAATATTGAACATCGTGTAAACAGCTTTTTTTCGACTTACTAAATTTGCCCAATGCTCGTTATTAGAAACGACACGGATACTCAAGATGTAGTAGCAAACAGCTTTGAAGATGGTAAAATTGATTTGGCGATTACTAGATTTTGAATTTGCCCAATTTTTGCCCAATTTTAAAAAATAAAACAAACAAGGTGTTTAAAGCCTTGATATAAAAGGAGTTAGAGAATATGCCTATTATACAATGGTATCCGGGCCACATGGCCAAAGCCATTCGGCAAGTTGAGGAAAAATTAAAGCTCGTTGACGTTGTTTTTGAACTGGTCGACGCGCGGATTCCAGTTTCGTCACGCAATCCGATGATTGAGTCGGTTATTAAAGATAAGCCGCATTTATTAATTTTAACCAAGGCGGACTTGGCCGATCCTCAAGAGACCCAACGGTGGTTAGAGTACTTCCGCAAAAATGGCGACCATGCCGTGGCGTTGAACTCTAAAGAGCCTTCAACGGAAAAAATTATCCTAAAACATACCCGCGCAATTTTAGCGGATAAGCTCGAAAACTGGGAAAGTCGGGGAATTAAGAAGACGGAGATTAAATCGATGTGTATCGGAATCCCTAATGTAGGAAAATCGACCTTGCTAAACCATCTGGTTAACAAAAAAGTTGCCATTACTGGGGACCGTCCTGGCGTTACTAAAAAACAACAATGGCTTAAGTCACGGCAAGGTTTGTACCTATTAGATACCCCCGGAATTTTATGGCCGAAGTTTGAAGACCAGTCGGTTGGCAGTAAGTTAGCATTTACTGGGGCAATTAAGGACAACTTATACGCCAATGATGACGTGGCATTATTTGGCTTGCAGATTTTTAGCGAAAAATATCGTAACGGTTTAATGGAGCGGTATCATTTAACGGATGAAGACTTTGATCAGCCTTTGCCAGAACTTTTACTGTTAATCACCCAGAAGTTAGGAATGAGAGACGACTATGATCGTGCTAGCCAACGAATCTTGTTGGATGCTCGGAAGGGCAAATTAGGTCGTTTTAACTTAGATTTTGTGGAGGAGCTTAACGACCGTGGCGACGATTAAAGAAATTAAGGAACGCTTAGTAACCGTTCAAGACGTTAATGATCCTTACTTTTTGGCTCTAGCTGACGATGACCGGGCTGGAGTGCAAAAACTATTACGGCAAAAGGAAAAGGTGCTCCAAAAAATAGCTGAACAACGCCTCGCCTTTCAAAAGCGGTTTTCCTTGGAAAATGAGTTATGGCAGTCCGGCAAGCAGTTTGTGGCTGGGATTGATGAAGTAGGCCGCGGATGTTTAGCTGGACCAGTGGTGACGGCGGCAGTGGTCCTAGACGACCATTTTGATTTGGTAGAAGTTAACGACTCCAAACAGTTGTCCTTAAAGCTTAGGGAATCTCTGTACGCCCAAATTCTATCTGAAGCAGTTAGCGTTGGTATCGGGGTGCGTTCTAACCAGCAAATTGATCAAATGGGAATTTTGAACGCCACCAAAGCGGCAATGAACGACGCGATTAGCCATTTAAATGTAACTCCGGAACACTTGTTAATTGATGCAGTTCAGGTTCCTACGAGTATTCCTAAGACGGTGATGTATAAAGGGGATGCTAAGAGTATTAGCATTGCGGCAGCTTCAATTGTGGCCAAAGTCTACCGGGATCACCTCATGCGCTCGTACAATAAAGTTTATCCCGGCTACGGTTTCGATCAAAACGTGGGTTACGGAACCAAGCAGCACCTGGAAGGTTTAAAGGAGTTAGGAGTTACCCCGCTACATCGGTTGACTTTTGAACCGGTTCCAGAATTTGTTCGACAATAAAATATTATTTACTAAAATCACGTATTGTACATTCGAGGTGAAAGAATGGAACTTCGTGATTTTTTAATTCGCATTAAAATCGGCACTACTTTTGGCATTAAAAAGCAATCTCAAATTTATCAAACGGTCCGCGACCAGCCAGAGCTATCGATATCTGAATGGGTACACACAAGCCCGTTAATTGCCGACGAACAGCGAAGTGATTTAGTTAACTATTTGCATAGTTCAAAATTAAAGCGTAAGATTCATGAAAATGAGCAAAACGGGGGAATCCTAACGATTGCGGATCCAGCATATCCCGACATTTTACGTGAAATTTATTGTCCGCCCACCGTATTGTTTTACCGGGGCCGGCTAGATTTACTCCAAGAACCGCGAATGATTGCGATTGTGGGTGCTCGAAACATGACCCGTTACGGAATGGCGACGGTTAAAAAACTGGTTCCTGGTTTGCTTGAACACCAGTTAGTTACCGTTAGTGGTTTGGCTCGCGGTGTTGATGCGATGACTCACCAAGCTACCGTGGACGGAGCTGGGAAAACAATTGCGGTAATTGGTAACGGCTTAGACGTTACTTATCCTAAGCAAAACGCGGTTTTACAAGACCAGGTCCAACAAACCGGGCTGTTGCTCAGTGAGTATGCTCAGGGAGCACGACCGCTGCGTCATCACTTTGTGGAACGTAATCGGATTATTGCTGGCTTAGCTCAGGCCACTTGTATTATCGAAGCAAAACAAAAATCAGGCAGTTTAATTACTGCCAGCCTAGCCTTAGGGGAAAATCGCAACGTTTTAGCGGTGCCCGGGAGTATTTTTAGCGAAAATAGTCGGGGAACCAACGAGCTAATTGCTGCGGGAGCACGCCCATTAATCTCTTTAAATGACGTTCTTGAAGAGGTTGGTTTACAAAGATAAATATACATTTTAAAAAAGTCGTGCTAATATGTAAACTTGATTAGCACCGTTATAACAGTGGCTATCAGAGACTACGTCAATCGCTTAGGGTGGTACCCGCTATTTGACAATTTAGATTCTAATGCAATAACATGGTGACTATAAATTCTAATTTAAGGCAAAGGAGCAACAAATGCCGACTACTAAAAAAAACTTGGTGATCGTAGAATCACCTTCTAAGGCAAAAACCATTGAAAAATACTTGGGTCGCTCTTATAAAGTCGTGGCTAGTTTAGGCCACATCCGGGATCTACCGAAAAGTAAAATGGGAGTCGATATTGAAAACGACTACGAGCCCCACTACATTTCGATCCGCGGTAAGGGTGACACCATTAAAAATTTACGTAAAGAAGCCAAAAAAGCTAAAAAGGTTTACCTTGCTTCTGACCCGGACCGGGAAGGAGAAGCAATTGCGTGGCACCTTTCCTACCTATTAGGACTAGATCCGAAAGATAAGAATCGGGTGGTATTTAACGAAATTACTAAAGACGCGGTTAAAAACGCCTTTAAAACCCCGCGCAGCATTGACACTACCTTGGTTGATGCCCAACAAGCGCGCCGGATTTTAGACCGGTTAGTGGGGTATTCAATTTCACCATTGCTCTGGCAAAAAGTTAAAAAGGGCCTCAGTGCGGGTCGAGTGCAATCCATCGCGTTAAGCTTAATCATTAAACGTGAAAAAGAAATCGACGCCTTTAAACCCGAAGAGTACTGGTCAATTGATTCTGAATTTAAAAAGGGCCGTTCAAAGTTTAAGGCTAGTTTTTATGGTATGCACCATAAAAAAATGAAGTTACCAAATAATGAAAAGGTCCAAGAAGTCCTAAAGAACATTGACCCTAAAGGCGACTTTGACATTACGGAAGTTAAACGGCGTGAACGGAAGCGGTACCCAGCAGCGGCGTTTACCACGAGTTCTATGCAACAAGAGGCTAATAAAACCCTTAATTTCCGGACTCGTAAAACCATGATGACCGCTCAACAGCTTTATGAAGGAATTAACATTGGTAAAGAAGGAACGGTTGGGTTGATCACCTATATGCGGACGGACTCGACCCGAATTTCAGAAGTTGCTAAGCACGAAACTTCCTTATTTATTCATGATCAATACGGTGCAGAATACGCGGCTACTAAGCCACGGAAGGGGAAGATGCCGGAAGGGGCGCAAGACGCCCACGAAGCGATCCGTCCTTCTTCGGTTAAGCGGACGCCGGAACAAATTAAAGAGTACCTTAATAACGACCAATTTAAGCTTTATAAACTAATTTGGGCCCGGTTTGTTGCAAGTCAAATGACGCCCGAAGTTTCCGATACGATGACCGTTACAATTGAACAAAACGACGTCCAGTACCGGGCAAACGGTTCGAAGACCAAGTTTGAAGGGTTCACAAAGGTGTATAAAACTAATAAGGACAAGGATAACGTGCTGCCAAACCTTGCCGAAGGCGACCAAGTTAAGCTGGTTAATAATAATCCAAACCAACACTTTACTCAGCCACCAGCCCGCTATACTGAAGCCGCTTTGATCAAGGCTTTGGAAGAAAACGGCGTCGGTCGTCCATCTACCTATGCACCAACCCTGGATACGATTCAACGTCGCTACTACGTTAAGTTAGTCTCCCGGCGTTTCGAACCAACGGAGCTAGGAGAAATCGTCAACGAAATCATTTACGACTTCTTCCCGGACATCGTTAACATTGATTTTACCGCTGGCTTAGAAAAAGACCTTGATTCCATTGAAGAGGGTAAGGAAAATTGGATTAAGGTAGTTGACCGGTATTACAAGCCGTTTGCTAAAGAATTGGAAAAAGCCCAGGGGCAAATTGAAAAGATTCAAATTAAAGACGAACCAGCCGGCTTTAACTGTGAGATCTGTGGGGCACCAATGGTAGTTAAAATGGGCCGCTATGGTAAATTCTTTGCTTGTAGCCGGTTCCCTGACTGTCGTAACACCCAGGCAATTGTTAAGGAAATTGGGGTAACCTGTCCACAATGCCATAAAGGACAGATTATCGAACGCAAATCCAAGCGTGGACGCGTATTCTACGGTTGCTCGCGTTACCCAGATTGTGAATTTGTCTCTTGGGACAAGCCAATTGCGCGGGAGTGTCCCGTATGTCACAGCTTCTTAATTGAAAAGAAAATTAAGGGCGGTAAACAAATCGTTTGTCCAAATCATGACTACGAGGAAGAACCTCAAAAATAGCTTAAAAAACGATAAATAAATTGAGTTTCCCTCCACAATTTGCTACAGTGTCAATTGTTGGAGGTTTTTTTATGGACTGGATAGAGCAATTTAAAAGGTATTTAACCGTGGAGCGGCAGTATTCTGATAAAACGGTTACAGCTTATCTGGAAGACTTGCAAGAATTTCAAAAGTTTCTTCAGACTACCGGAAATAAACCGGAGCTTTTAGCAGTGGACCGTTTTGACGCGAACGTCTTCATGAGTTACCTCTTTGACCAAAATTTAAAAAGAACCTCAATCTCACGAAAAGTCTCGTCTTTACGTGCTTTTTATCGTTTTTTGATAAAAAATGACGTGATTGCCAAAAACCCTTTTGAATTTGTGCAATTAAAAAAGCACGCTGACCACCTTCCGCGTTTTTTCTATGAAAAAGAGATGAACCAGCTTTTTGATACGGTTTATCAAGATCAAGGTCCCTTGCATTTACGTAACGCTGCTTTGTTAGAGGTACTTTACGGAACCGGGATGCGGGTTAGTGAATGTACTAATTTACGCTGGACGGATATTGACTTTTCTATGCAGACCATCCTAGTTTTAGGAAAGGGAAATAAGGAACGTTACGTGCCCTTCGGTCGTTATGCTAAGCATGCATTAGAGGATTACCACCAAAACGAGTGGACCAGTCTATTGGAAAAGTATCACCAAACTCATCAATACGTGTTCGTTAACCATTATGGACAGCCGATTACCGTGGCTGGAGTAGAATATGTTTTAAACCAAATTATCAAGAACAGTAGTTTGAACGGAAAAATTCATCCGCATATGCTCCGTCATAGTTTTGCAACCGCTATGTTAAACAATGGTGCAGATTTACGAACCGTTCAGGAACTACTAGGGCACGCTAGCCTCTCAACAACCCAAATTTATACGCACGTTACAAAAGAAAAATTACAAGAGAGCTATCGGAAGTTTTTTCCGCGCTCGACTAAGTCTTAATCTTAATGAAGGAGAACATTATGCCAGTAAAATTTGACGCAACAACCATAATCGCCATTAATCACAATGGGGAAAACGCCATGGCCGGTGATGGTCAGGTTACCATGGGTGAAAAATTCATCATGAAGGGCACGGCACGAAAAGTTCGCAGAATTTACGATGGAAAAGTCATCGTGGGCTTTGCAGGCAGTGTGGCCGATGCTTTCAACCTGGAAGAAAAATTTGAAAAGAAATTATCCGAATATAGCGGTAATTTACAACGCGCTTCCGTCGAACTGGCAAAGATCTGGCGGGGCGACCAACAGTTACAAAAGCTGGAAGCCATGTTGATCGTAATGGATCAAAAGGAAATGTACTTGGTTTCTGGAAGTGGGGAAGTAATCGCTCCGGACGATGGAATTTTAGCCATTGGTTCAGGCGGAAACTTTGCTTTAGCAGCTGCTAAGGCTTTAAAACAACATGCCAAGGATATGACCGCTAAGGAAATTGCTAAAACCGCAATCAACGTTGCCGGAGATATTGATATTTTCACTAACCACAACGTAATCGCCTTAGATTTCAAGGAGGACAATTAAGCAATGTTAAAAGAGAACCTAACCCCGCAAGAAATTGTTAACCAATTAGACGAATTTGTAATTGGTCAAAAATCAGCTAAGCGTGCCGTTGCGGTTGCTTTACGGAATCGTTACCGGCGGCTTCAGCTTTCTGCCGACATGCAAGAAGACATCACCCCCAAGAACCTACTAATGATTGGACCAACCGGGGTCGGCAAAACTGAAATTGCCCGGCGGTTGGCCAAAATCGTTAACGCTCCCTTTGTGAAGGTCGAAGCAACTAAGTTTACCGAAGTTGGTTACGTCGGACGGGACGTTGAGTCGATGGTGCGTGACTTAGTTGAAAATGCTGTGCATTTAGAAGAAGAACGGGCCTTTAAGGATGTCCGGATGGAAGCAGCTAAGAATGCGGATCACCGCATTGTCGAATTGCTTGTACCGGTGCCAGAAGATCCTAAGCAAAATTCAGCGGTAGACTTCCAAAACATGATGAACATGTTTACGCAAATGCAACAGGGAAAGACACCAACTGATTTTCAACCAAGTGGACAAAATGTGCCGGATGACATCAAGGAAAAGCGGATGGACACGGCAAGCAAGTTAGCTAAGGGACTCCTCGAAAACGAGATGGTCACCATTGAAATGGACGACCCTAAGCAAAATAATAATAACAATATGATGAACCAAATGGGCATCGATCTTAACGAATCGTTGAGCGGGCTCTTACCAAAGAAGAAAATTAGTCGAACGGTACCCGTGCGGGAAGCTCGTGAAATTCTAATTAAAGAAGAGTCCGACAAATTAGTTAACCATGGGGATCTGTATCATAATGCAATCCAACGGGCGGAAAACACCGGAATTATCTTCATTGATGAAATTGATAAGATCACTGGTTCAGGACAAAACACTTCTAGCGACGTGTCCCGGCAAGGGGTGCAACGAGACATTTTACCAATTGTAGAAGGGTCTCAAGTTAACACTAAGTATGGTTTGGTAGACACCAGCCACATCCTCTTCATCGGTTCGGGGGCGTTTCACGAAAGCAAGCCTAGCGATTTAATTGCTGAATTGCAGGGTCGTTTCCCAATTCGGGTTGAACTAAACGACCTTTCGAAGGACGACTTTGTCAAGATCCTTACCGAACCAAAGAATGCATTGGTTAAGCAATACATTGCCCTAATTGGCACGGATAACGTGAAAGTTACCTTTACTATCGAAGCAATTGAACGAATTGCTGAAATTGCTGAACAAGTTAACCATGAAACGGAAAACATTGGTGCGCGGCGTTTGCATACCATTCTAGAAAAACTATTGGAAGACATCCTCTTTGAAGGTCCATCGATGGAAATGGGCGAAGTAACCATTACCGAAAAATACGTTGATAGTAAGATTGGTAGCATCGCGGGTAACAAAGACTTGAGCGAGTTTATCTTGTAGGAGGCAATTTTTATGGCGGCAGTTTTAAAAAATAAATTTTTAACGGTCACAATTGATGAATTAGGCGCGGAGCTAACCAGCGTTAAGTCTAACGACGACCAAATTGAGTACGTTTGGCAAGCCGATCCCCAAATCTGGGGGAGACATGCTCCCGTTCTCTTTCCGTTCGTGGGTCGCTTAAAAGACGATCAATTTAAGGTTAACGGCATGCGTTATCCAATGGGGCAACACGGTTTTGCTCGCGACATGCGCTTTACGGTGATTTCAGCAAGTGACGAACAAGTGGTAATGGAATTAAAGAGTACCGCGGAAACGCGCGAAAAATTCCCGTTTGATTTTGATTTACGGTTGCATTTTGAACTACACGACCACGAACTAACCGAACGTTACGAAGTTCATAATCCGGCTGAAAAGGACGGTCTCTGGTTTGCAATCGGTGGTCACCCGGGATTTAACCTTAACCTAGGTGACCCAAGGATCGGGATGGCGGAAAGTCAAATGCGGATTGCTCCTAAAAAAGTTTTCAATCAAATTCCGTTACAAGCACCTTACACAGATCCAAAACATTTGCAGGATCTTGATGCTACGCAGCCAATTGCGTTAAGTCACGAGCTCTTCGCTGAAGATGCATTAATTCTTGACCTTCAACGAAAGTCAACGACCGTAATGCTAGAAAATAGTGTTAATGACCATGGGGTCGCCCTTACGGTGGAAGATGCGCCTTATCTGGGAATTTGGTCCCCATATCCTGCTGAAGGAGACTTCGTTTGTTTGGAACCTTGGTGGGGGATTGCGGATACCGTAGACTTTAATGGCGAATTGAGTGAAAAATTAGGAATGAACCAATTAGCCGCTGGAGAGACGTTTAACCAAAGCTTCACAATTTCATTCTTCTAAAAAACAAAACCCCTGAAACTAAGATAAGTTTCAAGGGTTTTTAGTTTAGCCTTTATGCTTGAGACGGTAATAGATCCCAAAGGGAACCAGGTTCTCATTTCCGCTCAAGATTCGACTGATGTTCGAACGATGACGATAAATAATAAAACTAGTTAGCCCAATGGCCACTACTGAAAGCACCCAATCATGGTAGAAAAACGAAATAATAACGAGTAAGATTGCCGAAACGATGCTCGAAAAACTAACCATGCTGGAAATGTAGATGAAACCAACAAATAGACAGCAAGCAATGATGAAGTAGCTGGGGTTGTACGCTAACAGCATTCCCGCACTAGTGGCTACCGCTTTACCACCACGAAATTCGTCAAAAACGGAAAAGGTGTGCCCTAAAATGGCCGCTAAGCCAATAATGAGGGGGTTAACCGTGGTAACATGAAAAACGATGGGTTGTAACGTGGCTAAAGTTCCTTTTAAAAGGTCCATTAACAAAACTAGTAATCCAGGTTTAACGCCGAGAACCCGAAACGTATTGGTTGTCCCGGTGTTTCCGCTACCTTCTTTATGTAAATCTTTGTTAAAATGTTTGGCGACCAACACTCCCGAGGGAATCGAGCCCAATAAGTAGGCAATCACCAACATGATTAAAATCTTTAACATGGGACTTCCTCTTTTCTAATTAATAATTTAAGTTTCAATAAATTTTAGCACGGTTTTTAACAGTGATAAAATTTCAGTCACAATGCAGTATTATAACATTTATCGAAATGTTTTCATCAGATTAAAAATAAGTTATGATAATAGTACTGACCTTAAAGGAGTAACGTGAATGGCAAAAATAGGTAAAACAACATATGATGATTCTTCCATCCAGGTGCTTGAAGGGCTTGAAGCCGTTCGAAAACGCCCCGGAATGTACATCGGATCCACTGATGGACGCGGATTACATCATCTCGTTTATGAAATTGTTGATAATGCAGTCGATGAAGCGTTAGCTGGGTACGGAAAAGAAATTAATGTCACAATCCGCTCAGATAACAGTATTACGGTCGTGGACCACGGACGCGGAATGCCAGTTGGAATGCATAAGTCTGGCAAACCGACTGCCGAAGTAATCTTTACCGTTTTACACGCCGGAGGAAAATTCGGCCAAGGCGGTTATAAGACTTCGGGAGGATTGCACGGAGTGGGGGCAAGCGTGGTAAACGCATTGTCTGAAAAACTAACGGTGGAAATCGTTCGGGACAAAATGAAATACGAAGAAAACTTCGTGAATGGCGGACATCCGGTCGGAACGCTAAAAAAAGTGGGAAAAACCAAAGAATCTAACGGGACTACGGTAACTTTCAAACCGGATCCGACGATTTTTACCACGACGGTTTTTAACTTTAATACCTTAGCGGTTCGACTACGTGAATCTGCCTTCTTACTAAAGGGGGTTAAGATTACCCTTACTGATGAACGTGCGGGACATGAGCAAGCTGAAGAATATCTTTATGAAGAAGGGATTAAGGAGTTCGTAGAATACCTTAACGAAGATAAGGATACTCTGGGAAACATCATGTACTTCGACGGTTCTAAACACGGCATTGAAGTTGAAATTGCTGGACAATATAACGATGGTTACTCCGAAACCGTGTTGTCATTCGTTAATAACGTCCGGACTAAGGATGGCGGAACCCACGAAGTAGGGATGCGTTCGGGTTGGACCAAGGCCTTCAACGAATTTGCTCGAAAAGTCGGACTTTTAAAGGAAAAAGATAAAAACTTGGAAGGCTCTGATGTTCGAGAAGGTTTGTCGGCAGTGATTTCAATTCGGGTTCCTGAAGAATTACTTGAGTTTGAAGGTCAAACCAAAGAAAAATTGGGAACTCCTGAAGCTCGTCCAATTGTTGAAGCCGTGGTTAGTGAACAACTGGGCTTCTTCTTGATGGAAAATGGGGAATTTGCTCAACAACTAGTTCGTAAAGCAATCAATGCTCGTGATGCGCGCGTGGCTGCGCGAAAAGCACGGGACGAATCCCGAACCGGCAAACGTCGCAAAAAGCAAGATCGGATTTTATCTGGTAAACTGACTCCTGCTCAATCCAAAAACGCTAAGAAAAATGAGTTGTTCCTTGTCGAAGGGGATTCTGCGGGAGGTAGTGCTAAGCAAGGCCGTAACCGTAAATTCCAAGCAATCCTGCCGCTTCGTGGTAAGGTTTTGAACACGGAAAAAGCTAAGCTACAAGACATCGTAAAAAACGAAGAAATCAACACGATCATTTACACCATTGGCGCTGGAGTAGGTCCCGAGTTTAAGGTTGAAGATAGCAATTATGACAAAGTAATTATCATGACCGATGCGGATACCGATGGAGCCCACATCCAGACACTATTGTTGACGTTCTTTTATAAATATATGCGTCCAATGATCGATGCTGGTAAGATTTACATCGCTTTGCCACCCCTTTATAAGCTACAAAAGGGCGCTAATAAAAAGACCAAGATTGAATACGCGTGGACCGATGAAGAGCTTGAGGAAGTTAGCAAAAAAATGGGCCGCGGTTTTTCCTTGCAACGGTTTAAGGGACTTGGTGAAATGAACGCCGATCAGCTATGGGAAACCACCATGAATCCGGATACCCGGACCTTAGTGCGGGTTCGAATTGACGATGATACCTTAGCTGAGCGCCGGGTAACCACTTTAATGGGTGATAAGGTTGAACCACGTCGGAAGTGGATTGAAAGCAACGTTTCCTTCACCCTCGAAGAGGATGGTAGCTTGCTTGATAACGAAGCTGTTAAAGCTGAACATGAATCTAAGCCAACTACCCCTAAAGGAAAAGAAAACGAAACGTTTGAAGAATTAAAATTAGATTTAGAAAATAACTAGAGTAAAAGGGGAATCCGAATGGCTGATAATCAATCAAAAATTCAAGAATTAGCACTTGAAGATATTATGGGCGACCGTTTTGGACGGTATTCTAAATATATCATCCAAGAACGCGCGTTGCCTGACGTTCGCGATGGCTTAAAGCCCGTGCAACGACGCATCCTCTTTGCAATGAATAAAGATGGTAATACTCATGATAAAGCCTTTCGTAAATCGGCTAAATCAGTCGGTAACGTAATGGGTAATTTTCATCCGCATGGTGATAGTTCCATCTATGAAGCTTTAGTCCGCATGAGTCAAAACTGGAAACTGCGAGTGCCGTTAATTGAAATGCATGGTAACAATGGTTCGATTGACAATGATCCCCCAGCCGCAATGCGGTATACCGAGGCGCGGTTGAGCCAGGCAGCCGAAGAAATGCTGCAAGATATCGACAAAGAAACGGTCGACATGGTGCTAAATTTCGATGATACGGAGTACGAACCCACCGTTCTACCGGCGCGTTTCCCGAACCTCTTGGTGAATGGAGCAACGGGGATCTCTGCTGGTTACGCGACGGAAATTCCTCCACACAATATTGGGGAAGTAATTGACGCCGTTTTATATACCATCAAACATCCAGATCCTTCGTTAGAAAAATTGATGGAATTTGTTAAAGGTCCCGATTTTCCCACTGGTGGAATTGTCCAAGGACGTGACGGCTTAAAACAAGCTTATAAAACCGGTCGGGGCCGAGTGGTCGTCCGTTCTCGGACAGCCATTGAGCAATTGCGCGGTAGCAAACAGCAAATTCGAATTACGGAAATTCCTTACGAAGTTAATAAAGCGCAACTAGTTAAAAAAATTGATGAAATTCGGGTAATGAAAAAGATCGATGGAATTGCTGAAGTACGTGACGAATCCGACCGTGAAGGCCTATCAATCGCGATTGAATTAAAGAAGGACGTTGATGCCCAAGGGGTGCTCAACTATCTATTAAAGAACACCGACTTACAGGTTTCTTATAATTTCAACATGGTCGCAATCAATAAGTTACGTCCCGAACGAATGGGGCTTAAGCCAATCATTCAAGCTTACGTGGACTTCCAAAAAGAAGTAATCACTAAGCGAACGCAATTTAATTTGCAAAAGGCAGAGGCCCGTTTACACATCGTTGACGGCTTGATTAAGGCCCTTTCAATTCTGGATCAAGTGATCAAAACTATCCGGGGTAGTAAAGACAAAAAGGATGCTAAGCACAACTTGGTGGAACGGTTTGACTTTAGTGAAAAGCAAGCCGAATCAATCGTTTCCTTGCAACTTTATCGTTTGACTAATACCGACGTAACGGAGCTAAAGACGGAAGCTCAGCAATTAAACGAATCGATTGCCGAGTTTAACCAAATTCTTAACGATCCAGCTAAGTTATCACGGGTATTATCAGCAGAATTGCGGAAGGTTAAAAAGCAATATGCCACACCGCGCTTATCAGAAATTCAGGACGAAATTGAAGAAATTAAGATTGATCGCACGGTTACCGTACCGGAAGAACAAGTGATGGTGTTAGTTAGCCAAGCAGGTTATCTAAAACGCAGCAGCTTGCGTTCTTATAAAGCGTCTGCGGATGAAGATGGCCTTAAAGATGGCGACCAACCCGTTTTCAAACATGAATTGAGCACCTTAGATCATCTGTTGATGTTTACCAATAAAGGTAATTTGATTTACCGGCCGGTATATGAAATTACCGAAGCGCGTTGGAAAGATACTGGAGAACACGTTTCCCAGACTATTGGGTTAGCTGACGATGAAATTATCTTAAAGGCCTATGATGTCAAAAACTTTAAACAACCAATTAATTTCTTGATCGCGACGGATGATGGATACATTAAGCAAACTGCTTTGCAAGATTTGAAACCAGGGCGAACCTATCGTAAAAAAGCCATTACCTACGCTAAGTTGAAAAAGCAAGGTGCTAAGGTAGTTAACGTTGTGCAAGTAGATCCTAAAACTGCTCCAGCAACCATTCTATTAGCGAGTGAACATGGTTATGGTTTACGCTACGACTTAGTTGAAATTCCAACCGTAGGACCCCGGGCTGCCGGCGTTAAATCAATGGACTTGAGGGATGATCAGGTAGCTAACTTTGTGCTAGTTAACGATGAAGACCAGATTGGCTTAATAACTAACCGCGGTTCCTTCAAGCGGATGAAGGTTAGCGAAATTAGCGTAACGAGTCGAGCTCGGCGCGGAGTACAAATTTTGCGTGAACTTAAGAAAGAACCTCACCGGGTGGTTGATATTGCGGTAGTTAACGAACACCAAGCCTTTGAAGTTCTAACTTCCCGCGGCTTAGTTCATGACATTTTGCCGATGGAACATCCGTTAAATGAACGTTATTCCAACGGTAGTTTTGTGATCGATATTGACTCCGAGGGTAATCCGCTTTCAATGCGCTTGAAAACATTGGATCCAGCAGTCAACGAAGCGAAATAAAGCGATTACCCCTTGCTCTTTACAGGGAGTAATATTAAACTTAATTATAATGATTATTAGACGATTAAGCTTAATGAAACTCGAGGTGTACGAACATGCGGACTAAACAAGAAAAGATCTTTTCTTCAAAAGCGTTGACATATTTTTTGCAACTTTCAGATACGATGAACTATACGCAAGCTGCGCAAATTCTAGGGATTACGCAACCTGCGCTTACCCAGCAAATTAAAAAACTAGAGCACACCATTGGAGCACCGCTATTTTATTCGGTAGGGAAAAAATTGCGGTTGACCGATGCCGGATACACAATGTTAAGTGCTAGTCATGAAATTAACCGTGTCTTGAATAATGCAACTGACGAAATTCAACAGTCGTCAAATGCAAGTCAAGGTGAAATTTCAATTGGAATTTTATCCTCGATTGAGACCCAAATTTTCGAAGACTTTATTGCGCACTATTACCAAAAGGAACCCGGAATTAAAATCATTGTCCACATGCTGACTAGAAAAGAAATTTGGGAAAATCTAGAAAATAATAAAGTGGATCTAGCAATTATGTATTTGCCAGACGACAGTATTAAAAACTGGAAACCATACCAGTCCCGCAAAATCACGAGTGAAAGCTTAGTTTTTATTCATCATGATGAAAAAATCGCTCGTCAAAAGCGGATTAAGTTGCAAAAAACAATCAACTACAATTGGGTAACTTACCCTGAAGAGTTCTATTTAGATGGGGTAATCAAAGAGGCTTATAAAAATGCCTTAGTTAACCGCCCGCATAGTGTCGCTTGCTTTACCACTCCCGACCAGATTCGGCATTTTGTGAACGCGACCGACGTGGTAACCGCGTTGCCAGAATCATACGTAATGGCTCACCCACGTAAAAAGGGAGTCTTTACGGCTAAGTTGGATCCGGTAATTTCGTTTGATTTAGACTTTGTCTTTAGAAGAGATAAAGATAGCATTCCAAGAATCGAAAGCTTTTTGAATGAATTTGAGGCATACTTAGCCAAAAAAGGGTATACTGAAAGATTAGAAGAGATAACTAATAATAGATTAAAGGAGCATTCAGATAATGACTAAACAACTTATTTTTGGACATTCTAACCCTGATACAGATGCCATTGTTGCGGCAAAGGCATTTGCATATTACCAAACTCAAATGGGCGTAAAGGACGTTGAAGCCGTTGCATTAGGTAACCCTAATCCAGAAACGGAATACGTTTTAAATCACTTTAACGAACCAGCTCCTCGGGTGGTTGAAACCGTGGCTAACGAAGTGGACTCTGTAATGTTAGTAGACCACAACGAAAAGCAACAAAGTGCACAAGATGTAGACCAAGTTACGGTAACGGCCGTAGTTGATCACCACCGGATTGCCAACTTTGAAACTGCTCAACCACTATTCTACCGTGCTGAACCAGTTGGCTGCACAAGCACCATCTTAACCAAGATGTTTAAAGAAGCAGGAATTGAAATTCCAGCTAAGATTGCTGGACTAATGCTTTCAGCAATTATTTCCGATACGCTTTTACTTAAGTCACCAACCACTACGGATGACGACCGTAAGGCTGTAGAAACTTTAGCTAAGATTGCTGACGTTAACGTTGAAGAATACGGTTTGGCGATGCTAAAAGCAGGTACTGATTTATCAAGCAAGAGTGAACTTGAACTAGTTGATGGCGACGCAAAGAGCTTCGACATGGGCGGTAAGAAAGTTCGCATTGGCCAAGTAAACACCGTTGATTTGGACGACGTGTTCGCTCGTGAAGATGCCTTAGTTAAGACAATGGAAGACGAAAACCAAAAGAACGGTTACGACATGTTCTTACTATTGGCAACTAACATTTTGACAAGCGATTCTCGTCTATTAGTAGTTGGCGAACCTAAGGAAATGGTTGAAAAGGCCTTTGACGTTAAGTTAAGTGACCATAACATTGCCGACCTTCCTGGCGTTGTATCCCGGAAGAAGCAAGTGGTACCACCACTCATGAAGGCTTTTGAATAATCAGCGTTAAAAGCTAAGTAGTATATTTAACGAAAACAAAATTATCTCTAAGTTTGATATAGTTACCAGTTTTAAATTAAGTAAAAACAACCAATTAGCTTTTAGTGTTTACTTTAAAAAGCTCCTCAAGAATCCAATATTCTTGGGGAGCTTTTTTTCTTTTGACTACTATTTTTAGAGTGGCTTTATTAATTACTATCCCTTTACCAAGTTTTACATATGATTAATTTATAATTGAATACTCTAACCAGCCGTATTTTGAAGCACCGTTTTCTACTAAATCATCAGAAGCATTGATTTGCCAGAGATACTCGTTAGTTTTTAAATTATTTTGCGTACAAAAGATTTTTAGCTGGTTCAGTCCCTTATGAATTCCTTTAAGAGTATTTTCAATGCAAATTGAAACATACTTCCCCGAAGGCCGTTCAATCATCGGCATAACTGCGGAGCGCTTCGCTAAGTCGTTTTCCTTAATAATTCTGAAAGAAGCTTCATCGTATCCATTAGGATCCTTAAGCGATAAATTTGTTAAAAATCCAGATTTTCCAGTATTAACTACTGCCAAATCATCGAGCTCTTTATAAAATTTAGAAAACATTTCCGCAACTTCTTCTGCGGTACAACTGATCGATTGCGGAGAACACCAAAAAAATAATTGATTGTGTTCTTTAATAATTGGCTGGTATAAGTTTTCCAATTTCAAGCAGTTATTCTTTTCCAGACGTTTATTGATAATTTTCTTAATTTTAATTAATTCGCTTAATTTTTGATCAATTTGTTTTTGAGTAGCTAATAACTCACTAGTTGCTTCATTAGTGTTCTTTATTTTTTTAATCTTATCTAAAGGAATATCTAGACTGCGTAATCCTCGAATAAACATTAAATCATACAGCTGATCATACGTGTAATACCGGTAGCCTGTACTTGTCTTACGTGCTGGTTTGAAGACATCCTTTTCATCATAAAAAATTAGAGTTCGCCGAGTAGTATCAGCTAGCTTAGCCATTTCACTAATTTTTAACATACAAACACCTCTTGACTGTTACGTAACGTTATAGACTAGAATGTATTATAGCATTTATTTTTAGCGCTATATTCAGTAGAGGAGATGTTTGACGAATGCGACAAGGTTCACTTTTCGAAAACAAATTTAATAACACGCCCTTGGCTAACCGAGTACGTCCTAGTAATTTAGACGAATTTGTTGGTCAGGAGCATCTATTAGGCCCTGGTAAGATATTGCGTGAAATCATTGAAAATGATCAGCTCTCCTCGATGATTTTTTGGGGACCACCTGGGGTTGGCAAAACTACTTTAGCTCAAATTATTGCTAATAAAACTAACTCCAAATTTTTAACTTTTAGTGCAGTTGATAGTAGTATTAGTAAAATAAAAAAAATTATGCAACAAGCTGAATTAGACCGCGAAATCGGCCAGAAAACTTTGGTCTTTGTTGATGAAATTCATCGTTTTAATAAGTCTCAACAAGATGCCTTCCTGCCTTATGTGGAAAAAGGTAGCATTATTTTAATTGGCGCTACTACGGAAAATCCTTCTTTTGAAGTGAATTCCGCTTTATTATCCAGATGTAAAGTATTTGTTCTTAAACCTCTAGAACAAGGGGATCTTGTTAAATTAATTCAGAATGTGATCAGCAATTCCCAAGCTTTTGATAATCAAAAAATCAAAATTGAAGAAAATCAAATTAATGCCATTGCAAACTTTGCTGATGGCGATGCCCGAAAAGCGCTGAATATACTTGAAATGGCGGTCCTAAATGGAAAAAAACAAGGTGAGGCTATTACAATAACTAAGGACGATTTAGGCCAATTGATTAGTCGCAAGTTTGTTCTTTATGATAAAAACGGGGAAGAGCATTACAATATTATTTCCGCTCTGCATAAATCAATGCGCAATAGTGATGTTGACGCTGCAATTTACTGGCTCTCGCGAATGCTTGAAGGTGGTGAAGATCCTCTTTACATAGCTCGGAGACTAGTTCGTTTTGCAAGTGAGGACGTAGGATTAGCTGACCCTAACGCCCTAAACATTACCATTATCGTTTTTCAAGCTTGTCAATTTTTAGGAATGCCAGAATGTGACGTTCATTTGGTGGAAGCCGTTACTTATTTGTCACTAGCACCTAAATCTAATGCCGTTTACAAGGCTCGTTTAGCTGCTGCAAAGGATGTTAAAAAAACTGCCAACGACCCAGTCCCTCTACAATTAAGAAACGCACCTACTAAATTAATGAAAGATTTAGGATACGGAACCGGATATGAATTAGCACACAATGCCAAAGACAAACTAACCACCATGGAAACCATGCCGCCTTCAGTGGCTGGCAACGAATATTATATTCCGACGGAAGAAGGCAAGGAAGGTCGCTTTAAAGAGCGGTTAAAACAAATTAAAGATTGGCATCGGAGGCATGACTAATCCAATAGAAAAGTAAACAAGGAAACTCTATGACCTTGCTTGAAAATTAGTACTCGTAAAATAGTTCATATTTTTAATAAAAAATATTGTCGTTTTAAAAAGTATCACAAACACAATTTTAATTTATTATCTAATGAGAATAGAATTGCAGTTAGCAGGTTTCACGGAAAAATATTCAACTTTTCTTATTGCCTACAACTCCATGGCTATCTTAAAAATGTTGTTATTCGAAAGGAGATCCATAAGCAGTAATGGAAAATCAAGCAGTCTTACCAACCCAAATTAACGTTCGCGGAGGACGTGTCCATAATTTAAAAAATATTGACGTGGACATTCCTTTACACCAATTTGTTGCAATTTCGGGCCTTTCCGGATCCGGGAAGAGTTCGTTAGCCATGGGAATCCTTTATGAAGAAGGCTCTCGGCGATATTTGGAAGCCCTGTCGACCTACACAAGAAGACGGATTAAACTAGGCTCACAGGCGGACGTCACTAGTGTAGAACACATTCCATCCGCCTTGGCGCTTCGGCAACGACCGAGTGTTCCGTCCGAAAGGGCCACGGTTGGGACGATGAGCGAGACCTTAAACGTAATCCGGTTAATTTTTTCTCGTTTAGGTTCGCCCGTTTGCCCCAATGGTCACCGAGTAAAGCCCAGCTTAGCGATTGCTCAAGCAATGAGTGAAAGTGGTGATGCAATGGGTAGAATCACCTGTCCCGTTTGTGGAGTTGCCTTTTACGTCCCTAGTGCGGAGCAATTTTCCTTCAATAGTGACGGAGCTTGCGAGCGTTGTCAGGGGACTGGAAAAGTCCGGCAACTGGACGAAGATAAATTAATCGGTGATCCTAACCTTAGTGTTGCTGATGGTGCAGTCGCTTCCTGGCATCTTCCAGGAAGAAACTTTATGCCCAAGGTTGCCGAACAGGCCGGTGTGCGGATTAACGTGCCTTACAAAGAATTGACTGCTAAAGAAAAGGACTTTATCTTAAACGGTCCCCAGAAAAAATACCGGATGGACTTTCGTTCGGGAACCGGCCGGGTTTTCCACGATTTTAACGCTTTATACGAAAATGCGCATCAGGCCGTACTCGAATCAGCTAAAACGAGCAAAAGCGAACGGGCGCAGGCTCGGATAAGTCAATTTTTTAACTATTCGACTTGTCCCGTCTGTCACGGAAGCCGGTTGAAACCGGAATTAATGCAGCAGACGACCGGCGGAAAAAACATTGCCGAAGTTTCTGACCTTGCCTTAGGCGACTTAAACTCCTGGATGGAAAAGGTCCTCGCAGAACTTCCCGCGGACATGCAAAAGATGGCGGATAGTTTGTTTGCCGAATTTAGCCATAACTTACGTCCTTTACTCGATCTAGGTTTAGATTATCTAACCCTTTCAAGAAACGGTAATAGTCTTTCGACAGGGGAGTTACAACGAATCCAATTAGCACGAACTTTACGTACAAAGACTACGGGAGTCTTATACGTGTTGGATGAACCTTCCATTGGTTTGCATCCCGATAACGTCAGTGGTTTGCTAAAAGTCTTTCGGGAATTAGTTGATCAAGGAAATTCATTGGTGGTCGTTGACCATAATTTAGCCGTTATCCGCGCTGCTGATCAAATTATTGAAATTGGCCCCGGCTCTGGTCAGGAAGGCGGCTATATTTTGAATCAAGGCACTCCAGCAGAATTGGCCGAAGATCCCGATTCCTTGATTGGCCCTTACTTGAAGGGAACGGCAACGATTCACGTCCGGAAAATCAATAATCAGGACCCTGCTAAATTAATCGATTTTACCGTTAAAGACTACTACAATTTACAAAATGTGCGGGCTGAAATCCCCGTCAACCGGCTTACCACGGTTACCGGCTTTTCCGGTGCGGGGAAGACTAGTTTAATCCTAGATAGTTTAGTCCCAGCAATCACCGCGCAATCCCAAAAACGTAGTCTCCCTAAACAAGTAACGCAGCTAAAAACCCCGTTGAAAAAGGTAGTCAGCGTCAACGCCGAACCAATTGGCAAAAGTGTTCGATCAACGGTTGCCACGTATACTAATATCATGAACAATTTACGTAAACTATATGCTAGCCAACCTGCAGCAAAAAAACGAAAGTACACGGCAAGCTACTTCTCCTACAACAACAAGCAGGGCGCCTGCCCGACTTGTGGTGGGACGGGAAGCATTACTTTAGATATTCAGTTTTTACCAGACATGCAACAAGTCTGCCCAACTTGTCATGGAGAACGGTACAATCCTGAAATTCAGCAAATTAAATGGCACGGTTTGTCGATCGTGGACGTTTTAAACTTGGACGTAAAATCAGCGATTACCGTCTTTAAGGACGAAACCAAGATTCAACAAGATTTGCAAAACTTAATGGAAGTCGGGTTAGGATACTTACATTTGGGTGAAAATACTCCTAGCTTATCGGGCGGAGAAGCGCAACGCTTGAAACTAGTGAAGCATCTCAATCAACAACAAGCCAACACTCTATTTGTTTTTGATGAACCAACCATTGGATTGCATCCTTTAGACGTCCGCGTACTTTTACAAGTCATTCAACGTTTGCTGGATCGACAGGCAACCATTATTGTGATTACCCATGATCTCGATTTAATGGTAAATGCGGATTACTTAATTGATTTAGGTCCTACTGGTGGTCAAAACGGTGGCAAGCTTGTTGCAACCGGTCAGCCTGGCGAATTAATTAAAGACCCTCAAAGTCTCACCACCCAATATTTAGCAAATTATTGGCGCCGTTTTAAGAACACAGCAAAAGATTAATAATTATTACGTGGTTCTTCGCTACCAATGCTCACTGAAGGGTGAGGATCTGGTCACGGAGAGCCTTTTTACATATTTGCTAAGTTAAGCGCTTACTTTTGAAAAGGAGGTTATTTTACTTTGTGATTAGCTGTATAATGTTATGTGAATTGATTGACAAGAAAGGAGTATTTCATGCATTTATTACCATGGTGGGCAGCGCTAGTGGGGTTAGCCGTTGCCATTATCCTTATTCTCAAGAAATTAAACCCCGTTTATTCGTTAATGTTGGGGGCAATTTTAGGTTGTTTGCTAGGTGGAGCAGGACTTAGCCAAACCATTAACGTCCTCATTCAAGGCTCGCAAAGCGTTATGGGAACTGTGTTACGGGTAATTGCAGCCGGAATGCTTGCCGGGGTGATGATGGAATCCGGCGCAGCGGATGTGATCGCTAAGACCATTGTTAACAAACTGGGGGATCAGTTAGCGCTATTTAGTTTAGCATTAGCGACAATGGTAATTACGGGAGTGGGAGTCTTTATCCCAGTTGCCGTCTTAATCGTTGCGCCGATTGCGCTTGAAGTTGGCCAACGCATGCATATTTCAAAATTGGCGCTCTTAGTTGCCCTTTCCGGAGGCGGCAAAGCCGGAAACATTATTTCACCAAATCCCAATTCGATTGCTGCAGCAAAAGGGTTTGGCGTTAATCTAAGTCAGATCATGATTGCAGACTTTATTCCCAGTGTCGTTGGTTTAATCGTGGCAGTTTTAGTGGCTTCCTTTTTGAAACATCGTGGGAGTGCGGTCTTAGATACGGATATTGCAAATTTAACTAAGCCTAAGCAACCTACGGAGTTGCCATCATTGGCCACAGCCTTGGTAACCCCGATTTTAGCGATTGTTTTGTTGCTACTAAATCCGTTAAGTTCACTTTTACATATTCACGGTTTAACTAATTTAAATTTGGATGCCACCTACGTGCTTCCCTTTGCTGCCGTAGTTGGGACGTTAGCAATGCGAAAGGGACGACAATTAAAGGCTTACGCTCAATCTGGAATTGCCCGAATGACCGATGTAGTCATGATTTTAATCGGAGCAGGAATGATTGGCGCGTTAATTACCACGTCTAGTTTGCCAAATAAAATTATTGAATTAATCAAAATCAGCCACGTTTCTGGAGTCTTCTTGGCGCCGTTAGCTGGAATCTTAATGGCGGCGGCAACTGCTTCAACGTCGACGGGGGTTATCTTAGCGACAGGCTCCTTTAGTAAGGCCATCTTAGGTTTTGGGGTAAGTCCGTTAGGCGCTGCTGCGATGGTACATACTGGGGCGACGGTAATTGATCACTTGCCACACGGGAATTATTTTCACGTTACAGCCAATGCCATGCATATGGAAATTAAGGAACGTTCTCGTTCAATTATCTATGAAACCTTGGTCGGATTGTCAATGACCATCGTTGCAACCGTAATGTATGGATTCTTTTAATAAAGGAGTAGAATAATGAAATTTGTGATTGCACCAGATTCATTTAAAAATGGAATGACGGCTAAACAAGCCGCTAACGCCATTAAAACGGGACTTAAAAGAATTTTTCCGGAAGCGACTTATACACTCGTTCCCATGGCAGACGGTGGTGAAGGAACCGTACAATCTTTAGTTGACGCCACTAAGGGACGGCTGTTGACTGCTGAAGTTACCGGTCCACTTGGTAAGCCCGTAAACGCCACTTATGGAATTTTAGGTGACCAGCATACCGGCGTGATTGAAATGTCGCAAGCCAGTGGAATCCAATACGTTACGAAAACCACTCGGAATCCATTAAAAGCAACTACTTTCGGGACGGGCGAACTGATTTTAAAGGCACTTGATCAAGGAGTTGATCGGTTAATCATTGGCATCGGTGGCAGTGCCACTAACGATGGCGGTGCCGGAATGGCCCAAGCTCTTGGAGCAGAGTTGCTAGACGATGGTGGTCAAGCTATTCAACTAGGCGGGGGCAATTTAAACCAACTTAAGCAAATTAAGGTTAACCAAATCGATCCCCGAATCAAAAAAACGGAAATTATCATCGCCTCAGACGTCACCAATCCCTTAATTGGTAAACAAGGCGCATCGGCGGTTTTTGGTCCCCAAAAGGGCGCGACTCCCGAGATGGTTCAACTTCTGGATCAAAACCTTACTCATTATGCAAAAGTCTTACAGCGCGATTTAGGGCTTGATTTAGCTAAACGCCCTGGTGCGGGCGCTGCAGGCGGTTTAGGTGCCGGGCTAGTAGCATTTACTAACGCAACCATGAAAAAAGGGATCGACATCGTAATCGAATACAGCGGATTAAAAAATAAGGCGCAAAATGCGGACTACGTATTTACCGGAGAAGGGGGAATCGATTTTCAAACTAAGTATGGCAAAACTCCCTATGGGGTAGCACTAACCACTAAGGCAGTTGCTCCAGATGCACCGGTGATTGTAATTGCTGGTAACGTCGGCAAGGGAATTGATGAATTATACGCAGATAACGCAATTGACGCAATTTTTACGAGCGTATCCGGAGTTAAGTCGCTACGCGAAGCTTTGGCAACTGGTCCTCATGATGTTGCCCAAGTTGCGGAGAATATCGCTCGGTTAATTAAGAAAGGAATTGGTTCGGTCAAATAAGAACCCTTTTGTCCCATAAATTTACGGGCAAGCCAATTATTTGCTTTTGAAAATATTCAGCTTATAATGTAGCCACAATGATCGAAGATCTAATTCTATTTTAATCTTCCAATTGTATATTTAGGGGGCTAATTAAACAAAATTACCCATAAATATGTATTTATATTCATTTTAGTGGTTAGGAGTGCTGCAAATGGAGAACAAAAAACTTTCTAAAGCTGAGCTAAAAGAAAAGCTTAGTCCTGAAGAATATGCGGTGACGCAAGAAGCGGCTACAGAACGTCCCTTTAGCGGGAAATATGATAACTTCTATGAAAAAGGAGTTTACGTTGACGTAGTCAGTGGAGAACCATTATTTAGCTCTACTGCTAAATATGACGCTCACTGTGGATGGCCAGCCTTTAGCCAACCAATTGACCCTCAGTTAGTTTCCGAACACCGGGACCAATCCTGGGGAATGGAACGTGTGGAAGTGCGCAGCAAACAAGCTGACTCCCATTTAGGACACGTGTTTTTGGATGGTCCACAAGAAGCTGGAGGCGTGCGTTATTGTATTAATTCGGCAGCGCTGAAGTTCATCCCGTACGATGAATTGGAAGAGCATCACCTCGGCTATTTGAAAAAAATCTTTGATAAAGAAGGGTAACTTATGACATCAACAGCTATTTTTGCGGGCGGATGTTTCTGGTGTATGGTCGAACCATTTGAAACGCAGCCTGGAATCTTAAACGTCGTTTCTGGTTATACTGGGGGACATGTACCAAATCCCACTTATGAACAGGTAGCTTCGCACACCACCGGCCATACTGAAGCGGTCCAGATCACTTTTGATCCTGAAATTATTTCTTATCGGGAGTTAGTAGAAATATATTGGCAACAAACGGACCCTACAGACGCGATGGGGCAATTCCAAGACCGAGGGGACAACTATCGACCGGTAATTTACGTTAACAGCGAAGAACAGCGCCAGGTTGCGTTGGCTTCCCGTAAAGCACTCGCGGAATCAGGTAGATTTGACGAACCAATCGTCACTACCATTGAGGATGCCCAACCGTTTTATCCGGCAGAAGAAGAACACCAGCAATTTTATAAAAAGAATCCGCGGAGATACCAAATTGAAGAGGCTGGCGGGCGAAGTCAATTTAAACAAACCCATTGGCAATAAAAAGGCGCAAATAAAAAAATCGTAAGTCCAAGCACATGCTTGAAACTTACGATTTTTATTTATTAAATATTTTTATTCTTTTCACGTCTAACTAAGAATGCCCAAGCAATTAAACCGAAGAATAACGGTCCTGCCACGGTCCATAATCCGGTGAACAAATCTCCGGAAATGAACGGTGAGATTGCGGTAAAGACAATTCCGACGCCGACGGTAATTAACACTACCGTAACGATGGTTAGCATCCAAGGCCGACTGCGGTAAACTTCAAATGGCCGATCAAGGTCTTTTTTAGCCTTGAAGAATGGAAATGCCCCTACTAAGAAGATGTATGGCAAAGTAGTTGAAACGTTACTCATGGAAGTCAACACGTTGTAGAAGAAAGTGGCTTCTTTGTGAGTAATTGAAGCTAAAATAGAAATTCCAGCGATAAATACGCTAACTACGATTGCTTGTAACCACATTGAGTTAGCAGGCATGCCGTTTTTGTTTAGTTCGGTCATTTTCTTTGGCCACAATTCTTTAGGTGAACCTAAGATGAATGATTTTAATGGTGAGTAACTTAAAACGAAGAAGGAACCAACGTAAGCTAACAGCATTCCTAAACCAGAGAATCTTGAGAAGGCCGTTCCTAACGCAACTGCAGCTGAACTACTCAAGCCCATTGCTTTACCCAACTCTAATCCTAAGTTCTGCATCATTACGTACGTGATATTACCTAAGTTAGCTTTTTGTTCCAAAATTACGGTGTGCCAGTTTGCTGAAACTCCCCAGAGGAAGATCGCAAATGAGTAACCTACCGCGATTACGATTCCACCGATCATAACCCCTTTAGGGAAGGTCTTTTCAGGCTTATCTAAACTATCAGTGATTCCCCCCATGGATTCCAAACCACCGTAAGCGAAGATCGCGTAAATTACGAAGGAAATCATCGCGATGGGGTTTTGGAATTGGGCACTTGGCGAAGTTGCAAAATCACTTAAATGATTGATTGGTTGAGCCAAGTGACCGTGGTTAGCGATTAAAATGAACACACTAGCTAATAGTAAGATTACGTTCATTGCCATTACGGCTAAACCGCCTAATGAGGAAACCTTTGCCAAAGTATTAATTCCTCGAGAAGCGGCCCAAGTTACAAATACTACCCATAGAATGGCGAGTAATCCAATCGTCATGGTTGAATTCATTCCAAATAGTGACCAGCTACCAGTAGTATCGTGCCCAGAAATGATGGTTGCCAAGGTAATCCAAATCTTTTGTGCGATCATTACCATCCAAATGATCCATGAAGCCAACCACATAAATGTGGCGATGAAGGCCCACTTTTCACCGATGGATTGTTCCAACCAGGAGTAAAGGCCCCCCTTAGCTTCCTTAAAGGTTGCCCCGTATTCTGCAAACATTAAGCCAGCGGGAATAAAGAATAAAATTGCACCTAAAATGTACCAAAAAATTGCTCCGTAACCCATTTGCTGGAAAGCAGTAGGGGTATTACCAAAACCAAAGATGGTGGTAAATATCATCAAAACTAAAGCGCCGAGCGATAGTTTTTTCTTTTGTTCACCCATATTGAATATCTTCTCCTAACTTTTCCTTTTATGAATAAAAATAAATTAAATATGAGTATAATTGTAGCAGAAAAAAAAGTCAATAGAATGTATGTAATTAAATTTTAATCTTTTATGAACTAAAATCTAATTTTGGGGATAATTTTTTTAATTCAAACGATTAAACTCCCCTTTAATTCTCCGAGTTGACATATTTTGTGGCTCCCAAAAAGGATTTTACGACTTAATCATAAAAGAGACCTCGCGTTTAGCATTAATTCAATTTTTAAATTAACCTATCAACGGGCCGTTACCAAGGCTTCCACTGTTTAACATATTTTTTACTGATGCAGCATAGTTTTTAGGGAATATTTTTAATGGTATTATTATAACTATTAACGAGGATTGGATGTGAGTTTCGTTGGGAAAGATTAGAATTAACAACATGCAGTTTTATACTTACAACGGTGTTTTACCGGAAGAAAAGAAGCTAGGGCAAAAAATCGAAATTGATGCCGAGCTAACTTATCCAATTGAAGAACGAGTTAAACATGACGATTTAACCGAAACGGTTAGTTATTCGGCCGTTTATAAAACGGTCGAAGAATTTGTTTTAACTCATAACTATGACTTGATCGAAAGCGTTGCTAATCACCTATTAGAATTGATTTTACGTGAGTATCCAAGTCTTCAAGCCGTGCAGTTGAAAATTAGAAAATACAGCGTCCCGATTAACGGACATTTTGATAACGTAGAAATAGAAGTGAGTGGTCAACAGAATGGTTAATACGGCTTATTTAAGCATTGGCAGTAATATAGGGGATCGTAAAAAGAATTTAGAATTAGCAATTGAGAAGTTAAATCAGGTGGCTCAAGTTAGCCGACTTTCCCATATTTATGAAACTGAACCGGTGGGTGGCGTCAAACAAGATGATTTTCTTAATATGGTGATTCAAGTTAAGACTTCGAAGAGTGCTTATGAGCTATTAGATGATTTGCACGCGATTGAGAAAGCTTTAAAACGTAAACGAATCATCCACTGGGGTCCGAGGACGATTGATTTAGACATCTTATTTTTTAATAACGACCATGTGTCTTCTCCGGAATTAACGCTTCCCCATCCGGAGATTCCAAATCGGCGTTTTGTTTTAATTCCGATGTTGGAAGTCAGTCAGGACGATCCTAAACTTCATCAAGCAATCCAAGCTTTACTTGATGCAACTTCGGACAAAAATATGGTCAGAATATATGATTCAGGAAGTGAAAACATTGAACCTACCCAAAATTGAAAAAGCAGTCAGTGATTTATTAGAAGGAATTGGGGAAGACCCCCAACGAGAAGGTTTGGTGGAAACGCCTAAAAGAGTGGCGAAAGCTTACGCAGAAATTTTTGCGGGACTAAACCACCAGGCGACCGATTTTACCGATTATAAGATCTTTCACGTAGACGAAGAGCCTGAAATGGTTTTAGTTCAAAAGATTCCGTTTTATTCGGTATGTGAGCACCATCTATTACCATTTTTTGGTAACGTCAACGTCGCTTATGTCCCTAAGGATGGCAAAGTCATTGGGATTAGCAAAATCCCCCGGTTGGTTGACTTTGTTGTTAAACGGCCCGGAATGCAAGAAAAAGTAACTACCCAAATCAGCACCGAATTAGCTAACATCTTAGATCCTCAAGGGGTCGCAGTTACCGTGTCAGCACGGCATTTATGTATGGAAATGCGTGGTATTAATCAATCGAACTTATTTACCTATACTTCAAAAATGACCGGGGTTTTTAAAACGGATCAAGCTTTAAGGGCTAACTTTTTCCAGCAGGTCGGACAACAAAATGCCTAAAACAGCTTACGAAGAATTAATTCGAAAATTAAATCATAACATGCTGGTTAGTCACCAAGATCGCATTCCATTACTAAAAACAGTCCTCGCAGCCTTAGGACATCCTGATTTAAATTATCGAATCATCCACTTAGCGGGGACCAACGGGAAAGGTTCTACAGGCGCTATGCTTGCAAAAAGTCTCGAAAACGCGGGCTACCGGGCGGGCCATTTTTCCAGCCCGGCAATGATTGACCAGCGCGAACAAATTCAAATTAACGGCTCGATGATTGAAAAAGAAGCCTTTGTGGCTTTATACGAAAAAATCGCACAAAAACTTCCCCAAACTATCACAACGGCAAGTATTTCAATCTTTGAATGGTTTACGTTGATTATGTTGGAATATTTTGCTGAAAATGGCGTAGAGTGGGCAATTATCGAAGCAGGACTCGGTGGCGAAAATGACGCAACCAACATTATTGAACATCCCGCAGCGGTCGTTTTCACCCACATTGATTACGACCACGTACAAATTTTAGGTGATACCTTAGAACAAATTGCGCAAAATAAGGCGGGAATTATCAAAAAAGATGCAACCGTCTTTATCGCCCCCAAACAAACGCAGCAGGTGCGGACAATCCTTGAAAAAAAGGCGGTTCAAAAGCGGGCCACTTCGGTAATCCAAGCAGTTCCGGGAACAATTCAAGTGATTAAGCGCTCGATAACTGGGTTCAAAGTTAGCCTGCATGCCAAGACCATTAACATTGCAGCGACGCCGTTTAAATTGCTGGGCGATTACCAAATTGATAATTTAACGACCGTGGTAACAGTTTACGAATGGCTGTTTAATCAGCAAGTGATTAACGATTGGCAACCACTAATAGAAATGATGCAGCACATTCAAATCCCGGATAGATTTCAAGTTTTGCAACGGGATCCGTTGGTTATTTTAGACGGGGCTCATAACGTGGACGGTACTCAAGCCCTGATTAAGGGATTGTCCAATTTGAACGCCAATCACAAATTATTTTTTATTTTAGGGTTCTTAAAAGACAAAGATTATTCAGGAATGTTGCACTTGTATGCTAAAGCGGCCGATCGGATTTTTGCGGTTCAACCAGACAATCCATCCCGAGCACTACGTCCGACAACGATTCAGACCGTGTTAGGCAATAAAGTCGTGGGTAGTTATCGTGACCTATATACCGCTTTGCAACAGGCTTTAACATTAGCTGATGCAGATACGACCATTGTAGTTACCGGTTCATTTTATTTGATCAAGGAGCTGGAGGTACCGAATGTTTCCAATGCCAACTAACTTTATAATTGCTTCCAATAATAGAAATAAAACTAGGGAACTGATTCAGATTTTTGAATGGTTTGGGCAGCAGGCAATTTCGTACCAGTCTTTGCTAGGGCGAGTTGATTTTCCTAAGGAAGGTACCACAAGTTATTCCGAAAATGCGCTTACCAAGGCCAACTGGATTGCTCAAAAACTTCCGGGAAAGTGGATCGTGGCTGACGATACTGGGATGATGTTAAAAGCATGCCCTCAAAGTTTAGGAATCACTACTTCGCGAGATTTACACATGGACCAAACTACGGATTCGGCGTTGAACCAAGAAATTTTAAAGATGGTTGCCAATCAAAGTAGGGAAGTAACCATGCAGTCTACTTTGGTGGCGGTAAACCAACCTCACGTCCTTAAAGCAACCGGTAAATTTGTTGGGCAAATTAGTGCCGAGCCCCGCGGAAACAATGGGAAAAGTTTTGATCTAATATTGGAAGTCCCGGGAAAAAACGCTACGCTAGCGGAACTGCCTAACGACGAAAAAATACCGCTATTGCATCGGACAAAGGCGGTTCAGAATTTATTGGACAGCTACTTTATATAAAGGAATCAGTTATGGAAATCTACGAACGGCATTTACAATTTAGCAGTCAATTGGAAAATAAAATATGGGATGACCTGCTTAACCGGCAGCGTTATTTAGCGTTAAAGGTAATTGCTGATGACGCTGCGAAGTTAAGGTTGTTAGCCAAACTATTAGACCAGATGGATTTAATTCATACAGTGGAGGGGCTAAAAGTAGACTTACTTTTACCACAGGTTAACTTAGCCCTTTTTAAGGAAAAATTGACGGAAATTTTTAATGATCCGAGTTTAGACCAACAAATGAACAATCTAAATCAAAGGTACCGGGTGCTGTGGCAAGCTGGTCGCTTTGAATTTAACCTTACTGAACGTCCCGTAATCTATGGGATTTTAAATGTTACTCCCGATTCTTTTTACGATGGCGGCTGGTATCAAAGTGAAACCGCAATCTTAAAACGGGTCTCTGAAATGGTTGGCGCCGGAGTAGACGTTATCGAAGTTGGTGGCCAAACTACTCGGCCAGGCTTTGTAGAAATTCCCCCGGAGGAAGAGCTCAAACGAGTTACCCAAGTACTCGACCTAATTCAAAAGAACTTTAGTCAAGTGGCGGTAGCGATTGATACTTATAAATACGCGGTAATGGAACGGGTGATCGATTATGTCGATATCATTAATGACGTCAACGCCTTTACCGATGACCAACGAAAGCTGGCACTGATGCGTAATTCTAATGTTGGACTGCTAACGATGCACAGTGCGCGTAATAAAGATTACGATAACCTTACGGCAGAAATGAAGACATTCTTTGAAGAAAATATTGCCACGCTAGTTCAAAACGGAATTAATATTAATCGAATTGCGTTAGATCAGGGGATTGGTTACGCGAAAAAAGCGGATGGCTATCAAGACTACGCGATGATGAAAAATATCGACCAGTTTAATTACCTAAACCGGCCCATGATGATTGCCATTTCGAGAAAAGGGTTTGGGGCTAAATTATTCGGGTTACCAAAAGAAGACCGGCTCCCGGTAACGCTGGTGGCTGAGGCATATATGTATCTGCATGGTGGCCGGATTTTACGAGTCCACGACATTGCCGAAACGGTTCAACTAGCTAAAATGTTGGACGTCATCCAAAATGGGTATTGGTTTGGCAGTTAGCTTTAATCACACTAAATGATGAGTAATTGGATAAAAATCTTAAAAAGCTATTTCGGTGAGGGTGAGACAAAAGTTAGTTTGTTTCGCGCTCTTTTTTATTTAATAAAACTGGGAACTACTGGCATACACCCATTAAAAAGTAGAAGGAAATGTGATCAGCCGGGACAAAATGATATGATCGGATACGTAATTAAGTAGGGGATCTGCAACCCCCGAAAAATTGCCGCCGTTTGAGTTTTTATATGGCACCCTTCAAAAAAATCCAGAGGCGTGGAGGTGTCAGATATGAATAACTTGAAAGGGATTGTTAATGGCGTGGGCGCTTGCTTTCTACGTGGTATGCCGGGGCATTTTGCTTCTGGCTAAAGCTTACGAGATAATAAAAAAAGCTAATCACATTAAGTAATTAGCTCGCACATTAAAACCCATCGGCGTGGCAAGGGAGGCACCCCTTGCCTTTTCTATTATGATATCATCAATCAAAATAAAATCAAGCAAAGGGAGCGTGAGTTAAATGCCAGGTATCATTACCGGAGCTTTAATATTTTTAGGGCTATCTTATTTAGTATTTTTTGGCGCTCAGGTGTATTTTAAAGTTAAAACTGGTCACTGGAATAGGTAAGCATCGTTATAAATAGTAAAAAACAACCCTAGTCATTAATTCTAATGGCCAGGGCTGTTTTTATATCTAATCAAGTATTTTTTCTAAGAACGCAGTGTGTTCTTCTGGAGATGCAGTTTCCACGTTTCCAAAATGAAGCCAGTTAACTTTATCAGGCGTAATCCCAACGGATCCTAAGGTGCCGTTAATAAACAGTCCTTGAATTGGATCACCGCTAGCTTTTAAAATGTCCTTAGTCATGGAAGCCGTAGTAATGACGGTTACTTTCTTAATATTGGTTAAGAGACCTGTCCAAGTGCCTTGTTCGTCGACTTGGTAAGCAAATTTTTTCAACATCACTTTGTCAAAGAAGCCCTTTAAAATTCCTGGCAAGTAGAACCACCAAATTGGAAAGATGAAAACCAATTCCGAAGAATCTTTGATCATTTTTTGATACTCTTTAACCTTTAGATAAGGAGTATCTCCGGCATTGAACATGCTCAGTTCTTCAGCGGAAAAAGTAGGGTTAAATTGATCCTTATACAAATCGATTACTTGGTAATCCTCATGCTTTTGGTCAAATTTCTTTTTTACACTTTCAAGAATTGCGTGATTAAAACTGCCGTCCCAGGGATGTACGTAAATGATAGTTTTCATGAAATGTCGCCTTCCTTTTTATTTATATCCTAAGTGTATCTCTTGAAAGCGTTTTATTCAATAGAGGGTATTGTTTTTATTTTATGTTCTAAATGTCAACTAGGCATCCATTTGTATAAAGCTTAGAATTCAAAAATCATCTACCGTATCTAATCTAATATAAAAAGACCATCCCCGAACAATATCCAAAATTATAAGCCGTAAAAAAGGTAACTTAGGAGCACGCAAGGTACTTACTAATTAATCCATTTACTTAATAATTTGTATATCTTCAGTTGATGGTCTTTCATTAACCAAGTTAATAGCTAATCATTATTGTTTTTTAATGAATCAGGCTTTACTGTTTATTAAAACTAAGCCAATAAACCAGGGACATGATCCCAACTACTATAAAAATATAAATTGGTAAGATGCCGACCCAGCCAGTGTGGAACACGCTAATTAGATAGGTTAGAAAACTAATCACTAGGTAATAAGCAAAGCTAAAAATTCCACTAGCCACCCCTATAATTTTTTCATAACCTACTAAAGCAAGGTTTAAGGAAAGGGGGAGTACAGTATATAAACCTAAGAAAACAATAAAGGTACCAGTAATAAATCCGATTACTGAATCTTGTAAAACCGTTAGAAACATAAATAGTCCGCCAAATAAAGAAAAAATCAAACCTAATTTAATAATCTTAGTGGGCGACCAGATTAAGACTAACTTGTTAACCATTATGGCACCAATGATGCTGGATAAGGCAATTATAATACCTATGATTCCATATTGGACTGGTGAGAAACGAAAATGATCAATAAAAATAAACGGAGCTTCCGCGTAGAAACTAAATAAAATTCCGTTAATTCCACTGATCAATAAACCATAGGCCAGTACATTATGGTCTGTAAAAAGACGCCGAACTACCGCAATCAGAGAAATTTTGGGTCCTTTAACACCGATTGCCGGATTGGTTTCTGGCAACCGCGCCCCGGTATAAATTATCAATGAAACTGCAATAGCAATTAGCACACCAAAAACGCTGCGATAGCCAAAGTAAGTTTGGGCGTATCCACCAAGCAGGGGACCAATCGCAGGGGAGAGGGCCAAGGCCGCACCTACGTTAGCGAAAACCTTAGCTCCCTTACTTCCCGAGAAACTTTCTCGCATGATTGTCTGGGTCACTACCGATCCCACGCTAGCTCCGAAAGATTGGATCAATCTAAAGAAAATCATGACTATAAAATTAGGCGCAAAAAATAGTCCGACGTTGCCGACAAGGTAGACTAATAAGCCCTCTAACATCGCAGGTTTGCGGCCCTTGACATCTGAACGCTTCCCCCAAAATAATACCCCCGCTGCAAAAGCAACAAAGTAAGTGCTCATTACTAATTGACCAGTCCGATCGGCTACATTTAAATTAGCACTCAAGGCAGGGAGGACGGGAGTGAAGATGGATTCACTAATTTGCGGGAAACCCACTAATGCGATAATAATCATTAAAGATGGAACTTGTTTTTGGACGTTTTTCATTTTTATACTTCCTTTATTTAATATTTTTTAAGAAAAACGTCCTAATTTAATTACTGTCACACATGAGATAAAGTCTTTATATTCGATTATTTAAACCTTCTTTCTACACTTATCTTCCCATTTTGCATATCTTTACTAGGGTAACAATTAATTATTTTACATGCAACATTCGCCCATTACCGTGAGCGAACCTTTTGAAGAATAACTTTATAAATACTAAAAAGCATAATCAAAAAAGTGTTTTTTTAGTCACTCTTTTTATATAATTTAGTCGGGATTTAGCTGGGGAGGCCCCCTTTCCCAAAATCGTTACTATTAACCGTCAAGAAAAAATTATAAATAATTAGTTAAGTGTTTGGTTTGCGTTAGTTTTATTTGTAAATATAAAGTATGATGAAACCATAACAGGGTACTCTGTTTTAATTGAATACATTTGTTAGGTGAGGCTCCTATACAAACATAGGCTGCTGCCCAAAAATGTCGAGAGACACTAATGGGTAGAACAGGAATTGTCGAATTCAAGGCTTTTCTTAAGGTAGCTAAAATTGGAAAATTTTTACGTTGTATAGTGCTAAAGCTCAACGAATAGATCAGCGTTTACTTACTATAAACTAAATGCGGCTTTTTGCTGAGCTTCGGGGCAAAAAGTCGTTTTTTATTTGCCCTGAAGTCTCCACCTCAACAACTTTTATAGGTTTTTAAGGAGGGAGAAAAATGAAAAATGTAGGTAAGACAAATTTAAAACCAAATTACGAAAAATTTGCTAAGGCAAGTATTCGTGAGTTATTTAAAGATTTTAATATCACGACGACGGGCCTTAGGCAAACCCAGGTTCAAAAAATGCGAAATAAGTTTGGCCCTAATAAGCTAACGGATAATGCGAAAAAATCAATTATCAGTGCGATCTTAGGAGCATACATTACGCCGTTTACGATTGTTTTAATTTGCATTGGCTTAGTGTCCTTCATTACCGACGTGGTTTTAGCTCCGCCTGGGGAACGTAACTATCTGGGGAGTGGAATAATTTTTGGAATGGTAATTATAAGCGGAACGATGACCCTTATACAGTCACTTCGGTCTACAAAAGCCGTAGAACAATTAAAAACCATGATTAAATCTGTCACCACAGTCAAAAGGGCGAACGGAATCCAAAAAATCCCAGTAGATCACGTGGTTTGTGGGGATATAGTACAGCTTTCCGTAGGAGACATGGTGCCTGCTGACATTCGATTAATTAAGTCAAAAGATTTATTGGTTTCTGAAGCATCACTCACCGGCGAAAGCTATCCAGTGGAAAAGAACCATTTGCAATCTAAGAAGACCGTTAAAAGCGAAACGGACTACGAAAACTTAATTTTTATGGGAAGCTACGTTACTAACGGACAAGCTGAAGGACTGGTAATAGCGACTGGAAACCAAACTTTATTCGGCGGGATTGCCCATTCGGCATCAATTACGTCGACCGAAACTAATTTTGATCTAGGAATTCGAAAAACTTCGTACCTTTTTATAAAATTCACCGTGATAATGACTACCATTATTTTCCTAATTAACGGTTTAACCAAAGGGGATTGGCTAGAAGCGTTGTTATTTGGTCTTTCAGTAGCGGTCGGTCTCACCCCCGAAATGCTACCGATGATCGTTACTACTAATTTAGTTAAGGGAGCAACTAAAATGGCCAAGGGTGGAACGATCATTAAAAATTTAAAAGCAATTCAAAATTTAGGAGCGATTGACGTTTTATGCACGGACAAGACGGGTACGTTAACCCAAAATCAATTTTCCTTAAACCATTATTTAAATTGGAAGGGGACGACGGACGAAGAAACTTTAAAATGGGCGTATTTAAACAGTCGTTACCAAACTGGTTTTAATAATCCGTTGGATCAGGCCGTTATCGACGCAGCTAAACCGGAAGTTAAAGCTCAAGCAGCTAATTACCAAAAGGTTGATGAAATTCCTTTCGACTTTGAGCGTCGGCGAATGACCGTTATTCTTAAAGATCAATCCCAGCGCCATTACGAGCTAATTACCAAAGGTGCGGTAGAAGAGATGCTTGAAATCACTAATACGGTTTACTCTGCAGGTAGCTTGATCCCGCTAACAATAGAAATCAAGCACGAAATTTTAAGGCAAGTTAGCCAGTTAAACCAAGCTGGTTTACGGGTGGTGGCGGTTGCTCATAAGCGCTTAGCGACTGCCCCGAACACTTGTTCTGTTGAAGATGAAACCAACCTCAGCTTTATCGGAATTCTATCGTTCTTAGATTTTCCTAAACCGACTGCTAAGCAGGCCCTATCAGCCTTGAAGTCAAAGGGGATTACCATCAAAGTTTTGACGGGGGATAATGCAATTGTGACTAAAGCAATCTGTCAACAAGTCGGCTTAAGGGTAACTGGTATAGTAAGCGGTGAAAATATTGATCATTTAACCGACCAGGAACTAGGTCCGGTGGTCACCCAAAATAATGTTTTTATAAAACTAACCCCGCAAAACAAGCGAAGAATCATAAAGGCGTTAAGAAAAAATAAACACACCGTGGGCTTTTTAGGCGATGGAATTAATGACGTTCCAGCAATTAAAGCGGCTGATGTTGGAATATCCGTTAATTCGGCCGTAGACGTAGTAAAAGAAACTGCTGACGTAATTTTAACGGAAAGCGACTTAGTTATTTTGAAGCATGGAATATTAATTGGCCGGGAAGTATTTGGCAATATCATGAAGTATATTAAAGCAACCGCGAGCTCTAATTTTGGAAATATGTTTTCCGTATTAATTGCAAGCATCTTCCTGCCATTTTTGCCAATGCTCCCCCTTCAGATCCTTTTATTAAACTTCATTTATGACCTTTCTTGTATGTCCATTCCTTGGGATACGATGGACAAAGACTATTTAGAAAGGCATAAAAAATGGCAAGTTAACAGTATCAGCAAATTCATGGTTTGGTTTGGCCCAACTAGTTCTATCTTTGACATCACCACCTATTTACTAATGTTTTTCGTTATCTGTCCCGCGATTGTGGGCGGTGATTTTATACATTTGACCCATCCAAATCAAATGTATTTCATCGCGCTTTTTCAAAGCGGCTGGTTTATTGAGTCACTATGGTCCCAAACCATGGTTTTACACGCGCTAAGAACCGACAAAATTCCGTTTATTCAAAGTAGTGCCTCAGCCGTCCTAACGATAATCACGAGTTTGAGTATTGTCATCGGCACCGTTATTCCATTTACTCCGATTGGCAAAAGTTTAGGCTTGACCGCTGTACCAGGTAGCTATTGGATTTGGTTAGTAGTAACAATCTTTAGCTATCTTGCGCTTGCCACGATCGTTAAATCAACCTATATTCGTCGTTACAAGGGCTTCATTTAACAAATTTTGGCCCATCAAAATATGAATAATAACCGGGACGATACTAAATAAAATTGATTGTATAGGACTTTTAAATATAGCGCAGGTAATTTTATATTTACAGCTGAATTAAAGGGTTTTAAGATTGGAGGAACTGTATTATGAGAGCGAAAAAAGTATTTGGATATGTAGCAGCAATAGTGTTAGTGCTTTCGGTGATTGGAGTACTAGTTTTTAAGTTTTACGAGTATAAAGCGTTTAAGACGATAAAAACTAGTACTTCTTCGGTATCTAATAAAATTAATCAGCAAAAACCGTTCTCGGTTCTACTATTAGGCGTTGACACGGGCTCTGACGGCCGGATTGATAGAGGATTATCCGATTCGATGATGGTCGCGACGCTAAACCCACGCACTAAGCAGACGCTGCTTTATTCGGTCCCACGAGATTCTTTGGCCGAAATTAAGACCAACCATGCTAAAAAAGACGTTCAGAAAATCAACGCTGCTTATGAAATTGGTAAAGCACCAGTTGCTAAGAAAACTGTGAGCGCTTTTTTAGGTATGCCACTTGATTACAGTGTAACCATTGATATGGGCGCTTTAAAAGAGTTAGTCGACTTTGTGGGCGGGGTGACCGTCAAAACTGACATTGTGGTTAGCTTTGATGGTCAAACAATTCCAAAGGGTACCCATCATCTGAATGGTGAAAAAGCTTTAGCTTACACCAGGATGCGTTATCAGGATCCGCGTGGGGACTACGGACGACAATTACGACAGCAAGAAGTTTTAATGCAGATCGTCCACAAATTGCAGTCTCCACAATATATGTTTAGGATACCAACTTTGATGAACAAATTAGGTTCGCATATTAGTACCGACTTAACTACGCAGCAAATCGAAAAATTAATTAGTCATTACCATCAATGTACTAAGCACGTCGTGACAAAACAACTCGTTGGCCGAGAAGCTTGGATCAACGGAAGTTCTTATCAAGTAATCGATACTGCTAGTTTACAAAGCGCGTCAGACCAGTTGCGCAAAAATCTTGGACTAACATCTAAGAAATTGCACAATACAGAAACTAAGCTCAACGAATTGAACACTGATTTCTTTAGCAATCCTAACAGCACCACGTATAATACTGCGGGACTAGACACAACTTACTATACAGATAACACTTATTAGCAGGTATTGTACTAACCAAATAGTTTAAGCGTAGTAGCAGCTCAAAAAATCCATGATTATTACAAGAAGAGTATTTATTTGTACTTTATTAAATTTTGTAGTAATCATGGATTTTTTAGATTACTTATAAAATCAGACCATTATTAAAATTGTACGTTACTTTCAATAATATATATTATGTAAACTAGAAAAAGAAAACTAATTCAGTAGCAATTCATCTGCACTTTAATGGTCCCCACTCTTCCTTTCCCCAGGATTCATAGACATTTGACTTGTCCCAGATCAGATAGCTTTGCATTCTTTATCTGTACCAAGTTATACCAAGCTTAAGCTGTTTACAACGGTTAAATTGGCGGTTAACGTTCTGCTATGTAGTTTCTTAATGCTATACAATCATTTTTTACACCACATATAAAAAAACACGCACTTACAACGTTGAATTTAATTCGCTGACAAAGTACGTGTTTTTATTTAATTAGGAAACTTTAGATAATTGCAAGTACTGCTAAATATACGCACGTGGCAATCAATAAAACGACCATCAATTTAGCCATCCATTTCCACCAAACGGTAATGTTAACATGCGCAATTCCTAACGCACCGACCACGATCCCAGAGGTTGGCGTAATCAAGTTTACCCAGCCTGACGCAGCTTGAAATGCAGTTACTACGGTGCTTTCTGCAACGTGAGCAAAGTTCGCCATTGGACCTAAGATTCCCATTGTTGCCGATGCTAATCCAGAAGTAGATGGGATTAGGAACGACATTGGAATGTAGAACAAGTACGTCAAGATAATGAAAACAGTCTTTGGTAACGACTTGAGCCCCATTTCACCCCAGTGAAGAACGGTATCTGTAATTGCAGCATCATTCATAATTACTTGGATCCCCCGAGCAACGGCGACAATGATTGCTACACTTAATAGCTCGCTCATTCCATTCATAAAGGCTTCAATAAATTCACTTTCCTTCATGTGGGTTACAAACATAATCACAACCGACATTACGATGAAAAGCATGGTAATTTCATTAAAGTACCAGCTACCAAACGGTACAATATCTGTTCCAAGTAACTTGCCAAGGAATGGAATTCCAGTTAGCCACTTAACCGACTGGTCCCAAAAAGTAAAGTTTGGGTTAATTGAACTCCACGGAATCAAAGCAATAATCATGAGTACGAAAGTTAAACAGAAGATGAAAAGCACCCGTTTTTGCGCCTTGGTTAACTTTTCAGTTTCAGCAGCCTGATTCTCATCAAATCCTTGTAAAAAGCGCTTCTGATCGGCCTCGCGTTGACCATAAACCAGAGATTTAGTAGGATCCTTTTTAATCTTAGTAGCATAGCGATAAACGAACGTAATACTAATAACGTCGAATAGAACTAGCAAGAGAATCCGAGAAAATAATCCGTCTCCCATCGAGATATTAATCGTTTGGGAAGCAACTCCGGTAGCAAACGGATTAACCGTGGAAGCTAAGCATCCAATTTGCGTACCAATTAACGCAATCCCAACTGCAGTAAGGGAATCAAAGCCTACTTTCATCATTACTGGAATTAGTAAGGGATAAAACGCAATGGTTTCTTCCCCCATTCCAAAAGTTGTGCCCCCAAGGGAAAATAAAATCATTAAAATAATAATGAGTGCTTTTTCACGCCCTTGTAGCTTGTAGACGATTTGATTAATCCCCTTATCTAAAGCTTCGGTTTTATTAACCACTCCTAAAAATCCCCCAATTACCAGGATGAATAAGGAAATTGAAATGGCACCGTCTGTGTACTTGTTCCCGATCATTCCAATGATTGGGGCCATACAAATATCCCAAATGCCTTGGGGACGATATCCCGTCTGCTGGTAAGTTCCAGCAATAATCCGCCCCGCTTTGTCCATTGCGTAGTGACCGCTTGGAATGAACCACGTTAAAATACCGATCATAATGATAATAAATACTAAAACGGTATACGCGGATGGCATTTTGAACTTAAATTTTTTGTTCATAGTCATCTCATCACCTTTCATTCAAATTGCACATTGATGTACCTAAAATGATGATAAGTTTTTTTGAACAAAAAAACAATTGTCAGGATACATTTTGTAGCCTTTTAAGCGTATTAACTTTAAAGCTTAACTAAGACATCTTTAAATTGGTTTCGTAAATATTCGCCGATCCCTAGCCCATTTTCGAAAAATTTCATCTGCGTGCCCTGGTAATTAAAGGAATATACTTTAGTACCTAGAAAATCACTTTGGGTTACGTAAATAATATCGCTGAGCTTTATTGAACAACTAAACTTACTAGTGCTGGAAATAACCAAATATCCATTATGGCATTTAAGGTTAGCATAATACATTTGACCATGACTACCAGCGATTACTTCAAAATACGTATACATATAAATCTCCCCCTTTACCTTGGAGTTTAAAGGGGGAAATCGGTTTCACATCAAGTGAAGTACTTTATTTTGTCAACTGGAACGGGTTCCCTTTTACCTAATTTGTTATGAAACGCGTTTCATATATTAAAATAGACTTATCAGGATTAGGAGATGGATTACATGACCAACATTAGAGACATTGCTAAAAAATCTGGGTATTCGGCATCTACTGTTTCCCGCTTTCTCAATCAGACTGGTTACGTATCCCAATCGGCGAAGCAAGCTATCCAACAAGTCATCGACGAACTAGATTACGTACCCAACGCGCTTGCTCGCGATTTAAGTAAGGGTAAATCTAACACGATCGGTATCGTAATCCCACAAATGCAGCACCCGTTCTTTACTGAATTAATTAACGGAATTATGGATACCGCCTTTGCTGCGGACTATCACGTTTCTGTGCTAGAATCGCGTTACGATGAGCAACTGGAAGAAAAATACTTAGAAAAATTGCATCGCAAAGCTTTTGATGCGCTCATCTTTACTTCACACAAGCTACCATTGGCACGTTTAGCTGCCTATCAAAAATACGGTCCGGTAATCTGCTGTGAAGACCCCGGGGTTACGCCAATTGCAGCGGCGTATGTTTTACGAAAAAAGACTTACGTGGCTGCTTTTAATTGGATTAAAAAAAACCGGTATTCTAAGATTGCCATTAATTTAAGCCGGCCCTACCAACTTAGTGCAACTAGTAAGGTAACTTTGCAAGCCTATCGAGACGTTTTCGAAACTTTTCCAGACGACCAGTTGATTTTTGAGGGAGTTGATAGTCATCCAGTTGCTTACCAAGCTGCTTCCCGGATCGCTCAAATCCACCCAGATTTTATCTTTGGCAACATCGATGACGTGATTGCTGGAGTCTACCAGTATTACATAGATAATCAATTGAAATTACCGAAAATGATGGGCCAAGAAAATCAAATATCCGGGAAATTATTAAAAATTCCCACTATTGACCACCATCTTCGTCAATTAGGACAAGCTGCGGGACGTTTAGCAATCTCTGGAGACGTTCGTCAAATTGCCATTGAATCCGACCTAATCATTCGTTAAAACTAAATTTAAAAGTTAGGTAGCTTGTGAGCATTAACAAAAAGCGACCATTATACCAGAATTTGGCATAATGGTCGCTTTCGAGTTAAGTGCAACCAGCTCAGCTGACGTTAGGTGCACGTTTTGACTTTACTAAAGTTAACACACAACAAGGTATTTTTTATAAGATGCTCATCTTTTACGATTCGACTAGCCATAAAAATACTGAATCACTACCGCAAGTAGCGATGTAATTGCAAATGCAAAGATGAGCAGGATCACAAAATTGCTTTTAAAGCCACGTTTATTGCGTTTGTACGTCAGCAAAAAGTCAAATAATCCGATGGTAATAATTTCTAAAATAAACTGTATCCAAACTAATAATGGCGACATGGCAACTGTGTGAACTACATTAAACAGTCCCGTAAGAATAACAAATATATATAATACCCGTGAACTGTACTGCGCGATTAATGTTTGTTGAAACTGGTCAATTGTTAATCCATACGCGCAAATCATTCCGACCAAAATCCACACAATACTATGTAGAAATTCAATTGTTGACATGCAAAGTAACCCCTTTAAATTTAAGCTTACTAAAGTAGTTTAGCATAGTTGAACCTTTGAGGTTGACACTAGGGCTTAATTGTAATCATACTGAAATCTTACTTTCCTGCTATGATGAACGCTTATTTTATGATATTTTATTTAATGTTGCTTATTTTCAATTGAAAGGGATTGAATTAATTTGTTTAAAAAAAGTGTTAGTGTTGCTCTGTTTGGAGCAATTGGCGGTGCTTTGCGACTGCTATTACAGTCATTTTTCCATCACGGTGCCACTGCTTTTCCATTAGATTTAATAATCATTAACCTCCTGGGGTCTTTTCTTCTAGGTATTCTAACAGGGGGCCTATTAACTGCGTTAGAAACTTCTGATTTTATTAACGTGGGGCTTACGACGGGATTAATGGGCGGCTTTACTACCTTTTCAACATTTATTCTATCCTCAGATAAACTGCTGGTACATTTGCAATGGATTAACGGTGGTAGCTTTATGATACTTTCCCTTCTTCTAGGAGTACTTTGCGCCTATGCGGGCCAAATTGGCGGCAAACAGATTTTGCATCATTATCGAAAGGAATGGGAGTAATGAGTTTATTAATTGTGAGCCTTGGAAGTGCTCTAGGCGCCCTTTTTCGTTTTTGGGCAACCACCTTCATTAATCGGCAGGCCCTTTCTGAAAGCTTCCCTTGGTCAACCTTTTTAATTAACATGCTAGCTTGTTTTTTGATTGGTTATTTAACTAGCGTAATTACCAGCCCCCTTACCCAAATTTTGCTAACTAGCGGTGTCCTTGGAGGTTTTTCAACCTTCTCAACGTTTGCAAATGAGGTAGTCACCCTATTCAAACAACCAAATACAAAAAAACTCGCGGTGCTTTACGCACTCGCGAGTTTACTAGGCGGATTACTTCTGGCAGCTCTTGGCAGCCAACTGTAATTCGTTTATTTTTTTGTGTAATCAATTAACCAAGCCAAAGCAATTGCTTTCTCACCTAAATGGGTTCCGATTACGGGACCAAAGTAAGATATATCAATTGGTAAGCTAGGATACTTTTCTTTTAGGCTCTCCCGCCATTTAATCGCGCTCTTTTCATCATTGGCATGAATGACTACGGCTCGCAGAGGATAATCTACTGATTTGTAGGCCTCCGCAAAGAGTTTTTCAACCCGTGCCATTGCCTTTTTACGCGACCGAACCTTTTCGAAAGCGACAATTTCGTGCTTGTCGTTGAAAGTTAAAATCGGCTTAATCTTTAATAAGCTTCCCACGAAAGCAGAAGCGTTAGATAGACGGCCCCCGCGGACAAGGTTTTGTAGATCATCCACAACAAAATACTCGTCAAATGTCGAACGTAAAAAGTCGAGTCGCGCAATGATGTCGTTGATATCGGCATCTTCTTTTGCCATACGCGCAGCTTCAAGCGCAAGTACTCCCATTAAGCGAATCGTTAGTTGAGAATCATAAACTACTAGGTTAACTCCGTCAATGGTCCCTTCTAGACTCTTTAAGCTCGCCACTAAACCTGAAATCGTACTAGCTAAGTGGATACTGATGATATTTTCATAACCCTGTTTAGCTAAATCTTGGTAAAGTTCAATCATTTCTCCTAGTGGAGGCTGTGATGTGCTAGGAAATGATTGCGACGTACGCAGGCGTTCGTAAAATTCTTCGGTAGTAATATCAACGCCTTCTTTATAACTTTTTCCGTCGATAATTACTGGAATTGGAACAACCGTGATATTATTTTCTTCAATTTCTTTATCCGTTAAATAACAAGTACTATCAGTAACAATAGCTGTTTTCATTAGTACACCTACTTCATTTAAAATCCATAACAATCACTATACCATAATTCTTTATTGAATGCTCCCATAACTTGACACGACAGCCCTATTTTAAAGCGTTTTTTAATACGCGATTAATTAAGATTTGAAACATGGCGGATTCCTCTTCACTCCAGTTATCAAAAAGATGCCGGTCAAACTCAGCCATTTTTTGGTTAACGTAAGTTCTTAAGGTATCGCCTTTATCGGTAATCGTAAAAGTACTTTTACGTTGGTCGATTTCATTACTTTGTTTTTGCAAAAAATTATGCTGGATAGCATGTTTTAATTGACGACTAACGGTTGATTTATCTAAGCCGCTTAGTTCCACTAAATTTAGGGTCGTTAGTCTAGCATCGTTAACGTAATTCACCATCTTCCAATCTGCAACGGTCCCCGTCATTTCATAACAATATTTTTTTAAGTAGTTATTACGAATATGAGCAATTTGCTCTAAGGCAGTTAAACTGGCTTGCATAAATGATCCTCTCCTTCGTATTGCATTATACAACTAAAATAGTTGTATAATGCAAATAAGCAATTCTTTGCAACTAAAATCTATAAACGGTATACTTGAAATTAGTAATTAATTATTAGAAGGGACTGATTACATGGCCTTTGATGGTTTATTTACCCACGCCATGGTTAACGAGTTACGCAGTCTTGAAAGTGGCCGCGTAGCTAAAATTTACCAACCTTACCAAAGTGAATTAGTACTCACTATCCGAGCAAATCGGAAAAACGTTCCTTTACTAATTTCCTCGCACCCTAATTATGCACGTGTTCAAGTTACTAACCAAGCCCTATCCAACCCCGCTACTCCTAGCAATTTTGTAATGAGCTTACGGAAACACCTTGAGGGCGCTATTTTAAAGTCGGTTAAGCAACTGGATAATGACCGTATTATTAACTTCTATTTTTCACACCGTAACGATATTGGTGACGAAGAAGACGTAATCCTATCAGTTGAGATTATGGGTCGGCGTAGTAACGTTATTTTGTACTTAGGCAGCTCGCAAAAAATTATCGACACGATCAAACACATTTCTGCTGATCAAAACCGATATCGGATGTTAGTTCCGGGCGCACAATACATTACCCCACCCGCTCAAGAATTATTGAACCCCTTTACTGACTCTAACCAGCAAACCTGGGACAATTTGCTTCGGGATTACCCAAATTATGAAGTTTTAGCTAAGCAAATTCAAGCCACATTTCAAGGCTTTGGCAAAGAAAATGCCCTTGAATTAGCTTATCGCTTAATTAATGGACAAACTCCCGCAACGATTGTCCACGAGTTCTTAGATTGCTTCAATACGGGCCCAAAAGGATTTATTTACGAGTCTCAGGCTAAAAAGTTAACCTATTCAGCAATCCAGCCTACGTTAACTGCGGATCAACCAAATTTGCAAGCCTTTAATAGCCTTTCTGAAATGCTGGATCAATACTATTTTGAGAAAGTCCAACGGGATCGGGTTCAGCAACGGGGACATCAATTAATTCGGGTAGTGCGTAATGAATTAAAGAAAAATCGTAAAAAGCTAAAAAAATTGCAAAATACAATGGCTCAAACCCAGTATGCTGATAGCTACCGGATTAAAGGAGAGGTATTAACCACGTATTTAAGCCAGATCAAGCGTGGAATGACTTCCGTTGAATTGCCCAACTTTTATGATCAGAATCAACCAATTACGATCAAACTATCAAACCAATTATCACCGTCGCAGAACGCACAAAAGTATTTTAAAAAGTACCAAAAGGAAAAAAATGCCGTCAAGTACGTTAGCGAACAGATTGCGCAGACCGAAAGTGAAATTGCTTTTCTGGACAATATTGAAACTCAAATTGATTTGGCTAAACCAGAAGATTTGGCCGAAATTAAAATCGAGTTGGAAAATGAAGGTTACCTTCGTAAGCAAAGGAATCCTAAAAAACGTGTCAAAAACGTTATTAGTAAGCCGGAGCAGTTTATTTCCAGCGATCAAACACCTATTTTGGTGGGAAAAAATGATGCCCAAAACGATCGTTTAACATTGAAGACCGCCAAAAAAGATTACTATTGGCTACATGCTAAAGATATTCCTGGTTCACACGTTATCATAGAAAGTAGCCAGCCGTCAGAACAAACCCTGATTGAAGCAGCTACAATTGCAGCATATTATTCAAAGGGAAAGAATTCAGCTAACGTACCTGTTGATTACGTACCAGTAAAGAATATCCGTAAACCGAATGGCGCTAAACCGGGATTTGTGATTTACGAAGGGCAACGTACTTTAAAAGTTACCCCACAGATTACGGTCGTTCAAAAATTGATGCAGAAAAAATAACTAACTAATTCAAAAAAACTGTCATATTAAGTCAGATAACGGAACACACTTAGAAGTTAAGTTCTCAGGTGTATTCATAATTGACTTTATAATGACAGTTTTTTTATGCTCTAATCTTAAAACTATGAGTCAGCTTGTTCTAGTTTGGCACCAATTGCTAAGGAGTATGGCGCCCTTTGTGGTTGCGTTAACCCAAATTGCTTATACGGATAAACATGTTCGTAGTGATACCTAGCCATCCGAACCGGGTGTTCTTCAATTTGGAACGTTCCGGTAAGCGTAATTTCAGTAATCATTCCTGCAAAATCTTGGTTAAATGCAAGGGATAAGAATGGTAAATCCTGGATTGCCACCGGTACACAGCTAATCACCTTCAACGCGGAAGCTTCTTTTTTCAACATTACCGAAAAGATTCCGTCATGTTCAATTTGATTAGCTTCCTCATCAATTGCCGAGGTATCTAACTGTTGATCCACGACTGAGTTCTCAGCAAAACTAAACAGTCTATTCTGATCTACCCCGATAATGCCAAATAGATGGGTTTGACCATTTATCTTACTAATTACCGCCATGTAATCAGCTCCGATGTTTTCTGACCGCGTCGTTCGGCTTAGAGGGATTTGCGCAATTTCAATGTTTTGTTCGGTTAACTGTGTAACAATTTGCCATTTTCCTTGAGCCAGCACTTTATCAGGCTTTTCACGTTGGATAATATTCAAACAATTTTCCACGGTTAAGGGCTCTAAATAGACTTTGTCCGCTAATTGCTGGTTAAAAGTAATTGCGTTAGGGTTATTGTTAATTAAAATCACTTTGTACCCTAAAGTCTTACACCGCCGTAAGGTTTGAAAAGTGGTATACTCTGCAGCACTATTCGTTCCCACCTGGCTGTTTGCCGTGCCTAAAACTAACACCTTTTTACCGGAAATCTGCACAGCCTCGTCTTCATCTTCAAAAGTTGAATAATAGGTGTTGGTGAGGTATGGAAATTCCCCAGCGGTAGGCTCAACGCCCTTGTAGGTCGGAAATACTTTAGCCGTTTCCGTCCGAAATTTACGTACTGCACTAGGAGTGGTGCGCCAGAGGTGGGCAATTTGTGTGTCTCCAAATCCAAAGTATTTCGCTTCTCGTAAAGCCTCGGCATCAAAATGGTGGGCCTTTAGACGGTTTTCAACTTTAATTAAATGCCGTAATTTGTAGAAATAAAAAGCGTCAATGTGCGTCATTTCAGCAAGCTCGTCAACTGTATAACCTCGTCGTAAAGCCTCTAGTAAATAGTAAACTTCGCCCGCCCGCTCGTGGATCAAGACGTTAATCAGTTGCGCCTCGCTCAATTGGGATTCGTCCAGGGCCGCTTGTTCCGCAGCTGTCGTCGAATCTACTGAGCGAATCGCCTTTTGAAGAGCTTCTTCCGCGCTCCGTCCGAAAGACATTACTGCTCCCGTTGATTTCATTTTCGTATTTAACTCTTGATCCGCATTCTTAAAGCTAGCAAACGACCATGTCGGAAAGCGTACCGCAATATGATCTAACGTAGGCTCAATTAATGCCAAGGCGTCGTGTTTTTGCACTCCGGTTAGCTCAATTTCGCGAAGGTTCTTTCCTAATAAGATCTCGGCCACTACTGTAGCAACGGGATAGCCAGTTGCTCGCGCTGCAAAAGCCGTAGTCCGGTCAAAGAACGGATTGATTCGTGTTACGAAGTACTTGCCGTTCGTCGGGTCAAGTGCGTATTGGACATGACAAACGCCCTTAATCTTCAAAACTTCGGTAATTTTTAATGCCGAAGCCCGCAATTCTTGAAATTCTGTATCGGTCAACGTTTGCGTTGGACTAAAGATAATCGAATCACCCGAATGAACACCGATTGGGTTAAGGTCTTCGGCACCATTAATAAGTAGCTTCGAACCTTCTGCGTCTCTAATCACGGTCATCTCAATCTCTTTATAGCCCACTACGCTCTTTTCTACGGCAACTTGGTTAGTTGTCGAGACCTTGAAGGCCGTCTCTAACACTTCTTGTAACTGGTGTTCGTTATCGCATTTAATTCGGTTTGTCTTAGTTAAGGAAGCAATCGGTTTGATTAATATCGGGAACCCCACTCGCTTAGCAAACATAACCGCGTTTTTTTCGTTTTCCACTACCGTCGTCGGAATAATTGGTTCCTTAATATGTCGCAGGACTTTATTCATCAATTCAGGATTATTGATGTTGTGGATCGTAGTGGTCGTGACGCCCATTGTCCGAATATTAAGCTCTTTTAGGATCCCAGATTCATTTAACTGCTCCGCTAACTGTAGCCCGCCAGTATTACCTACTACCGGCAAGATTACGTCGATTTCATGTTCTCGAAGAATCTGGATTAAATTGTTCACCGTTAATTCGGTGACGATAAAGTTAATTGGCACGTCTAGTTGCGGGATTACGGAGTTAGCATCGTTGGTTACGTAAAATAAATTACGTCCCTTTTGCGCAAAAATCTCAATAATTTGTGCGGCTGCTGCTTCGCTTTCCGTATCGCGACCAATTTGCGTTGGTCCGTTACCAATAATTAAAACGTTTCTTGCGTGAAATCTAGCCAACTTAACGGCCCCCTCTTGTCGTCATCATTTCCATAAATTCATCAAACATTTCGGTTGCTTCGCGAGGTCCTGGTGAACTATCAGGGAAAAATTGGACGCTAAATGCGGGGAAGTCCCGGTGCCGTAAACCTTGAATTGAGTGATCAATCATATCATAATGCGTAACAATTAAATCCTTGCGGTTCACGGTTGCTGGGTCTACCGTGTATCCCTGACCATGTGATGCGTACATTATTTCGTCGGTAATTACCGATAAAATTGGATGATTAGCGCCGTGATGCTCAGAGGTTAGTTCACTAATTTGGCAACCATTTGCAATTGCAAATGCTTCATGCCCCAACCCAATCGCAAATAAAGGAATATTATTGCGCTGTACGGTTTGAATCATTTCGATAACTTCCGCTGGTAAATCATTGGGATTCCCGGGACCCGTGGAAATAATCACACCGTCCGGATCAAGGCTAAAAATAGTATCGGCAGTTGCTGAATAAGTTAAAACCGTAACGTTGCAATCTCGTTGGTTTAACTGCCGTAAAATACCATATTTTAGTCCTAAATCAATTACCACCACATTTTTACCATTTCCTGGATTAGGGAATGGTTTAGGGGTTGAAACTTGGTTTACCTGTTGATTAGTCAAGACAATCGCCCGGAGTTGGTCAAATGCATGTTCTAAATCCTTAACCGGATCGATAATGCTTCCCTTCATTTTACCGTTGGTGCGTAGTTTTTTAATTAATGCACGGGTATCAATTCCAGAAATTCCCGGAATGTTTTGTCGCTTTAAATATTCGTCCAGCGAAAGGCGCCGACGCCGGTTAATGGAAACGTCGGCGACATCACGGACAATCACTCCCTTACAAGTTGGGTCAACAGATTCATAACTCGAGCGGTCAATACCGACCGCACCAATGGTTGGTTGAGAAAAAACAATAATTTGATTATGGTAAATTTGATTAGTAATCACCTGCTGATAGCCGGTCATTACGGTATTAAAAACAACTTCGCCAAAGGTGGTTGCTCGTGAGCCAAATGCTTTGCCTTTAAAAACAGAACCATCTTCTAAAATCAAGTAACGGTCTGCCATAATGCCACCTCCACAATTTAATGCACCTTTAATTCGTTAATAACACAACGTCTTCATCGTCGATTTCACGAACGGAGACGTTTATTTTTTCATTCTGGGCAGTAGGAATGTTTTTCCCGACGAAATCTGCTCGAATTGGTAATTCACGGTGTCCGCGGTCGACCAAAACAGCTAAACTAATTTGCGCTGGCCGGTTAATGTCCATAATGGCATCCATTGCCGCCCGAATCGTTCTCCCAGTATACAATACGTCGTCGATCAAGATAACCTTCTTGTCTTTCAAGTCAATTTTAGATAGGTTAGCATTAGTTTTGGTAGGCCGCTTGCCTGCCCCATCGCGTTGATCGTCGCGATACTCCGCAATATCCAACTCGCCAACTGGAATATCAATATTCTCTAATTGTTTCAGGCGTTCAGCAATTCGTTTAGCAATGTACACTCCCCGAGTTTTAATGCCAATTAAAACAATATCTTCAACGCCCTTATTCCGTTCGATGATTTCATATGTAATGCGAGTCAACGCTCGTTTCATCGCCATTGCATCCATAATTTCTTTTTCCATAATGTCAGCTCCTCCGTAGTTTTAATATCAACGCCATACTTACGTTATCTAAATCTTTTTCAACCTTGTGCAAAAATTTCTTAGTCACTAATGGCTCGTAATTTTTTTAAAGTGGCCTGGAAAATAGCTGGTGGATCAACTTCAAACACCATTTCTTCGCCAGTCCGCGGGTGTTTAAACCCTAGTAATTTAGCATGTAAAAACTGGCCGTTTCCCTTCAAGGTCTTTCGGGGACCGTATAACGGATCTCCCGCTACGGGATGACCAATGTACTTAAGGTGCACCCGAATTTGATGGGTTCGTCCGGTTTCTAGCTGGCATTCTATGAGGGTATATTCGCCAAACCGTTCTAAAACTTTAAAATGTGTGACCGCCGGGCGACCTTCCTCGTTGATGGCCATTTTTTTGCGATCTTTTTTAGAACGACCAATTGGTGCATTAATCGTACCAGTATCTTCTTTGATATTACCATGAACGATTGCCCAATACTTACGTTGGTTAGTTTTGTCCTTTAACTGTTTGCTCAAGCTTACTAAAGCTTGGTCGTTTTTAGCAACCATAAGCAATCCGGAAGTATCCTTGTCAATTCGATGCACAATTCCAGGGCGCAACTCCCCATTAATCGTTGCCAAAGGCGTGTGGGCCAGTAGTCCGTTCACCAAAGTTCCATGATCGTGCCCGGGAGCAGGATGGACAACCATACCCTGGGGCTTATTAACAACAATCACGTCGTCATCTTCATATACAATATCTAAATCCATTTTTTCGGGCTGAACGTCAATTGCTACCGGATCTGGTAGCTTGATTATAACTTGATCGTTCGGTTTAACTTGATAACGATTGGTAGTAGGCACGTCGTTTACCAGAATCTGCCCTTTTTTAATCAAGCTTTGCACTTGAGAACGGGTTAGATCAGCGACGTTTTCCGCAATCACCTTATCCAAACGCCCCTTTGCAGATTCTTCAATCGTAAAATTAATTTCTTTCATAAAATCCCCTTATCCTTCAATTCGGTTATCTCGCATAATCGCAATCATTAAAATGAGCACTCCGATGGTTAAGCAACTATCGGCAATGTTAAAGATTGGAAAATTAAACCAATCCACTTGAAACATATCCACCACGTACTTTAACCGAATGCGGTCAATAAAATTACCCAGCGTGCCACTAATCATTAGGCTCAAGCCCCAACGATACCAAACGTGGTTATGCTGCGTAATTAATAAATAGCCCAAAACAAAGAGCGCAACGATTGTGATTAGAGTAAATAAAAGTTGGCTTCCTGCCAAAATACTCCAGGCTGCCCCGTCATTACGTAAATTAGTTAACGACAGTGCACCTGGAATTAATGGCCATACTGCACCTAAGGGAATCGTGTGGCTAATAAAAAATTTAAATGCTTGATCAGCTATTAATAGAATTAGCCCAAAAATATAAGCAGTGTATTTCATAACTTCTAATCACTAAAATAATCCAGTGATTTCTCCTTTATCATTAACGTCAATATTTAATGCAGCCGGTTGCTTAGGTAGTCCAGGCATGGTTAATACTTTGCCAGTTAGTACAACTAAGAATCCAGCCCCTAAGCGAATGTTAATGTCATTAACGTGCATAGTGAATCCTGTCGGTGCCCCTAATTGTTTAGGGTCGTCGGTGAAGGAATATTGGGTCTTAGCCATGCAAATTGGCAATTTATCCCAACCATTTTGCTCACATTCTTTAATTTTCTTCAAAGCCGTTGCTGAATATTGAACTTCAGCGCCCCCGTACATTTTTTGCACAATCGCTTTAACTTTATCTTGAATAGGAGCTGCCACATCATACAACGGTTGCATCGTAACATCTGAATTTGTGTCGGTAGCTGTAATCACGGCCTGGGCCAACTCTTTACAGCCAGCACCGCCCTTCGCCCAAGCATCAGTAACTACTGCTTGTACGCCAGTCTGTTCTACTAATTGCTTGAGTTCGGCAATTTCTTGATCAGTGTCAGAAGTAAAATGGTTTATCGAAATCACTACTGGCACTTGGTAACGTTGCATATTTTTAATGTGTCTTTGTAAGTTTACAAAACCCTTTTCCAAGGCGACAAGGTCTTCGTTTTGCAAGTCAGCTAGCTTAGCGCCTCCGTTGTACTTCAACGCCCGTACGGTAGCCACAATGACGATCGCGTCAGGTTCTTTACCTAAAACGGGAGTCTTAATGTCCAAAAATTTTTCAGCACCCAAGTCTGCTCCAAAACCGGCTTCCGTAATTGTGTAGTCAGCGTGTTTTAGCGCCGTTTTAGTTGCTAAAACACTGTTACAGCCATGTGCAATATTAGCAAATGGACCACCATGAATTAATGCTGGAGTATGACCTAATGTTTGGACAAGGTTAGGCTTTAAAGCATCTTTTAAGAGGGCGGTAATCGCACCGCCGACCTTTAGATCACGGACAAAAATTGGTTCTCCAGCATAATTTTTAGCAATTAAAATTCGGTTAATCCGCTTTTTAAGGTCCGTCAAGCTTTCTGCCAAACACAAAATCGCCATTAATTCACTTGCAACGGTGATGTCAAAGTGATCTTCCCGCGGCACCCCACTAAAGCGACCGCCCATGCCAATCACGATGTTTCGAAGCGCCCGATCGTTAATATCTAAGCACCGCCGCCAAACAATGGTTCGCGGATCGATATTGAGTTGATTTCCCTGCTGAATATGGTTATCAATCAAGGCTGCCAATGTATTATTAGCAGCGGTCAATGCGTGCATATCGCCGGTAAAATGCAAGTTAATTTCATCCATTGGGACTACTTGTGAATATCCTCCACCAGTAGCACCGCCCTTCATGCCCATTACAGGGCCTTGTGAAGGCTCTCTTAGCGCTACCATTGCAGAACCAGTCATTTCATTTAAAGCGTCGCCAAGCCCCACCGTGACCGTCGACTTACCCTCTCCAGCCGGGGTAGGATTAATTGAAGTAACCAAAACTAGTTTACCTAATTGAGCAGCTTCTTCGTCTTCAGCAAAAATATCAATCTTTGCCTTGTAACGCCCATATGGTTCGACGGTTTTTTCATTAAATCCCGCCTGCTGGGCAATTTCTTGAATGGGTAGCATTTCTGCATTTTGGGAAATCTCAATATCGTTCATAATGATCTACTCCTTTGTAAGAATTTCATAAAGGCGATTTACCGAGCGACGCCTCATCAATAGTTTATATCTTTTATGATCATATTGGAAACCTATCGAGATTTTTCCGCGAGTAACGTCTTCGATATTAGCGATGCTTAGTACGGTAAAATTGCTTTTAAACACCCGATTGATAATAACTTCCGAGCCAATTACTTCGACCCTTCGGCTTACCGTTTGAATACTAATTACCATTACAAACAGTGCAAAGAAAACTGCCGTAATCCAATTAAACGTGGTAACTTCCAGCCAAAAAATGACCCCAACGATTAAAATCAAGAATGTCCAACACCATGAAATGATGTTGTTTAAAAAATCAGGTTGATAATAAAAACTCTCTACTTTTTTCATTAGATTCCTCCTAATTTAACGTAATCACCGACTGGCTTAGTCAAAGAGGTAACGTCGCGCTGAGGATCCGCAACTAAGTCTACTAGTAACTTCCCAATGATTGGTCCCGTGGTTAATCCAGAAGATCCTAGACCGGATGCAACCATAATTTCTGGAAATTCAGGTAAATAACCAAAAAATGGGGCGAAATCTGCTGTATATGCTCGGGTACCTACGCGAACACTTTTAACCATTGCTTGAGTAAGCCCGGGGATTACTCGTTGACCGCTCGCTAATAAGTCCTCCACAATTTGGGAGCTAACTTGTAAATCAAAACCTTGATCATTTTCGTGCGTAGCCCCAATCAGCAAGGTTCCTTGATTAGTGGGGATAAAATCCCGTTCACCTTCTGGCATTAGAACGGGTGCCTTGTCAGCCATCCGTGCGTGCTCAGGTAGCGTAACTTCAATTAACTGCCCTTTTTGTGGCCGAATCAAGGCTTCCACCCCAAGTGGTGCCAAAGTTTGTTTTAACCATGCCCCACAAGCCAAAATAACCAAATCAAAATGTTCGCCATTAACGAGCACGTGCGAACCTTCTCGTTTCAATTGGGCAACGTCATGGCGAAACTCAAATTTACCTTGATTACGCTTTTGTAAAAAATTAATGAACTGGCGCCCATCAATTCGAGCGCCGCCCTTTACGTAAAGTCCGTCATTTTTGGTTTGGATAAAATTAAATTCCTTTTGAATTGTCTGATGGTCGACAATTTCAAATTCTCCCATTTGAGGCGCTTGTTTAATCCGCGTCTGGGCTAGTTGGTACAACTCACTTAACTTATCAGCTTGGTCTCTAGTATAAATGACGCCGCTCTGATAATAAACGTCAGCTGGCATTTCGTATTTTTGGGCGAGCTGATTTAAATATTCGGCACCTAATCGAGCCAAGTGATACCATTTTTGATTCCTTCGTTTTGATAACCAGGGAGCTATAATTCCAGCAGAAGCGGTAGTTGCCGTTCCTTTAATGCCATCAAATTGAACAATTTGGTTTTCCGGGAAACGCTCTAGCATTTCGCTAACAAACGTAGCTCCTACAATCCCGTTACCAATTACCGCAATTTTCACCAGTAAGACCTACCTTTCACGTTTACCCCAAAATTGAAAATAATCCGTTCGTAACGCTCCGTTATATAATTTGCGTTTTTTAGTGGCTGATTGCCCGTAGTATTTTTCAAAATCGAGGTCGCTAGTGATGAAATATTTACTCCAAGTGACTAGTGGCCTAGTTACCGTGCCTAATTGACGATAAATTTCGCGGGCTGCTTTTTGGTCGCTTAACCGTTGGCCATATGGTGGATTTCCAATCATTACCCCATTTTTTTGCTCCGTTTTAAAGTCCTTAACGGCTTGTTGTTTAAAATTAATGATTCCGGCTAATCCAGCTTCTTCAGCATTTTTATTTGCTATCTCAACCATTTTACCGTCAATATCATAACCGGTAATGTCGAGTTCGACATCGTAATCAGCTTTTTCGTCTGCTTCGGCCCGGATCCGTTCCACTAATTCCTTGTCAGCCATTTCCCAGCTTTCACAAGCAAAGCTACGGTTAAAGCCAGGGGCGATATTTTGTCCAATCAGGGCTGCTTCAATTGGAATCGTTCCTGACCCGCAAAATGGGTCTACTAGTGGTTTATCAGCGTGCCAATTAGTTAGCATTACTAATGCCGCGGCCATGGTTTCTTTAAGAGGGGCTGATCCTTTATACAAACGATACCCCCGCTTAAACAAACTATCTCCGGTAGTATCCAGCGTAATTAATACGTGATCTTTATCAATGCTGACTTCTAAACCATACTTAGCCCCAGTTTCCGGTAGTTGATTGCGCCAGTGGTAAACCTCGCGAAGTTTTTCAACAATTGCCTTTTTGGTAATCGCCTGGACGTCCGGCACACTATGTAATTGGGATTTTTTAGACTTACCATTTACTGGAAAAGCACCGTTAATCGGGATTAACTCGTCCCACGGTAATGCTTTAACCTGTTCAAAAAGCTCGTCAAAAGTGACTGCTTTAAACTCTCCCACAATAATTTTGATTCGGTCAGCAGTCCGCAACCATAAATTAGTGCGAATAACGTCTTCAAAAGTTCCTTCAAACCTTACTCGCCCATTTTCTGTTTGGACATCATAACCTAAATCCTTTAATTCGTTTTTAGTCAAACTTTCTAAACCACTTGCCATGGTTGCTAATAATTTGTAATTTTTCATAATAACTTCCCTATTAGAATTGTTTATTAGTAAAATAAAAGGCTAGGATAAAAGTAAACTTTCACCCTAGCCTCCCTGAATTTGTAAACCTCTATAAGCCATGTTTTGTCCAAAATAAATTCTCAGGAAAAATTTAAATTTGGGTAATCATCTATCTGCAGATTTTAAATCTGCCCCCACATCTTAGTTCATTTCCACGATGTGAAGCTCCCCTACCATAGTTTGGGTTTCCCGCTCGAGGGGTTTACCGCGTTCCAACTTATTAATTTCTTAATAAGATCGTCTCTGTGGCACTTTTCAAAGCTACTAGAGCATGGCCGAAGCTTTAGCTCGTTGGCTTGCCGTCATCTGAAATCAGATGCCCCAGCTTATTTTTTCACCGGGCACGAACACTACAAGCATCGCAGCTTGTGCGAGCATGGACTTTCCTCAGCTAACCGATGTTAGCCGCAATTACCCGAGATTTACAAAATGATATTTAATTTAGATTCGATGCGAATCGTTGCCGTTATCTTCAAGTTGAGCACCAAATACGCGACGTTCAAGATTGGATAAACGTTTCAAGACATCCACATTAGTTGCTCCACTAACGGGTGCTGATTCTTCAACGGTTGCACCAGCGGAAACTTGCTTACCTAATTCGTCAACCTTATCTGATAACCGTTCATTTTCGTCTTTAAGCCGTTCGATTTCTTTCCCAAAGTTTTCGTAATCTTTAATTACGGAATCTAAGAAAGTATCGACATCTGCTGGGTCATAACCCCGCATCTTCGGTTTGAATTCTTTTTGCAAAATATCCTTTGGAGTAAAATTAATGTTGTCCATCGCTGCACCTCGTTGATTACTATTGATCAAATAACTGTATTCTATTGTATCAAAACTTCTTGGAAATTCAAAGAATTATTCCTGGTTTTCTGCGTATGCATTAGCTTCATCTTCTAAATCATAAAAATCGATGGTGGTAAGGTCGTACGCATTTTGGTTTTGATATCTTTGAATTGCCGTTAAGTCATATTTGGTTTTTCCTTCCCGCTCACTATCATATAACAAAAGTGCTTCGTCGGTATGTTCTAACATAAAACTTTGATAATTTTTTAATTGTTGTGGATTTTTGTATGGCAAATCACTTACCTGACCGTAAAAATCTACCTTTGCTTTAAGAGCGGCCAATTGCTCTTGTTTTTCTGACTTCCATTGCTGACCAAAATCCGCGAATGGTGCCATCATTGCTGTTTGTAGCTCGGGATAGTCTTTTTTTAGTTCATTTGCTACCATCAATCCCCATTGTTCAGTTCCTAATTGCGGTCCTGCAATCACCCAAGTCGTTCCCGTTTCAATTTTTTCAATCAACCGATTTTTTAGGGCAAACTTAATCACTTTTAATTTGGGATCACTATCCGAAAAAATCCCTAATTCATAACTACGGTAACCTGTTAACCAAAGCCGACTCATTTTATCGCTCCCATTTCATACCATCTGTAAATGAAGTTTACTACATTATAGGTACGCAGAAAAACTAAATTGTTTTGTGGTTCCCCTATTTTTAAGTCTTTTGTAATCTTAAAGAGCTTATTAGCATAGTATAATAAGCTATCAGGAGGATGAGCCGTGAAATTTAACTACCCAACTGGATCAACACTTAATAACCACCCTAGTGTTGATCGTCCACAGAAACAGAGCGTGCCGATTTACGGAAAACGGGGAATGTCTTTAGAAGAAGAGCTTAACGAAAGTAATCGTTACTACTTATCTCGTGGAATTGCCGTAGTGCATAAAAAGCCAACCCCAATTCAAATTGTAAAGGTTGACTACCCTAAACGTAGTGCAGCACGAATTAAAGAAGCATATTTTAGTAAAGCTTCCACTACTGACTATAACGGCGTATACAAGGGTAAATACATTGATTTTGATGCAAAGGAAACTACGAGTACGACTTCTTTTCCATTAAGTAACTTTCACGAACATCAAATTACCCATATGGAGCAATGCCAAAAAGTTGGTGGAGTTTGCTTTACCATAGTAAAATTTGTAAAATTGGATAAGATATTTTTACTACCGGCAACAGACTTATTCAAATTTTGGAAAAATATCAAAAATGGTGGTCGAAAATCGATTCCGCTTTCTGTATTTGAACAAAATGGTTATGAAATTAACTACCAGATTAACCCGTTAATTCCATATCTTGAGGCAGTAGATCAAATTATATAGTGAATCGATTTTTAAAGAGCAAGGAGATTAGATATGAATAGTAGAAATGATAATCATGAACAGCCCCTGCGGCGAACGCAACATTCGCAAATGCAACGTTCTCATACTAATAAGAGAGGTCCTTCTTCATGGATTAAAAAGCTCTTATTAGCGGCGGTTGGCTTTTTAGTTGCGTTAATTGTTTTTGGCGGCGGTTTATTTATGTATTACGCCCAAAGCGCGCCCAAGATTACGGAAGCGCAATTATCTAGCGACAATGCCACCGTTATTTACGATAAAGACGGTAAGGTGTTAACCCGTCTAGGGTCGCAGAACCGGGAATATGTTAAAAAAGAAGAGATCCCGAAGACTTTAAAACACGCGATTGTTTCCATTGAAGACCGGCGCTTCTATAAAAATAATGGGATCGACCCCGTACGAATCGTTGGGGCCGCATTAGCCAACTTTACCGGCTCTTCCCTGGGACTACAAGGGGCTAGTACCCTTACCCAACAATTAGTAAAACTATCCGTTTTCTCAACGGATGCTTCCGACCGTACCTTAAAGGTTAAAGCTCAGGAAGCTTGGTTAGCTTTGCAAGTTGACAAAAAGTACAGCAAGGATCAAATTTTAGAATTCTACATTAACAAGGTATACATGGGAAACGGCGTATATGGCATGGAAACTGCCGCTAAATACTACTTTGGTAAATCGCTGGACAAGCTTGATTTAGCTCAGTTAGCGTTGTTGGCCGGAATGCCACAGTCCCCTACTAACTATGATCCAATTAGCAACCCTAAATATGCTAAGTCACGTCGAGATACCGTTCTAGAAGCGATGGTTAAGAATAAGGAAATCTCTCGACAACAAGCAGATCAAGCAGAAAACGAAAGTATTCAATCTGGATTAACTGATACACACGAAACTACTTCAGAATCTACCAAGAAAAACAAGATTATTGACCCGTACGTTAAAGAAGTATTAACCGACCTTAAAGATAAGGGATTTGATACTACCAAGGGCGGTTTGAAAGTTTATACCAACATGGATTACGCTGCTCAAAAGAAATTGTATGAACTAGCAAACGATGATCAAACCGTTAACTTTAATGACGACGAAATTCAAGTCGGCGCCACCATGGTTGATAACAAAACTGGTAAAATTGTCGCAATGCTAGGTGGTCGGAAAACCGGCGACGTCACCTATGGGTTAAACCGTGCGGTACAAACTGACCGTAGTTCCGGCTCCACTGCTAAACCTTTGATGGATTACGGTCCCGCCTTTGAATACTTAAAGTGGCCAACTTATCGAAAAGTTAAGGATATTCCGTTTACTTATCCGGGAACAAACACTAAGCTGTACGATTTTGACCACCAGTTTAAGGGAACGATGACCGTTCGGGATGCGTTGATCCAATCACGGAACGTTCCGGCTATTCGCACTTTACAAGATGTGGGCATTTCTAAGGCAAGCGACTTTATGGAAGGCTTAGGAATTACCAGTAAAGATGGGTACACCCTTAGCAACGGGATCGGTTTATATATTTCTACTTTGCAAGAAGCGGCCGCATACGCAGCATTTGCAAACGGAGGAATTTACCACAAACCAACCTATATTCATAAAGTAGTTACTAATGATGGTAAGATTTACAAATACAAGTCTAAAGGTAGCCGAGCGATGTCTAAAGCAACCGCCTTCCTGATGACTTCAATTTTAAAGGGTGTTACCACAGATAGTAATGGTTCTGGACGTGCAGCTAACCTTCCAGGAATTAACATGGCAAGTAAAACTGGTACCGTAGCGTACTCTAAGAAAGCTACTGAAGCATATGATATTCCAAGTAACGCTTCTAGTGATTCCTGGATGACGGGTTATACAAAAGACTACTCACTTTCTGTTTGGACCGGATTTGATCATCCTAACTCCACCACTGGTTATTTAACCCAAGAACAAACTAACTTGGCACAGTACCTGTGGAAATACATGATTTATTACATGGCTCAGTATTCATCTAACGCGGACTGGAGTATGCCATCTTCAGTTGGTAAGAAAGGTGAAAATGAATACTATCAAATTGGGGCAGATTATGATGATACCGGTAAGAGCGATGATTATGCAAAAAATAATAAACGCTCCTACTCATCAATCTTTAGAAGTTCTTCAAGCTCCAGCAGTTCGAGCAAGTCATCTTCTTCGGATGAGGATAAAGATGACGATCACGACGAACAAAGTCAAAAAGATGACGACTCTTCAAGTTCTGAGTCATCATCTTCCAGTAGTTCAGTTAGCTCTAGCGAACCATCTAGCAGTGAAACACCAAGTTCTTCTGCTACCTCGCCTTCTACCGAGAGCGCCTCGGTTAGTTCCAGTAACTAACGAACGTTAAATAATAAAAGAGGGTGTGACAAAAGGCTCTAAATAAAAAACGATTCATGAAGTTAAGCTTCATGAATCGTTTTTATTTTGGCGTTTTGGCTTCAATAGAGCCAAAACGTGTACCAAAAGTCAGTTTGTTCCGCTTAACAAAAAATTGGCCATGATGCCAAATTCAGGCATCATGTACTAGGCCCTGTCAAGTTGACAGATGAAATAATATAAAATTAGGCGGCTTACTAAACGGCTTCATTCCAGTATTCATCTGGAGTGAGGCCGTTTCTTTGCGTTTTAGAAATTTATAATAAGCCTGTCGGCTTAAACCTGCATTCCTCAAAAGAAGCGATACTGCTCCAAAGTGATATTGACTGATTTCTTTAATTGCTTGATAAATCAACCGATGTTGCTTTTTCACCCCCTGCGCTGAAGTTCCATGTATTTTTTTACGAATTCTTCAAGTATTTTTTTCTCAGCTAATTGTGCCTTGAGTTGCCGATTTTCGCGCTTTAATTTATCTGTTTCGGTTAATTCTGTAGTTGGTTTACGATGCCCACGATTATCTGCGAGGCTTTCATAACCACCAGTTTGAGCTTTGATAACCCATGAGCGAACTTGTTGGTATGATACCTTAAAGTGCTCAGCTGCTTCGGCATACGAATGTTTACCTTTGGTAATCCACTCGACAATTTCTATTCGCTCTTCAAAAGTTGTCTTACGACTCATAACGGGGACCTTCTTCCTAAACGGCGTAGCCGTTAAAGTTTTATCCTCATTATACTTGTTAATCCAGTCAATTAGTTGCTTACATGAACGTAATCCAAATTTACTCATTAATTCACTAAGGGTACCTTCACCATTCAAATATGCCATAACCGCTGTGTACTTAAAGTCAGTGGAATATTTATTGTTTTTTTTAACTTCCATCAGACCTTTAATACCAAAGGTTTCGTAGCGTATTAACCAATCCTTAAAAGTGCTTCTTCGAAGACCATGATATTTAGCAAATGCTCTTTGACTAATATTCGATTGGTTAAATTCATTTATAAAATTTAATTTTTCTAATGCTGTGTACTTAGATCTAGACATTCAAAAATCCCTCCATGATTATCAGATGAATTATGTTATTTCATCTGACAACCATAAAGGGATTATCACATCATGGTCAATTTTTAGTTAATGCTCGCAAACTACCCGACTTTTGTCCCACTCTCTTTTTATACATTTATTTATTATCTTGGTTATCGGTAAGTTTAATTAGCGGAATATATACATTTGAGGCTTTATTTTTGGTGGCCTTGGAACTATTTTCCGCTTCACCATGCGGGCGCTGCTTGAGACTACTTTCTACCTGAGCCGCCGTGGTGAGGTTTCGTTGTTGCCAATTCAATAAAATCCGATCCATATATTTCAAGTTATACGCTTGATTTAAAACCGCTTCTTTTAAAGCTAACCGGATTAATTCCGGCGAAAAGTGATCCGTATCGACCCATTGGGCAATCGTCTCAATCTCAATCGGTGACAATGCTCGCCCAAATTCTACTTGAATCTGGTCATAAATGCTATTGGTTTTCTCTTGCGTTTGAGTTGCTACCTCTTGAGTCGCCTTTCCATCTAAGAGGGCAATTAACTTTTGGTAAAACAAACTAAAATCATAAAAATCAGTTAGCTGACCCTGTCCATCCCGTCTTTGCTTAATTTCCAACATCTTTTTGTCTTGTAAAGATTGGATGGTTGCAAATAGGGTTTGACTGTCAATGCCTAAACTCGTGGCAAGTTTATCCATCGGCGGGAACCCATTTCCCCGCGATTGTTCTTTCTTAATTTGTAAATATAGTAAAAATTCGTTGTTAGTCATCCCCAACTTTGCATAATTATCTAACAAAAAATTAGGAATGCTAGTGTTTCCGTCCTGTAATAACTTCAACAATACGTCTTGCATATTTGCTCCTTAACTTAGTACGTGGATACGTGCTTGATTTCTTGTCCAGTTTTAAAGTCAATTAGTTTAATGACTAAATGGTCCTTCTGGTTAATGTACGAAATCATCCACACCGGACGTTTTTTAACAATCCCAAATCGGCTGGACGTAATTTCTTTTAACGCAGAATCTTGCTCAACAGTTTTAATTGCGGCCTGTTCCGACACTCCAGCTGATTGAGGGTATACCGTGATTTTCTTTCCATGATCAGCAATTACCACAAAGATGTTAGTGCCGTCTTTTTTTGCACCAGAAACTGTGTACTCGGTTTGGTTATAAACAAATCGCGTTACCCGATCAACTTTGGTCAAGTCAGTATTGTCTAGCGCAATCGTTTTTGCTACGCGGGTATCCCCCCGAATGGGTTGGTTAATCTCATTAAAAATAATCACAGCTGAACCAATAATTGTTGCAAGTACAATAAAAGTTATCAGCAAAAATGGATGTTTAAGTCTACCTTTTTTCATAATCTTCCTCAACTAACATAAACAACGGGACTACTTAAAAAAGTCAGCGACCCTTGTTTTAATCTCATCAATTTTGCCATAGTGGGCTTCTACTCCGTTAGGCAGCTGATGGATAAATTGCTTGCCGTAACGACGTTTCATAATCCGATTATCTAACATCACGACTGCTCCGGTATCATCGCTATTGCGAATTACTCGTCCTAGGCCCTGCTTGAAAGTTAATAACGCGTCTGGCAACGTAAATTGCCGGAACGGATTTCGTGCCCGCTTAGCGGCTAGTTGAACTAGCTTATCACCTGGCGAACGAAATGGAAGCCGGGTCACAATTAGGTACTCTAAACGGTCACCAGGAAAGTCAATTCCCTCCCAAAATGACGCCGCACCTAACAGGATTGCGTTATCCTCATCGTTAAACTCTCGGATAATCTTAGCACGAGAACCATGCACGCCCTGAGCCAAGATTTTACGGGAGCGCTCAGGATGTTCCTGCATCATCCTAGTATATACCTTCTCAATGGTATCTAACGAATTAAAAAGTACTAAAGTTTGCCGGTTAACGTCTTCCGTTAATTCCACGATTGCGTTGGCCAAAAAGCGCTCGTAAGCTTTCGGCGAGGTGTCCGGATCCAGCGTAAAACTAGAATCTAAAACTTCAAAGTCAAGTTGTTTTGCAAAGTTTACCCCCGTGTTAAAGGAACGAATAATTGCATTTTCCTTGGTTAAGGCGTACTTGTCTAAGAAATAATCTCGATGATTACCAACAAATAGTGTACCACCGATTAACAAAATTTGAGCAAATGCTGGCACGATTTCTTTTTGGTAAAATTCTCCAGGATTAACTACTCCCCGGCCAATTCGGATACTACCAGCATCGTGATTAGGGCCTAGCGTAATCCAGTAGTAACTTTGCGCGGAATCATTTTTCAAGTCGCGAATCGCGTCGTAAAACTTAGTTAGGTTACCTTGAAACGCCCCGATTTGTCGCCAGGCTTCGTTGGTTACCGAACCTAAGTCATGTTGTTTGAAATACCGGTCCAGTGTGTCAAATTCAATAAAGGTGTTAGCAAGTTCTTGGGTGAGCGCATTAAACTCGTTTTGATTTAGCTGCTGAATAGTAGCTTCGTCGATTGCAATTTCAGCTGGTTGATTTTCAACCAGTTCCACTTTTTGCCGTTGAACAAAATGTTCATACAAATTCCCTTGAATTTGGGAAATTAGCCGGTTGATTTTTTCTAGGCTATTAACGAACCGGCGAATATGAAAACCAGCCAACGGATGCTTCATTACCGAACGCATTAGGTTATCATGGTGGTTCATTAATAATCGGCTAACTAACCGATGCGCTTCCATCATCAATTCATTTAAGTCTAAATATTGTTGATTTAAATTAGCTAATTCCTGTGCAAAATGCTGAGCTTCGTCAATCACTAAGTATGGCGCCCGCTCCTGCACGTTAAACTTTGCACTGTGATGTGCCAAGTAAGCATGGTTAGTAATAATGAAATCAGCAAACTTTAACTTGGTTTTAGCGCGCCGATAAAAATCATAACTGTAAAACGGCGATTGTGCAGATAATACGGTTGCCCCCGCATGGCGAAATTGATCAATACTATTGCCAAAACCAACGTGGTAATTAATTTCATCGAAATCACCAGTCTCTGTGGTGGTAAGCCAAACTAAAATTTTCATTGCTAACAACCGGCTATCCTTACTTAGTTCCGTTGGAGTGGCAATTTTTTTGGCAAACAAATCTAAATTCAAATAATTGCTGCTACCCTTTAATACCGCAAATTGCCGGGGGTATCTCAAAAGCGGATTTAGCTGCTCCTTACCTACCTTAAGAACTTGGTTCTGTAAAACGGTAGTGGGAACGCTAATCACCACTTTACGCGCGCGCTGCCGCCCCACATAACTAAGGGGAAGCAAGTACCCTAACGTTTTGCCCATCCCCGTAGGAGCTTCAACAACGATGTTTCTTTCTTCGTTTTCTTGACTAAACTGTTGGTAAACATAGTTCATTAAGGTTGCTTGACTCTTACGCCACTTTAACGTCTTGTTGTACAATTTTATTTTGCTTCGCTTAGTCTGTGGATAGGCTTCTTTTTTTACGTTAACCTCTTCACCCGTATTTAAGGGAGCGGGTCGTTTAATTGCCAATCCGTCAACCACTAATAAGTCATCCGGCAACTTATTGGGATGCCGTTTGCTTTTTTGCAACGCCGCTTCTAAAATCGTTGCGGTTTGTAAAGGTAGTTGGTCACCTAATTTAACTAACTGCTCTAAGGTAACGATTGGCAATTCGCTTAACGCAGCTTTAATTTTCAAGAATAAATGTGCGGTTGCCACGGCATCGCTATCTGCCGAGTGCGGGTCGTCGTGTTCGATGTGTAAATAATTAGTTAAATCCCGTAACCGATAACCACGGGTACGCGAAAAAAGAACCTGGCTTAACGTAACGGTATCAATCGCTTTTAAGTCTAATTCTGGGTACCCGCTACGCACCAATTCTCGATTTAAGAACGGAAAATCAAAATTGACGTTGTGCGCTACGAACACCGTGCCCGCTAATTTTTGATAGATTTTATCCGCCACATCTGCAAACTTAGGGGCCTGGCGAACTTGTTGATCCGTGATCCCCGTTAATCGTGAAATTCGCTTAGGAATCGTCATCTGCGGGTTAATTTTTGTTTGATAAGTTTCAGTAATTTGGTCGCCTTCAATAAAAGCACAGCCAATTTGAATAATTCGACTTTCTTCAACCGATCCCGTACCGGTTGTTTCTAAATCTACAACAGCATACCTTGTTTTTTTCATTACTAAATCTCCAACCTTAGTCTCTAATTACTAATTTTACCAAATGTTTACCTTCTCTACATCGAAAAATCCTCTGATTTAGAGTATCATTTACTTTAGGCCAAAAAGGAGGAGCATCGTGAAAGAGGTAATTAAAACTAGTAACGCAAAAATTATTTTAATGGGTGAACACAGTGTGGTGTATAATCAGCCCGCGATTGCCCTTCCCATCCGTAACGTAAAAACAACCGTAAAAATACAATCCATCCCTGGCGACATTCAAATACGGAGTCGCTATTTTAATGGCTTCTTAAATGATATTCATAGTAATTTGTTGGGAATCAAGCAGCTGATTAACCAAACTTTAACTACGTTAGGAAAGCCACATTATGGATTGTTATTAGATATTGACAGCCAAATTCCAGCTGAACGGGGGATGGGTTCTTCGGCTTCCACTGCCGTAGCAATTGTACGCGCCATGTACGCCTTTTTTGACCGTCCCTTAACTAAAAACAAGCTATTAAAAACGGTTAATATTTCCGAAAAGATTATCCATGGTAACCCTAGCGGCCTTGATTCGGCAACCGCCAGCGCAGACCGACCAATTTGGTTTAAACGAGATGGGACCATTAAAGCTTTGCCAATTAATTTTAACGGCTACTTAGTGATCAGTGATTCCGGAATTAAAGGAAAGACTGGCGAAGCCGTTAACATTGTTAAAAACAAGCTACGTATCGATAATGATAGTAGACTTTTGATTGAAAAATTGGGAGAATTAACTAGTCAAACTGCAACTGCCCTAAAGGATGATGATTCTTTAGCTTTAGGTGACATTATGAATAACGCGCAAGCTTGTCTCCGTCAGCTAGGAGTTAGCCATCCGGCAGTCGAAAAATTAATCCAAGCGGCTAACCAATCCGGTGCTTTAGGCAGTAAATTAACCGGTGGCGGGCTAGGTGGCTGTGTAATTTCCTTAGTTTCCGATGCCCAAGCGGCAGAAAACGTTAGCGCTCAATTACGCAAAGCTGGAGCAACTGCCACTTGGATTGAAAAATTATAGGAGTAGATTTTAGTTTTGAAGACAACCGACAAGAAGCGTGGCTTTGCCCGCGCACATACCAACATTGCGCTAATTAAGTATTGGGGAAAAGTTGATTCTGAATTAATCATCCCCGCTAATGATAGCGTATCGTTGACCTTAGACGAGTTTTATACGGATACCGTCGTTAACTTCTCTGAAGATTACAAGGTCAATGAGTTCTGGTTAAATGGCAATTTAATGCCTTATAAACATATGGCCCGAATTAATCGCGTAATTGACGCCGTAAAAGAAGAGTATGATTACCCTGGATTTGCAAAAATTCGGTCTTTTAATCATGTCCCGACTTCAGCCGGGCTCGCTTCGTCCGCTTCTGGAATGGCCGCTTTGGCTGGAGCCGCTGCGGATGCTTTAGGCGATGAACATGACCTAACTAACATTTCCCGAATTGCTCGGTTGGGCTCTGGTTCTGCTTCGCGTTCAGTCTTCGGCGGAATTGTGCATTGGCACCGTGGCAGCGATCATGAATCTTCCTTTGTCGAACAAGTGGTCAATGAAAAAGATATTGATTTAAACATGGTTACTGTCGTAGTCAATAGTCATCAAAAGAGTATTAAAAGCACTAACGGGATGCAACGAACGGTAGAAACTTCTCCCTTTTATCCCACGTGGGTATCCGAATCTAACCGCATGGTCCCCGAAATGCTTGCTGCAGTCAAGAAAAATGACTTTACCAAAATTGGGGAGCTAGCGGAGCATAGTGCAATGATGATGCACGCAACCACCCTTGCGGCCATTCCGGCATTTACCTACTTCCAGCCGGATACCTTAAAAGTCATCCGGCTCGTTACCCAGCTTCGAAAGGAACACGGCATCGAATGTTATTACACCATTGATGCGGGCCCGAATGTGAAGGTTCTATGCCAAAACAAAGACATTTTAGCGATTCGAAATTTTTTAAAGAATTACTTTGAAGAACGCCAATTAGTCATTGCCCGTCCAGGCAGTGGAATTAAATTCTCAAAAAACTGAAAGGGATTTTTAAATTGATAACACAAAAAGCTCCGGGAAAATTATACGTTGCTGGTGAATACGCAATTGTCGAACCAGGTAACAGTGCGGTATTAGTTGCGGTGAACCAATTTATTACTGCTAGTATTGAACCTAGCGAGTTAACTTTTGGAAACATCATCTCTAAGCAATATCATGACAACGTGGTCTCCTGGCGTCGTAAAGGCGGCCAATTGGTAGTTGACAATCGTGATAATCCTTACCACTATATTCTAGCGGCAATCTCCATCACCGAAGAATTAGCGGTTTTAATGCACCGTCAGCTAAGAACTTACAATCTCTACATCAATAGTGACTTGGATAGCAGCGATGGTAAAAAGTATGGTTTAGGTAGTTCAGCAGCCGTCACCGTCGCTACCATCAAGGCGTTGGCCAAATTTTACCAAATCCCCCTAACCAAAAAGTTACTTTTTAAGCTAGCTTCAATTGCCCATTTAGACGTTCAGGGAAATGGTTCGCTAGGCGACATCGCCGCAAGTGTTTATGGCGGATGGATTGCATACCGCTCCTTCAACCGCGAATGGTTAAATAGTATGCGGCGCACTAAAGATTTAGGAACGATTCTACGGACGCCTTGGCCCGAGTTAAAGATTGAATTATTAACTCCTCCCGCCGATTTAAAACTACTAATTGGTTGGACTGGCTCACCAGCTTCCACTTCGGATCTGGTTGACCAAGTTGCCACCACCAGTTACCAAGAAACCGACAGTTACCACGAGTTCTTGGCAAACAGTGCAGAATGCTTGCGCAAAATGATCGAAGGATTTAAAAACGGTGACAGCCAATTAATTAAGCAACAAATTACCGCCAACCGGCTTCTCTTACAACAATTAAGTTTATTAAGCGGCGTTTCCATTGAAACCCCTGCGCTAACTAGTTTATGCGACATTGCTGAACAATTCGGCGGAGCTGCAAAATCTTCTGGGGCTGGTGGCGGAGATTGTGGAATTGTAATCACCGAAGAAAATGATAATACTGAAAAAATTATTAACGAATGGCAAAAAGAAGATATTCAACCATTAGATTTGGATGTCCATGATATCGATGAATTGAGTTAGGAGTACTTATGAAAAATATTCAATCCCACCGTAAAGATGAACACGTCTCACTCGCTGAAAAATTTTACCAGCCCGTCGCATATGCAGGTTTTACGGAAATTAAGTTGCGCCCCAACGCTTTACCAGAAATGGGGATTGATGACGTTAGCCTCCAAACTAAATTAGCAGGACTTCCTATAGAAGTCCCCTTCTTTATCCAAGCCATGACTGGTGGCAGCCCAACGACCGCGAAACTTAACCGTCGATTAGCTACCATTGCTCGTGAAACTGGTTTGGCAATGGCGGTGGGCTCTCAATCAGTGGCCCTAAAGTATCCGGAATTAGCCGATACCTTCCAAGTAGTTCGAAATGAAAATCCCCACGGACTGATCTTAGCTAACTTAGGCGCGGACGCTAGCGTTGCGGCAGCCAAAAAAGCGGTCGCCATGCTTGACGCAGACGTTTTGCAATTACATATTAACGTTGCGCAAGAACTGGTTATGCCAGAAGGCGACCGCAGTTTTAACTATTTAGAACAAATTAAAGCCATTCAAGCAGCTGTGAGCGTCCCCGTAGTTGTTAAAGCAGTCGGTGCGGGGATGACCCGAGCGGACGCTCTGCGACTACAATCCGTCGGGGTCCGGTACATTGATGTTGGTGGTAAGGGCGGTACTAACTTCGTCCAAATTGAAAACGCGCGGCGTTCCGAAAAGGATTTCGCCTTTTTAACTGATTTGGGGCTCACCACTGTCGAATCGCTCAAAGAAGTTAACGGATTAGGACTATCGGTCACCGCAACTGGTGGTATCCGTACCCCTGCTGACGTAATTAAAAGTATTGCGTTAGGAGCGGACAACGTGGGCGTTGCCGGCTACTTCCTCCATCAGCTATTACATCACAACGACCAAGAAATCATCGACCTAATTGAGCGTTGGAAGTACCAACTCCGCTGCCTAATGGTATTGCTCGGGGTTACTAAGTTAGCCGACTTGTCGGAGCGGCAATTACGATAAGATAAATAAAAGTTGGATGACGGTAACGAGCGTATTACGCTTCCACCGCCGATCCAGCTTTTTATTTTATTTTTACTTAAGCGCAAAATTTATCCGTAACCCCTTTGGATAAAAGTTCTTAACTTTACCTTGGACTAACTTTCCCGGCCCGACAATGATATCGTCAACCGCTAAAGCAACCCATCCCTTGCCCGCAGCTTCCGTAGCAATTTCTTCGCCATGCACGTACTTTTGCCACTGCTCTGGCGTGATCTCTACTACTTGTTGGATATCCGCTTTTCGTAAGGCCATCAGTAGGCCTAAACTAGGTTCAAATCGTCTCTTCTTAAATTCCCCCAGTTCAAGTCCTGGTTTAACAATTCGTAAGCCACTCAAATCCACGGGAACGGTTTGATAATATAGCCGTTGATTGTGCACAATTAAATGATCCTTTGCAAAGGATTGGGGATTTACGAGGAACTGGTTTGCAAAATCTTGCCATAATCGTTGTTGTTCCCGGTCTAACGAAATATCACTTGCCCGACCCTTCTTTTTACGTTTGCCTTTTGGCTGAGGTGTCGCAGCTTCCGCGTGATTACTTAACTTGGCAATAAAATGGCCTTCTCCCTTAAAATGATGGGGAAACAACCGGATTGCCTTAGCTAATTCAGGATTGCCGTTGGCCCACTCAGGACGCCCTGCATCCATATTTTCCGTTCGCGCAACGGGTTCCATCTTCAAGTCTGGATAGTTTTCCAATAGCCAAGCAATGATTTGTTCATCTTCTTCAGGTGCAAACGTGCACGTCGAATAAACCAGATTACCATTCGGAGCAAGCAATTGCATGGCACTTTTCAGGATTTCACGTTGTCGCCGCGCACATTCTTCTGGGTATTCCAAAGACCAGTATTCGACCGCTTCAGGGTCCTTTCGAAACATGCCTTCTCCAGAACACGGCGCATCTACTACGATTAAATCAAAATATCCGTTAAATTTTTTTACCAGCCGATCCGGTGACTCGTTTAAAATTACGGCATTTTGAATTCCGAAACGTTCCACGTTTTCAGTTAGGACCTTAGCCCGTCCCCGATTAATTTCATTAGTAACCAAAAGTCCTTCCTGAGCCATAAAACTAGCTAAATAAGTAGTTTTACCGCCAGGGGCCGCACAAAGATCCAAAACTTTTTGGCCTGGTTGCGGGTGGGCAATTTCGCCAACCAGCATCGCACTAGGTTCTTGGCTGTAAACTAACCCGCTTTGGTGGTCAATTGTTTTACCGTTGACCTTACCATAATATCCCCAGTCAGAATATGAAATTGGCTGGTCGATTGAATGGTCATGTAATTTTGCCGCACCCTTCAACGGATTAACTCGGAAGCCCTTTTCAACTGCCTGGTCAAAACTCGCTAAAAAAGGTTGTGCCTCTTCGCCCAGTAATTTTTGATATTTTTCTTTGAAACCGTCAGGAAGTCGCATATTCCACTCTCTTCTCAATTTAATTTACTAAATAAACTCGCAATCCATTATAACTAATTTTACTAAAGTCGACCACCGGACGGTAAGAATTGGTAAGGTACCTTTCATTTTATAAGCACTTGGCTTAAAATAGGCTAATAATACTTTTAAAAAGGAGCGATCAAATGCAACAAAAATTAATCACTCTGGATTTAGACGGAACCACTTTAAATAATCATAGTCAGCTTTCACCCTTAACCATTAAAACTTTGCAAAAGGCTACCCGGGCTGGACATTTAGTTTCAATTGTCACGGGACGACCATACCGGATGGCTCGCGACATTTACGACCAGTTACAATTAACCACTCCCATGGCCAATTTTAACGGTGCCTTAACCCACATTCCTCATCAAAAATGGGATGGCGAGTATTCAATGACCATCAATAAGGCCGTAGTTTATGATTTAATGCGCCATAAGGATGATTACGGCATTAAGTTACTGGCGGTTGAAAATAAGCATTCGTTCTTTGCTGATCATGCCGCGCCGGCTACCTTCGATTTCTTCCCGCATGAGATTTCAGACGACCAAGTTTTAACCGAAAAAAGCCTGCGGGGAAACCCGACTTCCATTACCATCCTAGTCGAACCTAACAGTGCCCAGTTTGTTAAAAATCAGTTACTGTATCGCTATCGCGATTATATTAACGTTGGGGTCTGGGGCGGTCCGCACAGCGTCTTAGAAATCGTCTCTAAGGGGATTCAAAAAGCTAAAGCGGTCGATTACTTAGCAAGATACTACCACATTGACCGGCAAAACATCATTGCCTTTGGTGACGAGCATAATGATGCTGAAATGCTTGACTACGTGGGTCGCGGAGTGGCGATGCGTAATGCAACCGCCAAAATCAAATCGATTGCTAACGACATTACCGAATTTGATAATGAGCATGACGGGGTTGCCAAGTACTTGTCCGAATATCTCGATCTAGCTAATTAATAAAAAAGCTTCTTCAATCAGAAACAACCATCCAGCAGGTGCCGGTCCGTTTCTTTGAAGAAGCTTTTTATTAATCAACCTATTTTTCGTCGCTCTTTAAAACCCCCGCTACTGAATAACGGTTCTTTTGCATTTCGTTCAAAACAACGTGCACGTGTTCGGCAGGTGCGCCAGTATTTTTTACTACCGCCGCGGTAACGTCCTTGACCAATCCGCGTAGTTGATCTTCACTACGTCCTTCGATTAAATCAATATGAATTAACGGCATTTTAAATCCCTCCTTTAATAAAATTGCCACAACTATAATCTCATGAATTGCTTTAAAAAACAAAGTGTTTTTAACAATTATAAAATCAATTTATCTTACGTTTTGCTGGCCTGCTTTTTAGAAACAATGCCCTCATCGCTATCGGTTTCTTATGATACACTAAAGGAAATAACGAAAGAAGGTTTTGACAATTACTCAAAAATATTCAGCTTGTACAAGTTTCTTAGCGGGTAAATTGGCAACTGCCGACGGTTCAACGATGATTGCGCGTAACGAAGACGCTAAATCAGCTTTGCCAAAGCATTTTGTGGTACATCCCCACCACGTTTCCACCGCGGATGAACGCACGTTTAAATCAAACGACAATGGCTTTACTACAAAACTACCGGAAGTCCGGGGTAAATATACCGCCACTCCAGAATGGACTGCCGAATTTGGGCTCTTTGAAGAAGATGGAATCAACGAATACGGCGTGGCGATGAGTGCTACCGAAAGTGCCTACACTAACGAACGCGTCTTAGGTTTTGATCCGCTTGTCAAAGATGGGCTGGGAGAAGAAGCTATGGTAACGGTCACCCTTCCTTACGTGCACAGCGCACGTGAAGGAGTTCAATACCTAGCTAAACTTATTGAAGAAAATGGCACTAACGAGACTAACGGAATTTTGTTTGCCGATGCGGATGAGGTTTGGTACATGGAAACCGCTGGCGGCCATCAGTGGGTTGCGCAACGTATTCCTGACGATTGCTACGCAGTAGTGGCCAACCAGTTGTCGATTCAAGAAATTGATTTTGATGACCCGGACCACTTCATGTTTAAGGCCGACATTCGTGAGTTCGTTGCCCAGCACCACCTTAACCCCAACCCAGCAAGTTTCAACTTCCGTGAAATCTTTGGGGTGAACGATTTATCAGATGAGTATTACAACACTCCGCGGGTTTGGGAAGGTCAACGAATTTTAAATCCGGAAATTAAACAAAGTCCTACTAGTCATGACCTTCCGTTTATACGACGGGCTAGTCGCTTAATTCAAGTTGAGGACGTCCAACAAATCTTAAGTTCTCATTATGAAGGGACCCCATATAACCCGGTCGGCACAGGTACGGAAACTGAAAAGCATCAATTCCGGCCAATTAGTCTGCCGGCAACTCAAGAATCACACATTTTACAAATTAAGCCAGACCTCCCAATTGAAATCGGCGGGATTCACTGGCTGGCCATGGGCGTAGCTGCGCAAAGCGTTTATGTCCCATTCTTTGCTGGGATGAGCAGCACTCCGGAAATGTACCACCATGGCGAAAAAATTTACTCTGCAGATTCCGCGTACTGGGTCTTCAAATTGGCAAGCGTCCTTACTGATGCGCATTACCAACAGTTTATTAAAGCACTTAACGACACCCGAAGTAAGGTTAACGTAGCTATGAAAAATAAGCTACACGAATACGAAACGCAGGCTACCCAAATCGATCGTCAGGAATTAACACCGTTGCTTAACCAAGCTGGTACGGAGATTAGCGATATTGCGATTAAAGCTTACCAAGCGTTGACCGCGGAGTTAATTACCAAGTCAACTGACTTATCCCCGCTTTACTTCGCCCATAATCCCGAACTATAAAAAAACAGCGAAAGCTAGTAAGCTAGTTTTCGCTGTTTTATTTTGTCTTAAATTAGGCTTATTTCCCTTTACTTTCCGTATCGGTCTTCAAAACAGTCATGAAGGCTTCTTGTGGCACTTCAACCTTTCCGACCGATTTCATCCGCTTTTTACCCCGTTTTTGTTTCTCTAAAAGCTTAGCACGCCGGTCTGGGTCCCCAGTATGAATGCGAGCCGTAACGTCCTTACGATAAGCACGAATGTTAGTCCGCGCAATAATTTTATTTCCAATCGCTGCCTGGACCGGAATTTCAAAGTTCCGTCGGGGAATGATTTCCTTAAGGCTAGCCGTAATTTCGTTACCCCGTTGTTGAGCGAAATCTCGGTGAGCGATAAAACTTAAAGCATCAACCCGATCGCCATTGAGTAAAATGTCAATTTTAACTAGGTTGCTGACTTTATATTCGCCGAGTTCATAATCTAATGAAGCGTAACCGTGTGTACTTGACTTCAATTTATCGAAGAAGTCAAAAATAATTTCGGATAATGGTAGTTCATACTTAACGTCCACCCGATTCTCGTCAATGTAATCCATCGTATTAAAGATTCCCCGCCGATACTGGGCCAATTCCATCACGGCCCCCACATAATCGTTAGGCACCATGATATCCGCGTTAACGTACGGTTCCTTGATATTCTTGATGTTCGACGCATCCGGCATCTCCGAAGGGTTTTCAACCGAAATTTCGCTACCATCGGTTAATTCCACCCGGTAAGTAACCGACGGTGCCGTAGTAATCAAATCTAAATTAAATTCACGTTCAAGACGCTCCTGAATTACGTCCATATGCAACAATCCAAGAAAGCCGCACCGGAACCCGAAGCCTAATGCCTGAGAAGATTCTGGTTCAAATTCTAAGGCAGCATCGTTAAGCTGGAGCTTTTCTAGGGCCTCCCGCAAATCGTTATACTTAGCGTTATCAGTAGGATAAAGTCCCGAATAAACCATGGGATTCATTTCTCGGTAACCTTCTAACGGTTTTGCAGCCGGGTTATTTAATAACGTAACTGTATCACCAACCCGAGTGTCCTTAATATCCTTGATGCTGGCGGTGATGTAACCAACGTCACCAGCCATTAAATATTCCCGTTTAAGCGGGTTTGGGGAATTAACTCCCACTTCGTTAACTTCGTAGGTTGCCCCGCTGTTCATTAACTTGATTGTGTCGCCGGGCTTAACCATCCCTTCAAACAAACGGACGCTTAATACCACCCCGCGGTAATCATCATATTTGGAATCAAAAATTAGCGCTTGAAGCGGTGCGTCCAAATCCCCATCTGGTGCCGGGACCTTTTCGACAATTTGTTCGAGTAATTCTTCAATTCCGATTCCTTGCTTAGCACTCGCCATCACTGCATCACTGGCGTCTAACCCAATTACGTTTTCAATTTCATCTTGAACTCGCTTAGGATCTGCAGCTGGCAAATCAATTTTATTAATTACCGGAACGATTTCCAAATCATCATCGATTGCTAAATAGACGTTGGCTAACGTTTGTGCTTCCACGCCCTGGGCAGCATCAACTACTAGGACCGCGCCTTCACAAGCGGCCAGACTCCGAGAAACTTCGTATGAAAAATCTACGTGTCCCGGAGTGTCAATCAAATGGAAGATGTACTTTTCGCCATCTTTAGCGGTGTAATGCAATTCTACCGCATTCAGCTTAATGGTGATTCCCCGTTCCCGCTCTAAATCCATGGTATCAAGCAGCTGATTTTGCATATCTCTTTTTGCGACCGTATCGGTTAATTCGAGAATCCGGTCCGCTAAAGTTGATTTACCGTGGTCAATATGCGCAACAATTGAGAAATTCCGGATGTGCGCTTGCCGGTCTTTTAAATCTTTATATTCGTTCATAGATAGTTTCCTTTTCATAAGTAATCACTAAGCTAAATTATAGCAGACCTCCCGCAAAAATTTAAATGCTCCAGCCAACTAATTCCCGAAGGTTTCGCATTTTCAGAAATATGCTAAAATTAAATAAGTAATTTTAAGGCAGTATGTCAATAATCTCAATGAAAGGCTTGTAGATTCAATGGCTGAAAATGAACAAAAGGTAACGCAAACACAATCAAGCAGTAAAGAAACTACTAGTAGTCCCGCTGCTTCAAGTCACGCTACCCAAAATAATAATAATCACAATTCCAATCAAAACCATCAATCAAGTTCGCAACCGCGTCAGTCCCAACCAAGCAGTTCGGCGCCCGCACAAAGTCACGCAAGCAGTCGACCAGCATCATCGGCGCCTTCTTCGTCTGCTAAATCGAGTTCGCGTCCCGCGGAACGTCAATCCCAAACCAACCACAACGGAAATTGGCGGTGGCAATCACACGAATACAACTTTGGCAATCAAAACCAGGCCCCCTCGTCATCGACCGTAGATGACGAGTCCACGGATGAATCCAGTAAAGAATCGTCGGAAAAGTCGAAGTCTGCTAAACACTCGTCTTCTTCTAAGGCACATAAAGCTAAGAAAAGTAAAATCATTACCACGGTCGAATCGGATACTTCGCATAGCTCAGGGATTGAGTACAACGAACATCACGGCGGCCTTTGGACGGCATTAATTTTACTAATTATTATTGTAGGCGGGTACCTATTTTGGCGTAAAAAACACCCGCGGACAGCCACGGCGCCCTCCGAACATCGCGGAAAACGGCGTTTCCGACCTAATTTGAATTTTTTCGTAAAACCAGTCGGTCGCCACGGAAAACGACGCCGATAAACGAACTATAAAGGCTAGCTATAAGTTAATCAACTTAGCTAGCCTTTTTATCAGCTAACTCGATAACTTTCCCCGGGAACTATCCGACGTGCTTAAACACAGTTTTAAATACGAATCACACTTTGAAATCAAATAAAAAACGGGAGCCCGTAGAGTAATCTACTTGCTTCCGTTTTTAATTTATCGTGTTCTTAAGATCTTTAATGCTAATCAAATTCGTCAACTAACTCTTCCCGAGCAAGGACGGTATCCCGAACCTCCTTTTGATTGAAGCCCGTCATTCGAAATGATAATTCGAAATCCGTAACTTTTGTACGGTACTTTTCCAGTTGCCACTGTCCGCAAGAAAAACTACCAAGTGCGTTTTGTTGGTAATCTAAATTCAAAACCACGTAGTCCCGTTTCTTTAAATCGATGGTGTGTTTGGCTTCATCAAGATCCCGTTGTTCATAATAAGAAGCGCTAAAGTTAATTCCGGATGGATTACTAAATAACATCCCTTGACCGCGTTCATCCGTTAAGGAGGCCCATTTAGTATCTAAATGATTCCCGTTTGCTTGTGGCACTACGTAATTGGTAAATAAACTATCCACGTCAGTTGTGTAAACCCCGAGTAGCCCAGCTTCCCGAGAATCGACATAGTTTTCTCGAGGCCCACGGCCAAAGTAACGAACTTGTGCTAAATCCGGATTTAATCTTAAATCCACTCCCAAACGAGGGAGCATGTCTGGGGTCATGTCAAGCTTACCATCTGGGGTCCCGTTTAATTTAAATAGTATGTCTCCGGTTACTAAAATCCGATACTCGTACTGGCAATCAAAGTGCCAAGCACTATTAGTAGTCCCGTGCATCGTCTTCACTCGAACTACCGCCTCTTGCTCGCTAGCTTGCCAACTAAAATCACGCACTACTTCATGCTCTAAATGTAAAAATTGGCGTTGCTTCATTTCGGTTACAATCTCCATATCGTTGCTAGTCGGCGCTCGCCAGAAGGTAAACTGCGGGCCCCGTTTTAGTAACTTTTGCCCATCTTTTTGATAATCAATCAGCTGACCGCACACGGTATCCAACGTAACCGTAAAATTATTTCCACTAATCTTCAACGTGGTCGCCCCTTCACTAACTTGTAAAGTTCCTCGTGGCGACACTAAGATTCGGCTAGATTGAATTGGTAAAACAAATTGGGCGGTAGCTAATTCAAATCCCGCTGGCGCAAACGAGGTGTTCCGTCTGAGCCGGTATGAAAGATTTAGGTAATACGTTGCCCCAGGTTCCCCAGCAAGCGGTAGCTCATCCAGTAATTGAATTTCTTGGGTTTGTCGTGCGGGAATGCTTGGCAACGAAATGCGGCCACTAGTTAGAAGTTGGTCGTCTGCCATTACTTCGTAAACTAAATCAAAAATCTGTAAATTGGTAAAATCATACCGGTTAATTAACTTTATTCGTCCTTCCTGAAGGTTAACTTTTTCGGTGGTTACCGGCTCGATTACTTTTTTATACTCGTAAAGGCCGGGTGAAGGAGTGCGGTCCGGCATTAAGAGCCCGTCAATACAAAAATCTCCATTAGTGGGATCGTCCCCAAAATCGCCGCCGTAGCGATAATACTTGCGCCTATCTTCCGTATAAGATTCAATCCCGTGATCAAACCATTCCCAAATAAAACCACCTTGCAGTTTATCATGAGCATAGAATAGGTCTTGGTACTCCTTTAAATTTCCCGGTCCGTTCCCCATGGCGTGCCCATATTCACAAAGGATGTGCGGTTTCTTAGCGTTCTTAATTACATCCTTCATGAGCAATTTTCGGGTCGGATGTTCTAACCAGGTGTACATCGTAGAATATACATCCACTACCTCAGCATCAAAATCACCTTCGTAATGGACCAACCGGGTCGGATCCATTTCTTTAGCCACTTCCGCCATTTTTCGGAAATTACAGCCAAAAGAGGATTCGTTTCCTAACGACCAAAAGATAATTGAAGGATGGTTACGGTCACGAGCAATCATCCGAATCAACCGGTTAACAAAGGACGTCTCCCACTGGGGGTCGTCGCTAATCCAGTCATACTTTTCAGTTAATTCAAAGCCGTGGCATTCCAAATCGGTCTCGTCAATGACGTACATCCCGTAGCGATCGCAAAGGTCGTAAAAATAGTATGCATCAGGGTAGTGACTAGTTCGGATGGCGTTAATATTAAATTGTTTCATTAAAATAATATCTTTTTCAATCTCTGCTTCACTGACTACCCGCCCGTTACGGGGATTGTAGTCGTGCCGGTTAACCCCCTTTAGTTTAATGGCCACCCCATTGACCAAAAAGGTGTCTCCCACAACTTCAATAGATCGGAAACCGACCGTTTGAGGAATCACCTCGATCACTTGCTCTGCATGCTTAACCGTCATCAAGACGGTATACAGATGTGGCAGCTCGGCACTCCAAGGTTTAACGTGCGGAATTTGGGTTTCAAATTTGACCTGCGTACCCTGTGGTTGATTGGTTGCCGTGTAAAGGACGTTTTGCTTTTCGTCCAGCAATTCCACTTGCACTGTCTGCCCAGCTTCTTTTCGTAAAGTAGCAGTAATCTGTAAATCACCATCTTGGTAATCGTGGACCAGGTTCGCAGTTACTTGGAAATCTTGAATTCCATTTTTAGGAACGCCCAAAAGTTCCACATCGCGGTAAATGCCACTTAACCACCACATGTCCTGATCTTCTAGATAAGTCCCGTCTGACCACTGGTAAACTTGCACGGTCAAATCATTGACTTCGTGTAAATACACTAGATCCGTAATATCGAACTCAGCTTCGTTACGTGCTCCCTTACTGTAACCAACCATTTGCCCATTAACCCAAACTTTATACGCTGAGTCCACCCCACAAAATCGAAGGATGATGGTTTGATCCTTAAATTCGGCGCCCACTTCAAAAGTTCGTTTATAAATTCCAGTTGGATTTTCGGTGGGTACGTACGGTGGATCAATTGGAAAGTTATACCATAAGTCTGAATAATGCATTTTGCCATATCCTTGGCGTTGCCAATTTCCAGGGACCGTGATTTCGTCCATAGTAGTAGTGTCAAAATCACTTGCAAAGAAATTTTCTGGGCTATATTCCGGTGCGGGCAAGAACATAAACTTCCACACCCCGTTCAAATTCTTAAAGGCCTGGGTGTACCGGTTTTCACCAATTAACGCCCTTTCACGAGTCGGGTAACTGTTAAAATGTGCTCGCGGCGCCATTCGATTAATCCCATCTACTTGATAGTTTTCCCATTGTTTCATTTTTTAACCTTCCTTTACCTAATTAAGTCGTTGTTTGCGTTCATAACGGTACCAACAAATCCACGCAAAGCCCATGAACACGATTAAGCCGACCACGTTATAAACCAACATTCCGATTGGACTAGCGGTCCCCTTGGGCAACGTGCCGTGGATTTCCTGCATAATTAAATGGGGGTCTGGTACGGTGGACATGAAGAATACAAAGATGAAGGTCAGTAACAGAAAAATTCCTACCGTAATCCCAAACGCCCGGTGCCCTAGCTTAAAGCTCCGCGGCATATCATCCTTTTTCCAACGAAGTTGAATATAGGCAATCAGCAAGAATAATACTGGCAGCAAAGACGTCGAAGCGGTCATGTTGATGAGGGTTTCTAAAAAGCTGTCCATACTTCCAATCCCTAACGCCGGTACAATCAGCAAAGTTGTTACAATAATTCCCTGAACAATTAAAGCGTTAGTGGGGTTACCTTCTTCGTTAGTCCGTACTAACCACTTACCAAAAACACCTTCTGGAATTTCAGAAAAGAACACCTTTACCGGGGCTGCCGTCCAAAGGGCTAACGAACCTAAGCTCCCCAAGCATAAAATCACTCCCACTAATCGAACCATTACTCCTCCAGGAATGTTGAAATAGTTACCGAGAATTTTAAAAATATCAAAAATCCCATTTGAAAAATTTCCCTTCAATACTTCAGTAGGAACCACTAGACCAACTGCAACGGCCCCTAAAATATACATAATTCCTACAATCACGGTGGCACCAATCATTGTTTTAACGAAGGTCTTATTGCCACCCTTCACGTCTTTAATGTAGACTCCGATACTTTCACCACCGCCCACGGCTTGAAGAATCCAAGCCATCGTCATGAAGAACGTCCAGTTAAACTTAGGAGTAATCGATTTTAGCGTAAAATCTTGTGCCGGCGCCTTGCCAAACCCAAAAACAACGATAAAAGCTAAAATAACAAACGCGACGCCCATAAATAACCGGGCACTTCCCGCAAAATTAGTTACCTTCGAGATCCAAGAAACTCCCTTGATACAAACCCAAGTCATAATCCAAAACAAAATTACTGAAATAATTGCAATCACCTTCGTACCATGGCTACCTTCAAAAACGTTTTTACCCACAAAAGAATACGAAGCATAAATCAAGGTATTGGGTAGCAACGAACAGAAGAAGAATAGGTTAACAAAAAAATACGACCATGCTCCCAAAAAGGCCCAGCGTTCTCCGAGAACTGAAGCTAGCCAACTGTGAATGCCAGATTCATTTTCTGCGTTGGCTGAAGCAAATTCGGCAATCATCAAAATAAACGGGAGAAAGTAAAATACCGAACCAAATATGTATCCAGGAATGGTCGCTAAACCAATTTGAATACTATTGTTGACAATGCTGGGAAAAGCAAAAACTGCTGAAAAGGTCATCAACATTAGGGCTACTGGTCCTAAACGCTCTCTTGAATTGTTCATGATTGTAAAGCCTTCTTTCATCTAGATTAAGCAATTGCTATACTTGAATTATAAAGCGCTTACATATTCACGGACATAATAATTGTTGCCCATTTATTGTAATTTTGTTGACATTAACCAATAAGGAGTTAACCCAAATGAATAACCATTTTACAGAAGACGTCAGCATTCTTGTAGATAACGGTCCCCTTAGCGCAGAATTTCACATTTACGAAGTCGGCTATGAAAAATGTCAGCCCACTAAGCCTTTTGAATACATCCCGATTGACTATTGGGTGCTTCACTACGTTATGGACGGCAAAGGTTACTTTTCAGCCGGCAATTCCGACTTACAACACCTTTCGGCTGGCGATACATTTTTGTTGCCCGCTAACTGCCCCAATATTTATTATCCTGATAAGGCCGATCCTTGGACGTATGTGTGGGTCGGAATTTCGGGCGAATTAACTGCTAAGTATTTAGCTCAAATCGGACTTAGCCGCCGGAATTTCGTAATTAACGCCTCCATTGATAAAACTAAAGAAATGCTATTTAACCACGTTTACCAAGCGTTTAAAGACAAACAAAACTTCCAGTCGTTAAGCGCCGTTTATTCTTTATTGGATTATCTACAACAAGAAAATCACGCAAACAATCCGGTTAACCAAGGAAAACAGATTTTTGATAAAATACTACTTTACGTCGACGAAAATTTTGCTTCAGGACTCACAATCAGCCAAATTGCTGCTAATAACAACGTAGATCGTTCTTACTTATATAAGTTATTTCAGCGTTATCTTGGTAAAAAACCGAGTCAGTATGTTCACCAGTTAAAATTGCAGAAGGCCTGTTCGCTTTTACGAAAAAGTTCGTTAAATATTACTCAAATCAGCCAAGAATGTGGTTTTTCATCCTCGGCATATTTTACCAACGTCTTTGCTAAAGAAATGAATTCTACTCCCTTAAAGTATCGCAATCGGTTTATTCGTGCGCGGAATTAACTCATCACTAACCCAACGGGTATAAATTGTTTACCCGTTATGCATTGACACCCCCGTTTAAAATGTCTTATACTAGACACTTCGAAAACGAGGAGGGAATTTTTGTGAAAATAACGGTATTTTGTGGCTCCCGTCCGGGAAATCACCCCAATTTTAAAGAGGTCGCCTATAACATTGGCACTACCCTAGCTCAAAAAAACGTTGAACTAGTTTACGGAGGGTCCACTTCAGGAACCATGGGGGCAATTAGCCAGGGCGTTCTAGACCACGGTGGCAAAGTGACCGGGATTTATCCCGAAGGTCTTTTTGAAGATGAGCTACCGCGCAAAAACACCACTTCCTTTATTACCACCAAAACCATGGCAAAGCGAAAAGAGTTATTAATCAATAAGGGCGACGCCTACCTAGTTTTGCCAGGCGGTTTGGGAACTTTAGAAGAAGTTAGTCAATTGTTGTCCGATATGGCAATTGGATTGGTTCCACTTAAAAAAGTCGGTATTTTGAATATTAACGGATACTATGATCACTTAATTAGTTTACTGGATAATTTTGTTGATACCGCCTTTATGGAATCCATCTATCGAAAGCAGCTCGTCGTTACGGACGACTACCAAAAACTAGTAACTGCTATCTTAGCTACAACTGATAGCGCAGAAATTAGCGCTTAAGTAAATCCAATCCCAGATAAAAACAACCTGATTGCTAATGCCTTATCGTGCTTTAGCAACCAGGTTGTTTTATTATTAATTATAAAAATTTCCAGTAGTTTTACTTAGCTACCCAACCACCATCCACGGGAATGATCACTCCTTGTAGATAGCTTGCTGCCTGACTCGCCAAGAATAGGGTCACGCTGGCGACTTCAGTGGGCTTTGCCCAACGTTTTACCGGAACTTCTTGAGCAACTGCCTTAGCAATTTCACCCCCATCCGCAAAATCCTTTGCGTTCATCGGGGTATCAATACATCCCGGAGCAATTCCGTTAACTCGAATCCCCTTAGGTGCACAATCCATTGCAAGCTGCTTTGTAAAACCAACGATGGCATGTTTTGAAGCGGTATAAGCAATTCCTCCGCCTCCCGCAACCATTCCAGCAATTGAAGCCATGTTAATAATTACTCCAGAATGCTTCATTTTAGGCAACGCGGTTTTGGTAACGTTAAACATACTGGTAACGTTATTATTGAGGATCCGCTGCCATAGGGTTAAAGACGTGTCTTCAATTGGTAAGTAGTCGTCTAGCATCCCGGCCGTATTTAATAGAATGTCGATCCTTTCTAAAGGTTGAAGGGCTTTTGTAACCGCTAAGGGATCGGACAAGTCCACTTGCGTAAATTTAAAATGGTTGGGATATTGTTTTTGAATTTGGTCCATTTGATCAATGTTTTGATCAAATCCCCACACAAGGGCGCCTTGTTCTAAAAAGGCTTGGGCCTGTGCTAACCCAATTCCAGAATTGCTTCCGGTCACCACTACTTGGCAATCGGTAAACTCGGTGATCTGCGACATTATTCTACAACCTGCCAATCATCTGCCAACACGTCACATACCGTGGGCGCAAAGCTGGAGTATCCCTCGCTAGTGGTCTTAATTAGCATATACGGGGTTACTGGAACCCCCGCAAACGTTTGGTTTTCCACCACGATTACAAACTCTTCGTCACCGTTCCATTGTTGGCGAATTGCCTTTCCGCCTTGCTTTAAAATTGGTAAGATTTTTTCAAAAGTCATTTAAATCCCTCTTTAATTTATAAATTATTCATATAAGTTAATTTTCTTGGTAATTAGGTAAATAATCACCGCGCCAATTGCCATCGATGCAATTTCTCCCAGGGCTAAAACCCAGTAAGTGGGAAAGAGCGGCAAATTCATGTATAAGTGCATTTCTAAATCCACTAAAAACATTCCGGGTAATTGGCAGAGCGTAGCGATTAAGAATTTAAGTGGTTTGGCACCGATGTTTCGTGCCGTAAAGTAGGTTAGCGTAGTTCCGATTAGCGTCCCGGCTGTACCAAAAATCATGTCCACCACTCCCAACGGGCTGAAAATGTTTACAATCAACACGCCGAGGGTCACCGCAAAAATATAGCGCTTGTTAAACGCGGCTAAATGGTTAAACATTTCTGACAACCTTAACTGGACTACTCCATAGCTAATGGGAGCAAAAATTAGCGTGATTGCCACGTAAAGCGCCGCAACTACGCCAGTTGCCGCAATGTTACGGTTAATTTTACTCATCAATAAATCACTCCTAGTTTTAATTTGAGGCGGGATTTCGCGAACCGCCTGGGCTGGTAAACGTTGGTTAAATAGTTAAATTTTCAGGCCTACCTCCAGCATTTTATTAAAGTTTCTAACCAATCCGTTTAACTAGCCCTCCTCATCTTACCCGTCTGTTTTAGAAAAGTCATCCTTTGTTTTAATTTATATAGTGAATTAAAAAGCCCCCTTTTATTAGGCTAAGGCCGGGATTCAGAAATTAAAGTACCTCCTCAATTTCTAAAATATGGCCAACCACCTAATTATTTAAGGGACCTTCAAAACAGCTTTATTAAACAAATTTTTCTGTCCATCAAGCTCACCCTAACTGCCCCAATTGCTCCTTGCTATGAATTAATCCCGTAATCATTTGGTTTACTGGGGTGGCGAGTTGATGCTTTCGGCCTAGTTTGACTATGTAGCCATTCAAAAAATCAATTTCCGTGAGGCGTTGCTTATTCAAATCTTGATGCATCGATGGATAATGTTGCCCACTAGCCTGGGGATTGAACTGTGCTTCCAGCATTTGTTTAATTATCCTTACGCTAAAGGGAATTCCTTCAGCCTGTGCTACCGCGTTAATTTCTTCTAAAATTAAATCGGTAAGTTGGGTTCCGTAATTCAATTGCCCAAATTCCGCCACGTTGCAATTTAATAAGGCGGATAAGGGATTAATCACACTGTTAAAACCAGCTTTTCGCCAAATCGATTCGTGGACATTTTTGACTAAGCTTGCTTGGAGTCCTGCTTCATTCAAAAGATTTAGCACCGTGGTTAACTTTGCTGGAGCAAAATCAGAAGAAACTGCCTGAAAATCAATGCGCCCCTTTCCCGTTGCTTTAATTTGCCCTGGTCCTAGCAGCTCGGAAGACCATAGTGTCACCCCAATTAAAATTTGGTCTGCTGAGACAAACTGTCTTAAAGTTTCTTCGTTGCCAAAACCATTTGATAAACAAAGTAAAGTGGTTTGTTCATCAATGATGGGGATGATTTTGTGCAGAAAATCCGTCATCTGCATCGCCTTGGTAAAGACGATTACCAAGTCAAATCGCCCAGTTGCTTGTTCTGGAAAAAGTGCTGGAATATGGTAGTTTTGAGTCCCTTGCTCATTTTCCACTCGCAAACCTGATTCATTAATTGTTTGAATATGTTCTTGCCATTGGTCAATCAACGTAACTTGCACACCAGCCTCGGCAAGCATTGCGCCAAAACGACACCCCATTGCGCCAGCTCCTGCAATTGCTACTTTCATAATTTTTTCACTCCTTTTTGTTCGATTCTTTGTAAAGCCTCTTTAGCCCAAGCCTTTAATAAATAAATTGCGAGTACTCCTAAAACTAACAACCCCATTGCAATAATAAAGACGATTGCAAAAGAATGCGTATACTTAAAGAAAGCGGCCGTTACGTATGGGGCAACCACCGCGCCAATTGCAAAACCAAAATAAATAAACGCATAATTTAATCCTTGGTTACGTAGCCCAAAATTAGCGCTGGTGATACTTGGAAACACAGCTAACACACCTGCATAGCAAAAGCCGATGCCTAATGCACAAACGTAAAAAAGGCTTGTATTTCCCTTACCAAGCAGTAGTAAGACCATAAAAAGCGCCATTAGTGCGTAAACTAGTGCTAAAGTATGGTACTCACCCAACCAGTCGGAAACCGTTCCCCAGATTAGCCGACCGACGGAATTAGCAATGGAAACTCCACTAACTACCACCGCACCAGCAGTTAAGCCGTACGCTCCCATCCCAATTTGCGCCGACGAACTACTAATGACCATCCCAGAAAATACACCAAAGGCCATGATCCAAAACATCAGCCAAAAACGCCGGTCTTTTAGCATTCCCCGCCAGTTTTGCTCCATTTTAGAAGCCACCAGCTGTTTGCTATCCTTGGCCGGTGCACTGCGAATGAAAAATTGAACTACAAAAATCACTACTAAATAAACCATCCCTAGCCAAAACAAAGACTGACTAATATTCATCTTGGTCAAGAAGAACTGCGCCAGCGCGGTACATAAAAGAGTACCCACGCCAACGCCAGCCAGAACGCAGCCTGAAGCTAATCCCCTTTTATCAGGAAAAAACTTAATTGCATTATTAAGGTTGCCCGTGAAGGCCAACCCGCTTCCTATTCCCGCAATTAAACCGTACGTTAATAATAGCAACGGTAATGTTTTTACAAATCCGGATAGAATGAATCCAATTGAAAATAAGACTCCACCTAACACAATTGCTAATTTCCCATGTCCACGATCAATTAATGCCCCGCCCCAAATCATGGGTAGGGGGATGATCCCCATATTTATGGAAAACGCTAATGATAAAACTGCCGGATCCCAATGATATTGCGCAATTAAAGGCGTTTTAAAAAAGCTAAAAGCGTAAACTCCGCCTAAAACAAAGTTAATTAGCACATGCGCCGTGAGCATTACCCACCGATTCAAGTTCTGTTTCATCTGCCACTCTCCTAAAGTTAAAAATTTCACAAATATAATTCAAAAACATGATAAGATTAAAAGCAAAAAGAAACAATTCTCAAAAAACTATTAGAGTAATTAACTTTTACTATCGATGGGAGGCGTCCTAATGAATTTAAGACAGTTAGAGTATTTCCTAGTTTTGAGTGAAGAACTTAATTACCACCAAGCAGCCGAACGGCTATTTATTGCTCAACCTACCCTGAGTGTCCAAATGAGTAATTTGCAACGGGAAATTGGACAACCATTATTTTTGAAAGTTGGGCGCCACATCATGCTTACTAATGCTGGCTTGATTTTACAATCCCATGCCCGTAAAATTTTACGGCAAGTTCGTGCCACCAAACAGGCACTTCAGCCACGTTCGGAACCTGCCTCAATTAAAATTGGCTTGTCTGGAACCCATCTTTTAACGCCACTGTTGAAGACATTTCAAAAAATTAACCCACACACGTCATTCACGTTACGAGAAAATACCTCTGCTAGCACCTTGAAACAGCTTTTAAACGCTGAAATTAATTTTGGAATAGCTTTTTTGCCCATTCATAATCCCGCCATTAATTACCGTTACTTATTCACCGACGAAATTATTGCCGTTACTACTAAAACGGGGCCGTACCACACTCTCGAGAACATCACGCTTACGCAACTTACCAAAGTACCATTAATTGTTTTAGATCCGCAATTTGCCATTCGTCAAACCCTCGACCAACTGTTTTTAAATCAACATTTGTCGCCTCAATACCTAGTTGAAGTAACCTCTTATTCAGCCTGCATTAGCGCGCTTAGCCAATTAACCGGGATAGCACTCGTCACCCGCTCCTTTTTTGAAACACAAAAAGCCGGCCATGCCGACTTAAAAGTGATTTCAGTTGAGGAACCTGGTTTAAAACAAGCGCTTGCCTTGGTTTTTCCAGCGGACATTCCGCCTTCGCCCAAAACAACCATTCTTATGGACCAAATTCAAAAGTATTATTTAACCAAGGAACAGCCTTCTTAGTAATGCCGCCGCCGAAAAATTTGGTAACCCAAAACGGCAAAGACGATGGCATATCCCGCAGTCGCCACCCCTAATTGCAACGTCGAAAGGTGCGACATATCGTGATACACTGGGTAATTTGCGTATTGTAAGGGTAAAAACATCATATTTAATGGATTCCAACGGAGCCAGTGGAGATATTGCTGTGGTAAAAATTGGATTCCAGGAGGCACAATTTGCCCCATAAAGAAAACTCCTAAACTGATTGCTAAAACAACCGCATTTTCAGTAATCGAACAAGAAATTAAGAAGAGAATGCTGACTAAGAACATGGTTACCAAAATATCAACCAGGGTCATGGTTAGCACGTTAGTTAAAAGACTTTGGTGATACAAATACGGTTTAAATAAGTCTAAGCGAAATTTTGGTAGCGCAAAATTTAAAATTAGGGTCATTATTACCGCAAAACCATGTATCGCAACGTCACAGAGCCCGACAACGGTTAATTTTGCTAAGTAGACATCCTTTCGACTGGGAGTTTTTGCTAACATCGTCAATATTGTTCGTTGCTTAAACTCCGATGAAAAAAAGGTTGCCGCAACTAAAATCATTATCAAAGGAGCAATTTCATCAATTCCAAAACTCGACATTACCAGCCAGGGCGCCGAAATGGCATCATCAAAAGACATGATGAAAGGAATCATTAGTAAAACTATTAAAAACGGCGCAAGCCAAGTTATTTTTTTATGTATCAACTTATAAGCTTCTTGATTAATAACGGTTATCAAAATTTCACCTTCCTATTTACTTCGTTGTCCCCAACTAAAAAACAGGTAACTTAGCATGGTAAAAATAACGGCGTAAATTGTCGTTCCCCAAGCTAGTTGCGCTGTGGATAGTTTAGTAACGCTCTTTAAAGCTGGATTTGCGACCTGACTTGCAAGTTGCAACATGTTCAAGGGGTTCCACTTGATCCACGGCCCATCAATAATTTTGGGGAGTGCCCCTGCCAAGGTTGGCCCGGTAAAAATCAATACGAAACTAAATCCCATAGCCACGATTTTACTCCGGGTCAAACAAGTCACACCGATGGTTAAAACGGTGATTAAAGCAACCATCCCGGAGGCTCCTAACCCCGTCAAAAGCGCGGCATTCCAAAGGGACTGGTGGTTTATCACTAGATCCCATGTCAAGGTACTAGGAGCACGGGTTGCCTGAATCACCATTGTGAATATTCCTCCTGCCAAACTTAAAATAAGTACGTAGCCCAGTAGAACTAGTAATTTAGCAAGAAAAACCCCGCCACGGCTGGTGTTCTTATAAAATAACGTGTCAATGGTCTCATTTTCGTATTCCCCGCCAAAATCAGTTGCTACCAAAATACTCATCACCAGCGCAGCCCATTTGCCCCAATCATAGCTTTGGGCAACTGAATCAAACGTCGTCCCTTCAAGCCAAACCGAAACGGCCATAAGCAACCAAAGAGCTACGATGCCGCCCCAGCAGCCTCGGCGATGAATGAATTTATAGAACTCTTGTTGCAAACTGTTTCTCATTGGTGCACCTCCTGGCGACTTCTAAGCGACTTCACCACTTGCTGTTCAAAGGTTAGTTTTTCTGGAGCCACCGTTAATAAGTACTGCTCATTTTCCACCAACAGTTTTTCGGCTGCTTGAAGATCTGGAGCGTTGATCTTTAAATAATCTTTTTGTAGCTCGCTTACCACCCCGTGACTTTCCAATAATTCATAGCTAGCAAATAAATTGTCGGTTGTAATCTGGTAATAACGAGAATTCCCGCGTTGGAAATTTTTTAATGAATCGGTTAATAAAATCTTGCCTTTATTAATCAAAACCACGTTAGAAACCACCCGCTCAAGCTCACTCAAAATATGACTAGAAATCAGGAAAGCGGTCCCTTTTTGGGCCATCCGTAAAATTAGATTACGAACTAAAATGGTCGCTTCCACGTCGAGTCCGTTCATGGGCTCGTCCAAAATCACTAGATCCGGGTGATTTAATAATGCTAACGCAATCCCCAGTTTTTGCTTCATCCCTAACGAATATCCCTTTGCCCGGGTGTCAATATAAGTTTCCATTTCCAACGCACGTGCGAGTTCATCAATTTCGACCTCGCTTTGTGCGTACAAAGCCAAATTTTGCCGGCCCGTCATGTACGGATACAACGCGGGGTGTTCAATTAACGCCCCTACTTTAAGAAGGGCTTGATGGTGATTTGAGGTAACCGTTTGATGATTTACCAAGACCTGCCCCTTAAATTTTGTCAAGGCTAAGATGGTTTTCATAATCGTCGTTTTTCCTGCTCCATTTGGTCCAATCAAGCCGACAATTTCCCCATCGCCAACTTGAAAAGACGCCCCTTTGATAATTTGTTTTCTACCGATAAATACATCAAGCTGTTTTACCTCCAACATTAATTTTCAACCTCCGTTCAGTTATGGTGTTCTATTTATACATTACACTATAACTGATTCGACATGAAAAATGCAAGCCTTTTCCATTAACCTCATATTTTAATTTAACCAAATAAAAACCCCGAGGTTGCATTAATGCAACCTCAAGGTCCTTTATTGATTTATTTTTCTAAAATTTAAGTTGGTTGCCGATTCCCTTGTTTGTAAATCTCATTACCATCATAGATAACCCGGTTAATTGCAAACGTGTTATCTTGGCCAAATGTAGCTTGAGTTCCTAGCCAGTAGTACTCAGGTGTTAGTTGAGTAAGTCCTTTACGCAGGTTTCCAGCTTTTTTTAACAAGTCCAGCTCTGTCTTATTGATCGCCGAGCGCCAATACCTTACCGCACCGTCAGCAAATTCTACTCGCAGAAATAAACTCGGCAGCAATGCTACCCGAACAACTTTTGGAATATCTTGCATTTTTACCTCCCGCACTTAAGCCTTAATAAAATAGCGCTTTCATATACAGAATAAGCTTAACATCGGCAACGATTTTCCTCAACGCAATTTGCGAGAAAAAAATATTTTTTATAAGCATAGTTAAGCATATTCTTAGCTTAACCATTAGTGAATTTGCTAAGCTTAAGGTGTTCCAAAAATAATAACCTTATGGGAGGAGATTTATTATGAAAGCATTGGATCTTACAGCATTAATCTTGGTAATTGTCGGAGGTATTAACTGGCTCTTGGTAGGACTTTTCCAATTTGACCTAGTAGCTACCTTATTCGGCGGGCAAACAGCAATCATCTCTAAAATTGTATATATTTTAGTAGGTTTAAGCGCCCTATACAGCTTAAAATTCCTCGGGATGCTTAGTCATCGCCCCGAAGACGACGCACGTTACAACAATCGTTAATTTTTTGCACTACGACTTTACGGAAAGCGTGCACTAAAAGTCGGGTAGCTTATCCGTATTAACTAAAAATCGACGTGATGCCTGGATTGGGCATAATGTGATAATCCCTTTGTGGCTGACAGATGAAATATCATAATTTATCTGTTAATCATGGAGGGATTTTTGAATGTCTAGATCTGAGCCCCTGCATTAGAATGGCTTTTATGTTAAACAGCGTAAACTGACGTTTGGCTTTATTAAAGTTAACATCCTAAGATATTTTTTTCAGCCTCTTTTAATTATGGCGTCCCGTTTTAAGCAAATTATTATGCAAACTATCGACTCTTTGTTACCCTTAAGCTAATCTAACCGGGTAATTGTTTTAAATTTGAAGGAGGAATGATTTAATGACTAAAAGAAATCCAAATTGGATCTTATTGATTGCTAGCATTATCGTTGTAGAATTGGTCGGAAGCCTATCGGGGATATTATCAGGTGATATTAAAGCAATTTATAACAACTTAACGTTGCCGCCCTTAGCCCCACCTGACTTTATTTTTGGCATTGTCTGGCCAATTTTATACCTAATGATTGGGATTGTCGGTTATTTAATTCTTCGTGACCGGACCAACGCACGCCAAAATAACTTGATTTTGTTTATCAGCCAATTAGTTTTAAACTTCATTTGGAGCATCATTTTCTTTGGGGCAAGCAACCGCTGGATCAGCTTTTTAATTATCATCGTACTCGATGCACTAGTGATTTGGTGTGTGAAAAAATTTTGGCAAACTAGTAAATTAGCCGCTAGTCTAATGGTTCCGTACTTGATCTGGATCTTATTTGCTACCTACTTGACTTTAGGAACGGCGATTTTGAATTAAATTTATGCATAAACTAAAAAAGCAATGACAGTAAAGGACATTCCTGAACTTCATTGCTTTTCTATTTTTACAATTACAAATTTTGCCGGCAAAACTAGCTTAGTCTTAGGAGTTAGAAAAAGTTCTAAAAGCTAGGTTTGCTTTACTATTGAAGATCATTACTATGAGTTAATAAATACTTTATTAGCCGCCCGTATTTGTCCAACTTCCATTTCCAATCTTTTTATATTTAAATTTAATTCAGCAAAATAGTAATGGTCTAAACTTTGTTTTTGCTCCTTAGTTTTTTTCTCAATTTCTGTAGAATTAGTCAAAGAATTTAATCTAGCATAATATTCTTGAAATTCTCCCCGGACCTCATGCAACTGGACCGTTGCTAATTTAATATGTTCCCTCATTTGCACAATTTGTAATTCAATTTTTGAAGTTAATGTCTTAATACTTTCAATCAGGCAAACCGTCTCATAATCGTTTTTCACGCGATTTGCTATTATAAATTCGTTTGCAGAACGTTTAAGTTTATCCTGCATTATATATAAAGTATTAAAGTCCTTTTCTTTTAAGTCGCTCAGTTTTTCTTCATTTGACATATATAAAAGTATATATCCCGCTACTTTCCCCCAATCCTCTAAGTTTTCTGCAAAGTCGTCGTTAGATTTTGCCGGAAAAATTAGCAAGATCAAAATAGCGACACTTCCCCCAATTATTACATCAACTATCCGAGTTACCCCAGCTATGCTTCCTCCTAATAAAAATACTAGCCAAAAAGTTACGCTAATCATTAAGAAAAATTGACTAAATTTTTTGATGGTCAAAAACAAAATAATCAGTATAGTTGAAACTACGGCGTAAAGCAATTTATTATTAATTTGTGATGGAAATAATATGGAAAATAGTAAAACTCCTAAACATGCGCCGAATAATGATCCGAAGGCGCGCGCACTTGATTTTCCTAATGTATCATGGACGCCTGGCATCACCATTAAGCATCCAGATAAGGGAATCCAAAAACTATGTTTTTCTAGTGGCATAATCATAAATTGATCCATAGCTAACGATAAAACGTAACATACTAAACCTGTTAAAGCTAGGCGGCTCGCAAATCGAAGTGTTGTGTTTGAGGTGGTTGAAACCATTTTTTTAAGTGTTTTTATTTCGTTTGCAAGAGAAAAGCTTCTTTTTGAAAATGTCCTAGCACGTTCTTGCTTTGTGTTTAAAATACTAATAACTTGCTGTATTTCACTATCAGCATTCTCCAATTTAGCAGGCTGAGGAACGTTCATACCTTGTAGTAATTGCACTATATAACTTAATGCCTCGGTATTTTTTTGTTTTTATTCCAGGTTATCCTAGTAAGAATTTTATCTGCGGATTTAACCACCTGAAACACCCAGGGATCACGCACTTGGTAAATTCTTGGCATTATTTCTACTGCCTCTAAAACTTTGGTTCTTTCTTCAAAGTAATTCGCTTTTTTGTTGTTTGAAATTAAAACTAACTGACTATATAGACTTGCAGTCATGGGCAAAGATATATTAAGTCTCTTATTATAAAGACAAAATATTAGTGCTACAATTGCCATTCCGGTGATAAAAGATAACAAGCCTAAAAACATATTAGCTGTAGAAACGCCAATTTTTAGTCCTGCAGTTGCCATAACGGCTAGCACACAAAACAAGTATCTCAAGAATGTGTTGATACTAAAACTATATGTAATTCCTGTTAAAAATAGACCTCCGGTAATTACTATTGCCAGTAAGAGTGGAAAACCTGAAAACAAAATTCCTACTACTCCTCCTAAGCCAATAAAAGCTATTCCTTTAATTGCATTTATTAAGGGCTCGTCATGACGTGGCATCAAACAAACAATTGTTCCAAAAAAGCAGCCAACATTCATTAAAATAAAAGTTGCATTCCAAATATCACTAAGTAAAAAACCAATACTATTGGTTATTAATACTGCCACTGATAGTAATAACCAGTCGCTTAAACTAACAAAGTTCCAGACAGGCTTTGAATAAAGCCATGTTGATTTTAGCCATATTAATAGATATCTAGCTATTTTCTTGTTCATATTTAAACCTTCTTCAAATTGTATGTAGCCTCAATTATATCATTTTAGTTATTATATTCATAACCACGCATTCACAAAAAAAGATTTTATAAAACCCCGGATAGTCTATGTTGTCGCACTTTAACACGATAACACGCCTAAAACAAACCATTAAAAATTATTCCCGGTATTAAAAATATATCACAGCAATTAAATTTCGAATTAGTTTAAAAGCAATCCAAAAAGGCGAAAGCACGGAATCTTAGTTCCACTACTTTCGCCTTTTTTAAATGTACATTAGTTTAATTAATTCATAAATTTATCAAAGAAACCGCCCTTGCCGTTGCCTGACGGGTGTTCCCCACTAGCCTTAGCAAAGAGTTTCAAAGCTTCTTTTTGGCCAGCATTCAGCTTCTTAGGCACCTTAACCTTCACGTGGACGTGTTGGTCACCGTTGCCATTGCCTCGTAAACGAGGAGCTCCCTTGCCCTTCAAGCGGAAGTTAGTTCCCGTCTGCGTACCAGCTGGGATTTTTAGCTTAACCTTGCCGTGAACGGTAGGTACTTCAATTTCATCTCCCAGTGCAGCTTGTACGAAAGAAATTGACTGATCATAGTAAATTTCTGAACCTTCGCGCTCATAAATCTTACTTGGCTGTACTTGGAAAATGATGTAAAGGTCACCATAAGGTCCGCCATTATAACCAGCTTCACCTTGACCTTGAAGCCGCATTTGTTGACCATCTTCAACACCGGCTGGAACAGAAACCTTTACTTCATGTTCTTGCTTAGTGTGTCCAGTACCACCACAAGTTGGGCACTTCTCTTTAATTTCTTTACCAGTTCCGTTACATACGTCACAAACCTGTTGCCGAACCATCCGACCAAGCGGAGTGTTTTGAGTAACTTGAATGCTACCCGTTCCGTGACATTTATGACAGGTTTCTGGCGAAGTCCCTGGTTTAGCACCCGATCCGCCACAGGTCTTACATTCGGCTTCTCGTGAATACTTAATCGTCGACTTTTTACCGAAAATCGCTTCTTCAAACTTAAGCGTCATTTGGTACTGTAGGTCCTCTCCTTGTCGTGGCTGGTTAGCGGCCTGTCGTTGGCCACCACCAAAGAAAGAACTGAAAATGTCGTCGAAGCCGCCGCCAAAACCACCAAAGCCGCCTTGGTCGCCGAAACCACCGCCACCAAAACCAGCGTTGCCGTCAGCGGAACCAAATTGATCATACTGCGCACGCTTTTGCGCGTCCCCTAAGACATCGTAAGCTTCGTTAATGTCTTTAAACTTTTGTTCCGCTCCCGGCTCTTTGTTGATATCGGGATGGTATTTTTTCGACAAGCGTCGATAAGCCTTCTTGATTTCATCTTCAGATGCATCGCGACTGACTCCCAGAATGTCATAGTAATCTTTACTTCCAGCCATATTCATCCTCCATGATTTTTACCAGTTTTAACCGTTAATCACCGCAAAAGGGTCAAAGTCAACGACTTCGACCCTTCATTGCTAATCACTTATTTATTTGTTGTCTTTGTCAGGATCGACTTCTTCGAAATCCCCATTGACAGTGTTGTCGTCGTTATTACCGGTATTCTGGTCGTTACCTTGAGCACCATCAGCTTGGCCTTGGGCTTGTTGAGCTTGTTGGTAAAGCTTTACAGATAGGTCTTGGACAATCTTGCTCAAATCATCCTTCTTAGCTTTCATTTCTTCTAAGTTGTTATCTTTTTGTGCTTTTTCAAGAGCTTCCTTAGCGTCTTTAGCCTTCTTGATTTCGTCTTCAGAAACCTTACCTTCAAGTTCCTTCAAAGTCTTGTCGGTTGTGAAGATCAATTGGTCAACTTCGTTACGAAGGTCAACTTCTTCCTTACGCTTGCGATCGGCTTCTTCGTTTTCCTTAGCTTCCTTCATCATCCGATCGATTTCTTCATCACTAAGACCCGATGAACTCTTGATGGTAATCTTTTGTTCCTTACCAGTACCTTTATCCTTAGCAGAAACGTTAACGATACCATTCTTGTCGATATCGAACTTAACTTCGATTTGTGGAACTCCCCGTGGAGCAGCTGGAATGTCCGTTAGTTGGAAACGACCCAGCGTCTTATTATCTGCCGCCATTGGACGTTCACCTTGAAGTACGTGAATGTCTACAGCTGGTTGATTATCTGCTGCGGTAGAGAAGATTTGAGACTTGCTAGTTGGGATCGTAGTGTTCCGGTCGATTAACTTAGTGAACACACCACCCATGGTTTCAATACCAAGTGAAAGTGGAGTAACGTCAAGTAAAACAACGTCTTTAACATCACCAGTTAAAACCCCACCTTGAACGGCAGCACCAAGGGCAACGGCTTCGTCAGGGTTAATGGAATGGTTAGGTTCCTTACCCGTCCAGTTCTTTACGGCTTCTTGAACAGCTGGAATCCGTGTTGAACCACCGTTTAAGATAACTTGGTCAATGTCAGAAGCTGATAGGCCAGCATCTTTAAGGGCGTTGTCAACTGGTACCTTAGTCTTAGCAACTAAGTCTGCGGTTAATTGATCAAATTGTGCCCGTGTCAAAGTCTTTTCCAAATGCAATGGACCAGCTTCGCCAGCGGAAATAAATGGTAAGCTGATTTGTGCTTCGCTAACCCCAGATAAATCTTTCTTAGCTTTTTCAGCAGCGTCCTTCAAACGTTGAAGAGCCATCTTATCTTTAGAAAGGTCAATGCCGTTTTCTTCCTTGAAGCCTTCAACTAACCAATCAATAATCTTTTGGTCAAAGTCATCCCCACCGAGGTGCGTGTCACCGTTTGTTGAAAGTACTTGGAAAACACCGTCGCCGAGTTCCAGGATCGAAACATCAAAAGTACCACCACCAAGGTCGTATACCAAGATCTTTTCATCCTTGTCACTCTTATCTAAACCGTAAGCTAACGCAGAAGCAGTTGGTTCGTTGATGATTCGTTTAACTTCCAAACCAGCAATCTTACCAGCGTCTTTGGTTGCTTGCCGTTGAGAATCATCGAAGTAAGCTGGAACCGTGATAACGGCTTGATCAACTTCTTCACCAAGGTAGTCTTCCGCAAACTTCTTGATGTAGCTCAAAATCATTGCAGAAACTTCTTGTGGGGTGTATGACTTGCCGTCTACCGTTACTTTGTATCCAGCTTCCCCGATGTGACGCTTAATTGAAGAAATGGTGTTAGGGTTAGTAATTGCTTGCCGCTTTGCTACTTCACCTACTTGTGTTTCGCCATTTTTGAAAGCAACTACTGATGGAGTTGTCCGTGCCCCTTCTGGGTTAGTGATAATTTTAGGTTTGTCACCATCCATGACAGCAACTGCAGAGTTTGTAGTACCTAAGTCAATACCAATAATTTTATTACTTGCCATTGTCTAAAATCCCTCTTTCTCTATCTTTTATTGAGCAACAACAACCATCGCTGGCCGTAATACTCGATCCTTTAAAATATAACCCTTTTGAAATACCTTAACCACGGTATCCGCAGGATGATCATCATCTGCTGGAACGGTCTGGACCGCCTGGTGGAGGTTAGGATCAAACTTTTGACCGTCTGCCTCGATTTCAGCGATATTATTTTCTTTAAGGGCTTTTAAGAGGTCCTTTTGAACCATCTCTACCCCCTTCAACAGCTGTTCTGAATGCTCAGCTTCCACTGTCAAAGCTCGTTCCAAGTTATCTAACGCAGGTAAAATTGCCTTTGCTAATTTTTGACCATCATATTTTAAAAGACTAGCTTGTTCTTTTTCGTTGCGACGGCGCATGTTCACAATTTCAGCTTGCGCGCGGATATACTTGTCGGAAAGCTCATCACGTTCCGCCGTAATTTTTTCAATTTCCGCAGGACCTAAAGTAGTTTGCTTTGAATCTTTTGCGGAATCCTTTTGATTATTCTTTTCGTCTTGGGCCGTTGCTTTAGCTTGCTTGTCAGCGCCCTTACTTTCTTCTTCAACCTTTGCTTCGGTTGAAGCTGATTTTGCCTTTTCGTCTTCCTTTGCCAATTCAATCCTCCTAACTGTCATCAAGATGCTTGTAGTATTGTAGGATTCGGTGTGATAATTGGTACCTAAACGTATTGATCAAGCCCAAAGTCTTCGAATACTGCATACTGGTTGGACCAAGAATGGCAATTAGTCCCTTACCACGGCTTCCCACATCGTAAGTTGCCGTAATTAAACTAAAATCCTTTAGCAACGCGTTACTTAACTCGTCGCCAATTTTCACATCCAAGTCACTCCGCTTATTACCTAGCAGTCCGTTAATTTGCTCATTTTCATTAAACAGCGTTAGTAACCCTCGAAGCGAATTTACATCCACATTTTTCGAAAAGTTTAGAACGTTTAATTTACCGCCCACGAAATAGCGGTCGCGAGTTGAGCGGGTAACGATGTCTTGGAAAACGTCCAAAACTCCTGCGTCACTCTGCAAGTATTTTTCCACTACCTGCGGAATGTCCGTCCGCAAATGGTAATATACCTGGCTCAGCGTTTTGCCTACCAACCGGTCGTTCATGATCCGAACTACCCGTTCTAAGGTTTCGCCGTTCATCTCGTGTGGGATACTGAATTGTTGGCTAGTAACGTCGCCATTACTAGAAACTAAAATCAGCATCACCTGGTTGCCGCCTAACGGAACCATTCGGAAACCGTCTAACGTGGCTCCCTTTTGCTCCGGCTTAAGCGTTAAAGCTGTATAATGCGTTAAATTGGAAAGCATTTCTGCTGAAGTTCGAACAATGTCGTCAACTTCTTGGAAATGAGTTGCTAGTCCCCTTTGAATCTGTAGTGCTTCCGTCTGATCGACTTCTTCTGGGCGAAGCAAGTGATCAACATAATAACGATACCCCATTAGCGATGGGACCCGGCCTGAAGAAGAATGGGTCTTTTCAATTAAACCCAAGTCCTCTAATTTAGCCATATCGTTGCGAATCGTGGCCGAACTAACTTTAATCGGCAGATTGTTCATTACCGCCTTGGAACCAATCGGTTTACCATTTTCCGTATATTCTTGAACAATTTCCTCTAAAATCAATAATTCACGATCAGTCAACATGAAAATCACCTCTTTTAGCACTTAGAAAGTCGGAGTGCTAAGAACAACTATTAAGATACCAGAGGTTTGTAGAAATGTCAACTTTAGTCAAGCTTGGTCAGACAACTTTAACGCTTCTTAAAAAATGCACGCGTATCTGCTTCATCCTGGTGCAATTGCGCAATTAACGCGTCCACCGAAGCAAACTTAACTTCTCCCCGTAAGCGGTGGTGCCATTTAACCCGGACCGTCTCACCATAAATTTCTTGATTGAAATCTAAAATGTTAATTTCCGTAGTTACGGGGCGCCCGTCCCCGAAGACAACGTTGCGTCCTACCGAGGCCATCCCCTGGTACCATGTATCGGCAATCTTAATTTCCACAACGTAAATGCCAATCCCAGGAGTGATTTGATTAGGATTGCTAACAATGTTCGCGGTAGGAAACCCAAGGGTCCTTCCCCGCGCTTCGCCGTGGACTACTAAACCATTAGTTTCAAAGGGGTACCCTAAATACCGGTTAGCTTCGTCAATCTCCCCGTCGGCAACGGCGTTTCGAATGGCGGTCGATCCAATTTTTTGCCCTTGTGCAATGATTTTAGGTACTTTAACTACTTCAAAACGGTGTTGCGCAATTTCTGGCAACGTATCCATATTAGCCGTGGCAACTGGCCCAAAAGTATAATCAAAACCGGCCACCACCACTTCAGCATTTAATCCGACCATGTATTGGTCAACAAACTCTTGCGGGGTTAAACTGCCAAATGCGGAAGTAAAGTTAACTACGTAAAGAATATCCACTCCCGCCGCTTCCATTAACTCTGCTTTCCGAGATACAGAAGTTAGGTAGCTTAACGCGCTAAAACGGTGCTGCGGCTTGGGGAAAACTACCGAAGCGTGGTGATCAAAAGTCATTGCCGCCAACGCTAAGCCCTTAGCGTTCGCAATCTCACGAGCCTTTTGAATTACGGCTTGGTGACCACGATGCATGCCATCAAAAAATCCTAAAGCAAGCACCACCTTTTCTTCGGGAATCATTTTTTTATCATACGGATGATGTATCTTAATTATTTGCATTTATCTCACCAACAACATTTTTTCTGGGCGGTATACTTGACGAGATTCGTCGTATTGGTACAGCGCCTGAATTTTACCTTTATATTTAACGGCAACAACCGGTTCGGTAAGTGCGCGCTTCAAAAAGCCCCCATTTTGAACTAATTGCCACTCTGAATCAGTAATTTCAATTGCCTCAAACTTTGCTAAAGCATGGTCAATCGGGTGTAGCACATCACTTTCGACCCGGTCTTCGTCACGAGCCTGCTCAAGTTCTGCCAAAGTAACGCACTCTTTTAGTTCAAACCCTCCGCTACTTGTCCGAGTTAAATCAGACATTACGGCTGGCAACCCAAATTGCCGACCAAAATCGACTGCTAAAGTCCTAACGTAAGTTCCCTTACCACACTGCACCTCAAAATAAATAGTTTGTTCTCCCTTTTCCTCGTCGAACTCCGTAGGGCGAATTTGTTTAAACTGGTACACTTGGATTTTTCTTTTAGGCCGCTCCACCGTTTCTTCGGCACGAGCATACTCATATAACTTGCGCCCATTAACCTTCACAGCGGAATACATTGGTGGAATTTGAGTTAATTCCCCGGTCATTTGCTTTAAGGCTGCACCAATTTGAGCGTCCGTTAGTGGTTTACTTAAGGGTTGCCGTTCCACCACTTCTCCATCCAGATCCTCAGTGGTGGTCGCCAAGCCTAACGTAATTGATCCTTGATAAGTTTTACCAAAGCGCATTAAGTAATCTACCACTTTTGTAGCGCGGCCTACGCAAACCGGTAAAACCCCATCCACGCTAGGATCTAGGGTACCGCTATGGCCGACCTTCTTGGTTCTTAAAATTCCACGCACCTTAGCAACCACGTCGTGACTAGTCATTCCGCGTTCCTTATTAATTGGAATAATTCCATCCATCAAAATAAACCTCACATTCCTCGTGCAAATTTGCTCTTCTTAAGTATTTTACAGTAGATACCGTGGAATACAAAATGTTCATCCCAATCAGTATCTCCCACTAACTTAAAAAGAGCAACCATTCGACCTGGAATGGTTCCCATAAGCTGCTTACTTGCTGGAAACGTTCCTGTCCATGATTGCTCTTTTAACTTAGTCACGATTAAGTTTATTAATCAGCTGATCAATTTTTTCACCGTACTGTACAGAATGATCTCTTTCAAAAATCAATTCTGGTGTTTTATAAATTGATAACCGACTGCCTAGTTCTTTGCGGATCAACCCCGACGCCTTTTCGAGACCTTTACGGGTCTTTTCGTCGTCAGAAGCTTTATCCGATAAGATGCTGTAATAAATTTTCGCTTGTTGTAAGTCACCAGTGACGTCTACCCCCGTGATCGTAACTCCCTGCACGCGAGGGTCACGAACTCGGCGACGTAAAATGTCACTGACTTCTTTTTCAATTTCTTGTGACAAACGATCTGCACGATATTGTCGAGCCATCTTCAAATCCCCCTTACTATTTGACTGGGACTTCCTTCATCCGGTATGCTTCAATTACATCACCGACTTTAATGTCGTTATACTTTTCGATTGTTAGACCAAGGTCAAATCCGCGCTTAACTTCCTTAACATCGTCCTTGAAGCGCCGGAGACTGCCTAGCTTACCATCGTAAATGACCACGCCATCCCGAATCAAGCGTACGCCAGCATCCCGGGTGATAAATCCTTCAGTTACGTATCCACCAGCAATGGTTCCAATCCGAGAAACTTTGTAAGTTTCCCGAACTTCAACTTGTCCGATTACTTCCTCTTCGTAAACCGGTTCAAGCATTCCCTTCATTGCGGATTCAACTTCTTCGATTGCCTTGTAAATAACTTGGTGTAGCCGAATTTCAACGTCTTCAGAGTCAGCCATTTGCTTAGCTTGTGCCGTTGGCCGCACGTTGAATCCGATAATGATCGCGTTACTTGCGGCAGCTAAAGTGACGTCACTTTCGTTAATTGCTCCCACGGCCTTATGAATAATGTTAACCCGGACGCCTTCAACATCAATTTTTTGTAAACTATCTGCTAAGGCTTCTACCGAACCTTGAACGTCAGCTTTAATAATGATGTCAACCTTCTTCATTTCACCTTCCTTAAGTGAATCGAAGAGGTTATCTAAAGTAACGTGGTTGTTACGTTTGCGTTCTTCCATTTGAGCACGTTTTGCCCGTTCTTCACCGGCTGCCCGTGCTGATTTTTCGTCATCGAAGACTACGAAACGGTCACCAGCTTCAGGAACGTCGTTTAGTCCTGTAATTTCAACTGGGGTTGATGGAGTAGCTTCCTTAACCCGCCGACCATGTTCGTTAGTCATTGTCCGAACCCGACCAAACGTGTTTCCAATTACAACTGGATCACCCACGTGCATAGTTCCTTGTTGTACTAAAACAGTTGCAATTGAACCTTTACCAGGGTCCAATTGAGCTTCAATTACGGAACCAGCCGCATTTTGTTCAGGGTTAGCTTTTAGTTCTAAGACTTCAGCTTGTAACAAGATCATGTCGAGTAATTCGTCTAAGTTCTTACCAAACTTAGCTGAAATTTCAACAAAGATCGTGTCGCCACCCCATGATTCAGGAATCAAACCATATTCCGTGAGTTGTTCCATTACGTGGTTAGGATTTGCACCTGGCTTATCGATCTTATTAACCGCAACGATGATTGGCACTTCGGCAGCCTTAGCATGGTTAATCGCTTCGATAGTTTGTGGCATTACCCCATCATCTGCAGCGACAACTAAGATGGTGATATCAGTCACGTCAGCACCCCGCGCACGCATTTCAGTGAAGGCCGCATGTCCTGGAGTATCTAAGAAGGTGATTAGCTTGTCGTCATGCTTAAGTTGATAAGCACCGATTCCTTGAGTAATCCCACCAGCTTCGCCTTCTGTAATGTGACTATGACGAAGTTTATCTAGTAAAGTAGTTTTACCATGGTCAACGTGTCCCATGATGGTAACTACTGGCGGACGATTTTCAAGATGATCCGTGTTCTTTTGTTCATCTTCAAACATCTTGTCGATATCTGAAATATCAACTTCCACTTTTTGTTGTGCTTCGATTCCGTAATCGGCCGCTAATAGTTCAACCGTGTCATTATCAAGTGATTGATTTTGGTTAACCATTACACCCATCATGAATAACTTCTTGATGATTTCAGCTGGTTCACGGTGAATCTTCTTAGCAATTTCCGCAACGTTGATGCCTTCGCTATATTCAAGTACCTTTGGCAACGGCTTTTCTTTACGAGCCGTAACGACCTTCTTTTGGCTTTCTTTCAAACGACCGTCGCGTTTTGCCTTACGGTTTTTCTTCTTGTTTTTACGGTTTTCTTTGTTGAAAGGACGGTTGTTGCCCCGGTTATTGTTAAACCGGTTGCCGTTCTTCGAACCGTAGTTTTTGTTATTGTTTGTCCGTTCTTTGCTTGCTTCAGGTGCAGCCACTGCTTCCGCAACCACCGGCCGCTTGTTAGTTTGCGGGGTAGTGTTAGAGTGGTTTTGATTTGAACGCTTATGTTCTTGTGGACGTTCAGCATTATTTCTTACGTGCTTTTTATGAGCAGGTTGGGGCTTTTCATGAGCAATTTCGCGATTTGCTTGAGCTGCCATTCGTGCTGCTTCCGCAACTGATGCCCGAATCGCCTTTTGCTTGTCTTGGCGTTCGCTTTGTTCACGCTTTGGCCGATTTTGACCGTTATTTTGGTTTCGATTACGGTTTTGGTTGTGATTGCGGTTATCCCGTGTTCGGTTATTACTTTGCCGCTTTTCTTCTTTTGTATGATCTGTATTTTTGTTATCGTTAGTGTTTGATTTCAATCTTTGAATACCCTTCGCACCATTTTTATTTGGTTGGCCGCTCTTTTTCACAACGGTCTTACCAGTTTTACTAGAGCGGAACTTCGGTGTCCGCTTTTCTGCCGGTTTTTCGGAGCCAGCATTTTTCTTAAAAGCTTCCCGAAGGTGCTTTTCTGAATCGGCATCGAGTGTTGACATGTGATTCTTGATGTCAAGACCATCTGCTTGAGCCTTTTCAATAATTTCTTTACTCGAAACGTTGATTTCTTTGGCTAATTCATAAATTCTTTTTTTGCCCATCGTTTCACGCTCCTATTCATTTAATCTCTTGAGGAACCCTTCTGCGAAACCCTTATTGGTGGTTGCCACTACCGAGCGCGATTGTCCAATTGCTGCCGAAATTTCTGCTTTTGAGCCAGCAACGACTACCGGGATTTCATAAAAATGGCATTTATCAATAATTCTCTTCCTACTGGATTCTCCAATGTCTTCTGCCAAAAGTACTAGCCTGGCTTTTTTGCTTCTAATTAAATTCAAGACCAATTCTTGCCCCGTCGTCAAGTTTCCCGACCGGCGCATTAGCCCTAAATATTGTTGAACTGCGGGTTTCATTATTTATCCCCAAACAATTCTTTACGGGCTTGTTGGTGATCAACGTATGCAATTAAGTCATCATAAAATTGATCATCGATTTTAACCTGAAAAGTACGGTCAAAAATCCGCTTTTGCTTGGCCTTCTTAGCAATTTCGACGTCTAGTCCAATGTAAGCACCGCGTCCAGCAGCTTTCCCAGTTGGATCAATGGATACTTCGTTTTCTTTGTTTTTAACCACCCGGACTAGCTCGCGTTTTGGAAACATTTGGTTAGTTACAATATCTTTACGCATCGGGATCTTTCTAGTTTTCATTGAAATGTACCTCCAATGGGCTTATTCTTCGTCGCTATCGTCGTTTGATTCACTTTCCAAGACGTTTTCATCAACTGTGCTTTCGTCAGCACTGCTTTCAATTTCAGTGGCAGAATCTGCTACTTCTTCGTCGTCATCTTCTTCAACAAATTCAGCAGCATCAGTTTCTGATTTAATATCAATCTTATAGTTAGTCAATTTAGCAGCTAAACGTGCATTTTGTCCCCGTTTACCAATGGCTAATGATAGTTGGTAATCAGGCACAATGACGATGCAAGAATTTTCTTCTTCTTCATTAAATAAAACATCGATTACTTCTGCTGGGTTAAGGGCGTTGGAAATAAATTCTGCATCGTCATCTTCCCATTCAATTACGTCCATGTTTTCGCCATGTAATTCGTTAACGATGGTTTGAATCCGTTGACCGCGGGGACCTACACAGGTTCCAACCGCATCAATGTCTGGGTTATTTGACCGAACCGCTACCTTAGCGCGGTCGCCAGCTTCCCGTGCAACGGACATAATTTCAACCGTCCCGTCGTAAATTTCTGGGATTTCTTGTTCAAACAAGCGTTTCAACAATCCTTCATGACTGCGAGAAACAAAAATTTGTGGTCCACGTCCACTATACTCTACTTTAGTTACGTATACCTTAATGTGGTCGTGCGGTTCGTATTGTTCACCAGGGATTTGGTCCTGTTTAGACATTACGGCTTCTACGCCACCCAAGTCAACATATACGTACCGGTTATCCCGTCGAGCAACTTCACCAGTTACCATTTCATCGAGGTATTGGCTGTACTTTTCGTAAATAACTTCGCGTTCTGCTTCCCGAACCCGTTGCATAATTACTTGCTTAGCAGTTTGGGCAGCAATCCGGCCAAAGTTTTTTGGCGTTACTTCAAAACGAATTTCATCATCTAGTTCGTAAGCCCGGTTAATTTGCAAAGCATCTGCTAAACTAACTTGTAATTGGTCATCTTCCACTTCTTCCACTACTTTCTTGACAGCGTAGACGTGGATATCACCCTTCCGTTCGTTGAATTCTACTTCAACATTTTGTGCTTGACCATAATTACGCTTATACGCAGAAACTAGGGCAGCTTCCAGCGCTTCAATAACTACGCTTTGCTTAATTCCCTTTTCCTTTTCTAAGTTAGCAAGAGCGGTAACCATTTCTTTACTCATTTTTAACTCTCCTCTAAATCTTGATTGCTAATCTAGCAAACGCCACTTGATTGTAAGCGACTTTCAATTCTTTATGTCTAGTTTTATCTAGGTAATCTAAAACTAATTCATCATTTTCAAAGCTCTTGAGGTATCCTTCAAACACCTTTTGCTTGTTGATTGACGCATATAATGAGATATGGATATATTCCCCTACAGCAGCTGCCAAGTCCTCCTTAGTCTTTAAAGGACGTTCTGCTCCTGGTGAGGAAACCTCCAAGAAATAAGCTTGTGGAATCGGATCGGGATCTTGCTGATCCAAGAGTTCGCTTAATTCGTCGCTGACCATGGCGCATTCTTCAATGTTAATTCCGCCGACTTTATCAATATAAAACCTGAGGAACCAACCCTGACCCTCTTTCACGAATTCAACTTCCACTAGTTGGAAATCATGACTTTCAATAACGGGTCTAGCTAATTCCGTTATTTTTTCAACAACATTGCTACTCAAATTTGAACCTCCCGATTTATATTTTGCCAATAAAAAGAGTGAGCATCGCTGCTCACTCACTTAACGAGTATCAAATTACTAACTCTAATATAGCATTGTTTTGCAAAGATTGCAAAATAATCTAGAAAAGACTCAATTGATTTTCATCAGGTAACCCTGCTAAAACATTATTTTCGGTCATAAAATCAATTAGCGTTTGAGAAACGTGACCTCGTTTTGCAAGATCTTCCTTAGAAAGGAACGGCTTGTCGGCCCGAGCTGCCACGATTTGTTTAGCAACGTTTAATCCCAGACCAGGAAGCGCGTTAAATGGGGCAATCAATGAGTCGCCATCAATTAACCACTCTTCCGCATCCGATTTTTCAAGGTCAATCATCTTAAAGTTGAAGCCTCGTTCGACCATTTCATTAGCTAATTCCAAAACAGTCAACAAATTCTTTTCTTTTGCTGAAGCTTCATTACCCTTGTCATTAATTTCTTGCATCCGGTTTTTTAAGGATTCTTTTCCCCGAGACATCGCCACGATATCAAAATCGTCGGCACGCACGGTAAAGTATGCTGCATAATAAACTAATGGATAATAAACCTTAAAGTAAGCAATCCGCAACGCCATCAAGACGTAAGCTGAAGCATGGGCCCGCGGGAACATGTACTTAATCTTCCCGCACGACTCAATATACCAATCAGGAACATTAGCTGCACGCATTTTTTCTTCGTAACCTTCTGGAATTCCCTTACCTTTCCGAACACTTTCCATGATCTTAAAGGACGATTGCGAATCAAGTCCATAATGAATCAAGTCCATCATGATATTATCCCGGCACCCAATAACATCTTTTAACGTAATGGTTCCCGCTTTAATTAACTCTTCCGCATTTCCTAACCACACGTCAGTTCCGTGAGAAAGTCCTGAAATCTGTAATAGTTCAGAATAAGTGGTTGGATGGGTTTCTTCTAACATCCCCCGAACAAACCTCGTACCAAATTCTGGAATTCCTAGCGTACCGGTCTTGGATTTAATCTGTTCTTCTGTAACCCCCAACACTTCGGGACCGGAGAAGATTTTCATTACTCCCGGGTCGTCAGTAGGAATGGTTTGTGGGTCAATGCCGGACAAATCTTGCAGTTTCCGGATCATGGTCGGATCATCATGTCCCAAAATATCCATTTTCAAAATATTATCGTGAATCGAATGGAAATCAAAATGGGTCGTTTCCCAAGCTGCAGTTTGGTCATCCGCTGGGTATTGGATCGGACTGAAATCATAGATATCCATATAATCAGGCACAATCAAAATTCCCGCTGGATGTTGTCCGGTCGTCCGTTTAACTCCGGTAGCTCCCTTGGCAAGCCGTTCAATTTCGGCACCACGCAAATGCTGGTTAGTGTCCCGTTCGTAAGCCTTCACGTAGCCATAAGCAGTCTTATCAGCGACGGTACCAATTGTTCCAGCGCGGAAAACGTTATTCTTACCGAACAAAACTTGCATATAGTTATGCGCAATTGGCTGGTAGTCTCCTGAAAAGTTTAAATCAATATCCGGAACCTTATCTCCCTTAAAGCCTAAGAAAGTTTCGAACGGAATGTCTTGACCGTCACCAATCATCAAAGTACCGCATTCTGGACACTTCTTATCTGGTAAATCGTATCCAGAACCATATTCCCCTTTAGTATAGAAATGAGAGTATTGACAGTTTGGACAGCGGTAGTGTGGCGGCAACGGATTAACTTCGGTAATTCCAGACATCGTAGCTACAAAACTAGAACCAACCGACCCCCGGGAACCTACCAAGTATCCGTCTTTGTTACTCTTGTGTACTAACCGCTGGGCAATTAAATAAATTACTGAGAAACCATTTCCGATAATACTAGTCAATTCTTTATCTAACCGCTCGCTAACTATTTCGGGTAATTCTTTACCATAAAGAGCATGAGCCTGATCCATTGCCAACTGCTTAATTCGGTCCTCAGCACCCGGCATTTTAGGCGTATATAGCTTATCTTTGACCGGACTAATGTCATCAATGCTATCCGCAATTTGATTAGGATTTTCAACCACAATTTGGTGGGCAGTTTCTTCCCCAAGAAAACGGAAGGCTTCCAGCATTTCATCCGTGGTGCGGAAGTGCACGTCAGGCAATTCGGTCCGGTTTAACGGGTTAGCTCCTCCTTGAGAATTAATCAAAATCTTTCGATAAATTGCATCTTGCGGATTAAGGTAGTGCACATCGCCAGTAGCCACTACCGGAATATCTAAATCTTTACCCAATTTAACGATATTGCCGATAATTTCTTCCAATTTGTTAGTGTCACTAACGATTTCTTGGTCAATTAACGGTTGGTAAACTGGCTTAGGCATTACTTCCAAATAATCATAAAACTTAGCCCGATCCCGTGCTTCAACGTAACCCTTTTGTGCCATCGCGGTGAAAACCTCACCGCTTGAGCAAGCAGAGCCCACGATGATGCCTTCCCGTAATCGTTCTAACTCTGAACGCGGAATTCGTGGCACCCGATAGAAGTACTTAACGTTTGATAACGAAACTAATTTAAATAGGTTCTTCAACCCAGCTTGCGTTTTGGCAATCAAAACTGCGTGATTCGGCCGAGCATGTTTATACGCGTCGTTTTCCGTCATGTGATCATTTAGTTGATCATGATATTCAATTCCATAACGCTCTTCAGCATCTTTTAAGAACAAATAGCAAAGGTGTCCAGTCGTTTCCGCATCGTAGATGGCCCGGTGATGATGTTCTAGAGCTACGTTAAACTTTTTAGCCAACGTATTTAACCGGTACCCTTTTAAGGTTGGGTATAGGAAACGCGCTAAGGTTAACGTATCAATAATTGGATTTTTAATCTCTTCCATCCCGTGCCGTAGATAGCCGGTATTCATAAAACCAATATCGAAGGTAACGTTGTGCCCAACAATAATCGCGTCTTCATAAAATTCCCGGAATTTGGTAAAAACTTCCTTTTCCGAAAGCGAACCCCGGACCATTTCGTTAGTAATGCTGGTTAAGTTAATGGTGGTTTCAGATAGCGGAAATCCTGGATCAATGAACTCTTCGAATTCATCAATTACGTTACCATTTTCCATTTTAACCGCAGAAAGTTCGATTACCTTGTCATAAATCGCAGACAAACCAGTCGTTTCCACGTCAAAGATGACGTATTTACCGCCTTTAAGTGCGCGGTGTGCACTGTTATAAGCAATCGGTACCCCATCATCTACTAGGTTAGCTTCCACACCAAAAAGTGGTTTAACCCCGCTTTTCTTACCAGCGGCATATGCTTCAGGAAAGGCTTGTAACCCAGCATGATCGGTAACGGCGATGGCCGGATGCCCCCATTTAGCAGCTTGGCTGACAAAGTCGCTAATACTATTAGTAGCGTCCATCGTACTCATGTTAGTATGCAAATGCAATTCAACCCGTTTTTCGTCAGCAGTATCTTCGCGCTCTGCGTGACTGATTTGGGTGACATCATAAGCATTCATGGTAAGGTCCTTCATAAAGCTATCTTCTTGCACACTCCCACGCACACGTACCCAAAGTCCTTGCTTGACTGCCGCAAATAGTTGTTCATCACTTTCATTACGTGAAAACTTCTTGATGGTAATTGAAGAAGTATAGTCAGTAACTTTAAAAATTAAAAGTTGCCGTTCTGAACGCAAAGTTTTAACTTCTACATCAAAAATATACCCCTCGATGGTTACTGAACGTTCCTCTTGGTTAATATCCCGTAACTGTGTAACCTGCTCTTGGTCACTAATCGGTTTACCAATTTGAACCTTCCCGTTGAATTGGGGAGCGGCTTTTTTCTCGGTAGCCTTCTTCTTTTCCGCTTTTTTAATTGCCTCGGTTGCTTTTTGGACAATTTCCTTATCACGTTTAATTTTTTCCTCGTGATATTGGGCTAAGCGTTGTTCGGCTCCATCATTGTCAATCGCTACCTGGATTTTAAATTGGGGAAACCCGGCTTGCTGATATTTCTGTCCAATTGTCCGTAACGCTTCTTCGCTAAGCAAATTTTGGCTGATTTCATTGTCGACCTTAACAGTTAACACTTGGTCTTGAAAATCAGGAACTGCCTTATCACATAGTACCTGTAATAACGAGGATTGGATGCCACTATGCTTAATAATCCAATCCCAGTATCCCGCTACTTGTTCTTTAGTGATTGTATTTGCCCGAGTGCTAATTTGGTAGTCGACGTTTGCAATGGGTTTGAAAGTATGTTTCAACCGCTCATCAAATTCTGCAAACTGATCATAGGGTAGAATATCGTCCCACTCAAAATTAAAAAACCAGCGTTTCGAATTTGCATGAACCGTTAAATTCTTAATTAGTCCTTCGCCAACCGCTGGCGGGGCCGACCAATCTATTTGTTTTAGCAAAATTTTAAATTGCTCATTTTCTGATAAACTCAATTTTTTGGTCCTCCTGGTACCACAATACCCAATTTCCTAAAGTGCTTATTAATTTAGGTTTTGCTTCCCTAAAAAATATCTGGGGTATGAACGATTAAAAGCTGGGTTACCCCCAGCTTTCAGTCTTCCCAATTATTACTGGGCTTGATTTAATAAAATTTCGACCGTATTCTTCAATTCAGCCAACTTAACTTCCACCGTTTCGCCAGTTTGACGCAATTTAACTTCCACAATTCCTTCACTAGCCTTTTTACCAACCGTGACGCGTAAAGGAATTCCAATCAAGTCTGAATCCGCAAACTTAACTCCAGCCCGTTCTTTACGATCATCAATCAAAACGTCGTAACCTGCTGCAACCAATTCTGTATTGATTTGATCAGCAACTTGCATTTGTTCGTCATTCTTCGCATTAACTGGAATTACGTGCACGTCAAATGGCGCAATATTCTTCGGCCAAACTAGCCCATTTTCATCAGCTAACTGTTCTGAAACTGCAGAAAGTAACCGACTAACCCCGATACCATAGCAACCCATGATAACTGGAATTGCACGTCCGTTTTGGTCAAGAACGGTTGCATCCAATGCCTTAGAATATTTGGTTCCAATCTTAAAGATGTGGCCAATTTCAATTCCCTTGGTGAACTTTAATTTGCCCTTCCCATCGGGAGCTAATTCGCCTTCTTTAACAGTTCGAATATCTGCAAACTGATCTACATTGAAATCACGACCCACGTTGACATTAGTGTAATGGTAACCATCTTCGTTAGCGCCAATCACACTATTTACCATCTGTTCAACATACTTATCCGCAACAATTTGAATATCTTCTGGTCGTTTATCAAAAACGGGTCCTAAATTACCAAAATGTGCACCAGTTAAACGAGTAACTTCTTCTTCAGTTGCTTCCCGTAATTCATCAACATGCAGCAAGTTGGTTAGCTTAACTTCATTAAGTTGATCATTTCCCCGAAGTAAAGCTAAAACCGGTTGGTCATCCGCCATCAAAACCATGGTCTTGATTAGGCGCCCATCATCTACACCGAGTTCCTTGGCAACTTCGTCAATTGAATGGGCATCCCCAGTAGCGACCTTTTCAATTTCAGCAGGATTTTCATGCATTTGTAAATCTTCGTAAACGCTGCTGGCCATTTCGAGGTTTGCAGCATAGTCACTTTCTTCTGAGTAAGCAATGGTGTCTTCTCCAATCGATGCGATTGCAGAAAATTCTTTAGAGTCATGACCACCCATTGCACCAGCATCTCCAACAATTTCGCGATATTTGAGACCACACCGGTCAAAAATATTTTGATAAGCTTTCTCGAAAGCACGGAAGCTTTCGTCAAGTGTTTCTTCATCCGCGTGGAAAGAGTATGCATCACTCATTAAAAATTCTCGTCCGCGAAGCAATCCGTAACGGGGACGGTCTTCATCCCGATACTTCATCTGAATTTGATACAAAGTTAACGGAAGTTTTTTATAAGACTTTACTTCGTCCCGGATTAACGTTGTCATGGTTTCTTCGTGAGTAGGTCCTAAAATAAAATCCCGGTCGTGACGGTTTTTAAATTTATATAATTCTTGGCCGTAAGTTTCATAACGACCTGATTTTTTCCATAACTCGGCAGGCAGCACCGCTGGGGTAAGCATTTCTACCGCGTCGATTGCGGTCATTTCTTCGCGAATGATCCGCTTGATTTTTTCCATTACCTTGTATGCCATTGGTAGGTAGGCGTACATTCCGGCCGAAATTTGGCGAATGTAACCAGCCCGAAGCATCATTTTGTGACTAAGCACTTCCGCATCATTTGGAACTTCTTTTACTGTAGGTATTAAAATCTTAGATTGTTTCATATTTTCAATTCGACTCCCTTTAAATCATTTAGAAAAAGTATCTTTGAATATCGTTCCAAGTAACTAGCAGCATTAGCAACATTAAGAAACCAAAGCCGACTAGTGTAATCATATTCTCTGTCTCCATTTTCATTGGCTTACGCCGAACCACTTCAATTAAGTTTAATAAAATCTTTCCCCCATCTAACGCTGGAATGGGTAATAAATTGACGATTCCAAGGTTTAAGGATAGGAATCCCAGAATATATAAAACTGCATTGAAGCCTTGTTGGGTAGCTTTTGACGTGGTTGCGTATATTGCTACTGGTCCACCCAGATCATTTAAACTAAAACCGTGCAGCATTTGTGCTAAAGCACTAAATAAAGCCTTAGTCATTTGCCAAGTCCCCGTAAAACCGTACATAATTCGAGAACCCAGGTTAGTGGTCATTGATGATTGAATCCCAATCATTCCGACCTTTTTTTGACCATTATTAACTACCTTAGGGGTAACCCGCACCGAACGAGTCTTCCCATTTTTTTGCAGCTTAAGCGTTATCGACTGTTTAGGGTGGCTTGAAACGGCTTTTGAAATTGCCGACCAATTCTGCGTCTTTTGTCCATCTACAGCAACGATTCGGTCGTTATTCCTGACGCCCGCTTTTTGAGCCACTCCGTTATCAATTACCTGAACTTGATTTGAATTTGAAGGCACCGCGCCTTGCAAGATCCCCATTAACGCAAAAACCACGATGGCTAAGATGAAATTATTAAATGGCCCAGCAAAATTAGTTAGTAGTCTGCGCCAAACCGATGCTGATTGGAACTGTACGTCACGGGGAGCGATTCGTACTTCGGTTCCATCTTTTTCAATAATCGTTGCATCGTGATCGACTGCAAAACGTTTGGCTGCACCTTCATCACCGTTTTCGTAACCTTCGATGAAGAGTGCGTCTTGCAGATAAAATTTAGTAACGATTAACGGTACACCGACGGCAGAACGAAACTTCTCAGAAGTATTGATTGTAGTTACTACTCCCGCAGAATTGGTTGTTAACACTACCGGCTGTCCCGCTTTTAATTCCTCGTCTTCTTCATCCAAGCCCGCCATTCGTACGTAGCCGCCGATTGGGAGAATTCGCAGGGTAAACGTGGTTCCGCGTCGTTTAAGATCAACAATCTTCGGTCCCATACCTACTGAAAATTCACGAACTAAAATGCCGGACTTTTTTGCAGCCAAAAAATGTCCGTATTCATGGACGATAACTAAAATGCAAAAAACAATCAAAAAAGTAATTACCGTAGTAATCATCAATAACTCCTAACTGGTCGTTAAAGTAACCCAAACAGATACGCCATAGGTAAAACTAATAGCAAACTATCAAAACGATCGAGGATTCCACCATGTCCCGGTAGAATCTTTCCTGAATCTTTTACGCCGTAGAACCGCTTAAGGGCAGATTCAATCAAATCCCCCATCTGTCCCGCGATTGAAAGAACAAAACTAAATAACACGGTTGCTACTACTCCATGGTTAATTGCACCCAATAATGAGAAGATAACTCCTACAATAACTGCGACAACGGTTCCTCCAATGGAGCCTTCCCAAGTCTTATTAGGACTAATTTGGGGAGCAAGTTTTCTTTTTCCTAATTTACGGCCAATTAAGTACGCGCCGCTGTCCGTGCACCAAACGGTTAATAGTAAGTACAAAATCATTCCTAGGCCAATCGTCCGCGCTTGTACGAACAAATTAAATCCTACTCCAATATAAAGCATGGTTAATGTGAGAATGCCCGCATCGTCAAAGTTAAACCTATTTTTACTAAAAACGGTCCGAATCATTAGCGCAATCGCAAACACCATAAAAATCGCCGAAGTGTTAATCTGGCTGGGTAAACTATGTAGCCATGTTTTTGGTGCTACTAAAAATAAAGTACCCAAAATACTCAAAATTGCTTCTGGAGAAACTAACAAAATTTTTTTCATGATTAAAACTTCGCTCATGGCAACTCCAGCTAGTACTAGAGCAGCAATTTCAATAAATGGTCCCCCAAGCAAAATAATTGGAATAAAAATTATTAAGGCCACCACGGCCGTAATTACTCTTTGTTTCAAAACTAATTCCTCACTTTTTAATCGCACCAAAACGACGGTCGCGTTTTTGATACTCTTTAATCATTTCCATAAAGGTTTGTTCATTAAAATCTGGCCATAGCGTATCGGTAAAAACCAATTCACTGTACGCGATTTGCCATAAGAGAAAGTTTGAAATGCGTTCTTCACCACTGGTTCGAATCAACAAATCCGGATCTGCTAAATCGCCTAAAAAACTAGTTTGCAAATTCCGCGCAATTAATTGTTCATCAATGGCCTCCGGAACAATTTCTCCGTTAGCAACCTGTTGTGCAATTGAGCGGGTCATTTGGGTAAGCTCATCTCGGCTACCATAATTTAGCGCAAAATTTAAGATCATTTTAGTGCCATGTGCAGTATCGCTAATTGCCCGGTTTACTGCATCTTGGGTAGCTTGTGGTAAGCCTTCGATATTGCCAGTGACCTTCACCCGGACTCCCTGCTCGATTAATTCTGGCACAAAGGTATCAAAAAAGGTAATTGGAAGCTTCATTAAGAATGAAACTTCATCCTGCGGCCGTTTCCAATTTTCCGTTGAAAATGCGTAAAGCGTAAGCACCTTCACTCCTAGACTGCTTGCCGCTTTAGTGATTGTTTTGACTACTTCCATTCCCCTTTTATGTCCCGCAACCCGTGGCATAAAGCGCCGTTGCGCCCACCGGCCGTTTCCATCCATAATAATGGCCACGTGGTTGGGAATGTTTTCATTTAGCGTTATTTTACTTTGTTGATTTGCTTTCATTAAAAGAAGCCTCCAAGTTAATGGTTATTATTTTACCAAAAAAAGGGCATAAAATCATTTTCCCGTGAAAATAAAAGAGTTAAAACAACCCTACGGTCCAGTTTTAACTCTAAAAATCACTTCAAATTAACTTATCCTTCAAGCACTTCTTTTTCTTTATTAGCCACGATTTCTTCGACCTTTCTGATGGCTTTATCCGTAATATCTTGAGCTTGTTTTTCTAAATCGTGGAATTCATCATCGTTGTAGTCACCGTTTTTATGAGCTTTTTTCAAAGCTTCCATAGCTTCCCGGCGAACGTTTCGAATTGCCACTTTACCCTTTTCACCTTCAGCTTTAACGTCCTTGGCTAACTCTTTACGAGTTTCTTCCGTAAGTTGTGGAATTACTAAGCGAATTGCGCTTCCGTCGTTAGCAGGATTGATTCCCAAGTCAGCAACTAGTAAAGCTTGTTCAATGTCGTTTAAAACACTCTTATCGTACGGAGTAATTAACAACACCCGGGGTTCTGGAATACTAATGGAGGCCATTTGGTTTAAAGGTGTTGGTGCTCCATAGTAATCTACCGTAACCCGGTCTAATAGGGACGCGTTTGCACGACCAGCCCGAATTGAACCTAAATCACGTTCTAAAGCTTGGTGTGCTTTATGCATTTTTTCTTCAGCTGTTTTAAGTATTTCGTTATTTGCCAATTTATTCTCCCCTTACTGTTGTTCCAATATTTTCACCAGCAACTACCTTTTTAATATTTCCTGGTTGGTTTAAATTAAAGACTACCAAAGGAATGTCATTTTCCATTGATAACGAACTTGCAGTTGTATCCATTACGTGCAAGCCCTTGTCGATAATATCCATATGAGTTAGGCTTTCGAATTTAACGGCATTTGGGTCCACGTTAGGGTCTGCAGAGTAGATTCCATCAACCCCGTTCTTGGCCATTAAAATAGCCTCTGCACCAATTTCAGCCGCTCGTAGTGCGGAAGTTGTATCCGTTGAGAAGTATGGACTACCAGTTCCGGCCGCAAAAATTACGATACGATTCTTTTCTAGATGACGAACTGCTTTGCGTCGAATGTATGGTTCAGCAATTTGACGCATTTCGATTGATGTTTGTACGCGAGTAGGTACTCCCAAAGATTCTAAACTATCTTGCAATGCTAGAGCGTTCATCACGGTTCCCAACATTCCAATATAATCAGCTTGGACACGTTCCATCCCTAGTTCTTCACCAGTCTCGCCACGCCACATGTTTCCACCGCCGACGACAATTGCAATTTGCACTCCTAGGTCATGTACGTCCCGAAGTTCTTCAGCCACTTTTTGGATTACAGGCGGGTTAATTCCCGTTCCCTTTTCACCAGCTAACGCTTCACCGCTTAGCTTCATGATTACTCGCTTGTATTTAACCTCAGACATTTTACGGCCTCCTATGTTTTTTTACCTTCAATAAATTTTATCACAAATGTAGTTCAGGGTCATTAAGTTCCTTTATAACCGTAGTTCCAAATCTTTCCATTACCCATAAAAAAATCACGGCGCCTATCGCAACCGTGATTTTTGCAAGATAATGATTTTTATTGGCCCATTTCCTTACGAACTTCTTCAGCAAAATCAACCGTTTGCTTTTCAATTCCTTCGCCGACTTCGTAACGGATGAATGACTTAACTTTTCCACCCTTAGAAGCAACGTACTTAGCAACTGTTTGGTCAGGATCCTTAACGAATTCTTGGTCATCCAAACTAACTTCTGCTAAGAACTTGTTCAAGCGGCCTTCCACCATTTTTTCAATGATGTTAGCTGGCTTACCTTCGCCTTCAGCTTCTTTAGTAAGTACTTCACGTTCGTGATCAAGCACATCGCTTGGTACTTCGTCACGGTTAACGTACTTAGGATTGATAGCAGCAACGTGCATAGCAACATCCTTAGCAGTTTCTTCGTCAGCACCTTCTAATAATACGAGAGCAGCAATCTTACCACCCATGTGTAGGTAAGCACCAAAATGTTCGTTTTCACTCTTTTCAAGAGTTGCAAAACGACGAAGAGAAATCTTTTCACCAATAACTTGAGTTGCTTCGATAATGTCATCGTTCAAAGTACCCTTTGGTGATTTCAACTTAAGCGCATCTTCAACGCTAGCTGGTTTTTCAAGAGCAACTTGTGATGCAATTTCCTTAACAAGGTCGATAAAGCGGTCGTTTGAAGCAACGAAGTCAGTTTCTGAGTTAACTTCAACGATTGCCGCAGTGTTATCATGCATCTCGACGTCTGCAAGACCTTCGGCAGCTACACGGTCGCTCTTCTTAGCTGCTTTAGCAATTCCCTTTTCACGAAGGAAATCAACAGCCTTGTCCATGTCACCATCACTGGCTACTAAAGCTTTTTTAGCATCCATCATTCCGACACCAATTTTGTCGCGCAATTCTTTTACTTGTTTAGCTGAAATACTTGCCATTTTTATGGCCTCCTTAGCATTTAATAATTAAATCTTAATTTTATGAAACCGTAAAAAAAGGCTGTGCTAAATCTCAGGCCATAAAGGTCTTAAATCGCAACAGCCTAAGTGAGAATTATTCTTCGTTGCTTCCTTCTTCAACCGTCTTCTTCAAGTCTTCAAGGGAGTCTTTGCTTACGCCTTCAGCAACTTCTTCTTGTTGAACAGCTTCATCATCTTCACCTTGACGACCTTCAACAACAGCATCAGCCATCTTAGAAGTAATCAAACGAACGGCACGGATAGCATCATCATTTGATGGAATAATTACGTCAACTTGATCTGGATCAGTATTGGTGTCGACCATAGCTACAACCGGAATATTCAATTTTTGAGCTTCCTTGATTGCAATTTGTTCCTTGCGAGGGTCAACAACAAACAATACATCTGGAATGTGTGGCATGTCTTCGATACCACCCAAGAATTTTTCAAGCTTGTCTTTTTGCTTGTTAAGAAGTGCTACTTCTTTCTTAGGTAGACGGTCAAAAGTACCATCTTCTTCCATCTTCTTAAGATCCTTCAAACGCTTGATCCGTTTTTGGATTGTGTTCCAGTTAGTAAGGGTTCCACCTAACCAACGATGGTTAACGTAGAATTGACCAGCACGTTTTGCTTCTTCTTCGATAGCAGTTTGTGCTTGTTTCTTAGTACCAACAAAAAGAACAACCCCATCATTTGCAGCAACGTCTTTAACAAAGTTGTAAGCATTGTCAATCAACTTAACGGTCTTTTGCAAATCAATGATGTAAATACCATTCCGTTCAGTAAAAATGAATGGCTTCATCTTAGGGTTCCAGCGACGGGTTTGGTGTCCGAAATGTACACCTGCTTCAAGCAATTGTTTCATCGAAATAACAGACATGTTATTTTCCTCCTAGTTTTTTCCTCCTTGGTTATCTACGGTCGCAGGACTTCGTAAGTCAACCTCACAAAGCACGCCTTTGACTTCCAACCAAGTGTGTTTTTGGCCTCATAAGCCGAGTACAATTTTACCTTACCTTAAAACTCATTTCAAGCAGAAAAATTAGTCAAACTTAACTTCATTCTTTGAAGAATTCTTTTCAATTAAGTCCCGGTTGTTGTCTAAGGCGATTTGAACCATGTTTTTAACCGCTGGACGGGTGTAGAAGGCAGCGTGTGGCGTAATCATTACGTTACGGCGACTCATCAAATCGTTAAAGACTGGGTCATCAATTGGTTGATCACCATGATCGACATCAAAAATGCCGACTTCGTTTTCGTAAGTATCTAGCGCAGCTCCGGCAACTTTACCACTATCTAACGCCTTTAAAAGTGCAGGTGTATCAATTAAAGTCCCCCGCGCGAAGTTTAAAATGAAGGTTCCGTCTTGCATTTGACCAAAGGCCTTTTCATCCAACATGTGGTAATTATCCTTTAGTGCTGGAACGTGTAAAGTAATCACGTTAGCTTGTTGGTAAAGTTCTTCTAAAGTATCTACATACATGCCTTCCTTTTCTAATGCAGGATTACGGAAAACATCGTACGCAATTACCTTTGCGCCAAATCCTTTAAAAATGTCAATTGCAGCACGGCCAATCCGTCCGGTACCAATTACCCCAACGGTCATTTGATTAAGTTCCAAACCGATGTCTGGTTCCCAACGATAATCGCCATGAGCCATTTTGTATTCAAATTCAGGAATCTTACGGAGTAATGCTAACAGTTGGGTGACTGACAATTCAGCAATTGCTCTTGGAGAATATGCTGGTACGTTCGAAATTTTGATATCATTTTTCTTGAGTGCATCTGCGGGTACGTTATCAACTCCGACGTTACGCAGCGAGAAGGCATGAATCCCAAATTCGTGCATCTTATCAAATAAATCAGCGGTGTAAGGCTTTTGTTGGTAAGCAACTACCCCATCGTAATCCTTTGCCAAATCAATGTTACTAGAATCTAACAAATCGGGGACCGCTTTAACCTCGATATGGTTCTTCGTTACCCATTCGTCTAAATATGGTTTTTCATCGTCACGAATTCCATAAGCAATAATCTTCATTGTAATATTACCCCTTTCTTTTTTAATCAATATAAATGTACCACTAATGTGAGAAAGTAGTTACTATTACCCCATTATTTTTTAAATATTTAAGTTTCTCTTTGCGGCTTTGTTTTTTAAAAAAATATTCTGCACTCATTGCATCATGCTGGTTTTCAAAACTTTCATAATAAAGCAGCTGAACCGGACGACGTTTAGGAACCCGGGTATATTTAGCGCCTTGGCCAGAATTATGCCGGGCAACCCGTTGTTTTAAATTAACCGTGTAGCCTGTGTACAACGTCTGGTCTGCACACCAGAGCACGTAGAAGTAAAAACCGTTTTCACTTGGTGCTTCCATATAACATTTCCTTTACTGTTGGTGAATATTCAAGCCCGTCATAAGTAATGATTGGCGGTAAAATTCTAACTCCATTAGGCCTGCCATCCTTGATTGCTTCGATCAAAACCATGTTGGCTTCGTCGCCCTCATGCGAGTGAACAAATTGAATCCGTTTAGGAGCAAGTCGATTTTGGGTAAAGTCATTAATAATTTCCGGTAACCGGTCGGGACGATGCACCATAAATAGTTTTCCATTCATTTTCAACATTTTTTGACTAGTTTCCAAAATTTCATTAAGGGAAGTCGTTATTTCATGCCGGGCAATTGCCAAAAACTGGTTAGGATTTTTTTTACTATCCGGATGGTTTGGAAAATACGGCGGGTTGCAAACAATGCTATCAACGCTGTCAGTTTTAATTGTTCCTAATGAGTCTGCAAGCGGGAGATTCAACACGCGGTAGCGTTCTCCAAGGTCGTTAAGTAAAATACTTCGCTCGGCCATCTCCGCTAAACGTGACTGAATTTCTACCATTGTCACATGCCCATTGGTTTTTTTAGATAAAAAAAGTCCTACCGCTCCGTTTCCTGCACAAAGGTCAACAATTTGTGCCTTGGAACTTTGCTTTACTTCCGCGAAATTAGCTAACAATACCGCATCTAGTGAAAATGAAAAAACGCTAGGACTTTGAATAATTTGAATATTATCGCGATAAAGCTGATCAATTCGTTCGTCAGCATTTAACTTAACTTCCATTTAAAACTCCTTTTCAATCCCATTACTTCATAATATAATCAAATTAATATCAAATTGAAAGCAAAGGTTATTCTATATGTTGTATACATTTATTAAACATCTAGTTTCGGGGCTTCTAACGCTGATTAACGGGCGCCCGCAATTCCATCACAAAGATCGGTTGCCAAGCGGTTCGTACGTGTTAGTTGCACCACACCGAACGTGGCTGGACCCGGTTTTATATGCATTAGCAGCTTACCCAAAGCGTTTTTCTTTTATGGCGAAAAAGGAACTGTTTCAAAACCGATTTTTAAAATGGTTAATCACCAAGCTCAACGCTTTTCCAGTTGATCGTCAGAATCCTGGCCCATCGGCAATCAAAGTGCCCGTCAAAATTTTAAAAAAAGGTGAACTCTCAACCATTATTTTTCCATCTGGCACGCGCCATTCCCAAGAATTAAAAAACGGTGCATTCGTGATTGCCAAGCTAGCTAACGTTCCCATTGTCCCCGCTGTTTATCAGGGACCACTTTCGTTTAAAGCTCTATTTAGCCGGCGAAAGGTTCAAATTAATTTTGGTGAGCCAATCGTAATTGACCGAAAAACTCGGATGAACGACGAAAACTTAGCCCAATTGGAAAAAGACTTAAACGCGGCCTTTGCTGCTTTAGACCGCGAATTAGATCCAACGTTCCAATATGTTGACATGGCCGAGCCTTCCCATACAAAAAAAGCGTCCAAATAACGGACGCTTTTTTATTTTTTCGATTGATTCTTCATTGCGGTCATCATTTGATGGAGCTTTTTTTGTGATGGCTTTTGCCCCATCTGAAGCATCATTGTTCTAAGCATGTCTTCGTTAATTGGTGGGTTATTCTTTAAGTAGTTTTCCATGTAACGACGTGCAAAGAAAAATCCACCGATTGCTCCAACAAGAACGGCGATAATTACAATCATAATCCAAATTCCAGTTGACATTGTCAATCCTCCTCGTGAACAGTCTGCCTTTTCATTTTACACAAAAACAAGTAAAAACAAAAGCCCCGTTTAATCGTCACGTAAGCCTTTTTTTCGTTGAACTTTCTTTACCTTTTCGGGGGTGACTTCCTTACCATCTTTATCAAAAATCTTCATCATTTCAATTTGGCTCCGAAAACTTTCTCTAAACCGTTTTAAATATTTTTGCCGCAATTCCTTACGTTCAATAGTTTCAAGCTCAGTTAAGCCTTCTTCTTTTGCTTTTTTTGCTAATTCATTAATCCGTTTAATTAGCTTTTGCATTTCTTGATCTGCCATTACTATTACTCCCCTTTATTTATTTCGTTTGGCAAAATGCGAACATCTGTTTGAGAAGTTCACCTGTCTATGTTAAAATTATATCAAATATTCGTGGGGTGAAAAAATGATAAAGAATTTGAGTACTAAGCAACTTAACGTTCTTGAGTATATCTATCAAACGGTCCAAACGCAAGGTTATCCGCCTACCGTTCGAGAAATTGGTAAGGCAATTGGTTTATCTTCGACATCAACGGTACATGGGCATATCGACCGCCTACAAAAAAATGGATACTTAGAAAAAGATCCTACTAAGCCTCGTGCATTAGAAATTACGGCCCAAGGCTTAGAAGCGCTTGGCATTCAAGAAAATGGCGAGCAAATCCCAGTTTTGGGGGTAGTTACCGCTGGGGAACCCATCCTAGCCGTTGAAGAAGCTACCGACTTTTTCCCCGTTCCACCGGAATTTAAGAATGAAAGCAGCGATCTTTTCATGTTGACCATTCGAGGGGAAAGTATGATCAATGCCGGCATTTTATCGGGCGATCAAGTCATCGTTCGAAAACAATCTACCGCCGATAATGGCGAAATCGTAATTGCGATGACTGACGAAAACGAAGCAACCTGCAAACGGTTCTTTAAAGAAACCGACCACATCCGCTTGCAACCCGAAAATGATACCATGAGCCCAATTATTTTGGACAACGTCACCATTTTGGGCAAAGTGGTGGGGCTTTTTAGAAGCGATATATACTAAAATTAATAGTTATCTATTGATTTCTGCGCCTATACCCGTCATACTAATGGTCAAGGCAATGAATCATTTCGGAGGACATTATGTTATATGTTTTAGTTTTAGCATCAATCGCGTTAATACTTAGTCTCTTTAAGCTACATTCTTCAATTCGTAGCCGTGAGTCCATTTTTGGAGCAATTATTCTTTTTATAATTCCCCTAGCCCTAGTCATTTTTTCGGGAAACCAGGTTATTCATGAAAAACCGTCTACAGCTGCTAGCACAGCTAGTTCACATTTGGCTGCTAAAAAAAGTAAGGAAGCCTCAATTAAAGACGACAAATTTGAAAAAATGAACAGTGATAGTCAGGCAGCGTCACAACAGGCTGCTAAAGAAAGAAACATTACTGCTAGTCTTAAGAAAAATTTGAAGTCATTAGGCGACCTCACCTTTAACGCAGATCAAAAAGTATTCGTGGTTACCCCAACTGATGCGAATAGCAAAAAAGCTTTCAGCGCTTGGGTGAAAGATTCCCGAACGATTGATAAAGATAGCTACGCAGGGCTAAAGAAACAATTTACTGGACTTTCAAAATCCTTAAAGAAGGAGTTAGGCTCTGGGTATACGGTAAAACTTTTACAACCCGATAGTAACCGAGCTTTGTTAGTCGTTAAAGATGGCAAGATAGTTGAAGACGCGCTTGCATCATAAAGTAAATTTCAAACTTATTAATAAAGGAGACTTCCATTTCCAGGAAGTCTCCTTTATTATTTTCAAAAATAGCACCAGCCAATTAGTAATCAAGCTCAAAATCAATCTTTGCGTTCTACGTATTGGCGTTGCTGATCTTTTTGTCCCTTTAACGCAAAACGAGCAGGATCATTTTGATAGTCCGTTACAAAATCTGATGGTTGCGCCGCCATGAAACTACGATAAATTTCCTCGTATTCAGTTACGCTAACTGGCTTACGTTGCCGTAACTGCTCAGAAACGCTTGTGTCTAACATTCTCTCATAGCCTTGCACCACTTCACCAGTATAAAACTCTCCTTCTGCTCCTGAACCATAACTAAAGAGACCAATTTGATCCCCTTCACGTAATGAACGTGCCTGTAATAGCGACAATAAACTGAGGTATAACGATCCAGTATATAAATTACCAACTTCGCGATTTAACTGGCGACTGTCTTCAAAACGAGCTAATAGTCCTTCGGCAATTTGATCATCAGGTGCTTCTTCCAGCACGCTTCGAAGAGCTTTTAATCCCATTTTCGTGTATGGCAAATGGAAAATCAACGCTGCAAAGTCGTTAAGTCCTTGCCCAGTTTTGGCTGAGTACTGTTGAAAAGTACTTTGGAAGAAGTCAATAAATTCTTGGGATGAGTAGTGACCATCTACCAACGCTTCACTACGATAAAGCGGGCGCCAAAAATCCATAATGTCTTTTGTCAAATGCGCACTTTCGGGGTTAATCTTTAAGATACGCGGATTAGCACTCATAATCATGGCCACTGCCCCCCCGCCTTGGGTTGGTTCACCAGCCGTCTTAATTCCGTAACGGGCAATATCGGCACCGACGAGTAAAACCCTGCTTTTTGGATGCAGGGCAATATGTCCCATCGCCAACTGAATTCCTGCAGTAAGTCCAAAACAAGCTTGCTTAAGCTCTACCCCGCTTGCCTGTGCGTTAATCCCCAATAGCGACTGTAAGTAAACCGCCGCAGATTTCGAATTATCCACTCCCGACTCAGTTCCAAACAAAATCAAATCAATCGATTGCCGCTCTTTTTCATCGAGAATTTGCCAAGCCGCATTGGCTGCCAAGGTGACTGCGTCTTGTGAATTCCGGATAACCGCTTGTTTAGACTGTCCAATGCCAATTAAATACTTATTCGGATCTTCTTTGCGCGCCTTTGCCAAATCATCCATTGGTAGATAAAGGTCGCTAGTAAAAAAACTGATCTTATCAATTCCGATATTCAAAATTAGTGCCTCCCAATTTTTACGTTGAACCAATTCAAGTAATTCTAGCAAAAGCGACGGGCTTTATCAAAAGCATTAATAAATTTTAATTGAATGTTTATTAGTTGGTTTTCCAAAGGTTATTTAAATGGCGTAACATCCATTTATTTTAAAGAAAACAGTGGTGTTATTGTAAAACTTTTGATATATTTTACACTGTAAGGTTGCAAAATTGATACAATATAACGAAGAAATCAAACTACATCAATAAGCAGTTTAGGCAACGCTACAAAATGCGTTCTGTAATCTAAATAATGGAAAAGCCAAAACACACTTAGCATTAAAATTACTACTAAAAATTTTACAGCCATAAGTATTCGGCAGAATTAGAAGATGGGTATTTTAAAAGATGCCCCATCTTTTAATGGATGCAATCAATACAAAAACTTTAATGTTACATACTACGCTGACTTACAAAATAATAAGGCACAGTTATTAAACACAAAAAATTTGTCATTTGGTATTAAAGGATTCCGATTAAAATAGTTGAATCTTTCTAATTAAGTAGCAAGGTTAATGTTAATGATTACTAGAAACAGAAGATTTCCAAAAAATCCTATTCCACTCTAGTAACCCGTTGTGATTAGTCTTCGTTTGTAAAAAAACAAGTCCAAAAACTGACGACGTTAAAAGCTGAAACTTTTTGGAGGAGTTCAATTTGAAAAAAGAAAGCACAGGATTTTGGGGCTGTGTTGGTATAGTAATATTGTTTTTTCTGTTAATTAGATTCTGGTACATAATTATTATTGGGCTAGGTATTTGGGCAATCTATCATTATAGAGAACCTATTATGGATTTTTACCACAGAAAACCTCTCATTGCCCTAGTTATCGGATTTTTTAGCGTTATCCTTTTAATAACTGGAATAGCAATTGCTGAGACACCATCTTCTGATACCAATAGTTCAAAAACTGAAAAAGTAGCTAAAAGTTCAGATAATTCTGACGAGGATATAGACGAAAGTGATGAAGATGATTTTGACGAAGATGTAGACGATTCTTCAAGCGATAACGACTTAGACGATGAATCTGATAGTTCAGAAGAAGCTTCATCTGATGAGGATTACGATACAGATGAAGCCAGTTCTGAATCGGATACAGATTCTGTGACGTCTAGTGATGACAACGAGTCAAGTAACGAGGTAAGCTCTTCTTCTATCGAAGAAGTTTCTTCCACACAAGAAGGCGATTGGACAGTTGCTGGACCTGGCATGGTTTTTGTGTCTGACAGCAATTTGTACTATTCAAGAGTTAAGAATCCTAGTAATTTCCAATACGTTAGCCAACAAGATGCTGATTCATCGGGTGCTCATCGAGCACCTAGAGGAAATGAATACGCTAGACCATAGCGTATCCTCACTCTGGTGACACGCAGCGGTTCGATTCCGCTGGTGGGAGTTAACAAGAAAAATAAAGGTCCATCGGAACTTCTCACTAACTTTTTTATTAGTAGTTCCGATAAAATCTAGGATGCCAATAGTTCCACTAACTATTCCGAGGCATTTCTAAAAATTGTCGCTACTTTTCACTTCTTTAAAAATACCTCACCACAAAAAGCCATAGCATTCCAGCTATGGCTTTAAAAGTATCGATAATAATTGCAAATTTAATAGTCCTAAACGAGGTGCACGCGCTTATATACTTGCCCTATAAATCTATTAATGGCGGCGATTATAAGTTGCTAGATTTTTAAATCCCACGTTTTTCCCATACAATCGTCCATTTGAAATTTTCATAGACAATACCATCCTTAAAAACAGGTATAAATCCAATTAATTTGATTGCGTTGAATTTCTAAAGGCAATATGCTCAATAACTTGTTGTTGACACTTTGCTAGATAAGGAGATTTTGTATCACTACTCCAGATATTTATTGCATCTTCAGGATGGGGTTGTAAGTCATTTTTTTCTTTAACTATCTTGAAATAACTTTCATTGGAAGGCTTTGAATTGTTAGCCTCATTTAACTTCTGGTTAAGTTGTATATACGCTATCTTGTCTTTAGAAAATATGCGATTAGGATTATAAGTTATTTTTGCTACATAGACAATCGTCCAAGGATTACTCTTGAGCAAAACATTGGGCGCAGACTCCAATTTTTTATTGCAAGAAATATTTTCCCCTATATACATTCTATAATCTTTTTTAAATTGATTTATATAATCTTCATTTGAATAATATTCGAATTGTGTAAAAACATCTGTTGATTGATGTTGAGTTACCTTTGCAATAACTCCCTTATTCTTATTTGTTAAAACATATCCCTTACTAATTTGATGAATAGGAAAGTGTACTTCTTCATCTTCAATTCGTCCCGATATTTCCTTAACCTGACAACTAAACCTTGTCTCAGCAAAAAATTCAATTTTCGGTGGATTCTTTGTCCTAGCACCATTATTTACTACGCAAACTACATCAACGCCTTTTGACCATCCTAATGGTTGCTGTGCAATAATACCAAAATCAGGCTTTGACAAAAATTTATTATATAAAAATCTTAAAATAGAACTTATTGATACCAAGGTAGATATAATCAATGATACATTTTTTACAAAATCAATAGATATAATTGATGATATATTTTTAAAAGAATCAAGTGGAATTACTGTAAATAGCATTTAAGATACCTCAAATATAATTGTTGCCTTTATTATGCTATATAATGCCTTATTATTGCAAAATAAAAAAGCCCACCAGCCGTTGTGGCCAGTGAGCTTGATTTGTTTCTACTATTATGTTCGTTAGAAATCACTATGATTGTTAATGCTAATTTGTAACCGATCCAGTGGTTCGCCATACATTCCAGCCCAGCTATCATAACCAGCCACCGAACCATTGTCGGTACAGGTACCGAGGTAACCACCTCGTTGCGTTGATTGCGAACGGTAGTAAGCTTGCTGGTAGGTCTCACCTTTTGGAGTTGTATAAACAATTTGAACACCATCAATTGTGTGACCTTTAATTCCGGCAACCCCGTTGACCGTATCGTTCTTATTAGCCTTGTTTACCCAAGGAAGCCAGCCATCTTCGATTGTGTGCACACGATATTTAATTGACCCACGATTAACTTTCAAATAAAGTAAATCGTTAGCGCAATAAGGAGCACCGGCATAGCCGTTCGAGCCTGAACCGAAGTTCTTAACATCCGGATACCAGCTTCCGCCCTTTTGGTGCATTGCATAAGTTACATTAACTTTCTTGACAGGTTTGGGCTTTGGGGCAGGTTTTGGAGCCGGTTGCTTACCATCATAACCTTTATGGGTAATACCAGTTAAGTCGATGTTTCCATCAAGGCCGCCTTGGATATACGTTGAAGTAAATTGCCAAATTGCTACTCCATCCATGCTTGGAAAAACGCCCCAGTACGGTGTGCTCCGGACTAGGTAATCAGGATATCCAGCAATCCAGAGGCATGTGCCAAACTTCTGGACAATTCGCTTATAGTCGACATGGTCTAAAGTGTAAGGCTTGTAACTGTAGTACATTGGCTGATAACCAGCATCTTTAATCTTCTGCATGCCATAAATAATGGCATCAGTGTTGGCTTCCTTTTCGGCTAACGTGCTAATATAGCGACTGCCATTCCAATAGCTAGCTTTAGCACCGTCTTCATAATCAAGTGCCACAATTGAACCTTTCGGTGTCTTAACTCGTGGTAAGTAGTAGTCTAAACATTGCTTACCTAGTGCTTTACTGTCACCAACTCCATACCAAATGTAAGTGTGTGCCCGCATGCCTTGGTTAAGTGCACTAGCAACCTGGCTGTTATAAGTGGGCTGATCAATAAATGTTCCGCCATAAGATCCACCAATTTGAGCAATAGCAAACTGGTCATTTTTATAACCCCTAACTCCATTAAAGCCTTGGTATTTTGCCCAATCAACGCCTTGACTGCGGACAGAGGTAACAGCTTTGCGAGCTTGTTTCTGACCTGTCTTAGCCTTGACACTGTTGGGATGCTTAGCCACTGCCTTATGCTGGACGTTGGTGTACTGATTATTCGTAGCACTACCGGCGTTAGCACTGACTAATGTGCCTGTGCTCTCTCCAACAAAAAAGGCCGCTGCTATCGCAACAACCCATCTTAGCTTATTTAATTTTCGCATCATTATCACCGCCTTTAACTTCTGTGACATTGTTCAGAATTCCAAACGTGCTTAGAATGGCCAGCACTGTGTTAGCAATCCCAATTATCTGAGACCAATCAGCCGGATAATCAATCCCGAACAATCTCATTAATTGCTGGGCCAACAAGATTAGCATGCCGATAATACTGGCCCACAACTTGCCGTCATGCCAATCCACCTTGGTAAATTTAACTTTGGTGATTTTAGATTTCATTAATGGACTCCTTTCTGTCCTTCTAAAGCCTGAACCCGCCCTTCCACGTTGGAAACACGCGAATCAAGTCCCCTGACATCTTCATCAATTTTTTCGTGTTTTGTAGATTCTTGCTCTCGTATATCCTTGAGTTCTTTTCTAACCTCATCCAGAGGGATCTTTACATTAGTTTTCAGCACATTGTTTAAAAATCCAATAATCGTACTAGCAATAACAACGATTGTCCCCCATTCTGCAATCGTCAAACCAAAAATCACGTGCAATATATCATCTTCTTTCTCTCATTTTCGGACAAAAATAAAAAGCACTCTGTTTAGAGCACTTCATTAATCCAAAAATTGTTTACTTTATCTAGTTCTACAAACCACTTATTTTTTAATTGTACATTTTGTATAGTGTTCCCTAATTGCAACATTTCTTCATAATTAAAATCTACTAAGTACCCCCAAAATTGTTTATCATTCCTTTTACCAACTTTGTATATTTCATTCCACCTGTTTATCCATTCCGTAATATCAAGATGTTTTCCATCTTCTTCCAATAGATATTCAAAATACCTTTTTGAACCTATTACCGCTCCTCCCTTCGCAACTTTTAAAATTAATTTCAAATCGTCATTTTTTTGATAATACTTTTCAAACATAGATTTACTTGATAGATACAGTTTAGCTTTTTGTTGCCAATCTGTTTTTACAAAATATTCTTCATGACTCATAGATTGCAAAGTATACTGGATAATTGTCTCATTACTCCGCTTTAAATCTTCGTTTATTTCCCAAGCTTTTTTTATTTCATTATTGAATTTTTCAACTTGTTCATCTGAAATTCTTTTTTGCTGAAAACTATAAAAAGTTAAGAAAATAGTAATTACAGCTAAAAGAGCGCCTAATAACCCAATGTACCAAGCATTTTGATTATGGATAATTTGGATTAATTGATCTATACTTTCTTTTTTATTCATAACTCATCCACCTTATAATTGATTTTCAATAACTAATTATAAGGAAAGATTCAGCTACATCCAATGTTAAAATAAAACGCCTATGATTCGGCGTCGATCAAAGTATTGTATTCGTCTTCGGTAATTACCCCTCCATTTTTTAGTGTTAATAAATCATCACTAGTATAAAGACCTTTTTTATAATAATCCTGAACAAAACTATACATTCGCTCCACCTCCTAATTGAGCAAGCTTGAGTAGTAACTGCGCATTAAATTCATCTTGTTTTTCTGATTGTTTGGCCATCTGCAAAGTTAAGGCGGCAATAGCCTTATCTATAACGGACGGTTCAGGATTATAGGGATGTTCCTTATCCCATTCAGTTTCTGAAATTCCTGTCCAGGTTTGAGATTTAATGTCAAATCTTGGCTCGTATAATCCATCCGGCGGTGCTATTAATGTTTCATGCTCAGCATCTTCAACTGTGTTTTTATCTGGAAAATAGTCAATCAACAGACCGCTGTCGTCAAATTTATATACCATTTTTACCCCCCTAAATTGTAGAATCTCCACGTTCAATGTGGGCAAATCCGCGAAGCTCTGAGATGGTTTCGCCACCTTTTTCTAACCGGTAAGCACCTAGTTTATTGCCACCGTGGATGTAGAAACCAACCGGCACACTACCATCAGCGACTGCTCCAGTGCCGTTAAAATAAATGGCATTAGGGTCTAATGTTGTATAACCATTAGGCAGTGTTGCAATATCAATTGGATCACCTGCTTTAAGCGTACCTTTTAACGAAAAACGTACTTCAATTGCGTCATGACTAGGGTCGATAACTTTTCGAACTGCACAATGTCCGGTGAATCCGTTAGTAGTAACTACTTTGACCCACACGTTATCATTCCAGCCTGTGTCGTACGTGTCCGTGTAGATTGTCCGTGTCCATGTCCGACCATCAGTCAGTCGAGTAAAATTATATTGTAAATAGTCTTCCCATCCTGTTACTTCTATTAATGACATAGAGCCATCGGCACCTTTGGGGGCATTGGTAAAGTTACGACCGATCCAATATCCAATACCTAAATCTTTTAAAATATCGTAGGTTTTGTCCGCCTGTAATCCAGTCGCACGCCGGCAACGTTGATCAACCATTAACTTGTCAAAAGCGGATTGAAACCCGTCCTGGTCTTCTGTTGCCGTAGCGTGGACTAAATTATTAACACTGTTGCGCGCGCCTTTATGACCATAGAATTCAGCCATTAACTTGCGCATGGCGCCACCAAGTATTGGCAAATTCATTTTTTTCATCTATAACACCCCATTTTTAATAACTAAAATCACGGTCTTCACCGTAGCCAAAACGATAAGCGTGGATTTTTCGGTTAGCTGTATCAACCGAGAAAATATCCCAGCAGTCTTCCGTTTCGGTATACCGCTCACGATTAGAATCACCGGAATAACATAGACTGCAGGCTGTTTCTACGCAGTTGATACTTGAGTAAACCATCTGTCCATCCTCGTGAACGTGACCCGTGAACAATCCAATTAATACACTGGCTCCTTGCGTTGAGAAATCGACATTAATATCAATTGGCATCTCTCGGGTAGTGTCCTTCAATGCATAAGCTTTTCCGTCTTGGAACGCATTTAAAATGCCAATTAAGACGTCTGAATTAAACTCAGTTGGGATAACTCCAAACGTATCCGGTAATGGTGCATGTGCGAATACCATTACTTGCCACGTATTATCAGGAATCATCAATGCTTTTTCAGCCAACCATGTTAACTGCTGATTACGATAAGATGGTTGACGAAGGAAATCGTATTTAAAGGTGCCATCGTCATTTAACTCATAAGGTAAATCAAAGCTGTTCAACCAAATTAATCGTACTTTTTTATCTGGATAATCCTTGTACCCATATAGACTATCGCCGTCTCGTACTTCGCCGTACATTAAATCAGCAGTGTGATACATGGCTTTAATTTCAGATTCTGATAAACATGTATCAGGCGTATTATGGCCGTTTTGATTAATTCCGGTATCATGATTTCCCATCTGAAAAAACACATCAGTGCCAGCTGCCGTGCGATTAAATAGTGTTGAAGTTGCTTGCTGAGTTTCTACCATTTTCTGGTTTTTCTCCCACCAGCCATTTGTATTGTCTCCGCCAGCAATAATGGCATCTAACCGTGCTCGTCGACTAGCAGCTGCAATATAAGCATAGTGAGCAATCGAGTTTGGTGCGTAGTTGTCCAATTGCAAGTGGGCATCGGTAATAAAGCCAACATTAAAATTATCCTTGGGAATTGAACTCATTTGATTGAGCTTATTGCGATAGTATGACGGAATCACACCGCCAACCTCATTAACGTCATCGTCAAAATAAGCTACAAGTGGGTCGGCATCCTGAAAGTCGCCTAATTCTTTCTGAATGTTTGCTTCAATTTCTTCTAGCCCTTCTTTAAATGTTGCCAAATAGGATTCTAGATCAGCCTTTGTTAACAGTCCTTTATCGTCAATTTTTTTAGCTAATTCTGCAAGCTGTGTGGTTAATGATGTAACTGTGGTTTGGATGGTCGTATAATCGCCATTTAATTGTTGGAATAAATTAGTGGCTTTATCTCTGATTGATTGGATTTCATCTTTTAAATCGCCTTTAGTTTTATCAATCAATGCTTGGGCTAAATCCAATAATTTTTGCAATTCTGAACGAAACGGTTCAGTATCCACATACATATCGGGATTATCGTTCTCAACAATAAAACGAACGGTATTTGTCGTTACCCGTTTACCCTTATCGTTCTCCAATCCAAAGAATCCGTAGAACATTCCCTCTTGCGGAAACATGGCGCCTGGTAAATCCATCTTAACCTTGCCACCGCCAATAATATTGCTACTAGAACCATGGTAACTAACCGCAATACCGGTTTCAGCCGTTACCTTTTCATCTTCGTCTGGCTGTCCAACATAACCAGCCATAAACGGGGTCAGTTGCTCAGCTGTCATGCGCTCAACAATTCCGCGTTCAATATATTTAATTACTAGTGGCACTTGATTGTCTCCTACCCTAGCATTAAAACTATTGGAGAGATCGTGCACTTGAACCCCGGGTTTATCAACATCTAATGTAATTACTGTGGGCTTCAATTTATCCATTAACTATTCCTCCCCATCATTCTTAATATGCTTGCCATCGAAACTGATTGGCATGTCGTAGTACTGTAATACTTTAACCAGTTCGGTGAAAAGCGTGATTACATCCTGTTTGCTGATACAATCGGTATCGTCATCCGTGTTCAGGATGTCGATTATCTTATTAATCGTGTCTTCGGTTGATTTAAAATTATCAACCAATTGTTTTCGATTAGTATCATCGAGTGCATCGGTTAAATCGTCCGTCACTAAATTAATTATTTTTAGTTTATTCATCCTTATCCTCCTTAACCGGTAGGAGTTTACCGTCATTACTAATCGTGATATTAAAAATGGAACCATCAGGCGATTTCATCTGAATCTTATCCTGTGGTCCCATTAATTTATCTAAATTAGCTTTATCTTTTTTACTCATCAATCCATCTGTTTCAAGAGTCGCAACATCTGGAATTAAGTCGTTCACAAAATCACCAAGCCCGACAATCCCCTTAGCATGAGTAACAACGTAGTAGTTATCACCTTTCTTCAATCCTAAAGCATCATTGTCTGCTGGCGCCGTTAATTGAATAATCTTAGTCAACTTCACCAACCACCTCACCTGTTAATCTCGAATTCAGAGCAACTTCTGCTTTACTGGAAGCATCTTTCGCTGCTTTTGAAATCTGAGGCATTGCTTTAATTTGTCTACGTTCATCACTTTGGATTTGAGTTAATGTTTTCTTCCTGGTACCAAACGTTAATTGCGGTACCAATTCTGGCTCTTGCGGGTACCAAACATTACTTGTTACTCGGACTTCAACATCTAATCCAAACCGATTCCTCAACCAACCATAGTTACCAGGACTAACGTTATTAAAATCAGCTAACGGCGCACCCTTTGAAAAATTAGCAAAGTCCATTGTGTATTGGATATCTGGCTGATCGTTTAATTTCGTTTTCAAATATTCAAGTAACGAATTACTATCTGTAAAACGGTCATCTTGAATCGGTTCAGCATCAATTTTGCCGTAAATATCTTTTAGCGGGCTTGAATATTCGGCACTTGGAATTGGTTTTTTCGCCATTTTATCCCCCCTAAACACCTAAGTATGGCCTTGGGTCAATAAAACCAGCTGTCGTATTACTACCTGCAATCGCTGTAGCTAGTCCCTGTTTGGTCATACCAAAATGTAAATGATTATTAGTCATATTGGCGATATGGTCACCAGCTTTTACCATCTGTCCTACCTTTACAAACGTGTCCGCGGTCCAAACATTGGAATATTCTTGACATAACCACCAAAGATTTCCCGTTACGCCAACAATCATGCCGTGCGCCCATGGTTGATCATATCCAACGTACACAATCTTGCTATCATGTGGCGCTACAATCGTATGGCTCCAACCCATTAAACTACCAAAATCTAATCCATCATGAACATTTCCTCGTCCCACAGTATCACCAAATAGTTGACCAGCCATAAAATGGCCACCCGTTCCAACGGGGCTAATCCATTTACCGCTTGGATTAGTATCATCACCGTTATCATTAGAATCAGAATCATCACTATCATCATTGGGATCCTTACCCGTTCCCTTGATATAGGTCTGGATATTGGTATAATCCTCTGTCTTATTAATTTTCGAGATATTAAGGCCATCAACAAAAACAAAGGCATTACTTTTGCCAACGGTCTTGTAGATATCAATCTGATAATTATTAAACGAGAACTCAAATCCAAAATCAGGAGCAAGTGTATTAATAAATAAATCATCAGCATATCCGCCACCAAAGCCGTCAGTAAACTCAAAATTACTGAATTTGTCGTGAATGGTGTACTTAAATTTAGTGTCAGCGACAAGAATTTTCATACAATCATCCAGTGACTTGCTACCTTTTGCAACATTTTCATCAATAAATTTATCGTGCAAATCAGATGCAATATGGGTAGCCGTTACCGTTATCTGATTAAAATTGCCAACCGAAATACTAGAGATATTACTTAAACGGTACATTTGCTTAGTCTCTGGAACCGTAACTACAGCCCTAGGTCCTAACAATTCCGCTCCATAAGTACTGATATCAGTAGCATTAACAACAAATGATAACTGACCAATCTCACCGAGATTATCCGTAACTGCTACCTGTGTCGCCCGTAACGGTGCTTCATTCCCAACCGGGTCACGAATTAACAGCATTGTATCTTCCTCCTAATAATAAAAGTGAGTTTCAAACGAAATTGTAAAATCACTAGCTCCGCTAATAGCGATATCATTCCATCCCCGCATGAAATCAAGATAAGCATGATTACAATCCTTGTAAATTTGTGTTCCATTAATATAAGGAACCAAGCCTTCAATCACTAACTTATCCGTCTTTTTTAAGGCATGATTAATGGTTAATGTCTGACCAGTGGTTTTATTAGTGATTGACAGCGACTTTCCAACAACGCCATTAAAATGAATTTTAACAGGTCGTTCTTCTGCCAATAATGGAATATTTGATGCATTGAAAAATCGAAATGAATTAGTGTTAGTAAATTGATATTCTGGTTTCGGGTTCTTAGTTAGATTCATACCTAATCCCCACTTACCAGTTGACGTCAAAGGATCTAATGTCGTGGCAACTGACTCAGCATAACCATCACTGCAGACCATGGTCACTGTAATGTCATTACTAGCTACATCAGATGATTCATAGCGTGGTATATTAACTGAACCTTGCACGGCAACCTTCCATCTTAGATATGGAACCCTAGTCGACCAAATATAAAAAGCTCCCGGGGTAGCAAACAACCCTAGCAGCTTCAAACGAATCAACTCAAAATCATATTTATCACCAGCTAAAAAATCAAAAACTAATGTCAGTGTTAATTCACCAACCTTGGACGACGTCGTCTGGGTCCCATAAATACCAACTTGAGTAGTTTCATGAACCGAATTGGCACTGGATGGGTCAAAACTAATTACTCGAACGCCCCAGTCTTTCAAATGAATGACTTCATTATCGCGTTGAATTACTACATCATCGCTCATCTAGTACCACTCCTTAAATCAATATTGACAGTATCACTACCTAGCAAGGCGTTAATTAATGGAATATTCTTAACAATCATCGTTTGACTATCAATGTTGACAGAAATATTCATGCCTTTGCCAGAAATCTTTTCTATTAATTCACCAACCAAAGAATTATCTGTATTCTGTAGTGGACGGTTCTTTACTGGTCGATAAGGGCTAATTGATTCAGGCGTTGCCATCGCCATTTCTGTTGGTAAGCTAATGTTTTGATCAATATTTTTCATTTCTTCCGGCAAATCAACCGGCGCAAAAGCTTTATTAAACTCATTTGGTTGCAACTTAGCGGTTGCCCCAAGCGCTTCTTTAAGCCACTTAATAGCCGATTTACGATGTGGATTAACCACAATTTCATTCTCACCCGGAGTTTCGTTAAAGACATTTAACTTACCATTCTGACCCCAGCCACCGTTTGCATACCAACCAACTGAACGTCTGAACGCCAGAGCACGTCCAATGCTACCGTAACGGCCATTAACATAGCTCTTCATCCATTTTAGCTGGGTGATTGGATTGGTGCGCCAATCTGAACCAGCCGAAGCCATTTTGGAACCTGGCAACGCTTGTGGTAACCCATAAGCTCCTGAACTAGGATTCGTTGCATGGGGGTTCCAGCCTGATTCAGCTGCAATAATTTGTGAATATCCTGCCATTTCATTAGCCGGAATTCCAGCTTGTGCCATCCAGTTACGGTGTCCGCCAGTTGGTGTTGGACTAACTCCACCGTTAGTTACTTCGGCTGGTTGAAACTTATTAGAAATCCAATTAAGCGCTTTGCTACCAATTTCCTTCTTAACCAGTGCTTTTAAACGTGGTGAAACCTTCGGCATATTCGGGTCTTCGTCGTGCAATTGGTTAATCCGGAAAGTACCTTTCCAAGGAATGCCAACATTGCCCTTAATTGGGTCATATTTAGCGTGTGGTGGTGTTTCATTAAACATCTTACCCGCACCATTATGATTCATCACAATCCCAACGTGTCCCAGAGCTCCGTCTGCATTACCCCAAATGGTTAAATCGCCAGGTTTTGAGTCACCATAACCAACGTGTGACGTGGCAGTCTGCATCTTAGTTGTGGTTCGTCCAATATCAATACCGAAATGTTTAAGTGCTGCAGCAACCATACCAGAACAATCGTAATAGGTTGGTCCGTCGCCACCCATCAAGTATGGCTTACCCATGTAGTGATCAACAGCGTACTTCAAGAATGCACCACGAGAACCGGAACCAAGTCCCATTTCATCTTTAATAACATCCCAAACTGCTTGATACCAAGGGACACCTTGTTCGGAAATAGCTTTTTTTGCTGATAAAGCCATCGAACGCGCCATATCTGGTGTGATTGAGTCATTAACCTGATTAGAATAATCCGTGTCCCATGCTTTGGCTGGATTCTTAATCTTATTCTCAACCATTTTTTCCAACTGCTCATCGGATACCGTACCTTTTGCGTAAGGCTTTACCAGTCCACGGTTAATTAGGTAGTTAGTTTGCTGACCATTAAAAACTCGTTCGCCTTTTTTAAGCGGAATTACCTTATTCCGATCCTTATGCATTGTAAATGAGCCATCATTATGTTGGATCAATTCCCGATAATTAGGTCCGTGACCATCATTAATTAGAGCCAGTTCATCCTGTGTTAGACGCCCAGCAGTACCATTCGCGTATGCTGGAATAGCGGGAAGAATTGCCGTATTACCGCCAAATTTACCAACTAAACTGTTAATGTTACTAATCCCGTGGTTGAGCTGGCTAATTGCTGCATTCATATCATTACGAGCATAACCACTAATTTTACTTAATTGAACGTTAAAATCAGACGCCATGTTACTCCAATCAGCATGCCACGTTTTGGCAGTTTGTTTATCTAGTCCGGCTAAAGACTTGCTCAAACTACTGATGTTATTGACACCAGTATCCTTAATATCCGTAACCCGTTTATCAGTTTCTTTAAAGATGTCTTTCCAATTTTTGCTACTAAAGGAGTTAAATGTTTGTAACTTCTTAGTGGCTTTCTTGGTCATATCAGTAATTTCATTAACAACCGACTTAGTTTTCTTGTTGACGTCCTTATCCGACATTTTGACATTGAAGTTAGCAGTAGTGCTACCACCGGACTTCTTAGTATTAAGCACCGAAGCATCACCTGTCCCGCCAGCATACGACTTCAGACTATTAACTGACTTGCCTTTCAATGCCTTTTTAGTTTGCGAGGCAGTTAGAATATGTTCGCCAGCGTAAACGGTGGTTACTTCGGGCCCATACTTACCAAGTACTCTTGCCCGACCAGTTTTCTTGTCATAGGAAAGTTCCGGGCCTTCTTCGCCTACTAATGCAGTATGTGTTTGCGCTATGGGGCCACCTAGAGCATGAGATTTGCCCTTCTTACCGTTCCCTTTGCCACCACTAAAAACTTGTTTAATGCTTGCAACAATTGAGTGAGCAGAAAACCAATCTGCTAAACCACTCCACCACTTCTTTGCGTCACCTGTATTAGTGTCATATTGGTCACTGAGTCCTTTTGTTGTTTTCTTAGCTTCTTCAACAATCTGTTTATGCTCTTCCGTTGCTTTTTTAACAGTTTCTGCTTTTCTCTTATTAGCAGCCTCAATAGCATCGCTATACTTTTCGTCGGCACTATCTTTTAATTTTTTTCTAGCTTTTTTACTAAGAACATATTCACCATTATATTTTTCGTTTGCGATTTTTAGAACTCGCTTATGCTCTTTTTCAGCAGAAGTTATAGTTGCAATCCTCGTTTTTTCAGCATTGCTGATTTCTTTTTGCTGAGCCTTATATGAACTCTTAATCAAAGCGGCAGCCTTTTTGTTACTAATTTTTTCAGCTGAATTTTTTAATTGATTAAGAATTGACTTTTGCTTTTTTGAGGAAGATGTTTCTATTGAAGCCAAGTCTTTTGCTAGTTTTCTTTCGGCGGACTTGATTTTGTTGTCACCATCTTGATGTGCTTGTAAAATATCTTGCTGTTTCTCCTTCTCAAGCTTTTTTACTTCACTGCGTGACTTGCCTTGTTCAAGTTTCTTGTATTCATTATTGATTGCTTTAAGTTTCTTGTTTAAATCTCGTCTTGCCTGGACAACTGCTGCTGAATCTTTTTTAGCTCGACTAGCCAATGAATTCTTATTACCATTTATTTTCGCTATATCAGCGTTATATTCCTTCTGACTAATTTTTCCACTTTTAAGTAACCACTTAAGCGAATCAGCGGAATCCTTTTTCTGTTTGTTTGTTTCAGAATCAATCTTTTTATTAACTGAACTTTGGAATTTTTCAAACGTGCTTAATGAATTGGCAGAATAACCTGCAATGGATTGAAAAGCGTCTTTCCATTCGCTCTTGAACTTTTTAGCTCCCTTTTCAGCTTGATTTTCTGTACCAGTTGGCACATACCCTAAACCAAGAGGGACTACTTGATTAGTTGTTGGATTCTTAGGCTTAGATGAATTTTCAAACGATTTGCTTACATCTTTAACCTTGATGTATTTACTAATAGCGCCTCCAATAAATTCTCCAGCAGCTGCTCCCGCTGGGCCACCTAGTACACCTCCAACTGCTAAACCTAAGGTTTTGCCGCCACCTTCCCAGATGGCTTGATTCCTCTGCTCGCCGGATTGAGCTTTAACTGCACCCCAGAATGATGAAGCTGCGTCAATTGCCGCTCCACCGGCTAATAGCTTAGAACCTATTCCAGCAGAAGCCCAGCGAGATTTATTGGCATTATTAGCTACACGGCTTCCAGTTTCTGCAACTGTACCTGCACTACCGATTGTTGTGCCTTTAGTTGATTCAACTCTCAGTCCCTGTTGCGAGTTAATCTCCTTGAGTAAAGCTAGTTGCTCGCTGTACGCATCATTTTCTAGTTGAATTTTAGAAAGAACTGTAGAATTACCAAAGAAACGCTCAATTGCACCAATTCCACTATGGATATTACCTATTAACGAAAATATCTTTCCACCAATCGATAATATAGGTCCTAGCGCTGCTACTACTAAACCAGTCCTAACAATGAACTGCTGTTGATCCCCATTGAGCTTGCTAAAAGCTTCAATCCAATTAGTAAACATCTTAATCACTGGCGTAATTGCCGGTAAGAGTTTTTGACCAAACGAAATCTCTAAAGCTTTGAGAGTGGCCATAAATTGCTGTTGCGTGAACTCATTAGTTTGACGCATGGTTTTGTTGTATTTATCAACTGTCCCAGTAGAATTCTTAATTTCACTTGATAAAGACTTATAGCGACCTAGGTTAGCGTCCATTAAAGTCATACCAACCTTCATGTTTTCTTGACCGACAACGTCATACATGAACTTCTGACGCTCTTCGTCGTTCATACCTTTATAGGCCTTTTGCATCTGACCAAGGATATCAAAGACGCTTTTCATCTTACCAGCGCTATCGAAGACTTGAATATTGTACTTCTTCAGGTCCTTAGCTGCTTGTCCAGTACCAGTTCCAAGGCGTGTCATCATTGATGATAGCCCAGTACCAACTGAACTAGCATCAATCCCGGCAGATTTAAGTCGCCCGGACAATGCCAAAAAGTCACTAGTTGAAACACCCATCGCATGCATTGCCGCACCTGCGTTACCACTAATTGTCTTTAAATCGTCTAGTGACATCGCCGCCTTATGAGTGGCTTCTGTCATTTGATTCATTAAAGCATTACCATTAGCAATAACTTTGCTGTTTGACCCAATATTTTGGCCGAATTGTTCCAACATCGAGGAAGTTAACTCGATGGATTGTCCCGCCTTATCACCATTAGCAGTCATAGTTTTAAGAAGCATTGGCATCATACCCATAGCTTGCTTAACGTTATAACCGTTAGAAACTAGCTCAAACATTCCCTTATTGATCTCGGTTGTCGCAGAACCAAACTTCCGCGACCAGTTCAAGGTTTCGGTGGATAAATCCTTCATAATTGAGTTAACTTCTTTGCCAGAATAACCCTGCGCCTGGACTTCCTTACGGATGTCTTGCAATTCATACTGATATTGACTAGCAGCGTGCGTAGCTAACCCAAATGCGCCAACAATGGGAGCGGTCAACGTCAAATTAGCTGTTCGACCAATATTGGTCATTGAATCGCCAATTCGTTTCATGCGTTGGCTAAGGATTAATTGCTTATCAATTGCGGCGGCCATTCTCGGTGTTAAATTACCGTACTTCTTACCTAGCTCGTCGACTTTTGCACCCATTAAAGTCTGTTGTGACCGTAATTCAGCTAATTTACCCTTAGCTTCAACAACGTGCTTATCATTTTCATCGTAAGCTTTAGTCAATAAGTCGATGTTCTTCTTCTGGGCCTCAATGGCTGTTTGATTCTGGCTCATTTGCGTTTTCAAGCCTTTGAGCCGGGTAACGTTGGCTGAAGTCTTCATTCCCGCAGTCTCTTGAGCTTTAGCATAATTAGAATAAGCAGTAGCGGTTGAACGTAGGCTCTTACCAGTTTTTTCGATCACATCCGGAGCTTTAGTATCCATCCCTCTGCCAATCTTATTCAATTGTTCGTTGAGCAACTTAACTTGCTGTCGAGCTTCCTTTGTTAACAGCTCAATATCAATCCGAACTGTGTTTGTGGCTCCTGCCATACGCTATCCCTCCTTCTGCTTTTTAGCTCGCATTTTTGCCAAATAAGCAACCTTATGTGGTAAATCCATCTCTGCAAATGCTTGGTTCTCGCCATCTTTTTTTAGAGCATATTTACGTTTCATCTCGCGGTAATAATCTTTCTGTTCGTCTGACATATCGTCCGTAATCTTAACGCCGCGAAAAAAGACAGCCTGACCAAACGGGGTCTTGCTGTCTAAATTAGAAAATAAGCTAAGAAAATCATGCCAACGCAGGTTTGCAATAACCTTTTTATCACGGATATTGATGTTATACTGCTGGAGTATGCTGGAGTAAATCAAATCATTATCTTGATCAAAGTCATAGTTCTTAGGCTTAGTAAAATCTTCAGCAGACTGTTCGCCATTCGAAATTTTTTGATCATAAATAGCTTTAACAACCTTGGCTTTTTTAACAGCAGGTTGCTCAATTTGACTGTCCGGCTTAACTAGCATTCGATAAGCCACATCTATTTTCTCTGCTTCGGTTAATCCATCATCTTGCATTAACTCAAAATATAAAAATACAGCTGGAACACTTACGTTACAGTCATATTTGACCCCCTCGACTTCGACAAGGTCTTGAACAGCTTCTAATAATTTCATGATTAATCATCATCTTCATTGTCCGTTTTATCGATTTCTGCCAGCTTCTTAATATACGTTTCACGGTATTGATAAATATCATTTTCGCGATTAAATTCCGTCATGATTTGAAAAATAATTTTGGATAAAGCGATTGTGTTCCGGTCAACTAAATTGTAGAGGTCGTTCCCAGTGCCTTCGCCAAATAAGTAGTCTAAGAAGTCAATAGCTGATTTCTTAGTGTGAATATCAAGCTCTTTGTTATTCTTGTCGACTTCACTTTGAAACTTAGCAATCGTGGCTTGGCGTTTCTTAAATTCTTCCTGGTTGCTCATAGGGTTATCAGTAAGCTCACGCTCATCGCGTTCTTTTTCAATCTTGTCAATCTCATCTTGGTAACGTTTGATTACCATTTCTGTTGAATCGCCTTTTTCGTCCTCAAACTTAGTAATGGCATCATATTTTTTATTAATACGAGCTCTTGATTTGTCGGCCAGTGATAAGGTATATGTTTTAGCGCCAATCTTAAACTCAATTTTGGTTGCTGGTAATTCCACATCAATTACATGTTTTGTCATTACGTACGCTCCTTCTTAATAACCGCCCCATTAGGTATTGTGAATTTCATCGGCGATTAAATTATTAAATTAGTCTGTAGTTACTGTCACATCGATTGTTGATTTATCTGATAAAGTTGCTTTACCGCCGGTAACTTTGCCGTCACCATCAACTGTTAACGCTAGTGCGGTTAGCGACACTCCGTCTTTACCATTTTTCCCATTGGTTCCATCTTTACCAGCGGGCCCTGGGGTAGTTGATGCTGTAGCGATGCCTTGTTCCATGTTGTTTAATTTGGTTGAGGTGATTGTGTCACCTGCTGCCCAGTTATTTGGTGTGTATGCCATTTTTATCATTCCTTTCTTGATTAATTAGCAAGTTTTGCGCTCCCTACAACAGCTGTTCCTGCTGTAGGGTCGGTTAGTTTGGGTCCGATCCATTGGGAACCAAATCAACGTGGAGAATGTCCTTGTTTTGACAAGGATTATCATTTTGCAACGCATCTAGTTCCGCTGCATCGTCCTTTGCTTTAAGCACATGTGGCTTAGCATTGTACGTAATCGTGCACTTAAAGCTACCATTATCATCGGCAGCCCCACCACCGGCTTGGATATCTGAAACGGTTGCTTCACCATCGTAAGCACGAGTAGCTTGAAGCTTGTTATCATCGTTTAGGATGTATTCAATTCGCCGGAATTGAACGACACGTGACTTGCCAGTCTCACTATCCATATCAGCAATAATGTCTTGGGCAGTATTTCCAATAGCACGGTCACCAGTCACATCTAGTGAGAATGTAACCCCAGTTACTGTAGTCCCTTCTGAACCGCCACCATCGTAGTAAGCCGCTGTTTTCTTTTTATCGGTAGGTTTAAAATCAACTTGGGTAATCCCATTTCCTAAGAAAAACCATTCTAAATCACCATTGGCTGTTGGTTTAGCAATCCAATGCTCGTTTAAATAGTTATTTAAAATGTCACCTTTAACATCTTTGTATATGCTTGCCATAATTACTCTCCTTTATTAAATAATCACAGTCACTTCAAAACTTCCTGAAATAACCGCACGTTCTATTCCTTTATCATTTACAATTCCCTGATAAGTTGGGTTATTTTTCATGGACGAACTGACAAAAGAAAAAGAACCCGACAAACTTTTCAGATTGTTAGGTCCTCTTATTTCCATTAAATCCATAATTTCGTTCAATAAATTAATCGCTTTAAGACTATTAGTATCTTTAACTGAAATCGTAAATAAATAATGCTTTTTGCGTCTGCCGTCATAATATCTTTGACCAGGACTTCCTGCCCCCATTAGATAAGAGATTGAATTACCCGGCTTGATGCTGTCGCCTAAAGCAATATCTTCGGGTAAATCAATGTTATTCGTAATGTACGTTAAGATTGAGCGCTCAACATCCTTTTTAACTTCTTTATCCATGGAGCATCGCCTCCACAACCACATTCTCTAAAACGCCCGGATGATCGTTAAGCGCTCTTTGGTCCCATTGTGGACCTGCTAGTGGGTGGCGAGCTGTACCGTACACCAATGGCTTACCAGTGGCGTGCTTAGGCTTGTTGCCTTTCATCGCCTGCCCCTGATAAATGTAATTAGCATATTCCAGTGGATATTCAATGTAGGTTGTCCCCACACTTGAATGGATTGTCGGGCTAGCCGCTGTATCACCACTTAAATATGGGACATACGGGTCTGATATTGATACTAATTCTTCAGCAGCCGCTTGCTTTGCTTTTTCAGTCTGCTTTAGCATGTTAAAAATCGGCTGAATATTAACTTCACTTTTAGCTTTCATTGTAGAGTCACCTCCCAATGATTAATGCCGTTGTCACTATATAACGAGCTAACAGCTTGGACGTTTGCACTAAAATCCGAATAACCGTCACTCCATTCAACTAAATCACCATTATTAGGTATTTTGTCTAGCGGAAATGAATGCTCAGCATCTATATACAATGTATACGTCCCTTGGATAGCTGTTACTGTTCCAGCCGTTCCTTCAGTAATTGACGCCAATCCTTTATTGCTATCAACTCGGCACTGGCTAATTGTGTAGCTATCAGTATCAGCGTCCACATCTTGCCAATTATTTGCATCATTAATTGCATTAGCGGGCGTAATTTTGACATCATGAATTAGCCATTCTAGTGGCATGCCTTCATCAATCATATTGGCCCACTCCTCTGTACAATAATCCCGTAGGTGCTAAATATTCGATTGCTTGTTCTGAAACCATTGCTGTAGCTTTACTCAAGCTAACGTGGCTATAGTTCTTAGTTGTATTGCCGATATGAATACTGGTTACTTGGCCTTCACCTGCTAATTCGCTTGCGCTACCTAAATCATTAAAATATTCGATTTGGGCACAAATAGAATTCTTAACATTGGTACGGTCACTATCTAATGGCATATCATCTAGTGTGTGCGTATCAAAGAAGGAATCGCAGTACTTATTAATTTGTCGTTGAGCTTTTACTGCAAATCGCTTAAATAGCTCATCATTTTTAACTTCAGCACCACAATAAACATCTTTGTAGTACGTCTTATCAACCATTAAATCCAAATAACCACCTCCTATTCAGCTAATACAGCTGAATCAGCTTCACCTTCACCAACTACGGGATTTACGCTTTTGGGGAATCTCCTCCAACTTTCGTGCGTGCTGGAGTGTCATTAGGCGTTGCCGTTGTTCCCTTTGGCAACACAGCCGCAACTGCTTCATCTTTAATAACCATGAAAGCAGGCGAGAATGTAGCTTTGATAGCAGCCATATCACGCTCTGCTAGATTAATTGGTAATCCATCTTCGCCTAGCACACCGCTAAGTGTTGCTTCTGTGAGTACTTCGTATTCAATCCCGCCAAGGATACCGTAGTAAACTGAATTCCAATCAGCTAGAATTTCGGAAACTTTTGTGCGATCCAAAGAACCGGACGGAGTCCATGAAATTGGGAGTCCTAACACATCAGCAGTGGTCCCACTATGAGCATCGTTAAAGATTGGTGAACCATTGTTGTCCTTTGTAGAGCGATATTTAACTTTCTGTGCCCGTGGCGCAACAATTGCATTGGCATCTAAGTCTTGCGCTTCAAGCAATGCCATTGCTTTAGAAATATCATCATACTTATTACCACTTTCTTCTACTGTTTGCTTAACTAAAGCGGCCGAACCTAAAACACTTTGGGGAAATGGATTGTCATTGCCTGTCAAAACAGCATTATCGAATTTCTTATAAAATGCTTCAGCAATTTCTGCTTTCATCAAATCGAAGAAGTTAGTAACCGAGTATTTTAAATTTTCTTTTGATGTGGGAATAATGACACCCATCTTGTGGGCTGTCATACTACCTTTCATCCAGGTAGGTTTACTCGTGCTAATCTTTTGACCTTCATCTACCCAGTAAGCACCAATCCCACTCATGAAGCTAAATTCTTGCACTGGTTTAGTCATTGGTTGAGCCTTAGCAACCTTCATAATCGCCGAGCCACTCTTAACCTCGGTAATAATATCTGTTGCTAAATTAGTTGGAATGCTTCCGGTTCTCGCATCTTGTAACGTAGTTGTATCTGGATCGAACATGTTAATTCCTCCTCTAAATAATTCTAAATTTATTCAAATCAGCAGCTTCTTGACTTGGAGTTGCTACATCATTACTGCCACCCGTGCGGTCGCCACCAACTGTTGGATGTGACGATGGTCCAGATGGTTGGGCTGGCTCATCCAAATTAAACAGATAATCATGGTCGGCCTTAATTGTTTCAATTTGCTCGTTAATCCCTTTGAGTTTTCCATCTTCGAGCTTAATGGTGTCTTTATCCAAAAATGGAAGAACTGCTTTAGAATCTCGAACGTTAGCATCCCTCAAAGCCAACTCAATTGCATTATCACGTTGTGCTTCGTGTAATTGATTTTTAGCATCTTCATCATGCTGTTTAATCTCATTTTGCAAATCGGCAATCTTTTGATTAAGTTTCTGACTGTTGCCAGCTTCTTTTGAAAGGCTGTCAATTTGACTATCACGATCCTCAACTTTTGATTGCAACGAAGCATTTTCCGTTTTAACATCATTCAGTTCTACTTTGATTGGGTCAATATCCGCATTGTAGAGCTTCATAACTTGATTAATCTGTTCTTCGTTTAAGCCAATATCTGTCAACTTACTTCTTTCCATAACAATCTCTCCTAACGTTATTTATTACACGGCAACGACCGCGCGAATTGATTGCATAAAAAATAAGCCTTTTAATGCCATGCTTAGGGCAAAATAAAAGACGACTAACTTGTTACCAGCTAATCATCTCAAAATGTTTTTCTCTAATTCTGGACGGCGCCGTAACCCACTGGCTTTCTGTAATTCATGGAGCTGTGTTTGCTTATCTCTCAGTCTCATCTGATAGTGCGCCTTGCCAATACTATCGTGCAAGTTGTCTGAAATTCTAACATGATTCTTAAGCTGACGAATCTCGCGTTCATACTTGCGTTGTTGTTGAGTTTGTTTATAAACTTTGGCATTCAAATCATCGTCAATATTAGGCGGGTTATAGACCGCTCCATCATTAGCGACTGGCATTAGATGATGGTGGCAATTGATACCCAAGATACCAGCAGCCTTGCCGTAACTTGTAGAGTAGAAAGACGGATATTTAGGGTCATTATCAAGCATCGAATATCGCTTGCCTTGATACGGCGCACACAGCGGACGCGCACCAGCATGGGCACTAATATCAACGTACTGTCCATTATCTTTAATGCGTTGCAACGTTTCTTCATTAGCTAGCCGGTTGGCTTGAGTCTGAACCACTGTTCGTACGTAAGTTTCTGGGCTCCATTGTTTTCCCGCCCGGTCGATTAAGGCTGGTATTCCATTATCAGACCATTGGTGGAGTGCTTTACCAATCGCTTGCTTTTTTGTTACTTTACCAAGCCGATATTCATTAGTAGCTGAAGTGATAATGTTGCGAATTCCATCCACGGCGTTCTTAGACATGTTTCTGCTGGCTAGTTTAAGATACGAATCTGTGTTTGCTAAATGCTGTTTTACTAGGTCACCTGATTTTTTAACCACCTGACCGTTATGTTCTTTTAGCCAACTATCCAATGGGTCAATATTATCTTGTCCCGCTTGTTTAATATCAGCATGAACTTGGCTTTTCATCTCTTTAGCATATTTAACTAATCCTGTCGCATAATTCTGAACGGCATAATCATCCCCATCAATATCATCTTGATTGGCTTTGGCAGTCATTGAATCAATAATGTATTCAATGATCTGCTGTTCAACATCAATATAGTGATCAACAACTGGTTGCGAATATCGATCTAGTTGCCATGGATTTAAGCTCATTCTTCTTCACCAGCAATATCGGTCATGTCACCTTGCCCAGGCTCTTCGCTCTGCAGTTGTTGCAAATAACTCTTGGCTTCATCATCAGTTAAATTGAAGGCCTGTTGAATAGCTTGCAACCGTGGCATTAATGGTTTGTTCCCAGAGGCCTGCATGTAATATGCCAAATTTTCGTTGCGATCTTGAGCAATCGAATCATCAAAGTTAACTGACACATTAACATCCAGGCTGCCACTATATTCGCCATGGTCATGACCGATATCTAAAATTAGATGCACTAACTGGATTAACGCTTCTTCAATCATAGTTTCATGGTCATTTTTAGTATGGTACGTCTCACTGTTTTGACTGATAACTTCAGTGGCAGTTTGGACGCCATTCTCATCCATAGTAAATGCTCCGGGACTCAATCCAATCTGGGAGGCATAGATTCTTAACACGCCATTTAGGGCGGATATGATATCTTCTTGCCGTAAACCTAAAGTAATATCTTCTGGCTTAGCTGGGGCATCACCATTTGAAGCATCCCACTTGAAAGCTTTATAAACTTCCTCATCCAAATCGACAGCATAATCAACTTTTCCAGTCATGGGGTCCGTATTACGTTTGAACATCGAAGTTGGTGCAATAATCCGACGTTTACCCATGCGAAACTCTTGAAATAACGTATCGTAGATTTCATCAAGCGTTCGTAATGTATCAATGGCATTCGCATATGGAGGGATGCCGATTGGACTGGTCATATCCTTGTTGTTAGCAACATTAGGTCGTAAATAAATGAATGGCGCTCTAGAGTACCCAGTAAACTCCCATGACTTTGCTAAATCAGGATATACCGTTGATAACGGTACTCGCGAACCGACATCATTAGCGTTGATAGATTGATAAAGCTGGTTGGTGACAATGTAACTATTATCATCCCCGGTTTTCTTTTCATACCACGTAAATAAAGTGTAGTATTTACCATTTTGCGTCGACGTTGATACAATAGCCGCTTCACTCACGCCATTAGAATCGGTGCTGATTGGGTAGAATGCGTCAGCAGTCGCAAAGTTAATTTTTAAGCCATCATTCCACTGCGGAAGTATAACGATACCACCTACCCCAAACATGTATTCCAACCACCGGGGGAATGTCTCATTGAAACGATTGTCCTTTAATACTTTATGGACGTATTCATTGGCTGGATTATCATAGGCTTTACTATCTTGTGAAGGGTCAACATCTTCAAACGATACATCCACTTTTGCTTTTTGGTTAAACACCAATGAGGATAATTTCTTAGCGGTAACCTTCGGCATGTTTAGTAATTGCCGATGTACAACCGCGGTCTGTCCATTTATATTTCTGAACGTCCGCACTTTCCATTCCGGATTGCCTTCGTATAAACGTTGATACTTCTTAATACGTGCCACGTCTAGATCACTAATCATTACCTTCTTATGGTCTTGTACCTCATTTAGTACTGGTAACACATTCATTCTTTGCAACACCGCCTTTGTCTTTGAGATTAAGTTTTCTGGCATTCAGTCCACCTCTATTCATATCGGCTGGTAAAGTAATTAGCTGCATATCTAGCTTCATCCATTGCATGATTATTCATATCAACTGGCTTCCCAGTGTTTTCATCGCGAACATACATCCCTAACTCCTTAATGAAGTGATAATGGCTATACAAATCACTGTTTGGCTCTACTAGGCGGAACTGTTGGTTGGTCATTAAGTTCTGTAGGCGTTCAATCCCTACTTCAATGCCACGAACAGAACCAACCTTTTCATTACCGTTGTTATTGGCGGGACTACTCATGATGCCTAGCTTCTCAAGTTCAGCACGCAATGTTTTAGCCGCTGGATCAATTACGATATCAGAATAATATAATTGGTACTTCTGGTGACACCAGTTAATAAACTGGCGTAATTCTTCCGCATACGTCGACATTGCTTTAGTCTCGCCTGTCTCGGTTCCAGAATGATAGTAATTAGCGACTCGATTAAGAACAAAACGCGCGCCATCACCGTCAACCACGCGAGTGACAATGTTGCAACTCAACGTAGTAGCATCGTTCTGACCGGCATCGCCAGCAAAGAACATCTCCACTGGTTCGCCAACTAGTGCTTGGTCGGTCATATCCTTATCATCAAACATTGAGTAGATAACACCTTGTGGCATTACTCGGAGCCCTAACCAGTCACGCTTGTAACGATATGGATTTCGTTTTAGTTGTTCTTCCATTTCCTTCAAGCGTTGTTCTGACATGACGGGGTTATCACTCATTGTCCAATGCAACCAGTGAGCGCCATATTCTTTAAACGTTTCGATGATTGGGTCATGCGGCGCCGGCGGGTTTAAGTCGGCTAAATGATAGCGAATCTTAGCTGCTGCTGTCCGTCGAAATGATTCATCAATGAACTCCTTATCTAGGAGATTCATTTCCGAGTAAGCAACCGAACCAAGCGACAACCCTCGAATTGAATTGGCACTGTTCGACTTTCCACCACCCTTGAAGTAAACCTTTTTCTTCCCGGAAGGCAAATCAATTTCTAAATGGTCACCACCACGGTCACGTCGTAAATGTGAGACGCCATCAAAGATGTAAGCAAGTCCTAGCCCATCGCCTTCGATAAACAGCTTGTAAGCTAATTCTTGGTTATAAGCACTCACCAAATGTGTTTCGTTAGGTGAAACCAAATAAAAAAGCGCTAAACGCGCATCATCAGCAGCTGTCTTACCAGCACGGATTGAACCCTCATTGACATCAAACAGATGGTCAAATGGAGAAAAGATAAAACTAGCTTGTTTGGGTGAGTAATTAATATTCTTGATAAACGTCTTCATTCTTTATCCTCCTCTTCTTTATTGACCAATTGTTGTGCTTGTTTAGCCATTGCTAACAAGATTGGATTATCCTCACCTTTGCCTTGCAACTCGTCTGCTTTAATCTTGGCAACATCTGCCTCAGCTTGAGCACGGCGTCCTTCATCACTGATATGCAACAGATTGGTAATGCGGTCGAGTGAGTTCAGCATGGCGTCTGAGTTAGCCTTTTTAATGCCTTGCAAGAAGATGTCTGCCTTGGCTTCGTCATGGACAAACGTTAATGAATCAACAACACTGTCCAACGACCATTCATGTTTAGCAGCCACTTCCTGCTGAATCTTAACAATTCTTGCATTTATTTCAGGACGTTTACCAAGTCTAGACGCCGACGACATGATTGACTCCAACGATTTGCTTTTAATATCAAAGGCCACCATATAAGCCCGATATAACGGCAATCTCTGCCCGCCAACCAACTGACAGAACAATTCCTGTGACGGACTTAACTCGTTATCCGCACCCTCATTTTTGTGTGCACCCTTTTTCACTTTTGTGTGCACCCTTTTTTCAGGTGGGGATGCACCCTTTTTGGATCCACGTTGCCAACCATAACGGTTCTTCCACGATTTAACGGTATTAATCGAAGCATCGTACTTATCAGCAATGTCCTTGTACTTCATACCAGAGAGATAATCTTTTTCTGCTTGTTCTAGCTTTCTCATCACATATCACCACACCTCCATTTGATTAAACAAGTCACTGATAGTAAAATCAGTTAAGGAACGAACATATAGCTTGCCATATATAGGCGATGCCATATTCCTTGTCGTAGCAATACTGATCCTTTTTCTTATGAAAGAAGGTGGTATTATGGAAATAACTTTGTTAGACAACTTATTAAGTGTTTTAACGTCGATTATCACCATTACGCCAACATTTACAAGGATGGCAGGCTATGTGCTCGTTTTTTTGTTCCAATCAATCTTAATTGTTTCTCTTTCTTTTTTAGGCATAATAAAAGGACGGTCCATTTTAGGATCGTCCTTCTTTTTTTGCTTTAACCATTTTTCTAATTTAGCATCAGCTGCCGTCCATTCCGGCGTTTCATATCCGTACTTTGAATGTATTAGTTTTACAATGGCTATCACTCCCTTAATTTCATGTACAAAAAAAGACAGCCTAAGCTGTCAATTTATTAAACTTTTATTATAGTTTATAAATTTAGTTTTCGTAGTAATATGCTCCAGTTTTACCAGCTTTTCGGTATTTCTTATCAAAAGTAGGCCAATTTTCCATAGCGTGTTTAATAGCTCTTTCTTTATATGGGACGAAAACTGCTAATTCGCCCTTTAAACTTGAAGGCACTAAATTATCTTCTTTTTCAGAACCGTTCAAATTAACTGCAATTATAGGCAGTTCCAACCTAATCGCTGTTTCAATTTCCCATTTCACAAATTTTGTTAAATACTTAGTATGCTCTCCTATTAATAATATAAATAGTTTAGAGTTTGCAAACCGTTGTCTTAAACTTCTCTTAATTGATTCTTCAGTACTTGTATCCCTGGAGCTGTGCAAATCATGAGCGTCACTAATTTCGAAGTCAAAATTAGGATTTTTATTCCACGCTTTCATTAAATAGTAATATTTAATGTCATTATCGCCATCAAAAGCAACATATACTTTATTTCTGTAAGCCATAAAATCTACTCCTTAAAAGAAAATAATTGATTTGCCTATTTGTATCCTTATCTAAAAGTATCATAAGTTTAGTTGGCTTCTTAAATTTAATCCTGCGTAGTTTAAAAGTCCAGAGGATCGTGTCAAGTATTTCCGTTGCAGAATATCTATCATGATCCAACCTAGTTATTCCAGATCCAAAGAGAGTAATAACCACTGTTTTTCCAGCATATAACTCATCTATTTCGTCCCAAAAATTAACCAGAAACTTAATGTAATCTTGAATAGATAAGTAAGCTCTATTTTTGCTATCAAAATGGGTTAACGCAGTCAAAAATATATCATCTGAGAATTTAAAGATTGAACCTAATTCGTACTTTATTTTTTTCCCGGATTCTCTAGTACTATCTTCTCCTAATTTATGCCTGGTTGACAATCTTTTATCTGAATCAATAGCTTTATCTAACGACAATACATTATTTACATGCTTATCTATAAATTGTCCATTTAAAGAACCGTGTGATATTACATTATCATCAACTTCTGTATCAAAATATTCATTAAAAGCAAAAACCTTTATTAGTTTCTTATTTTCATATATATCGTTACTAAAAATATCTCCTTCTCTTATTATTATTTCTGATTCTCCAACATTTAACCTTGCTTTCCACAAGATATTAGCTTTAATTAACTCAAATAAGAAGAAAATAATCATAAGAACAACAAAGGCGCATAACATTTTCACTCTGATTGCTTCTTCAATATCTATAAAAGATATTAAAGCTCCTAAAAATCCAAAGACCCATCCTCCGGTGGCTGATATTTTTTTCCATAGTTCGCCATTAAATATTCCAATCTTCATTACCAATAACCTCATACAAATTAGATATTAACTGTAATTATCGCATTATTGGAATGAAAAAAACAACGCTGAAATTGAAAAACACAAGGCTTCGGTATTTCTAGAAAATAAGGCCGATATCACTATAATTATTGATATTAAAACTTTTAAGCATTTAACCATAATCTTGCCCATCCTCCCCCTCATCAAAAAAGACATAACCACTTGGCTATGTCTTAGCAATTAATATCGCAACGTAGGTGGCAGGAATCGAACCTGCGACTTCCTGATTAACAGTCAGGTGCTCTACCAACTGAGCTACATCTACAATTTGCCGAAGGATTGAGACTAGTTGGCAAAATATACAAATCTAATTGGAGAAACGCGATAAGGAAATCTATTAATTGGTATCCCTCAATCCTTCGACAATATCATTTTACCGCCGTTTCTCCTCAAAAAAGTCCGATAAAAATCCGATAAAAGTCCTACAAAAATCCGATAAAAGTACACCAAAAGTCCGATTTTTTGCGTTCACTCGTATTCATGTAGGTCTGTCTCTCCAAAAGTTTGGTACTCGTAGGCGTCAGCAAAGGCGTTTAGCGCGTATCTCTTATAATCGTTGTACCTTGATCGCGTCATATGTAACCTTCCCGAACACCAGCTCACCGTGCGATTTTAGATTACATCATAAGTGATGATGTCTTGTGATCGCATGTCTAGCGATCTAATTGCATTAACCACTTTTTCATATTCGACCTGCTGTGCGATGTAATCGGTTATCTTTTCTTCTGCGTTATTACCTGCTGCTTGTGACTTGGGCATCCCATCAATGATTACCGCTCGAATGCCGGTCGGATTGTTGCCGGCACGTCTGCAAATCCCTGGATAATCTCTTTTGAAAAAGTCCTTAACCCGCCACATTGTCCCTTTAGTATTAATCTTAGGTATTGCCAAAACGTCCATCCCCCATAGTCTCCTGTGTGCTATAATTAGATTATTGGTTGTCCTCATAGCAATTGGCTGTGGGGCTTTTTTTGTTGCTAAAAGAAGAATTGACACAAAAACACAATCCCTCTTATTACTGAAATCAACGCTGCCCAGCATAGTAGTATGCCGATTACAAGTTCCGTTAATCCTACTGCTAGTTGAAAAAGTCCCTTCATAACGCTATCCTTTCCAATCCGCAATTATTGATGTAATAGGAGACATATAATTGCCTAAACTATCACATGCAGATATGGTCATTATGATTGCGACAAACCATAGTAGGAAAGTCATAATTGCACCGATCCATGTCACTATTTCTAAACCAACGTCATCGACATATCCGTCTATATCAGTATCAAGAAAAGAAGATTCTGGTCCTCCGTCATTTCGCCATTTTTTGTAGTTTTTAAACCACTTTATCCAGAAAATGAGTGGAATAATAACAAAAATAATTGCTAGTGTCCCGCATATAAACACATAAAATAGCTGGCTTTGTTGATACTGACGTATTATTTGTTTAGTTATTTGTGGGGCGGACTGCAATCCGTTATTTAGTGTGTTAATTAATGCATTAATCGCTCTATCTTTCATTGATTTCTCTCCCATTCTTTCGATTTCCGGTAATCCCATCGTTTAACAATCGACAAAATGTCAAATAACAACATCAGGCATATCATTAGTCCTTTTTCTGTCATTGAAACATCCTTCATAAAGATGTCTATTGTCGCGAGGATGGCGAACAAATCAGCCATCAAACTTTCTAAACCGCCATTCCATGCAACTGTCTGCAGTCGTTTATAAAACCTTTTAAAAATCTCCATCGTTCTCATCCTAACTAAGTAAAAATAGTGCCAAGGCGATCGTAATCATCGCACCTGCTGGATGTGATATTAATAGTAACAGCACTCCTACCATTGCCAGTCCGATTATCAACTTATCCATGTTCTTCCTCTTGCTCCTTTTCCCGTAGAAATATAATGTCCTTTCTGACGGTCGAAATATCACAGTTTAGTTCTTCAGCAATTTCTTTTCTGGTATAATCGTCCATCAACTGTTTGACTGCCTTCCGCCGATTAACAGTTCGTTTGTTATTAGATCCCCAATTTTTCAGGTCGTTATTGCTGTTTGGAATGCCCATTTGTGCCTCGTGCATTAATTGAGTATATGTATCAACATCCCCCATATTTAGATAATAGGCTGCCTGTTCCCGCAAGCGTTGTCTCTCTTGAAATGTAGTCATTTTTCAACCTCCTAGAACGGTAAATCTTCATCGGTGATATCAATTGACTGTCCGCCATTAGCGAACGGATCTCCTGGCGTTGATACTTGCCCTGCGTTATTTTGCTGATGTTCTTTCGGCTTTGAATCCAGCAACGAGAAGTTTTCTGTAACAACTTCGGTAACATACACTCGTTGTCCTTGTTGGTTTTCGTATGAACGGGTTTGAATCCGGCCATCAATGCCAACCAACGAACCTTTGTGAGTATAGTTGCAGAAAATTTCTGCCGCCTTTCGCCACATTACGCAGTTGATGAAATCCGCTTCGCGTTCACCCTGTGAGTTAGTAAACTGGCGATTGACTGCTAGGTTAAAGCTAGCGACCGCTGCGCCATTGGTTGTGTACTTTAGTTCGGGGTCTCTCGTTAATCGCCCGACTAGTACTGCTCGATTAATCACCTTCTGTCTCCTCCTTTTCTTTTACCCACTCCGCAATCTTGTTAATTGTTTCTAAGCGGGTATTTTCTTCTGTAGTAAGCTTCTGTTCTGTTAACTTTTTCAAGAGCAACGGTCCAGCCATGATATACAATTTATAGCCCAAATCCATTAACATATCTGTTTGGCCATCATGGTAGCCTGATTTGTAATCACCAATCATTTGTAATTACCGCCCTAGCCTTTCTCAATCTCGTCAAGCGTGTACTTAGCTTCCCTTTTAGTCACAGCCTCCATACCTTCTCGTGTAACAACTATTTGTTTACCAAATTTACGAATTGTGCCTGCTGGGAAGCGTTCTGGGTACTTGTTATAAATTGTCCGTACATAATCCTTTTGCTTGCCCCACATTAAGCTAGCTTCTTTGCTTCCGATGAGGTCTGGTGTGTTTAAATCAATTTTCATTTTCTAATATCCTCCTAATCCGTTCTTGATAGCTTTTGTATCTTCATTGCTCAACTTTTTCATCAGTGTAATTTCCCCTAATTCCTAATTTCTTCAAATCTTCAAGTTTTAATTTGATACCAGTAACTGGTACGTGATACTTCCTTGCGAAATTAATAACATTAATCGTCTCAATTTCGCTATGATGTTCGCGACACAAAGCCATGACATGCCGTTTACGATGGTCAATCTTCGTTCGATTAGTTCTTCCAACAGGGTCAATATGGTGAATATCCGCATACTTGCCGCAAATCGTGCACACACGATACCGACAACATTCATACAAGAAGTATTGCTGGTCTCGTGGCAATAACTCATATCCTTTCTTAAACGGCACGCGCCATTCAAACATGAAATCGATAACTAGGTCGAGTAATGTATTCGCATCGCTTACAGACGATTTGGTATCGTTTGACAAGCTAATTTCTTTACCAGCTGTATAGATTTCATACTGCGTATAGAAAATATCCTTGAGATAGTCCTTAGGCGTAAATGACCACGCCTCAATGTCGTGAAGTAATGCAAAGAACAAACGTCGTTGTTGAACACGAGCCTTACGCACGTCTGCTACTTCAAAGTTAACGTAAAATTGTTCAGTAGAACCCGAAACCGTCTCTAGATGTTCTTGATTGAGCGGCTTATCCAAATGAATAACTAGATCTAAGCCCCGTTGTTCAGCTCTTGCTCTCTGCATTGTTTCACCTACTTTCTCTACTAGACCTTAACTTAGCCAGCTTGGCATTAATCTCTTCCGTGGTTGGTACAGATTCGGCATTACTTGGCGCTGGCACCGTAGTATTATCCTGGGCCCAGTCTGGTAACGTCTCCCTAACGGTAACTGGTCGTTTATGGCTTGCTGCTGCGTCAGGAGTGGTGTCGTATTCATCCTCCCAGCCTTTCTGTCGAAACCAAGTACCACCATGCTTGATGTACCGTTTAGGAGTGCCCTTAGCTTTGATTTCAGCAAGATAGTTATTAATACCTTGCTTAATTTCATCATCAGTAACGCCAGCTTTGATAGATCGCTTGTAGGAATTCCATGCTGATTCTTTGCCCTTCTTGTTGGGATACAGCTTCCATAGCGATTCAAAGTTGTCACGCTCGGCCACCGACTTAGGTGGCTTTGCATGGTTTTTATTTATATTTTTATTATTAGTTGTAATACTAGTTGTAATACTATCTCCCCAATTTTCTGGTATAGGGTTATCTAGATTTTTAGTATAGGTACCCTTGTTTTTCGGTGTAGGGTCATCTAATTTTTTAGCATCGTTACTGGAATTATGAGTTAAGCTATCAGTAATAGTAATTCGGCGCTGTTTAATCTGCCGACTACCGTCCTTGTAAACCACCGTTCGGATAATGTGTCCCCTTTGCTCTAATCGCTTGAGCCACGTTTGAACCGTTGATTTAGCAACCTCATATAAGTCGGCAAAATAAGAATCACCCGCCCAACAATAACCATCTTTTTTGGTTAGCGCCGTAATCTCTCCGTATAAAAGAATCGCATTAGGTTGCAGTTTTCTGTCATAACGAACGCTAGCCGGTATAATAGCGTAGTAGTTTGGCTTATCTACCTCCATGACGGCCTCCTAATCTAGTAGCGAGTCGATGTCTACAAACCCGGTTAATTGGTTATGAGCTTTGCAATAATCACATCTACCACAGCTAAGGGGTTCCTCTTCGCCCTTTAGCAGTCTAATAATGTGCGGCATATCAACCTCTAACGCGGATAACGGTTCGTCTAGCTCTGCCTGTTTAAATTCAATTCCCATTACCTCAGGCACATCTTCTTTTGACACCCCAAAAATAAATGGTGCAAACGTCATACCATAGTTTTGACGGATAATCTCTTGATAAACCGCCATCTGTAAATCATAGCTATAGGCAGTTACAAACGGTTGCCATTCATGTAGCTCATTGTTCCAAAACTTAGCATGCAGGTTCTTTGACGTCTTTAAATCGCAAAAGTAAGCTACGTCTGATTCATCTTTGGGAACATGTAAGCAATCAATTCGGACCTTCCAATTCATCCCAAACAATTCGCCAGTTAGGATTACTTCTTTTTCACCCTGGTAGACACCCTTAAATAACTCCTGTTGGTTAAGGGCTTTAATCATCTTGTCCGCTAACCTATAGTCGCTTTTGAGCTTACCCTTTGTATTGCCCTTACTACTGATTAATTCTTTCTTATTTTCTTCAATGAAGTCCGTATGGGCTTGTTCGGATTCAAAATAGGTGTGTAGATAATTGCCTACTAGCAAATTCTTATTAGTCTCTTTTTCTTCTGGGAGTTCTCCATTAAGATAAGCCATGGCTTCGGTTTCGCATTTCTTAAAGCGCTTGTACAACGAAAACGACATGTAGCTTTCAGTCGCTAAATCATAGTAATTGTCCCTGTTCAACTTCGGCAGTGGCTGTTGGTTCCTCAACGTTATTAACGGGTTCTGTTGCTTCTCCATGGTTGCTTGCATTATTTGATTCCTCCTCAGACTCTTGTACATTTTCTACAGATTTAATTTGGGGCGCTCCTGAAAATTTCTTTGCAAGAACGTCCGCCGTTTTTGTAGTATTAACTTCAGGTTCTTGTTTATAGGTTGTTTGGGTAGCTTCGTTAGGATTCTTATCATCTTCTGTGTATAAGGCTCCTAAATCTTGAGGAAACGCTTCTCTTAATGCGTTAACGATCGCCGTCTTCCGGATCATTGTTGCCGGCATGCTTTTCCAAGTAGCTTGTGATTTACTGAACTCATCCATCGATATTTCAACATGGGTTGGTTCCCTACGATCTTTTCTAATGACATCCGCCCATGCTCCTAAAATATTGTCAGTTTTTAAAGTGAAAGCCCCTTCTGTGTAGATAAGTTCTCCATTCCGCTCTACGATGCAACCAGCTTTTAACCCAGCATAATTGGGGTTCGATTCCGCCCGTTTCATGAATGCTTCTTTTGAAGTAATTATTTGAGCCGGTTTACCATTAAACTTAACTAGATACGCCTCGTTTAAGAACGGGTTTAAATGTTGGTAGCGGCACAATTGTATAAACATAGTTACTTCTTGGTCCGTCACTGCTTGTCCACTTGTTAGGTACTGCTTAACAATCTGTCCCGATAATTTAACTTCTTCATTATTAACTTCGTACGTGACAGCTTTAGTCATTAGTTCATTACTCATTAGTTCCTACCTCCGTATCGATTCCGAAAATGTAAGCAATTAACTGCGCCGGAATTTTGTTGTCATAAATTAAATCTTCCAGCATCTCTGCCATATCAATAGAGTCCATTTTTTCTAACTTGGCATAAGCTTTGTCCTGGATCTCTTCATCTGTTAATTCCCTTAACGCAATTCCGTTGTAATAATTATCAACTGTTGTGTTCTGTAACCAATTATCAAACTGATTAGATGGAAACATTTACGGCACCTTCTTTCGGTGGTAAGATAAAAGCATAGATAATATTTATAGCTGTTGAATCTCGCATGGCCGTGCGGGATTTTTTTGTTGGCTTAATTTCTCTTGGTGACATAACAATTTCCTTTCTTTTTTTCTTCGAAATATTTGATATTATCTTTTGGATCATCCAAAAAGATAAGGATTCTATCGATTAGCATTCCAATAAATGCTGCACCCATAAACATTAGAAAATTCATATTATTCCTCCATTAACGTCTTCTGATTTTCTTGAATCCATTTATCAACAGCTTTTTCCGAGTACCGAATTCCCTTACCATACCCAATATGTGGCATCGTTGGATAATAATCACGCTTAAACAATTCAAAACCGACGTGCAACTTTTTCATTACTTGCTCCTGCGTGAGCAACTGGTCTGGTTTAGTCGCTGAGCTTAAACGTTCCTCGATTTTAGGGATGATTAATTCAACCACTCGATCAGCTACTTTTTCATCAATCCTTTCAAATTGGATTACTGCCAATTAAATCACCTCCAATGCCTCATCTAGCGCAATTGCGAAATCATTTTCCGCCTGTCGCTCTTCAGAGAATTCTTTTCTAAATTTAATCAAGAAGCTTCGTTCCTCGTCGTTCCAATAAGTAACTGGTTTAGCTAAAATCACTTGTACCTGTTCATTAAGTAGTCTCCGTTCTTCCTCCTCTTTATTTACCCTCATAAATTGTGATAATGGATCGGAAGCATATTCGTTTTTAGCAAGCAATCGCGTGTCCAGTACATAATCAGCAACGACAAATTTAAATCTTTCATCCTTTAACAAATCAGCAATGCTAATTAATTTGTCTAGCGGTATCACGTGATTATCACTGGAGAACCAGTTCGATACGGCCTGCTTGGACACGTGTAATGCATTTGCAAACTGCGTTCGGGTTAATCTATTACGGATTAAACATTTGTCTAACTCATCCATCACGTCCTCTATTACCAACTTGAATCACCTCCTTTTTTGTGTACTGCGTGGGATTTTAATACACGTAATCCCACGGTATTATTAAAAGTGTAAAAAAGATTGATTAGCTAACTATCGCTGTAGGCATTGCGTTAATCTTTTGCTTCACAGCACGTTCTGGGATGTCACCCCGACACATTGCTTGGAATGCTAATTCAGGAATGATCCCTTCCCTGAGAGAGAACAATACATCCTGCTCCTCAAGCCATTCATTGCAAAGGTCGTAATATTGTTGTGCTCCTAATTGCTTGTGTAATTGTTTTGCTTTTTTAATTATCATTTCTTCACCTCCGTTCCTTGAAAACTTAATAGCGTATAATCAGCACTGGAAGGTGGTGATTACATGTCAACTTTTTATGCTTTATTAAATGATCTATATGCCGATGCTATACGGGAAAATAGAAACTATTTCAATATTCCTGCATCTGAGCCTCATCACAATGACAACGGAGCCATTGTTGAGTGGGCACAAAGACATGCACATATATCTTTAGAATCAATTGGCCCGGGCTGGGGCTTCACAACTGTTATTTTCAAAAAGTAATTTTTTCCCTAGTTCAGTCATTTTAAAAGCTTGAGTATTTACCAACAATTCCAAGCTTGAATCCTGCTCTATTTGTCCCACAAATTTAATTTGCAAGATTCCATTAACGGTCTGATTATCAATTAGTAGTTTAGGGAGATTATCTGTTGTGGATATGAAAATATCATGATCTCCTGAACTAACTTTTATGGTAGTTAGGCCGATTTTTAAATCATTGGCTGCTTTAACACATCCAATGGAGTGTCCATCGAGAGTTAAATTTACTGTTATGTCTTTATTCATGCTGTCACCTCCTTGCGTTTCGATTTTCGCAACGATTTTACAAAAATTTTTTCATAATTTAGATCCAAAACATCGCATAATACGGGCAATTCGGTAGATTTAAAATTAGTCATTCCATTTTCTCTCTTGTAGTAATTAGACTTACCGTCTAAATCAAGGAATTTAGCCATTCTCTCCATCGTAAAGCCTTTTGATAATCTAGCTTTTTTAATTGCGACAAGATTGATCTCATACAACATTTAATCACCCCCTTGTTTCGATTATCTCAACTTTATGTTTTTATTATACGTTGTGATTTTAGAAACGTCAATCTTTTTTTGTTGCTTTTTTTGCAACAAAAAGTATCTTTTTTAGAAACATTGTTATTATATAATTGTAAAAATAGAAACGAGGTCAATTATGGAGCAAAATAAATTAAGCAAAAGAATTGTTGATCTACGTGAGTCTATGGATCTAACACAAACAGAACTAGCACGTAGGCTTAAAATAGATAAATCTGCTATGAACAAAATTGAAAACGGGACTAGAAAAGTGTCAAGTGAAGAGTTGAATAAATTGTCTGACATATTCGATGTAACGACTGATTATTTGTTAGGTAAAAATGGCACTCCCAAATGGGCTAACAAGCAAGATGTTTTCGATTTAAAAAAGTTCCTTGATGATAATGATGGTTCTTTTACGTTTGGCGGCGATGATTTAACAGAAGAAGAAAAAGAAAAATTAAAAATCGCGATGACTCAAATATTTTGGGATCGTCACAAACACAATTAGGTGGTGTTTCAATGTCTTTGGTTAAAAATTTTATAAAAACTGTTCAAGAAAGATACAAGACCGCCGATCCGTTTAAAATCGCTGAAATACTAAATATAGATGTACGTTATTGCTATCTTGGACGTATGCCGTTAGGCAAGACAAATTACGATGATAAGGGAGTTATCATCATTTTAAACGACTCTTTACGTGATTCGCCGCAAAAGTATTTTACGCTGGCCCATGAGCTCGGCCACTATTTTATGCATGAAGGCTTAGCTGGGTACTACACAGGCGTGAGATTCGGGTATGACGAATTTGAAAACCAGGCTAACGAGTTTGCCAGTGGCCTTTTAGCTTTATTTTATGTAGAAGAATACGATCGATTGCCTAATACTATCCGTGAGTTAGAGGCTACTTATGGGTTGCCTACTAACTAAATTAGAGGCAAAATTACAATCTTGTTCAAATATTAATGGTGAAAATTGATATTTTTTGGAGGTTACTATTGGACTTTTTACTTAATATATTATTAATCATATTTGGCATATCTTTTTTGGGGCTAATAATTTCAATGGTTATTGGTTTTATTAATATTAAAAAAAATAACAATAAGCATTCTGGAAGAAAAATTGCTTTTATTTTTCTCCCCCTATTTCTTATTTCATTTACGGTTGCTAGTTATATCCCTAACGACACATCTGAATCAGAGCAACACAGTAAAAAAGATCACAAGAATGCATCAACCATTACAGATTTTATAAAAATTACCACTAAAAAAAATGATATTGGGTCCTATAGCACTGACAAAAATGGTAACTTTTCTATTAATGGAATAGCGTTGAAAGGTATTAATTTAACAGTTAAATCTGAACAAAAAAATAGTAGTTTTTCCAAACTTTCTAAACATCTTTCTATAGGTGAACACTTCAACCTGAAGGGAAACACAAACAATTCGAATGATGTGGATATGCTTTTAATGACTGCAGATGATGGTAATCATCGAGCTAAAAAAGAAATTAAAATTGCGAATATGTTTGTTATTAATGATGAATCAGAAGATGCATCCCTCGATAGTTCTAACGGTAATTTGCAAAAACTATCTAACAAAATAAAAAAGGCTTTAAAGGATGGATATTCTGGGTTAAATCATACAAAAGTTACAGTACAAGGACAGACCTCAACCAAGCCTTACACTGCAGGTATTGAAATCTATGATAAAGATTTTATGGATATGAGTATTGAACGAAATTCAATGATGGATGTTTTGAATGGTATTCAATCTTTTGATGGCTACGATCAATACGAAAACTTTAATGTTACATACTACGCTGATTTACAAAATGATAAAGGCAAAGTTGTTAAACACACAAAAGTGTTGTCATTTGGTATTAAAGGATCGCAGTTGAAGCAACTGGACCCTTCCAACATGAGCAACAAAGACGTTAAGGCAAATGTTAATGATTATTGGGAACAGAAGATTTCCAAATAATACTATCCCACTCTGGTGACACGCAGCGGTTCGATTCCGCCGGTGGGCATTCCACTACACTAATTATATAATTTGGAGAAACAAAATGGACTTAGATACTTTAACTGAAATAGAAGTTACTGCTTTAATCAAAGAGCTTAAATACTTTTTGAAAAACCCACAAATTGATGTACCTATGTTTGGCCAATATAAACATGAAGAAACTATACTCGATAAACTAAATAATATCGAATATAAGTTTAAAACATACCGTGGAAAGCTTGACACAAAATATTCTATACATATACGATTCTTAGACAATAACAAGCATCTTGTACGTTTATGTATAAACGGATCCAACCATATCAATAATGACGGTGTTAAAGTTAGCGGTAATCATATACATATCTATAAATTTGACGGAAAAGAACAGACAGATTATGCATATGAATTAGATAAATTTCCATTTGATAAAGATGATGATTTGGCAGAGTCCGTGTCTAATTTTATAAAATTTGTTAATATTAAGAAAAATACAGTTTAAGAAAGGAGGAAGAACAATGGCTTCGTTAGATGCAAAAAAGCTAAGTGACGACTATTTCAAATGGTATAAAAATAACTCAAAATTCTATAATATCAAATCTGATGTCGTCAGAATTGACCTCCCTTTCTACGATAATTTTTCTGATGAGATATCTATTTATGCCGTAAAAAATAGGGACAACACTATTAAAATATCAGATGATGGATGGACTATTAATAATCTTGAAGATATGGGAGTTAGCATATCCCGGTCACCTAAACGCAAGGAGATATTTATAAAACAGCTTAAAACCTATGGTGTCCAAACAGATGGAACTGAGTTATTTATTGATAAACTTAGTTATGAAAAATTTCCTGAAGCTAAACATCGAGTGTTACAAGCAATTTTGTTTGTAAATGACATGTTTATGACTGCTAAATCAAATACTAGTACTCTATTTTTAGAAGATCTTAATACTTTCTTTGAAAATAATGGAATAAGAACTACCAAAAATGCAAACTTCATCGGACAAAGTGGATTAACCCATAAATTCGAATATACAATAGCTGGTTTTAAAGATATTCCAACTAAGCTTATAAAAACCATGTCTTATGCTAACAATCCAATGTTTGCAAAATCAATTCTAACTGATGTAGAACAAACTCGACCTATATTAGACGATAGATCTGCTTTCTATGTTTTCTTGAATGATTTAGACAAAGAGAATAAACCCAAAGCTATCAATGAAGATATTTTAAATTTATTTACACAAAATGAAATTAAACCCGTTTTATACAGTAAAAGAAATGAAGTAGTAAAAGAACTTTCTGAATGACTTATAACGGATCGTTCCCCACTCCGGTGATTTAATACGGTTCAACTCCGTATGTGGGAATTAACTAAATAAATTGGAGGTACCACAATGAATTATAATATGGATCAGATGAGTGATAATGACTTCATGACTTATAAACAACTCATTACTAGACTACAAAAAGACTTGAATAACTCAGATTTAGACGTTTTGGATTTAAACGTTCCTCACAACGAGGAAGAATATCAAAATACTCTATCTTATGTCAGTCGAATCTTGGAAAGTGTATATAAATAAGCGTACACAATAAGTAGTATCACCAATGCCTAGAGGCTTATTTTTTTGAAGTCAAAACGAACATACGTTTGTATTTTCGATTAAAAAGTACACAAATTGGAGGAATCTTTATAATGCCAAAATGGGAACCGCTGAAGAAATACCCTAATATTTACCGTTATAAAAACAAAAATGAGAATAAATATAAATATGGAGTGCGACGTACTTACCAATTACCTGGACAAAAACGGTCTGAGTTCACAAAAAGCGGTCTGCATTCCATTTCTGATGCTAAAGCAGTGTTAGACAAATTCAATGCTGATTTATATGCTGATAAAGTAAAACCTAAGGACAAGTCTAATATGACGCTTGTGGAGTGCTATGAAGAGATGAAAAAACTCAAACTTAATTCTGGTAAATGGCGCAAAACAACTGCTCACATGTCTGATAAGTATGTTAAAAATTTTGTGAAGAAAGACTTCGCGAACACTAAAATAAGTAAAATAAGTCGAGCAGAATATCAAGATTATATTAATAGCTTGGCCAAACGCGGGTTCTCAAAAGCATATATTGAGGATATTAATGGAATGTTTCAGACAATTTTAAATTATGCTGAATACAACGACTACATTGTTAAAAATAAAATTCAGCGAATTGACATTCCCCATGCTAAACAAGCAAAAAGCATGACTATTGAAAAGGAAGATTATGAAAAATGGTTTAAGACTGCCAAGGAAATCCTTAACCCCTACTACTATTCTGTTATTCGTCTATTAACTTTAGGCGAACGGCGTGGCGAATTATTAGGTCTTAGATACGAGTCCTTTGAAAAGATAACAAGTCCTGACAATACCAAGCGTTATAAAGTCACCTTTGATCGCGCACGTAATCCCGTTGTTAAGGATGGTGCAAGTCTGAAAACGACCTCTTCGTACCGTTATATTATTGCTAACGAAGATATGAACGATGATATTGAAATAGTATTAAGATTATCCAAAAAAATCCGGCTTCGCCGAGGTAAAACGATCAAGCCGGATGATTATATAGTAGTTTCGATAAGAACTGGTCTGCCAATGACGCCAGTATACGTTAACAGACTATTTTTGGACGTTTCTAAAAAATGTAACATAAAAATTCATCCTCATAAGCTACGCCACTATTTTGCTACAGTAGCTTTACAGTCCAACATTAACAATATATCAGTAATGAAATGGCTGGGACATGCTAAGCCTGATATGACTAATCAATATTTTAGAGCCAATGAAAGCTCTATTTTATCAGTATCAGACAAAATATCTGGGAAATTTTAAAATCCCACACCAAATCCCACATCAATTCCCATTTATACTTAATAATATGGAATCTTTTTTAAAAAAATACGAGACAATTCCCGGTGTTATAGGGATATCATCTCGTATTTTTTTGTATGACTTGTGCTTACATTAAATGCACGCCTTTATCCACGTAAATCACGTCACCCGTTACTCCGGTTGCCAGATCACTTACTAAGAATGCCGCAACGTTTCCCACTTCATCAGTAGTAACGTTTTCGCCATCCACCGTCCGGCTTTGAGATTCTTTTAGCAGATCACGGTGTTTCTTAATTCCCGTAACTGCTAAGGTTTTAATTGCTCCAGCAGAAATTGCGTTAACCCGAATGTGTTGTTCGCCAAGGTCGCTTGCTAAATAACGTACACTAGATTCTAGCGCTGCTTTTGCAATTCCCATCATGTTGTAATTAGGGATTGCCCGGGTGGAGCCAAAGTATGTTAACGTTACAATGCTTCCCGAGTTCTTCATAATTTTTGCGCCATAACGAGATACCGCGATCAATGAATAGGCACTCACGTCCTGCGCTAAATTGTAGCCAGCCTTTTTGGTATTAATTACGCCACCTTCTAAGGTTTCCTTGTCGGCAAAGGCAATCGCGTGAATAATCCCGTCGACTTCGCCATATTCCGCCTTGATTTTATCAAAAGCAGCTTCAATATTTTCATCTTCGGCCACGTCACATTCCACTAAGGGAACGTCAGGAGCTACAAATTTGCTTAAGCTCTTTTTAATTCGATCATTTTGGTAAGTTAAAATTACTCGGCCGCCTTGGTTAATGATCGCTTGGGTACATCCCCAAGCGATACTATTTTTATTGGCCACGCCCATTACAATAATTGTTTTTCCACTAAGTATTCCTTCCAAATCGGTAACCCCTTTTCTAAAATTTACTAAACCGTTCGTGGCGCTGTTCAACAAGTTCGTCAGCCGAAAATTGTCGTAAACTTTCCACTTCGGAAACTAACATATTTTTTAAAACTTTCGTGCTTTCTTGGTCGACAACTTCCGGAATGATTTTATCAATGATTCCTTCGGTCAGCAGAATCTCTGGTGTCAGCTTTAATTCTTCCGCCGCGTCCGCCACTCGTTTAGCATCTTTCCAAACGATCGAGGCGTAGCCTTCTGGCGATAGCACCGAATAGATGCTGTTTTCAAACATCCAGACTCGATCCGCAGTTGCCAAGGCTAATGCGCCACCACTACCACCTTCACCAACAATTACGCTGATGTATGGTACCCGTAGCTCCATGCCCACCATTAAGCATTGGGCAATTGCCGATCCCTGTCCGTGATATTCAGCATCCATTCCAGGATACGCACCCGGCGTGTTAACAAAGGTAATTACTGGGCGTTTAAATTTTTCAGCCTGTTTCATTAAACGAATTGCCTTACGATAGCCTTCCGGTTCGACCGTCCCGAAATGGCGTTCAATATTTTCGGCAGTATTTTTTCCCTTTTGGGTTCCGATAACGGTCACCGGTAAACCATTTAGTCGAGCAATTCCACCAATGATTGCCGGATCATCGCTTAATTGCCGATCACCATGAAATTCAGTAAAGTCGGTAAAAATATTATTAATCAAATCTTCGGTGGCAACCTTTTCTTTGGCCCGGGCTGCCATAACCGTTTCATATGCTGTTTTTGTCATTTTCATCCCTGCTTATTCATTCCGCATGGAGGCTTAACAAGTTATTTAAGTAGCTTTTTAAGTCCTTGCGTTCGACAATTGCATCCAAAAATCCATTTTTAAGTAACGTTTCTGCCTTTTGAAAATCCTTAGGCGGTTTTTGGTTAATGGTTTGTTCGATTACCCGCCGTCCCGCAAAACCAATTAAGGTTTTCGGTTCTGCCAAAATAATGTCAGCTTGCATTGCGTAACTGGCAGTCACCCCGCCGGTAGTTGGATCAGTCAAAACCGCGATGTATAACAAGCCTTCCGCGCTATGCCGAGCCACTTCGTCAGACACCTTCGCCATTTGCATAAGGGAATGGATTCCATCTTGCATCCGCGCTCCGCCAGAAGCCGTAAAGATGATCACGGGTAACCGCTCTTGGGTGGCTTTTTGGAAAAGATGGGCAATTTTTTGTCCGGTAACCTGGCCTAAACTTCCCATGATAAACCGGGAGTCCATCACCGCAATAGCTACCGCAAAATTACCAATTTTACCCTTTCCAGTCAGAACACTCTCGTTGACCCGGGTCTGCTTAATCCCGTTTGCTAACTTCTGGCGATACTTTGGGTCAGCGTTCTGAGGGTCGGTAGTAAGGGCTTTATCCCACTCTTCAAACTCGTCACAGATCATCTTGATTCGCTTGCGCGCACCAATTCGCATTCCGTACCCACACTTGGGACAAACTTCTAAGCTACCCGCGTGACGATAGTAATACTTCTCATGACACTCGGGACATTCACGCCACAAGCCTTCCGGAATCTTCTTCAGGCGCTTAACAATTTCTTCTTGGGTTGGCAAGGAAAACTTACTTTTCATTATTCAACCACTCTTTCAAAAAGTTATTTTCAATATATTTAGTTGAAAATTGTGCCTTTTCAAACCCTTTATCAACTAACAACGCTTCTAAGAACGTCTTGTTACATTTAACCCCATTAATTTCAAATTCCTTTAGAACTCGTCGCATTTTAACAATTGCTTCTTGACGAGTCGGCATTTTTACAATCATTTTAGCGATCATCGAGTCGTAGAACGGTGGAATTAAACTTCCTTGGGTAATTCCCGAGTCAATTCGCACTCCCATGGTTCCCACCGGTAAAAAGAGGTGGTCAATCTTACCAGCCGATGGCATAAAGTTGTTACTAGGGTCCTCAGCATTAATCCGACATTCAATTGCGTGACCTAAAATGTTTACGTCAAGCTGACTAAAACTCAATTTTTGGCCTTCCGCAATCTTAATTTGTTCCTTAATTAATTCAATTCCAGTAACTTCTTCGGTAACGGTATGCTCCACTTGTAGGCGCGTGTTCATTTCCATGAAGTAAAAATGGTGATCTTGATCCATAAGGAATTCGATGGTGCCGGTGTTATAGTACTTAATTGCCTTAGCCGCCCGAACCACGATTTCACCTAAAGTTTCCCGTTCCGTGTGAGAAATTACTGCGCAAGGCGTTTCTTCAATCACCTTTTGATTGGTCCGCTGAAGTGAACAATCTCGCTCCGGTAAGAAAACGTAGTGTCCATACTGGTCGGCAATCACTTGCATTTCAATATGCTTGGCGTTTTCAATAATTTTTTCTAGGTATAAATCCGCGTTACCAAAAGAAGTTTGTGCTTCACGTTGCGCCGCTTGGTAAGCTTTTTTTAGTTCGTCTGGTGAATTAATTCGCCGGATTCCCTTTCCGCCACCACCGTCGGCCGCCTTTAGCATTACGGGATAACCGATCTGCTCCGCAACCACCATGGCGTTTTCTAAATCCCGCACCATCCCGTTACTACCTGGAATAACCGGTACGTTCGCACTAATCATGGTTTCACGGGCCCGTGATTTATTACCCATCAACTCGATTGTCTGGTAACTTGGTCCGATAAATTTTAAATTACTTTCTTCACACAACCGCGCAAATTCAGCATTTTCTGATAAAAAGCCATAGCCCGGATGAATTGCGTCACAGCCGGTTAAAATGGCTGCGTTAACAATGTTAAAAGTATTTAGGTACGATTCCGCTGGTTGGGGACCGCCAATACAGACTGCTTCATCCGCGAGGCGTACAAAGAGGCTATTTTCATCTGCGGTAGAATAGACTGCCACTGCCTGAATATCTAGCTCGTGTAACGAACGAATAATCTGTACCGCAATTTCACCCCGGTTGGCTACTAAAACTTTTTGAAACATCAATACTCTCCTCTTTCTAGCCCACGATGAAAGTTAAATCAGCTTCACAAACCACTTCGTGTCGCTCATTTTCAATCACCCCGTGGCCCGTCCCAATTTGACGCTTCAGTTTGGTTAATTCCACGGTTAGGGTTAACTCGTTTCCAGGAACCACCCGTTGGTTAAAGATTGCCGACTTAATCCCGCCAAAAAAGGCGTTTTTGCCAGCAAATTCGGGTGCTGATAGTAGTGCACAGGCCCCCGTTTGCGCAAGAGCCTCAATTAATAGTGGTTCCGGCATAAATAGTTCGCTTTGATGGCCAAAAAACCATTCGTTGATGGTAACTTGCTTTTGGGCAACCGCCTTTTTGCCATCTTCTAAATTAATCAACTGGTCAATTAATTGAAATGGTGGCCGTTGGGGAATGATGTCTTGTACATTTACCATTTCCACGCCCCCCTATTTTTCGCGAATCCGAGCGATTGGCTGGTCATATTCCACCATCGAACCATTATCAACCAGGATTTCGACAACTTCGCCTTCAATTGGTGAATGAACTTCGTTAAACATCTTCATTGCTTCAATCAAGGCAACGGTGTCACCTTTTTTAACCGTACTACCTTCTTGAATATACGGATCTTCGCCCTCTGCCGGAGCAAAATAAACCACTCCCACAAACGGTGCCTTAATTTCAGCTAACGGTTCGCTTTCAGGCACGGAAGGAGCCGCTTCCGCTACCGGTGGATTATTTTGCATTACGGGTTGGCTAACCGCTACTGCTTCTTTTTTAACCTTTAAATTAAAGTCGCCGTCGTGAATTTCAAATGACGTAAACGACGATTGATCCAATTTAGTTAATAATTTATCTAAATCAATCTCTTCCATTTTCTCACCTCTTAAATGCTAATACCGCATTATGCCCGCCAAAACCAAAGGAATTACTGATTGCTGCATGAACCTTTGTTCGCCGGCTGTCTTCCGTTACCAACGGAATGTTGACTTCCGGATCCTTAACTTGAAGCCCGACGTTTACTGGCATCACGTCATTTTGTAATGCCGCAATGGTTGCTACGGCTTCAATGGCACCTGCCGCCCCTAATAAATGTCCGGTCATCGACTTAGTACTACTTACTTGGTAATGATTGTTGTCAGCAAAAACCTTCGCGATTGCTTTAGATTCCGCGCTATCATTAGCGTGGGTACTAGTCCCGTGGGCGTTAATGTAATCCACGTCTGCAGGAGTTAAACCGCCTTCTTGTAAGGCCATTTCCATCGCCCGGATAGCTCCACGGCCGTCAGGATCTGGCTGGGTCATGTGGAAAGCGTCACTAGTCATTCCGTAGCCGACAATTTCTGCTAAAATGTTTGCACCACGGGCCTTCGCGTGTTCGTACTCTTCTAAAACTAAGGTAGCGGCTCCTTCACCCATGACAAAGCCATTTCTTTCCTTATCAAACGGAATCGAAGCGCGTAAACGATCCGTCGCGGTAGATAACGCTGTTAAGGCCGCAAAACCGGCAATTCCGATTTCATTAATTGATGATTCGGCACCACCAGTAATCATTACGTCCGCATACCCATTTTTAATATGGTGGAACGCATTACCAATGGCATTATTAGCGCTAGCACAAGCTGTAACGATTGCTTGACTAGTATTTTTGGCATTAAAGTACATCGAAATATTACCCGCCGCCATGTTCGTGATTGAATTAGTAACGAACAACGGAGAAACTCGTTTAGGTCCCTTGGTGTTCATTTTGATTACTTGTTCTTGAATTGTGGTTAACCCGCCAATTCCAGAGCCGTAGATAACTCCCATCTGTTCGGGATCCACTTCGCCATCCTTAAAATCGGCTTGCTCCATGGCTTCTACCGCCGTGTACAAAGCGTATTGGGAAAATGGATCCATCCGCTTAGCAATTTTTCTTTCTAAACGTTCGGTAGCGTTAAAATCTTTAACTTCTCCAGCAACCGTAATTCCAGTAGGTTCAGCATCAAAATGAGTAATCTGGTCGATTCCTACTTTGGATTCATTTAACCCTTCAATAAAGGCGTCCCGACTATTACCAAGTGGGGTTAATGCCCCCATTCCCGTTACAACAACTCTTCTAGTCATATTTTCCTCCTTGATTTAAAGGGTCAATCCGCCGTCCACGGTCAGAACTTGCCCAGTAATGTAATTATTTTTCAGTAAAAAGCTTACCGCCATGGCAATTTCTTCCGGTTGACCAAAACGGTGCATTGGAATCATTTCTTCAGTCTTAGCGCGAACCTTGTCGCTTAGTTTTCCCGTCATTGCCGTCTCAATCATGCCGGGAGCAATCGCGTTACACCGAATATTTCTTAACAAACCTTCACGGGCGGTTGTTTTGGTCAAACCTACAATTCCCGCCTTGCTAGCAGAATAATTAGCTTGGCCCACGTTTCCGTGAGTTCCTGAAATACTAGAAATGTTGACAATGTTTCCCGAACGTTGCTTTTGCATGATTTTCATTGCGTATTTAGTAACTGAAAAAGTTCCTACCAGGTTAGTCGCGATAACTTCTTCAAAATCTTCTACCGACATCCGACTCAACAACTTATCGCGGGTAATGCCGGCGTTATTAATGACAATATCCACGTGACCTTGTTCTTCGTTAAGTTCGTTAAGCAACGTCCCCACTGCTTCGTCAGCGCGAATATCCAAGTTCTTGAAGGTAATTCCTAAATCATTAAGTTCGTTTTGTAACGCTTCATCTTCAACTGCCCGGCGCGCAGTGATAAAGACCTTCGCACCTTGTTGCGCTAAATCTTTAGCGATTGCCAGTCCGATTCCTTTCGTTCCGCCAGTAACTACCGCAACTTTATCTTTAATATCCAATTATTATGGCCTCCTAATTAAAGACTGAGAAAACTTAAATTAAATTTTCCCAGCCTATTCGTGTCTATCAATGTCCGTAAACCTTTAGATAACCGGTTCCTTAGCTTGTTTAGTCACCAGGAACTCGCGTAATTTATTTAAATTTTCCACCCGGTCAACGTTAAAAATTGGTAGTTCCGCTTTTTTTAACGTTTTTTTCGCAAAACCACTCAGCGCTTTACCAGGTCCCACTTCAATAAGACAGTCCAATTCATCAACGTTTAAACTATTTAAACAATCCGTAAAGTAAGTCGGATGTGTTAACTGCTTCACTAAGGTTTCCTTCAAATTACTTACGGTAAACGGTGCCTTCAGCGTATTGCTAATTACCGGGATTTGCGGTTCTTGAACCGGAACGTTTGCTAAGCGCTCTGCTAAACGAGCACTAGCTGGCATCATATACGGAGTATGCGAAGCCACCGGCATTTTGATTGGAACAACGCGTTTTACGCCTGCCGCCTTTAAAGCCGCACTAAAGCGTTCAATTCCCTCTGCGTTGCCACCAAAAACGGTTTGTTTTGGCGTATTATAGTTTGCTGGAAAAACGTCACCAACTTCTCGGGCATCCGCTAACGCTTCATCAATTACTGAAGGTTCTGCGTTGAGCACCGCTACCATTTGACCAGGGTTTTGTTTACCAGCTTCACTCATGTATCGCGCACGGTCTCCAATTACTGCTAAACCATCCGCCAATGAAAAACTACCTGCCGCTAACAATGCAGAATACTCACCTAAGCTTAGTCCCACAAATTTTTCTGCCCGCAGTTTTTCCTGCCGTAAAATTCGTTCCACCCCTAAGCTAAAAATCACAATCGCTAATTGGGTATTGACGGGATCATCCATTACCGCAGGATCTGTAAAATCTTGGTCTAAAATTTGACTAGCTTCATCAACTAAAGCCCGATAAGCTGGTTCAGTTTTATAGAAGTCTTGCCCCATTCCCGCAAACTGCTGACCCTGTCCGCTGAATAAGTATGCTGCTTTAACCATTACGCTCTCCTTAATACTGACTAAAACTAATCTTGATTTTCAATGATGTAATCAACTAATTTGCCTACGGTATCCATGTTTTCGTCAGTATCAATGTCGATATCAAATTCATCTTCTAATTGATCCACAACTTCAAAGATGTCCAAGCTATCTGCTTCTAAATCTTCTGAAAAACTAGTTTCCATTGTGATCTTGCTTGCGTCTTTTTCCAATTGGTCTGCGATTACTTCTTGTACCTTTGCGAATACTTCTTCTTTTGTCATTTTATGTTCCTCCAAATAATATGTTTTTAAAATTTAATTACGTTAGTTCCGATGGTCAGACCACCGCCAAAGCCGCTGAACACAATGATGTCGCCGCGTTGGATTTTATGTTCCTGCATCAGTTCTGCTAAAAGCAACGGTTCACTGGCTGCCGCGGTATTCCCATAATCAGCAATGTTAAACGGAAACTTCTCTATCGGAAGTTCCAATCGTTTGGCCACGCTTTTAATAATGCGGGCATTCGCCTGGTGTAACAGGAAATACTTAACGTCTCTCGCGTCAATTTCCGCCGCTTGTAACACTTCACGAATTGATTCAGGAACCCGGTTAGTTGCAAATTCGTAAACCTTGCGGCCATTCATTTGAAAAAAATAAGATTGCGTTGAATCGGTTAACGCAGCTACGTTACCAGCTGTGAGGTGTTCCCCTAAATCGCCATAAGTAGTTAGTCGTTCGGCAATTAAACTAGCAGAACTCGCGGGATCATTTTCAACTAAAACGCCCGCCGCGGAATCACCGAACAAAACTGCCGTACTCCGGTCTTGCCAATCTAATAAGCGAGAGAGCGCCTCTGAACCAATTAATAAAGCCTTATGATAATTCGGCGATTGAAGCATCTGGTTCACCACGCTCATCCCGTAAACAAATCCGCTGCACGCAGCACTAATGTCAAAAGCCATGGCTCTAGAAGCTTTAAGAGCACCTTGAACTTGCGCAGCCACCGAAGGAGTTTGGTAGTCCGGAGACATGGTTGCCACCACGATCAGATCCACCTCTTCGGGAGCGGTATTCGTCTTGGCTAGTAAATCTTCTGCGACCCTAGTTGCCATTACAGCATTAGTTTCTTCATCAATTCGATGTCGCTGCTTAATGCCGGTTCGTTTTGAAATCCATTCGTCCGACGTATCTAACGTTTGAGCTAGCTCGTCGTTAGTAATAATCCTTTCTGGACTATACTTTGCCGAATCAATAATTTTTAATCCCATTTACTTCACCGACTATGCTTTAGGCTGGTCAGTCGCCCCAACAATAAAGGTCAATTGAGCTTGGCAAACTTTCTTTTCACCAACGGTTGCAAAAGTTTCCACAACCCCCATGTTGCGTTTTTTCTTAATCATTTCGACGTGTAATTTCAAAACGTCCCCGGGACGAACAATCTGGCGGAATTTAGCATTATTAATCGCGCCAAGGTATGCTGTTTTCCCAGCAAACTCTTCCGACTTCAAAATTAAAATTGAAGCTGCTTGTGCTAATGATTCAATAATTAATACGCCAGGCATTACCGGATTACCCGGGAAATGTCCTTGGAAAAATTCTTCGTTAATAGTAACGTTTTTAGTTGCAATGATTGATTTTCCTGGTTCTAATTCGTCAACGTAATCCATAAACAAGATTGGATAACGGTTTGGAATTAATTCCATGATTTCTGCCGCGTTTAAAATACTCAAATTCTTATTTCCTCCTCAACCGAGTGTTCCTTGCGATTCCTTATATAAGGAATATTCAAAAGAATAGCGAGAAAAATATCTTTGCGCAATTGATTTTAAAATATGAACTTTTTTCTATTTTTTAATAAAGCTCCGCTAAACTCCGTAACCACGGGGCTGAAGGCTTTCCTTTCTTACTGAAACAGTTTGATGTGAATCGTCACAATTAATTAACCCCATGTACCAAAATTACCTTTAGACCGGCTTTTAACGTGTCAAGTCTTTTTTATACATCCTAGACATCGTTAATGGTGTACAAATAAACTGATTGTGTAACTTGCTTTTAGCTCCCTACCGTCTTTGATTCGCGTTATAATATGAGTTACATAACCATTGAGAAAGGCAGACTCGTTACTAATGAAAATAATTATCCATATTGACGAAATTGAAAAATGGCCGATGGTGTTAAGCAATCTCGCACATTTGAATGAGCATTACGTTAATTCAGACGACGTGATCGAATTACTTGTTAACGGTCCGGCAGTGGTGGATTTACAAACTACACAGGCTCGTAGTGCGTCAATTCAATTCGCACTACAACCACAAAATCAGTTAGCCGTTTGCCAAAATTCATTAGACCAACGACAAATTAATCCCGGGAGTTTAATTTCAGCAGCAAAAGTTGTTCCCTCGGGGGTTGTTGAACCAGTAGAAAAGCAATCCGCTGGTTATGCATATTTACGTCCGTAACTTATACGAGGAGGAATTTTTATGGAAGAAATGTTAGTTACCACTACCGAACACATTCCTGGCAAGGAATATCAGGTGCTTGGAGAAGTTTTTGGCTTAACCACCCAATCAAAGAACTTGGTGCGCAATATTGGCGCAGGACTGAAAAATATCGTTGGTGGCGAAATTAAGGACTATACCAAGATGTTAGACGAATCCCGCCACATCGCGGTCCAACGTTTACGCGAAAATGCTGCAGAAATGGGCGCCGACGCCGTAGTCATGATGCGTTTTGACTCTGGATCAATTGGTTCGGATATGCAGTCGGTTGCCGCTTACGGGACTGCCGTTAAGTTTATCCAAGCGTAGTAAAAGGTTTTAATAAAAAAGGAAAGTCATATCTCGTTTAAAGGTATGTCTTTCCTTTTTATTTTTGCTTGAAATTTTAATATACGTACTCTCTTGAAGATCGTTAATTCTAATAATGGTAAACCGCTCGGTTAATTTACTTAAAGCTCATGATGTTCTCTCAACTTAATTAGTCACTAATAATGAATTAATAACTAATTTATAGTCTTTGTTATCAAATCAAAAAGAAATCCTAAGTATACGAAATGCTCCTCGAATACTCCGGATTCCTTTTTGATTAATTACCTAGTTGAGTTATTAATATTTTTCAGCAATCTTTAGAACTGCTTGTCGTGTATTAGCAGCTTTCCAGTGTCCGTTTGCGCCTGAATAATGGGGTAGCTTTTCAACCGGGCGTTGCGCAAATTGACGTAAAGTTGCGGCAGTTTTATCTCCAAGTCCAACCAAGACGGCCCGAGATGAAACGCCAAGTTGATCAAGATGTGATTCCAGTGCCTTGACCTCAGCTTCCCCACTAACCACGTTATCACTCTTACTTTCATTAATGGCTACTAAATCAGTCATAAAAGCTCCCCAAAGTGGAGTACCATAAACAGCTGCTGCTAAACGATAGTCGAGGCTCTTTTTTTTGACCATGGAAATTTAAAAAATTTAGCATTTTCTTTTCATTCTTAACAACAAAAAAACCAACCCGCAATTAAGCGAATTGGTTTCTTCAATAGTCGTTACCCAATCTTAGTAGGGCTAAAGACTATTTGTTTTTCATAGCGTTAGCTTTACGACGGTCTTCCTTAATCCGAGCTGCCTTACCATGTAGTGCACGTAAGTAGTAAAGCTTAGCACGACGAACGCGACCGTAACGAACAACGTCAATCTTAGCTACACGTGGTGAATGGAGTGGGAATGTCCGTTCCACACCAATTCCGTTACTGATCTTACGAACAGTGTATGTAGCACTAATACCTGAACCATGACGCTTGATAACTACCCCTTCAAACATCTGGATCCGTTCGCGGTTACCTTCAACAACCTTAGCGTGAACCCGAACAGTATCACCAGCGCGGAATTCAGGAATGTCATCGCGAAGTTGTTCTTTTGTAATCTTGTTGATTAATTCATTCATCAAAAAATCTTCCCTTCACCAATCTTCTTAACTCACCCGGAGCCAGCGGAACATTGTTAATTGTTGGCATTCAAGCCAAATAAAATAATAACACATCCGCTGCTGTGATGCAAAGTTATTTTAGCTGTAAATCATCATTATAAAAAAGCGGATACGCCATATAACACGCAATCACGCTACCAATACTAGTAGCCGCTAGTAACATGAAAGTTACCATAATTTGGTACAAAATTGCCTTTGTCGGATCCACTCCGGCAAAAATCAACCCCGACATCATTCCGGGTAAACTTACAATTCCAACCGTCTTAGCCGAGTCAATGGTCGGCGACATTCCCGTCTTAATTGAACTTTGAACAATCGCCCGTGACGCCTGTTTTAAATTAGCTCCTAACGCCAATCGTTCTAAAACCCCTTGACGCTGGTCTTTGAAGGTTTGGTTCATGCTACGGTAACATAAACCAATCGCCACCATCGTGTTACTAGCAATCATCCCAGAAATTGGCACGATTTGGCTGGGGGTAAATTTAATTGCACGGGCCAACACTAGCAAGCAAATGGTAGTTACGGTGGCCACGCTAATCGCTAAAAGACTGATAAAAAACGCGTGGGGAATCTTGTCCGCCCGTTTTTTTGCGTTAAGAGCGGCATTAAAGATGATGATTAACACCATTAAAATGGTTAACCACACCCGATCAACCTTAATAACGTACGTTAAAACGTAACCCACGACGGTTAATTGAATAACCGCTCGTACTACGCCCACCACCATGTCTTTTTCCAAACCAATTTTTTCGTGTAAATTGATTCCTAAGGCAATAATCACCAGGATGATGGCGAAGGATAATGCTAAGGGACTAACGATTAAGTTCATGTCGTTCACCTACAATTCTGCCATTTTCAACTGTTACTAACCGATGAGCTAAACCAATTTCGGCTTCATCGTGCGTAATTGCCAAAACCGTAATTTTACTTTTTTGATTCATTTTTTCAATTAATTGATGGACAATCGCCTTGGTATCCACATCTAACCCCGTGGTAACTTCATCTAGCAAAAGGACCTTTGGTGGGAAGAGTAAGTTGCGTACCAACGCTACCCGTTGTTTTTCGCCACCTGAGAGATCAACAATTGGTTTGTCCAAAAAGCGCGCCGTTAAATCGACCTGTTCGAGCGACCTAACTGCCTTATCAGCATTAAAAGGATGGTTACGAATTTCAAAAGGAAACGCTAAATTATCGCGCACCGTTTCCCCAAACAACGTGGGTTGCTGAAAACAATAAGAAACTTCCTTACGGTATTCAATTTTGGGGATCGCAAGCTGGTCTTCCCCATGATACATAATCGTTCCGCTTGTCGGGGTCAGCAACGTGGCCAAAATCTTTAAAAAAGTACTTTTCCCCGACCCCGATGGGCCAATTATCGTAACATAATCACCAAGTTCCGCATCAAAATCAATTGAATTTAAAATTCTGGTTCCGTTAACCACGTAATTAAGATTACGAACGGAAAAGATTTTGGTCATAAAAGTCACTCCCCTAACTTGTTTAGATTCATTATAATTTAAAAAACGTAAGTTACTAGTAAAAAGAGGATGAACCGCTATTCTAGCAACATAGTTATCTTCTAAAATATTTTTAGGGTGGCCAGCTTTGCGCCATGTCATCCTTTTACTAGATAATTGCTAAAATAATGTTCATCCTCATTATATATCTGGCGTTTGCAATTCCCGGAGGATTTTTTGGTCTTCCGCCGTTAGCCTAGCAGTTTTTAGCAAATCTGGGCGACGTTCGAGCGTCTTCTTTAACGCCATGGTTCGGCGCCACTCGTCAATTTTGCCATGATTACCACTTAATAAAATCTCGGGAACTTTTAATCCTCGAAAGTCAGCGGGACGGGTATACTGCGGAAACTCCAGTAATCCAGTTGAAAACGAATCATCTTCAGCAGATTCGTCATTACCTAAAACATCTGGAAGTAAGCGCACCGTTGCATCAATCATCGTCAACGCTGCTAGCTCACCACCGGTAATCACAAAATCACCCAAAGAAACTTCGTCGTCAACCAACGTCTTAATCCGCTCATCATAACCTTCATAATGGCCACAAATAAAGGTCAGATGTTCTTCTTTCGCAAAGTCTTCTGCCATCGCTTGGTCGAATCGTTTGCCACCCGGATCTACCAAAATGACCCGACCTGCCGATTGCTGGTTTTGGCTTTTAACATGTTCCATAGCGTCAAAAATTGGCTGCGGGGTTAACAACATCCCGGCGCCGCCCCCGTATGGGTAGTCATCAACGTTCTTGTGCTTATTAGTTGAATACTCCCGAAAGTCAGTCACCTCAACGCCTAATTTGCCGCTTTCGATCGCTTTTCCCACGATTGACTCGTGGAGTGGCACTTCAACCATTTTCGGAAATAAAGTTAAAATATCGATCTTCATTAATCTAACCCCTCAGGTACCGCGACTTCAACAATACTTTTATCTAAGTCAACCTTTAAAACCACGTCGTTCAAATATGGCAGCAACAAGTCTTTTTTACCCGGCCGTTCAACTACCCAAACATCGTTAGGGCCATATGATAAAATCTCTTTCACTTTACCGAGGGTTTGTCCATCTTCAATTACCGTCAAACCAATAATTTCATGTTGGTAAAATTCACCATCTGCGAGTTCTTGAAGCTGGTCTTCAGCAATTTTTAGCATCATGCCCTTGAACTTTTCGACTTCGTTGATTGAGTCTAGTCCGGCCAATTGGATTAACCACATTCCCTTAAAAGGCTTTGCCGATTGCACTGTCACCGCTTGGGTTGGTGTCGTTGCGTTTGCGTCTTTAAACAATTGCAACTCGGTGCCGGCCTGGAAACGTTCTTCCGGGAAGTCGGTGTACGCAATCACCTTTAGTTCACCGCGTAAGCCACGCGTGTTGACGATTTTGGCCACGTTATAATAATTCATTATTCTTCCTCCGATACAAAAAGAAGGGCGTAATAAAACAACCGTTTTACTTACGCCCTTCATTTCAGGTTAAAACCTATTTTGTATATTTAGCTTCGTGATACTTTTTCATAATTCCTGCTTTAGAAAGAATATTCTTAACCGTATCCGAAGGTTGTGCACCATTGTTTAACCAGTTCATGATTTCTTCTTCTTCAAGCTTAACAGCAACTGGTTCAACTAATGGGTTGTATGTTCCAACTTGGGCGATAAAACGACCATCACGTGGTGAACGTGAATCAGCAACCACGATACGGTAGAAAGGACGCTTCTTCGAACCCATACGTTTTAAACGAATCTTTACAGACATGTTAACACCTCCACTATTTATTCACGAGTAATAATATACCAGTTATTCGAAGAGATGTAAAGGTTTTTTCCTTAACAGATTAAATTTAATTATTTAATCAGCTAAAATACGGTTATTTCCGCTTTTTATTCTTTTTCATCCGCTTCTTTTTGTTCTTTTTGTTTCGCTTAACCATCGAATTCATTGCCATTTTAGACAATTTCCCCTTAATTCCGTTACCAAACATCCCTTCCATTGGGCCAAAGTTTCCCTTAGACATTTGGTTCATCATTTTCTTCATTTGGTTAAACTGCTTGATCATCCGGTTAACTTCGACAACTGGCCGACCCGATCCGGCAGCAATCCGCCGCCGCCGACTCGGATTTAAAATATCCGGATTTTCGCGCTCTTGTTTAGTCATTGAGTAGACGATTGCCTTAGTATGCTCAATGTCCTTCGGGTCCACGTTAATGTTCTTTAACGCAGGATTATTCGCCATTCCTGGAATCATCTTGACGATGTCTTCAATCGGACCCATACTTTGGACCTGATTCATTTGATCTAAGAAATCGTTGAAATCAAAGGTGTTTTCCCGAATTTTCTGGGACATTTCAGCCGCTTGCTTTTCGTCGAATTCCTTTTGGGTCTTTTCGATTAAAGTAAGCATATCTCCCATGCCCAAGATTCGGGAAGCCATCCGGTCTGGATGGAAGACGTCTAAGTCTTCCATCTTTTCACCTTGACCAACAAACTTGATTGGCTTACCGGTTACTGCTCGAATTGACAGAGCAGCACCACCACGAGTATCTCCATCTAACTTAGTCAGGATTACCCCGGTGACGTCTAACTTGTCATTAAAGCCTTCCGCAGTGTTTACCGCGTTTTGCCCGGTCATCGCATCGACAACCAATAGAATTTCATCCGGATGTGCTAGATCCTTAATGTCGGCTAACTCTTGCATTAGCTTTTCATCAATTTGTAAACGTCCTGCCGTATCGATGAAAACATAATCATTCTTGTTTTCAGCTGCTTGTTCAAGACCATGCCGAACAATTTCAACCGGGCTGACGTCGGTACCCTCTTGATAAACTGGGACGTCAATTTGTTCACCGACTTGAACCAATTGGTCAATCGCCGCTGGCCGATAAACGTCAGCCGCAATTAACAGCGGGCGAGCTTTCTTTTCATTTTTTAGCTTTAATGCTAATTTACCAGTCGTCGTAGTTTTACCAGCACCTTGCAACCCTGCCATCATGATTACGGTAGGAATCTTAGGTGCCTGATTTAAAGGACTAGCTTCGGTTCCCATCATCTTCACTAATTCATCATTAACTAGCTTAACGATTTGTTGTGCCGGATTTAATCCTTCTAAAATATCCGAACCGAGTGCTTGTTCTCGGACGGTTTTAACAAATTTCTTTACAACGGTAAAGTTAACGTCGGCTTCCAACAGGGCGAGACGAATCTCTCGCATGGTATCCCGTAAATCGGCTTCCGTTACCTTTCCTTTTTTTCTTAAATTATTAAAAGTTTTCTGTAAACGTTCTGTTAGACCTTCAAAAGCCATTGACAGCCCCTCCGTCTTATTCTTCTTCACTTTGCTCAAGGTCCGCTAAAAAACGCTTGAGCTGGGTATCTTCTGGATATTTCTTGGCAACGTACGCCTGAATACGGTCAAATTTGGCGTTTCGGGCCTCAAAATTACGCAAAAGGTGCAACTGTTGCTCATATTTTTCCAGAATTTTCACGGTCCGTTTAATATTATCATACACTGCTTGACGACTAACGTGAAATTCTTCAGAAATTTCGCCTAAAGAATAGTCGTCAGCATAATACAGGGTGATGTACTCTTTTTGCTTCGGGGTCAACAACTGTTCATAAAATTCCAACAAGCTATTGACCCGATTATTCTTTTCAATTTCCATAGGCACTATTCATCCAGTAAACCTTTAAACAATCCCCGGACGTACTCTTCCGGATTAAACGGACTAAGATCTTCAACCTTTTCCCCCAAGCCAACGTATTTAACTGCCAGGTGAAGCTGGTTACGGATAGCCAAAACGATTCCACCCTTGGCAGTCCCGTCTAGTTTAGTGAGGATAATCCCCGTTACGTTAGTGGTTTCCAAAAATGCTTTAGCTTGGGTTAACGCATTCTGCCCGGTTGTAGAGTCCAGAACTAGCAGTGATTCTTGCGGAGCGTCCGGGATTTCACGGCTAATTACCCGCTTAATCTTGTCTAATTCCTTCATCAAGTTAACTTTATTTTGTAAACGACCAGCTGTATCAATGAAAACCAAGTCATAATTCTCAGCCTTGGCCTTTTTTACCGCTTCAAAGGCTACTGCAGCAGGGTCAGATTTTTCCTTACCGGTAACGATATCGACACCGTCCCGGTTAGCCCACTCTTCTAATTGTTGAATTGCCCCTGCTCGGAACGTATCACAGGCTGCCAAAAGGACCTTCCGTCCCCGAGCTTTGAAACGAGCCGCCATCTTACCGATGCTGGTAGTCTTTCCAACGCCATTGACACCTACAAAAAGAAATACCGTTGGGCCTTCCTTACTGAAGACTAAATGGTTATCTTCTGCACTACCGTTACGCGTATATAAATCTACCAAACGCCGAACGATTAGCTGCGAAATTTTTTCGGGGTCCGAAACGTTTTCGAACTCAATTTCTTCACGAACCTCTTCACTAATCTCAAGCGCCGTGTCAAAGCCGACGTCGGCTTCGATTAGAGTTTCTTCAAGATCATCATAGAAATCATCATCTACTCCTGAAAAATTAGTAAACAAAGCGGAAAGTTTTTGACCAAAAGATTTTCGAGAACGTTCCAATCCCCGATCATACTTTTCAGCTTCATTTAATTGGGGCTCTTCATTAACTGGTGCCGCAGAACTAACTTCCTTAACCGGAGTTGGTTCTGGTTTGTTTTCCGGTTCCTTTACCGGTGTAGTGTTCGTTGGTGCTTCTTTTACTTTATCCGGAGAAGCCTCTACTTCGGGTTGTGAAACTGGGGTTGATGGTTCAACCTTTTTTTCGGCTTCTTTAGCCTTCTTTTTCTTTTTACCAAAAAACCATGCCATTTATCCCACCTGCTCTCTTCGTTCGATTTCATCAACTGATACCGAAACCATTTTTGATACACCTGATTCTTGCATGGTAACTCCATAAAGTACGTCCGCCTCCATCATGGTCCCTTTTCGGTGGGTAATCACGATGAATTGAGTCGTGTCTTGGAAAGTTCGCAAATACTTCGCGAACCGGTCCACGTTTGCGTCATCAAAGGCTGCTTCAACCTCATCCAAAATGCAAAATGGGACGGGTTTAACCTGTAGAATTGCAAACAATAGGGTAATTGCCGTTAAGGACTTTTCACCGCCGGACAACAAACTCAAACGTTGCAGCTTCTTCCCCGGTGGCTGGGCCTTTATTTCGATCCCGGTAGTCAGTAGATTATCAGGATCAGTTAATTCGAGTTCGGCATGCCCTCCACCAAACATTTTAACAAACACTTGTCCAAATTCTTCAGCAACTTGGTCGAAAGTTTGCTTAAATCTTTGACTTGCTTCTTGATCGATTTCCGCAATGGATTGTTCCAGCTGTTGTTTGGAACTAGATAAGTCTTCCTTTTGGTCCTTCAAGAAATTATAACGAGTAGAAACACGCTCGTATTCAGCAATCGCTCCGAGGTTAACCGTGCCGAGTTCATCTAAGCCCCGGCGCAATAATTTCAATTCACGCCGTAACTGCTCATCGTCCAACGATTGGTCAACAACTGCTTGAGCACTTTCAAACGTTTGTTGGTAATCATCGTTAAGCTGATCAGCAGCTAATTCGATTTTACTTTCCACCAACGCCAACGTATTTTGCGCTTCTTGGACCTGACTTTGCGCTTCACTACATTGCTTTTGGGTTAATTCGTAGTCGGCAATGACCCGGTCTTGTGCTACCTGAGCCTTTTGCCATTCTGTTTGTAAGTTCGTCATCGCTTCTTCACGTTGTTTCAAACGTTTTTGAACATCTACTAAGTTGACCGCTTGTGTTTGGGACTTCGCAGAAGAAGATTGTTCTTCTTGTAGCTGAACTAACTGACGCCGAGTTTCTTCCAAACGATCCTGTAAGTCAATTTGGGTTTGCCTTGCCGTCTGAAATTGTTGTTCTTTTTGGGAGTACTGCTCGTTTAGTTTTGCTAATTTTATTTGTAATTCAGCCCGTTGTTCCTGACGAGCTTCAGCATCGTTATCAAAAAGTGCCAATTGCTTTTGCTTTTCGGCCGTTTGGTCCTTTAAATCTTGAATTTTTGCTTCTAATTCGCTGATTTGGGCAGGTAATTTTTGAATTGCGTCATCTACTGGGCTCAACTGGGTTAATTCAAAGTTAGTAGCTTTAATCCGACGTTCGAGTTCGGCAATCCGCTCTTTAGTTAAGCTAACTTGATTTTCTGCCTTAACCTTAGACTGTTCGCTGGTTCGCTGCGTTTCAGTTAATTTTGCTATTTCACCTTGAAGCTGTTTACCCTGCGCTAATAACTCTTGCACATGCCTTTCCTTTATCGCTAACTTTTGCTTCATTTCGGCAATTTGCGTTTGCAGCCGCTTGATTTCTTGGTCCTGTTGCAAAAGTCCTTGGCGACCATGTTTCATGGTTCCACCAGTCATCGTTCCCCCAACGCCCACTACGTCACCGGCCAAAGTAATCACCCGGTAACGACGCTGAATTCGTTGTGAAATTTGTAAGGCATGGTCTAAATTATCCGCAATTAACGTTGTCCCTAGCAAATGCTGGCTAACTACGCGGTCAACGTTAGCAACCTTGATTAAATCACTTGCCACCCCGCAAAAACCAGCTAGCGAGTGAACTTGCGTAAGCATTTCGCTACGAATCGTTCGCGCCTGCAACGTATTTCGGGGTAAGAACGTTACCCTGCCTTGGCGTTGTTTCTTTAAAAATTCGATAATCGACTTGGCAGTTTGGTCCGTGTCCACCACTACGTTTTGAATTTGGCTTCCTAACGCGGTTTCAATTGCCACGGTGTACTGTTCCGGTACTTCAATCACGTCCGCAACTGGACCAACCAACCCTGGAAACCGTTCCCTTTGTTGTAAAACCGCACGTACTCCTTGATAAAAGCCCGTGTGTTCGTTTTTTAAACTGGTCAGAGCTTCTAATTTGCTGGTTGCGCGGTGCACGATGTCCGACCCGTCTAGCCACTGCTGACGCGCTTCCTCGTATTCTTGGCTTAGTCGGTTGCGCCTTTGCGTCAGTTCTTGAAGTTTACCAGTTTGTTTTTGAAAAATTTCCGTAGTGTTAGCCACCGCCTGGTTTAATTCAGCTAGTTTAGTCTGAAGCTCTTGAAGCTCTTTGTTAAACCGTGCTAAATTTAACTCCACTTTCAGCCGTTGTTGTTCATCACGCTTTTGATCTTGCTGGCTAAAACTATATTGATTCTTCAATGAGGTTAATTTTTGGAGATGGTCAACATACTGCGCCCGGAAGTCTTCAATTTGGGCTTGCAAATCAGCCTTCTTTTGTTCTTGATGATCATCAGTTAATAGTTGTAAAGCTTGCTTAGTCTTTTTAATTTGTCGATTAAGATCGGCGGTTAATTGTTCTAAGTCCTTTAAGTCCTGCTGTCCCGCATCAATTTGCTCTTGTACTTGTTCGATTTGTTCCGTTAAGCGGCTTTGTTCTTGCTCAAAATATTTCCGGCGTTCAATCTGTAAGTCATGCTCCCCAGCTAATTGTTGTTCAAGCCGGTTTAAGCGGACTAACTCCGCTTGGAGGTCGTCTTTTTGCTTACTTTGCTGGTTCACTTGTTCCTTAAGCCGGTCACGCTGCTTAACCAACTCGTTTAATTTATTTTCTAATTGATGCGCCTCAGTTTGCTTAACTTCAGCTTCCTTTGCCCACCGCTTTTGGAGGTCGCTATTACGAGTAATTGTTCGCACTAACCGGGTTTGTTCTAAGCGGTCAAACCGCTTTTTTTGTTGCAAATAGTCCTTTGCTACCGCGGCCTGTTCTTCGAGAGGTTCCACCTGTTTTTGAAGTTCCACAATTAAATCATTAACTCGCTCTAAATAGCCACTGGTCTTTTCTAATTCACTTTCAGCCCGCCGTTTATCTTGCTTGTACTCCAACACTCCGGCAGCCTCTTCAATGATCGCGCGACGATCCTCCGGTTTACTATTAAAAATTTCTTCGATTTTTCCTTGCGAGATTACCGACAGAGATTCGCGACCTAACCCAGTGTCGATAAACAAATTTAGGATATCTTTTAAACGACACTCCTGATGGTTCAATTCGTACTGGCTTTCACCATTTCGAAAAAGGCGTCGGCTAATCATTACTTCGTCAAATTTGGAATCTAAGAAATGATCCGAATTATCAAAAACAATGCTGACCGCTGCCCGGGAAAGCGGCTTACGTTTCTGGGTTCCGGAAAAAATTACGTCGGGCATTTTTCCACCTCGAAGACTCTTAGCGGAAGTTTCCCCCATCACCCAGCGAATGGCCTCAATAATATTACTTTTACCCGAGCCATTCGGACCAACGATCCCCGTGATCCCATCCTTAAAATCGATCTTGGTATGGTCAGCAAAAGATTTAAATCCGCTAATTTCAATTGTCCGTAGTTTCATTAAAAATACCTAATTCCTATTACGCAATTTTTGTAAAGCTTTGTTAGCGGCATTTTGTTCCGCCGCTTTTTTAGAATGTCCGCTACCTTTCGCTAAAACTTGGTTAGCCGCACTTACCTGAACGGTGAAAACCAAGTCATTATCCGGCCCAGTTTCAGATATTAATTCGTAATTAATCTCCACTTCACCGTTTCGTTGCAAAAGTTCTTGCAATTCAGATTTATGGTCAATAATGTGGTCAAACCGGCCTTCATCAAGCTTAGGAAAAATCACTTGGCGGACGAATTTTTCAACCGCTTGGCGTCCTTGGTCTAAATATAAAGCTCCGATAAACGATTCAAAAATATCACAAAGAAGTGATGGACGCTGCCGCGCGCCGGATTTTTCCTCTCCTTTACCAAGCCGGATGTACCGGTCAAAATGACATTCCTTGGCAAAATCACTGAAGCTGGCCTCACAAACCATTGCAGCTCGCAAACGGGTTAGCTTTCCTTGTGGCATTTCAGGATAACGTTTGTATAGATATTCCGAAACTACTAACTGTAAAACCGCATCCCCTAAAAATTCAATCCGTTCATAGAACTTCAACCCTTGGTGCGGGTGTTCATTAACATAAGATGCTTGAGTGAAGGCTTCGTCCAGTAGTTCGTGCTTGGTAAAATGAATATCAAACATTTCACTTAGATCGTCTTCTAAATCTTTTAACAACTCGATCATTCCTTTCTAAATTTAAACTCAATAATTCTTTTATAGATAAGAATAACTCGGTGACCAAAATACATTCAATCACCGAGTTTCCCATTATTGTATTAAGATTGATGTTCACTAATGTAGTTAACAGCATCGGCAACTGTAGTCAACTTTTCAGCGTCTTCATCGCTGATTTCAGCTCCGAAAGTATCTTCTAATTCTAGTACAAATTCAACGATATCGATTGAATCAGCGTTCAAATCTTCCTTGAAGTTAAGTTTTTCGGTAATTTGATCGGCATCCAACTCAAAACGGTCTGCCAAAATTGCCGCAATTTTGTTAAAAATTTCTTCTTTTGACAATTTACTTGCTCCTTAAATTTGTTATAAATCCTGATAATATTTTAATTGTTTTCCCGAGGCTTGTCCACTTCGTCTTGTTGAATACATTTAACGTGCATGTCAAAGTATTCGGCAAGATTTTTAACTAATTTGGAGTCCACAATTTCGTGAACTTGAATTAAAGCATTTTTTACTTGGTTAGCATTACTAGAGCCGTGCGCCTTCACTACCGGGGCTTTAACCCCTAAGAGTACGGCACCCCCGTGCTTAGAATAGTCCATTTGGTCTTTAATTTGACTAAAGGCGGACTTCAGCAGTAAACCGCCCATTTTACCTTTTACACCACTGTTTAAAATGGTGTCCTTAACCAGTTTAAGCATGGATAGCGCCGTTCCTTCAGTATTTTTTAAAACCGCGTTTCCGGTAAATCCATCGGTTACCACAACATCAGCCGCACCGTTTAACAATTCCCGGGACTCAACATTGCCGACAAAATTTAAAGAGCTATCGTCATTTAACAACTGATAAGCTTCCTTATGAACCCGATCCCCTTTATCATATTCCGTACCGTTGTTTAAGAGGGCAATCCGGGGATTCGTAATATGCATTACGTTAGCACTATAAAAATTACCTAAAATAGCAAAGTCGTGCAGATTCTTGGCTTTGCTTTCCGCATTGGCACCCACGTCAAGCATGGTGAAATTATCGTGAGGCCCTTGTAAGCTTGGTAACGTGGTGGTCATTCCGGGACGGTCGACCCCTTTAATCCGGCCAATGACGAACAATCCCGCCGCTAACAGCGCTCCGGTATTTCCAGCAGAAAAAATTGCATCCGCATTGCCTTCCTTAACTGCTTGAGCAGCTAAAACCATTGAAGACTGTTTCTTACGTCGAACTGCCCGCACTGGTTCATCTTCCATAGTGATTACTTCGTCAGTATGCACAATTTGGACGTTCCGAAAGTCGTCCATATACTTAGTAATTTCATCTTTTTTCCCGTATAAAATAAATTCCACGTCCGGTAAAGCTTCACGAGCGGCAGCCACTCCTTTAACAATCTGCTCGGGGGCGTTGTCGCCGCCCATTGCATCAACGGCAATTTTCATTTTTACTCTCCTTATGTTTATTATCTAATTTAATTAATCTAATCCTTGCTCAATTTGCATAACTTGGTTCAAATACTTGGCTAAGTTTTGGAAAGCTGGTTGGGATTGCCAATCGGGTTGGTTAACAATCTTAGCAGCTTCAAGTTGGGCAGTTTGTAAGGCACCTAAATCCACCACCGGGTCCCCGACTTTAAATTCTGGAACTCCCGATTGTTGTTGACCAAATAAATCCCCTTGCCCACGCATTTTAAGGTCCGCTTCGGCAATTCGGAAACCGTTATTGGTTTCAACCATGATTTGCATCCGTTGCTTACCCACGGCATTTTTGGGATCGGCAACCAGTAAACAATATGCTTGTTGCTGTCCCCGACCGATCCGTCCTCGCAATTGGTGGAGCTGGGCTAACCCAAACCGGTCCGCATCTTGAATCACCATTAAGGTGGCGTTAGGTACGTCTACGCCCACTTCAATTACCGTGGTCGAGACTAACCCCGCATACTTTCCAGCTTTAAAATCGGCCATAATTTGGTCCTTTTCTGCACCATCCATTTTACCATGCAAGATTCCAATCGCATATCTTTGTCCAAAGAAATCTTTTAGTTCCTCATACAATGTCATGGCATTTTGCAAATCCATGACTTCTGATTCCTCAATTAGCGGTGCCACCACAAAAGCTTGCCGTCCCTTTTTAAATTCGTGTTCCATCAATGCCAGTACTTTATCCCACTCGCCTTTTTTCAACCACTTAGTAACCACTGGCTTGCGACCAGCAGGAAGTTGATCAATAATCGACACGTCCATATCCCCGTAAGCAGTAATGGCTAAGGTACGGGGAATTGGGGTAGCCGTCATCGCCAAGATATCAGGATTCGCTCCTTTTTGGCGCAGCTTTTGCCGCTGGTTCACCCCAAAGCGGTGTTGTTCATCAATGATGGCTAAGCCTAAGTTTTTGAATTCCACATCGTCTTGAATTAAAGCGTGGGTACCAATTACGATGTCAATTTCTCCAGCTTTAACAGCTTCTAAAAGCTCATTGCGCACTTTCTTACGCATTCCGCCAACTAACAGACCAATTTTAACGTCAAAATTGGCAAAAAACTTAATGAGGTTATTAGCGTGTTGCTCAGCAAGGATTTCGGTTGGCGCCATCAAGGCCGCCTGGTGGCCGGAGGTGATGGTGGCGTACATGGCAATTGCCGCCACCACCGTTTTCCCGCTACCTACATCCCCTTGCAACAACCGGTTCATATGCCAAGCTGATTTAAGGTTAGCTAAAATTTCATTGGTAACCCGCTTTTGAGCTCCAGTTAGTTCAAACGGCAACTGTTGGATAAATTCCCGAACTAGTTGGATCTGATAGTCAATTTTAGTTCCTTTTTCCACGCGGTCCCGCGATTTAACCACTTGCAATCCCATTTGAAAAACTAAAAATTCTTCAAACATTGCGGTTCGGCGGGCTTGTTTAGTAATCTGCTCGTCGCCAGGAAAATGCAAAGCTTTAATCATTGCCAAACGATGCATTAACCGGTATTTTTCAATTAAAGCTTCCGGAATCACATCCTGGACTTGCTCAGCATATTCATTCAAAGCTGCCTCCACTAATTGTTGGATTGTCGCTTGTCGAATATGTTTGTTAGCGGGATAGACAGCTTCCATTCCCTGTTCTTCAGTAATTATCTTGATTCCGGTTAAACTTTGCCGGTTAGCATCCCATTTTCCATAGATAGCCACTTCTTGGTTAGCTTCAAGCTGCTTTTTGATCCACGGTTGGTTAAAAAAAGTGACCATCACCGAGCTGTTTTCTACTAATAGCCGAAAATTAACCCGCACCTTATGCCTTCCAAAACGAACAATGGTCGGTGCAGTAGCCACGATTCCTTGAAAAGTAACTTTCTGTTGATCAGCAACTTCTTGCGGCTTTTTTGCTGCTAAATCTTCGTAGCGAAAGGGATAGTAGGTGATCAAGTCTTCAATCGTCTGGATTCCCAGCTCTTGCAGTGCTTGCGCGCGCTTAGGGCCGACTCCTGCCAATACCTGCACTGAATCTGTCAGACTTTTCATTTTTCCTCCACAATGCAAATCGAGGCTGTGACATCAATTACGTTTGTCATAGCCTCTAAAATCTATTTCAGCATTAGCTTAACACTTTTAAATCGCTTAGCCTACTCAACCGAAATTAAAAATGGATATACGGGTTGGTCCCCTTCGTGAATTTCAATTTCAAGGTCTTCGTCAATTGCTAAGATAGCCTGTTCTAATTCATCTGCTTGTTTTTGGTTTGCATCTTTGCCATAAATAATCGTTACAATCTCACTATCTTCATCAAGCATTAACTTAACCATTTCAGTAGTTGCTTCCATGAGGTTTGCAGCGGTATTAACGATTTTGCCATCAATCATGCCCATGTAATCATCTTTGCGGATTTGACGTCCGTCTAACTTAGTATCGCGGACCGCAACCGTTACTTGACCGCTTTTGACGGTATCTAGGTTATCTTCCATTGCACTTGCATTTTCATCAAGTTCCGCTTCGGGATCGAATTCAAGCATTGCCGCCATTCCTTGGGAAATTGTCCGACTGTGAACGATCTTAGTCGGAATTTCAGCAACTTCCACAGCTTGTTCTGCTGCTAAGAAGATGTTTTTGTTGTTAGGTAAAACAATGGCTTGCTTAGCACCCGAATTGTTGATCATTGCAGCAATGTCTGCCGTACTTGGGTTCATGGTTTGCCCACCGCTAATAATGTGGGTAACGCCTAAGCTATTAAACAATTTTGAAATCCCGTCTCCCGAAGAAATCGCGATTACCGCCGTTTCGGGGGCTTCCTTAGGTTCGGGAGCCGTCAACGAGTCGTCTTGTTCAATAATCTCTTCTTGTTGCCAGCGCATATTATCGATCTTGATCTTGGTTAAATCCCCGAATTGTTGTCCCCAGCTTAAAACGTCGCCAGGATGTTCGGTATGCACGTGTACCTTAACCACTTCATCGTCATTAATTACGAGTAAGGAATCCCCTAACTTCGCAAGGTAGTTGTAGAAGGTGTCGTAATCAAATTCTTGAGAAACTTGGAGTCCCTTACCGATCCGCACCATCATCTGGGTACAGTAACCGTACTTAATATCTTCGGGATTAATTTTTCCTTGCACGCTTTGGTGGTGCTTGGCTTCCACCATTTCATTGATTTCAGTAACGTCTGGTTCATGTTGATATTCGCTGACGTCCTTACCGTTTAAAACATCATTAAAGGCGTCAAAAACAAAAACCAATCCTTGACCACCAGAATCAACTACTCCGACTTCCTTTAAAACCGGGAGCAGTTCCGTAGTCTTTTTCAAAGCTGCTTGCGCTGCAGCATCGATTGCCTGCATTACCTCAGCCAAATTATCACTCGTTAAAGCAGCTTCGTTACCGGCCTTAGCGGCTTCTCGAACCACCGTTAAGATAGTTCCTTCAGTAGGCTTCATTACCGCTTTATAAGCCGTCTTAGCGCCATTAGCGACCGCATCTGCAAGATCCTTGGCATCTAAGCTTTCCTTACCTTCCACACTTTTAGCAAAGCCGCGGAAAATTTGCGATAAAATAACGCCCGAATTGCCTCGCGCGCCCATTAAAAGTCCTTTCGCTAAGGAACCTGCCAAGTGACCAACTTCTTCACTAGCATCGTTAGCTTCGTACTTTGCACCACTTTCTAACGATAAACTCATGTTAGTTCCGGTGTCTCCATCCGGTACCGGAAAAACGTTTAATGAGTTAATAAAATCCGCATTCATTTTTAAGCGATCAGCACTAGCCTGCACCATCTGATCAAAAACTTCATTAGTAACTAAGGTTTCGATTGCTTCCAATTCTTTATCCTCCCAACCCAACGAACTAATCGCTGAGTGCCTTTACACCCTGAACGAAGACATTCACTGAGTTAGCAGAAATGCCTAGCATTGATTCCAGGTTATATTTTACTTTTGATTGTACGTTTTTTGAAATTTCAGAAATTTTTGTACCATAACCGACAATGATGTATACGTCAATTGCAACCCCATTATCTTCTTGTTTAATTACCACGCCTCGTGCATAATTTTCACGTTTTAAAATTTCATTAATGTTGTCGCGGATTTGATTCTTGCTGGCCATGCCCACTACACCATAGTTATCCGTAGCTGCGCTGCCGACCACCGTCGCGATCACATCGTTTGAAACCTCGATGGTTCCATTTTTTGTTTTAATTTTGACAGCCATCTTCCTGCCTCCTTAGTATCATATATACCAACGATATTTTACCATATCTTATCTAGACGCTAAATACAAGAACCTGCCCCATAAATCGACGTCAATTCCTATTATACTGGGAAATTATGTTCGTGCCAATTCTTAAACAGAAGTGACAGCAACTTTTATTTCGTCACGTTAAAATATCTGTCAAGGATAATTACTTGAAAGTTTCCTATTGCAATATACCGGGCAATGTGATAAATTGTTATGGTAATTGAAATAGATTCTATTGAGATATAGAAGTGACAAAGGAGGGTTTCAACATGGCAAAAGATTTTGTCACCGGTAAGCGCACAAGTTTTGGAAATACTCGCTCACACGCTTTGAACCACAGCCGCCGAAGCTGGAAGCCAAATTTACAAAAGGTTCGCATCTTAGTTGATGGTAAGCCTAAACGCGTTTGGGTTTCTGCTCGAGCTCTAAAATCAGGTAAAGTAACTCGTGTATAACCAAGCACTTAAAAGCTTAAAACAAAAAATGCTCTTAACCGTTAGATAATCATCTAGCTGTTAAGAGCATTTTTTTGTTTTACTTAGTCCTTGCTTTGAATAACCGCAATTAATCCGTTGCTTAAGTAAACGGTAGCCGTACTACCAATAAACTCGTTGCTTACGTAGGCCCGCGCATTGGGCACCATGTGATTATGCAGTTGGTATTTTTCATCATCCAAAGTCAATGCGTCGATGGGCGTTAACGGAATGAATGACAAATATTTAAAACCAGCTTCTTTTTTAATTGTGTGTTTTCCAGAATTGAAAAAGGTAATCCGATTTTGCCGGTCAATCAACGTAATCTGTTCAGCAAATCGCCGAAAGCGCGCTTCTAGCACCATTAATACGTTTGCTAGCAAGTGGTCGATCCGCCCGCCGCTAACGCCTAGAATGCGAACCTGTGCGTGATCGTCAATATTTAATACCTTAGCTAGCGCCGCTTCGGTGTCCGTATCATCTTTGATGGGGTTTAATTTAACCACCCTATCAAATCCCGCTGCGACCTTTGCAAACTCTGCTTCGCTCACCGAATCAAAATCGCCAATTGCCAAACTACCTTTAAGCTGTTCATTTACCAAACGTAATGCTCCGCGGTCTACGCCAACCCATTCACCATCTAATTCTTGCCAATTTTCTGGTAAATTTGCCGGGTCGCCGCCGACTAATAGGTTAAATATTTTCATTATTTAGTAAGGTCCTTTAAGGTTTGTACTTGTTTAGTATAATCAGGTGCGTTAAAAATGTATGATCCAGCAACCGCCACATCAACTCCCGCGTCGTACACTTGTTTAACGTTTTGGTCACTAATTCCTCCGTCAATTTCGATGTCAAATTCTAAACCACGTGCTTGGCGTAATGCTGACAAACGTTTAACTTTACTAATCGAACTTTCCAAGAACTTTTGTCCCCCAAATCCTGGGTTAACCGACATGATTAATACTTGATCCACTTCTGGTAAAAGTTCTTCTAATTCAGTTAGCGGTGTGCCTGGATTAACAACGACTTCTGCTTGCGCACCCGCTTGTTTGATTAGTTGGATAGCCCGGGCAATGTGCTGGGTGCTTTCTACGTGCACTCCGATAATGCTAGCACCCGCTTGGGCAAATTGTTCCACGTAATTTTCCGGATTTTGAATCATTAGGTGTACGTCCAACTTAATATCACAGTCTTGTGCCAAGCCCTTAACAGTGTTTAATCCAAAGCTTAAGTTAGGAACAAAACTGCCGTCCATTACATCGACGTGTAAGTAGTCAGCTCCTTGAACCTGTTCAACATCCTTCATTAGATTTGCTGGATCTGCACTTAAAATTGATGGTGCTACTTTAATCATTTCTTCTTCCTCCGATCTTTTTTCTGGTACCCTTTACGTTTATAATCTGGTTTTTGGGACCGGATCAACCCCATGAATTGTTCATAATTAGCGTAACGACTAGCCAAAATTTCTCCATTTTCTACAGCAGCTTTCACCGCGCATCCTGGTTCGTTAAGGTGTAAACATTCGCGAAAACGACAATTTTGGCCGATTTGCTTTATCTCCAGAAAGCATTCTTTAAGTTCCGTATCCGCCATTTCAAAAACCGCATAAGAGGAAAAACCTGGCGTATCCGCAACTAATCCTCCGTCAATGTTCATTAACGAAACTTTCCGCGTTGTATGCTTTCCTCGATTTAGTGCCTGAGAAACTTCACCGGTCTGGATGTTCAAATCCGGATCAATTCGGTTTAACAACGTCGACTTACCAGCTCCAGTTTGTCCCATAAAAATAGTTAATCGCTCAGCAAAAAGTTTGCGCAACGCCTTCACATCGGCATCGTCTTTTTGGCGAACAGGAAAAACTACTTGATAACCAATTTTTTGGTAATAGTCGGCAATTTGTTTTAAATCTTGGTAAGCCTCGTTATCCAATAAATCCGTTTTGGAAAAATAGATCACTGCGCTAATCTTTTTTTCGGCAAGTGCCACTAGTTGCCGATCCAGTAAATTAGCTGAGAAATCCGGCTGGGTAGCTGCCGTAACCACTACCGCTTGGTCAATGTTGGCTAACGGCGGGCGTACTAACTCGTTTTTCCGGGGGTGAATGCTAGTGATGTAGCCAGTTTGGTCCGAATTTTCTTTGAAATCGACCACATCTCCCACCAACGGTTTAGTTTGTTGGTTACGAAAATTCCCCCGTGCCCGGGTGCGAATCACTTCGTGTTGCTCAGTTAGCACATCATAAAATCCTGCTAACAATTGTATAATTTGTCCAGTATGCATGCACTTCTCCATCTATTTAGCGATCGTAAACGTAATCGTTGTCAAGCGCGGGACGACTACCTGACCAGCAACCACATCTTGTGAAATAATGCGGTTATTGTCAAAACGATTAGTAACCACCTCTTTTTTCTTAATGGTGAATCCCTTAGCTTCTAGTTGCCGCTTAGTGCTTGGATAATCACTGCCTACATAGTTATCCACATCAAAGCTATTTGGTCCCTTACTAATCACCACGTTGACCTTAATTCCTTCTTGAACAGCTTTACCATTCTCAGGTAAGGTCTTAACCACCTTATTATAACCGGTTTTATCATCAGCGACCTTAGTTATTTTACCCACTCCAAGATTTTCCTTAGATAATTTGGTCGTTGCTTGATTTTGCGTCAAACCATGCAAATTGGGAACCCTAACCATTTGCGGGCTGCTTAACTTAAAGGCAATTAAAATTCCCAAAATGAAGGCCAAGATGGCAAACGCCATAAACGCCGCCCGCCTGCGCAACGGGTGCCGATGTTTAGGTCGGTGCATTTCCTCTGTTTTTGCTGCGGGCTGGTGATTTTTCTTAATAGATTTAAGTTTCTCGTTTACCTGCATCTTAATTGAGCGGGTCTGTTCGCTATCCGGTTCATCCAATTGGCGGTTAATCGCCTTTTGGTCTAAAACAATGGTGTGCTCAGTTAAAGAATCCTCTACGAACTTGCTTTCTTGCGCACGTTGCGGACTTAGGGTCGTTTTTAAATCAAGTGCCATTTCAGCAACGTTTTTGTAGCGATCCGTCGGGTTCTTGGCAGTTGCTTTAAGCACCACGTTTTCCAACGCTTGTGGAATTTGGTGATTAAAATCAGTTACTAACGGTAATTGATCTTGATAATGTTTAATAGCAATTGATACCGCCGTCTCACCTTCAAACGGGACCTTTCCAGTTAGCATTTCAAAAAGAATAATTCCTAATGAATAAATGTCCGACTGTTGCGTAGCCACGTGCCCGCGGACTTGTTCCGGCGAGAGGTACTGTACTGAACCAATCACCGTGTTGGTTCGGGTAAAACTACTTTGCTGGTTGGCAATTGCAATTCCAAAATCGGTAATTTTAGCATTCCCATGTTTATCAATCAGCACGTTTTGCGGTTTTAAATCCCGATGAATAATCCCATGCCGGTGGGCCGCTTGCACTCCGCACAAGATCTGCCCCATTAAATTGACCACTTGTGGAAGCGGAAGCGGAAACTCATCTTTGATATATCGTTTTAAATCTTTTCCTTCTACGTACTCCATTACGAGATAATTCATCCCGTGCTCTTCACCAATGTCATAAACACTAACGATGTTGGGGTGAACCAGCTCGGTAGCCGACAATGCTTCTCGTTGGAAGCGGCGTACAGCCGAAGCATCGTCTTGCATATCAAAACGGACTAGCTTAACCGCCACGTCCCGGTCTAAAATCAAATCGTGAGCTAGATAAACGCTAGCCATGCCACCTTCACCAACGGGGCGAATAATCTTATAACGTCCGTTTAGCGTTTGATTCGGGGTCATCAGCTCGCCCCCATTTCTGTTTCCACAATCAACACCGTCACGTTATCAAAACCGCCGGCGTGGTTAGCCAAATCAACCAGCTTACGCGTTTTGGCTTCGAGACTTTGTTGGTCTCCCAAGATTTGTTGGATTACATCATTACGAACTAAGTTAGTTAACCCATCCGTGCAGAGTAATAAAATATCACCAGCCGCCACGTTAAATACCTTGATTTCCGCTTCGGCTTGCTCAGAAATACCAAGCGTTTTGGTAATCACGTTTTTTTGCGGGTGGTTGCGGGCTTCCTCTGGAGTAATCCGGCCAGTTTTTAGCAATTCATTTACTAACGAATGGTCGGTTGATAATTGACGTAATCCAGCCTGCTGATTATATATGTAACAACGACTGTCGCCTAGATTTGCTACGACCACTTGATCATTAATAAATAACGCCAAAACAATGGTAGTTCCCATACCATTTAAATTTTTGTAGTGCTTAGAAGCTTGTAGAATCTTACGGTTTTCAATTGCCAACTGGTGGGTTAACCAGTTTTTGGCGTCTTCAACGGTGTTGATGTCGGAGGTCTCAAATAAATAACCAATGTGGGAAACCGCCATCTCAGAAGCAATGTCACCGCCCCGATTACCGCCAACGCCATCAGCGACGATCGTTAAAATCGATTCTGAATCACTTTTAAAAATCCCCACGTAGTCTTGGTTTGTTTTGCGGACTTTCCCTTTGTCCGATAGGTACGCATATTTCATATCTATCAATCACTTCACTTTTTTCATATTCGCAATGAAGAAACCATCTGATCCAAAATCATCCGGGTAAATATTTAGGCTCAGATCAGTGCGGTCTGCTTTAACTTTTTTATCCGTCTGCGTTTTTAATAGTTCAAATTCTGGGTGCTGGGTTAAAAACTCATCGATTGTCATCTGATTTTCCTTACGGAGCATTGTGCAAGTGCTATAAGTAAGAATTCCGCCCACCTTAAGCATCGACGCTACGTTATCTAAAATGTCCAACTGGACGCGGTGTAAATCGCTGCTATCCTTTTTGCTCTTAAGGTACCGCGTTTCAGGCTTTCGGCGTAATAAACCGATTCCCGAGCACGGGGCGTCAACCAAAATACGATCAAATTCTTCCTTTAATTCTGGACAAGGAGTCGTGGCATCGTGGACTTCCGTAACGATGTTCGTTAAATGCATCCGCCGTGCATTTTGTTGAATTAGCCGGGTACGGGATTCATAAATATCCCAAGCAATTACTTGTCCATCAGGTCCCACTTTTTGGGCCAACTGGGTTGTCTTACCCCCTGGTGCTGCACAAGCATCTAAGACTTTTTGTCCCGTTGCTAATTGCATGGTTTCACCAACTAACATTGCCGACTCATCCTGTGCAATCACCTCGCCAGCTTGAAAACTAGCGGACTGCGCCAGTCCAGGACCATTTTGTAAACGTAATCCGTCCGTTGCTAATAAACTTTCTTGAACGTCATATTCTTCGGATAGGCTTTGGCGAATTGCCGCCGTCGAACGTTGAATAGGGTTAATCCTGACACTTAAATGAGCTGGCCGATTAATACTATCTAGTATCTTCCGGCACTTATTTTCTCCTAATTCATACAATAATTGGTCCACAATCCACGAAGCAACGCTATATTCGGTTGCTAATCGCTGGGTTAAATCCGGAATGCTGTCTAAACTTGGGGTTCCTTGACGTTGATAAGAACGTAACACCCCGGTTACCATCTTACGAACACCGTCGCTTCCCCGCCGTTTAGCAATTTCAATGGTTTCATTAAAGATGGCAAAGGTGGGGACCCGATCCAAAAATTCCATTTGAAAAATGGCCGTACGTAATAAGTTGATTACCCACCGCGGGGTCTGTTCTGGTCGCTGCAAGAAATTTGCTAAATAAAAATCAATGGTCAAGCGGTGTTGTAAAACACCATAAACCAATTCGGTCAGTAAATGCTTATCGACTTCTGATAAGTCTGCATCCTGGATCACCTGGTTTAACTCTAAATTTGAATAGGCGCCTTCGTCAATACTTTCTAAAGCGTCAACCGCTAAATCGCGGGGGTTATTTTTCAATTCCGTCATTGTCTATAATTTGCTTTCCGGGGTGTAAATTATCGCCAACCCCATTTAAATAATCTGTAATGGACATCTTTTGTTTTCCAGCTGGTTGTAATTCTAAAATGCTGATTACACCATGGTCACCAGTGGCCACAAGCAATTCATGCTTGGTCTTTTCAACCACCTGGCCAGGTGCTAAATCAGTACTTTGATCAACGACCGCCGTCTTCCACAGCTTGGTCCGCTGTCCTTCCATGATCACGTAAGCAACTGGGAAAGGTCGCAATCCGCGAACCTTAGCGTCTACTAAACGTGCTGGTAAATTGATATCAACCGCTTCTTGTTCAGGGGCAATGTTAGGTGAAAAGCTAACCTGTTCTTCATCCTGCGCTACCGGCGTGATTTCTCCGTTTATTAACTTAGGTAAGGTTTCCAGAAGCGTATCCCGGCCTAAAATACTTAATTTTTCAAACATGCTGCCAACGTCATCTTGGTCGGTAATTGGCATTTTAGCTTGGGCAAGCATATCCCCGGCGTCCATTTTCTTAACCATGTAAATAATGGTGACCCCAGTTTCTGCATCCCCATTCATGATTGCGTAATGTACGGGTGCTCCTCCCCGATATTTAGGTAATAACGAAGCATGCACGTTGATTGCCGCAATTTTAACCGAGTTAATTAATTTCATCGGTAAAAATTGACCAAAGGCTGCCGTCACGATAAGATCCGCGTTTAAATTAATTAACTCCTCCATTTCCGGACTGCCACTAAGTTTCTCCGGTTGATAAACCTTAATATCGTGCTTAGTTGCTACTTGTTTAACCGGACTTGGTGTAAGAACGTGCTTTCTACCAACTCGGCGATCGGGCTGGGTGACCACCCCAATTACGTTGTAATCCGGATGGTCAATTAAACTTTGTAAAATGGGCGCCGAAAATTGGGGCGTTCCCATGAAAATAATTGATTTCATTAAAAAACCTACTTTCTATGCTTACATAAAGTTTTGCGGATCGGCATCAATTGTGATTCGGACCCCGTGTCGAAACTTTTCTTGTGATTCATTTAGCACCTTTAACAAGGCGTCATGGAGTCGTGGCTCCTTTTGGTACTTAATTAAAATCTGGTAATAATATTTTTGCTTGATTTTAGAAACCGATTTAGGCGTAGGCCCTAAAACAATTGCTTGCGAGCTTAACTGGGGTTGAATTTTATTTAACACTTCGTACGCATTTTTTTGCGCAGTAGCTTCGTCGGAAGCCGCAACGTTGATTAATACCGTAAAGTAATACGGAGGGTATTTCCCTAGGTGGCGCAGATACATTTCTTTTTGAAAGAAGTCTTCATAGTCCTGTTTTTGCGCCAACTTAATCGCGTAATGGTCCGGATTAAACGTCTGGATAAGAACTTCACCAGCTTTTTGCGCCCGTCCGGCTCGTCCAGCAACCTGTGTCAACAATTGAAAAGTCCGTTCACTGGCTCTTAAATCCGGCAGTTCTAAGGAAGTATCCGCATTCAAAACCCCTACAAGAGTTACCTCAGGGAAATCTAACCCCTTTGCAATCATTTGGGTTCCTAAAAGGATGTCTGCGTCATGGTTACCAAAACGAGCCAGTAGCCGTTCGTGAGCCCCTTTTCGCCGAGTGGTGTCCACGTCCATTCGTAAGACCCGTGCTTGCGGTAAGATCTGTTGCAGCTGTTGCTCAACTTTTTGGGTTCCCGTACCAAAGAACCGAATTTTGTCACTACCGCAATTTTGACATTTTCGCGGAATCGGTTCTTCATGCCCACAGTAATGACACTGCATCGAGTGAGTATCCAGATGCATGGTTAGCGAAACATCACAATTAGGACATTTCAATACAAATCCACAATCACGGCACATCACAAATGACGAAAATCCCCGTCGGTTTAGCATTAAAACTACTTGTTCATGCTTTAGGAGTCGTTCTTGAATCGCGTTAACCATGGGTGCCGAAAAATTCTCGTTAAACCCGTCGCCCAGGTGCCGCCGCATATCAATTACCCTTATTGCTGGCAAGGCCTGTTGGTTAGCGCGTTTATGAATCTGGATAAAGTCATAAACCCCCCGTTCTGCGCGCGCCCGACTTTCCAGCGCTGGAGTCGCACTACCTAAAACCACCGGGCAATTAGCATTTTGCGCCCGATAAATGGCAACGTCACGCGCATGGTATCGCGGAGCATCGGTTTGCTTATATGTTTCGGAGTGCTCTTCATCCATAATAATAATACCAAGATTATGCAGGGGTGCAAACACCGCAGAACGCGCACCCACCACTACTTTGACCTCGTTACGCATAATTCGGCGCCATTCATCAAATTTTTCGCCATCAGAAAGTGCGCTATGCAAGACCGCCACTTGGTCGCCAAACCGCGCCCGGACGCGGTTAACCATCAAAGGAGTTAGCGAAATTTCTGGAACCATTAAGATTGCGGTCCTGCCTTGGTTGAGCACCTGGGAAATGCTTTGTAAATAGACTTCCGTTTTTCCTGAGCCAGTTACTCCCTCTAACAGAATTGGCTTAGCACGACGGTTTTGAACAGCATCCGAAATTTTTTTAAAGGCGGAGGCTTGTTCATCATTCAAGTTGAGCTCTTGGTCGGTTTGCAGATCACTTTGCGCAAACGGGTCCCGGTACTGTTCTACTAAGTCACGCTTTAACCACCCTTGCTCTACCGCGTGGTCAACCGTTCCGCGACTAATTTGATAATCCTTGATTAAGGAAGCTTGACTAAGGCCTTCTTTAACGCTCATTTCTGGTATTAACTGCAATAGTTTCAACTGTTGACGGGCGTTAGGTCGCACCGTCTTGGTAATTTGAGTGATTTGTTCGGCATCCACTAGCGGCCAAATCCAGTTAATCATCTTTTTTCTAGCAGAATTTTCGGTGGCGTACTCTAAAGTAACGCTACCGTCCTTAACCCACTGGTTTAATTGACGCTGTTGCGGATAATCAAGCTCGTTAACCTTTAAATCGACGACCTGCTGCTCGCCCAATACTTCAACAACCCTTTGTGGATCAATTCGTTGACGATTGACTTTCACAAACCGTTTTGTATTAATTTTAACCAAATTAGGCAACATTGCATTCAAACAGGTCACCCTAAAGGAAAAGGTTTTATCCGCCAACCATGCTGATAAATCAATTAATTCCTGATTTAAGAAAGGCTCTGGTTCAAGAAGTGAAATAATATTTTTTAATTCCATCGGGGAACCTTGCCGATTTTCTCCAATCACAAACCCTTGGACCGGTCGTCCCGCTTGACCAAAGGGAACGATTACGCGTGAACCAATTTTAATGTCATTTTCAATTGCCGCATCTGCTTGGTAAGTAAATGGTGTGTTCGTTTGCAGAGCTGGTACGTTGACGATGACATCAAACTTTTTTGTCATTCCCTAATCCCCTTTACTTCAATTCTTCGCTAACAATTTTTAAAATTGCTTCTGCAATCTTTAGTTTAGATTGTTTGGCAATCACCTTAGCTCTTTGATCCGGACGTAAAATGGTTACGGCATTATCGTCAACGTTAAAACCAATCTCGGGGTTGCCCACGTCGTTAGCCACCACCATATTCAGACCTTTTCGCTGCATTTTTCCCGTAGCATTTTCTAGTAGATCATCCGTCTCCGCCGCAAAACCCACGACATATTTTAACCGGTCCGGTCGGTCCAACGTAGCTAAAATATCTGGGTTTTCGACTAGTTCAAGTTGTAAGCCATTTTTAAAATCATGTTTCTTCAACTTATGCGTGCTAACCTTAGCAACTCGATAATCAGAAACCGCAGCTGCCATAATTAACACATCCGCATTTTTGAGCTCCTGATCCAAAGCTGCTTTTAACTCCGCTACGTCTTCAATATCAATTCTTTTAATTTTAGACTGGGTGTCAAGGCTTAAGTTAGTTGGTCCAGTGATTAAAGTCACTGTCGCTCCAACTGCCGCAGCTTGTTGTGCAAGTGCAAAACCCATTTTTCCCGATGAACGGTTGCCAATGAAACGGACCGGATCAATTGCTTCGCGGGTTCCTCCAGCAGTGACCACCACCTTATAGCCTGCCAACTGCTGGCTACTACTAACTGGTTGACTTATAAACTGATTAACCACTTCTGCCGATGGAAAACGGCCCTTTCCGGAGTAGCCTTCCGCCAGTTCTCCCACTACGGGCTCTAGTATTTCTACCCCATCCGCCTTGAGTTGGGTCAGGTTACGTTGAACCGCTGGATTTTGCCACATGTTAACGTTCATCGCCGGCAGAACCCTTTTCTTAGCTGAAGACGCAAGTACTACCGTAGACGCAAAATCGTCCGCAATTCCAAGTACCATTTTTGCGATAAAGTTTGCCGTTGCCGGAGCCACCACGACTTGATCCGCCCAGTCAGCTAATGCTACGTGAGCAACTGGCTTTCCCAGATCCGATTTAAAATCATCATAAACCGGTTCGTTGGTTAACGTGGCAAACGTCAATGGGGTGACGAACTCTTCAGCCATCTTAGTCATAACAACTTTTACTGCGTTACCAGCCTTCACCTGGTATCGAACCGCCTCAACCACCTTATATTCGGCAATTCCGCCGGTAATTACAAATAATATTTTCATTGGCAAACACCTTCCTAGTTTTATATTCTACCAGTCTCCTGTACCTAATCCCATCTAAAATAATGGAATGACAATCACGTAAAAAAGCTAGAAAAAATCATTTCAGATTTTTCCTAGCCTCACTTTACACTTAGTATCGTTTGGTAGATTTTCCAGTGACGGGTTCTACTTAACCTTAAGTACTGATTAATTACAGGTCTTTTTCGTTAGGATCAATAACTACGTCGCCTGCAACAATTTCTTCTAAAGCTTTCCCAACGTTTTTATGAGAACTATAGTGGTCAAGCAATTCTGGTGCGCCCTCATCTAATTGGTGTGCGCGCTTGCTTGCTAACATAATTAATGAATAACGAGAATCAACTCGTTCGAGCAGTTTATCAACTGAAGGATATAAAATCATTTTACAACTCTCCTAACATTTCTTGGTATTCAGGGTAAACGCGTGAAACGCGTAAATGTTCTCCCTTAATAATGTTTTTAATTGATTCAACGGCATTTTCGACCTTATCATTAACGATTGCATAATCATAATCATGCATCGTTTTAATTTCATCGACCGCCTTTTCCATTCGTTTATTAATCGTTTCAATGTCTTCGGTTCCCCGATTAATAATCCGTTGTTTTAATTCCATCAAATCTGGCGGCGTTAAAAACAAAAAGACGCCGTCCGGCATTTTTTCACGGACTTGACGAGCTCCGTTAACTTCAATTTCTAAAAAAACGTCCCGACCAGAGTCTAAAGTCTGGTTGACATATTTTAACGGGGTGCCGTAGTAATTGTCAACATATTTGGCATACTCTAGCATTTGACCTTCTTCGATGTTTTTCTCAAATTCAGCTTTAGAAACAAAGTAATAATCCTCGCCATTAACTTCACCTTCACGAGGTTTTCTAGTAGTCATTGACACTGAATATTGGAAATCATTTCCACCTTGATCAAAGATTGCTTTTCTAACCGTTCCCTTACCTACACCGGAAGGTCCCGAAAGAACAATCAACATTCCTCTTTTCGCCATTTCCAAACTCCCTCAAATATATGTATGTAATTACTATTTTGCACTTTTTTTACTTATTTTTCAACTGTATTCCGCATGTCAAGGCAAAGTAATTTCGCTTTTGAGCACCTTTATTTAAAACCACTTGCAAAACTGAACGTTTGTTCGTATAATAAAAACACAAACAAACGTTCGATGGAGGCAATTATGGAAAGTCGTAAACTAAGTCCGCTTAAATTATTTAACTTTTCGCTCGCAGCAATTCGTAGTACTTATGAAAGTTTATTCGTGGTTCCTGAAGACCGCGGACTTAACATTGTTGACCAAGCGATGTCCTTAACTCAAATCAACGATACGATTGCGTTTGCTATCCAAAACCAAGTTCCCGTTCAAATGCAAATCAATTTAACGGCTTCGCGGGTGGTCGAGCTACGTGGCCACCTATTATTAAACCGTTCGGGAAGGCTTTGTATTCAAGACCAAAATTCAAATACCACCCAAACATTAGAAGATGCAGAAATTCGCAGCATCGCGCTAATATAATATTTTCTTTTGCAAGTTCAACGTGGCTTGTAACCCTCAATCCGTTATTTGTCATAGTAGGAACGCAAAATCCATTAAAAAGCGCGGCTGAGAAAAACTAAAAATCGACCATCATGGACTAGGCTCTGTCAAGTTGACAGACAAAATAATATAAAATTAGGTAGCTTATTAAACGGCCTCATTCCAGTATTCATCAGGAATGAGGCCATTTCTTGTTGTTGATTAAAATATTCAATTCCATTTTTAACTAACTTAATTAGCACTTGATAGGCTTTAAGGGATCCTATGTCGTTCCAGCCAACGCAGTTTAAATTCATTTATAAAATCTAATTTTTCTAATGCTGTGTACTTAAATCCAGGCATTCAAAAAAACCTCCATGATTGTCAGTTGAATTATGATATTTCATTTGACAGTCATGGAGGGATTATTACATTATGCCAAATCCAAGCATGATGACTAGTTTCTTAGTTAATGCTCAAAAATTACCAAACTTTTATCCCACGCTCACTTTTTACGTATCTTATTACTCAGGCTTGTTCGTGTTCCATCTGCAACAGCTCGCGTGCGTGCTCTAAACTCAATTCAGTTAGGTCTACCCCAGCTAACATTTTAGCGATTTCATTAACCCGCCCCTCATCATCAAGAGCGGTTAAATTAGTCATCGTCCGTCCCTTAACCACTTTTTTAGCCACGTGCAACTGGTAGTCTGCCCGGGCAGCTACTTGTGGAAGGTGGGAAATACATAATACTTGCGAGTGATTCGAAATTTCATGAATTTTATCCGCAATTGCCTGAGCTACTCGACCACTGACTCCGGTGTCAACCTCGTCAAAAATAATGCTGGTAACCCCCTCATTGCGAGCAAAAATAGTTTTCAAAGCTAACATGATCCGTGAAAGCTCCCCACCAGACGCAATTTTTGCCAATGGTTTCAAGTCTTCACCAGGATTGGGTTGGATTAAAAATTCAACGTTATCAAGTCCGTCGAGTTCCGGAACCTTTTTAGAATTGAACTGTACCTTAAACTGTGTTTTTTCCATGTACAATCCCGCCAACTGATCCCGAACTGCTTGTTCTAGTTTCAAAGCCATTTTCTGGCGTAAATTGGTTAACTGCGTACCTAATTGCTTGGTTTCTTGCAAACGTTTTTCCACTTCCACAGCCAAATCATCTAGATTTTGGCCCGCCCCAGTCATTTCTGCCAATTCATTTTCAATTCTCGATAAGTATTTCAGAATTTCAGTAATCGAATTGCCGTACTTCTTTTTTAACTGCCGGATTGTTTCTAACCGTTGTTCGACTTCATCTAGTTCAGCAGGGTTCCATTCCATCGAGTCAATCGCCGAACGAACTCGATTAGTAACATCTTCTAAAGAATAGTAGGCATTTTGAACCTCATCGGCAATCTGCTCGTATTCTTCATCATAGTCAGCAATTCCTTGCATTTCTTGCATTACGTTTCCAATTTGGTCGGTTGCAGAAACTCCTTCTTCACTTTCCAAAACTTGAAAACTAGTTGCTAACGCATCTGAAATACTTTGAAAATTAACCAACTGATCACGCCGCTTTTCTAACTCTTCATCTTCACCTTCGATAAGATTTGCAGCCTTAATTTCATCAACTTGAAACTGCAGCATATCTACCCGCTGATTCCATTCATGTTCATTTTTTAGACTTTGGTTTAAACGCCGATTTAATTTAGTGTACGCCTTAAAAGCAGCTTGGTACCGTTGCTTGGTGTCGGCTACCGCAGCGTAATCAAACTGTTCTAACAAGCGTAAATGCTTATCGCTATCCATCAATTCTTGGTGTTCATTTTGTCCGTGAATATCAATTAAAGTTTGCCCAATCTTTTTTAGACTGTTCAAATTAACGATGGTTCCGTTAACTCGACAAACGCTACGCCCCGTCTTAAGTAATTCCCTAGTAATCACGAGGTCGTTAGTCGGTTCAATTCCTAATTCTTCTAAAACCGTCTTAGTATTGGCAATTTCAGCAATATCAAAAACGCCTTGCAAGACGGCCTTATCCGCGCCAGTTCGTACAAAGTCTACGGATCCGCGACCCCCAGCTAGCAGTCCGACGGCATCAATGATAATCGATTTTCCTGCACCGGTTTCCCCAGTTAATACGGTCATCCCTTGTCGAAAACTAGCATCTAGTTTTTCGATAATTGCAAAATCCTTGATTGATAATTCCAATAACATGATAATCTCTCCTAGGTATAGGCTATCGCTTTGGTGATCCTTTTTCTTAACTGTATAGCGCGCTCATTGTCTTTGCAAACTACCAGCACTCCGTCATCATCAGCAATCACAGCAAACACAAAACTGTAGTTAACTTGCTTCAAAGTTGCCGCAACGCTGGGACCGTTCCCGGGCTTTAAATCGATGTAAACTAATTGGTCTTGTGCCTTGATCGTAATTAAAGACGTCGCTAGTAAATTAAAGAAACGCTGTTCAATTTGTGAACTATCCGTCTTTGGTAACGCATAGCGAAGACGGCCATCCACCGTGGCGACCTTAACTAGCTGCAATTCCTTAATGTCACGAGAAATTGTTGCTTGGGTAACTTGAATTCCTTGCTTTTGCAGAATTTCAACAATATCTTCTTGGCGCCCAACCTGATGATTATTGATGATTTGTTTAATGAGGGCGTGTCGTTGATTTTTACGCATTATCTCACCTACGAATTTAAATTAGAATATGCTCGATCAATTACTTCATTAATATTTACCTTCGAACTAATGCTGCCTAATTCAGCATCCGCACTAGATAGCCATGCTAAGAATTCAATATTACCTTCGCCACCCTTGATTGGCGAATAATCTAGCCCCAATACGTCGAACCCTTCCGCATTAGCCATGGTCAAAACATTCTTAAGCACTTCTTCATGCACTTTACGATCCCGGACGATTCCATGTTTACCAACCTTTTCACGCCCTGCTTCGAATTGTGGCTTGATCAAGCTAACTACCGAGCCTCCAGTTTTTAAAATCTGTTTAAGGACCGGTAAAATTAGTTTTAAGGAAATGAAGGAAACGTCAATAGAGGCAAATTCTGGTTGACCACTGGTAAAGTCTGCTAACTTACTATAGCGAAAATTAGTATTTTCCATCACTACTACTCGGGGGTCTTCCCGTAATTTCCAAACCAGTTGGTTAGTTCCCACATCAAGGGCATAACTTAATTTAGCACCATTTTGGAGCATTACATCGGTAAAACCGCCTGTAGAAGAGCCAATGTCTAAAACTACCAGTCCACTCACGTCAATGTCAAAAACATCTAGGGCCTTGGCAAGTTTTAAACCACCCCGGCTCACGTAGGGCATCGGTTTTCCCTTTAAGTGTAATTTAGTGTTCGGGTCAATTTTAACCCCTGGTTTATCCAACCGTTCTTCATTATCTCCTAGAATTTCACCAGCCATCACTGCTCGTTTGGCCTTTTCGCGGGTGTCAAATAACCCTTGCTTAACTAATAAAACATCTACTCGTTCTTTTGCCATTACCTTGTCTCCATTATTTTAAATACGCTAAAAAACCGCGAAGCAGTGAAACTTCGTAACCCCGTTCAACTAAGGGGATCAACGCCTCTTCGCATGCATTAAGAACCGTCGATAACCGTTCTTTTGCAGAATCCAGTCCTAATAAATTAACGTACGTGTTTTTATTTAACGCTTGATCCTTACCAGCCGTTTTGCCTAGTTCAACACTACTTTCCGTTACGTCAATGATATCATCATGAATTTGGAAAGCTAAGCCAAAATTTTGTACAAACCGTAATATTGCCGTAGCCACCGTGGTTTCGCACTTAGCAATATGTAAAGCTGCTTTAGCTGGAAAAATCAACATTTGTCCCGTTTTTAATTCGTGCAATTTTTTTAATTGCTCAATTGTATAGCGTTGGTGATTGCCTTCAATGTCTTGTAGCTGCCCAGCAATCATCCCTTCTGGTCCCGCTGCCTGCGCCAAGTCACCAATCACCGTGGCTTTGACTTCAGCTGTAAACCCAGTCGCTGCTAACCATTGAAAAGCAATCGTTAATAGGGCGTCCCCCGTCAAAATTGCTTCCGCTTCCCCGAATTGTTTATGACTAGTTGGACGGCCTCGTCGAAGATCATCATTGTCCATCGCCGGTAAATCGTCGTGAATCAACGAATAGGTGTGTACGGCTTCTAACGCGACTGCGACCGTTAACACATCGGGATTGATGGGCTCTCCCAGCACCTCTAAAATGGCTAGTAATATTAACGGACGGACGCGCTTGCCTCCAGCGTTGAACGAATACGCCATCATCCGCGCCAGCTGGGGTTGGTGTTTTTCAACCTTCTCCATCAGTTCTGCAAAATGATCGTTGATTAATGGTGTACTTCTTCGAACAAACTCGTTGAATTCTTTATTCATTAGTTTCATCTGTTTCTAAATCAAGATCACTTTCTTCACCATTGTCTTTCATCACTTTGGTAAGTGTCTTTTCAGCATTTTTCAGAGTATCTTGTAATTGTGAACTCAATTGAATTCCTTTTTGAAATTCACTCAATGCTTTTTCAAGAGGGATATCACCCTGTTCGAGGTTATTTACTACATCTTGTAATTCTTGTAAATTTTCTTCAAACGTTTTTTCTTTTTCCATTATTTTTCCTCGTTATTAATTGTTTTAATTATGGCATCAGCACTGCCGTCGCTAAAGTTCAACTTAATTGCGTCATTAACGGATAACTTTTCTACGGAATTAACCACTTGTTCGTCTTTAGTAACGTAAGTATATCCTCGACTCATAATCCGTAAGGGACTAAGGTTATCTAAAGCCGCAACTAATTTTTGCATTTGTGTTTGTGATTGGGTAAATCGCCTAGTAATTACGCTAAGCAATTGTTCCCGCAAATATCCCACCTTTTGCGTAGCTAAGTCAACCTGATTTTGCGGATTGTTTACTAACAAGCGGTGCTGTAATTTAACTAATTCTGCAGAACGGTCAGCTAAATACTGTTTCTGTGCATTACGTAACCGCTCCGTTAATTGATCAACGTTTTGTACGTAGCCTTCATAAAGTCGTTGAGGTTCTTGAAAAATATACGAATTTTCTAATTGCCGCGCTTGTTGTTGCTTAATTTTCAATATATTTTTGAAAGCGTTGATAACTCTTAGCTCCGTTTTTTGTAAATCTGTCAAAACATCCGTCAAAACTGGGGTCGCCAATTCCGCCGCCGCAGTTGGGGTTGCCGCGCGAACGTCGGCAACTAAATCAGCAATCGTCGTGTCCGTTTCGTGACCTACCGATGAAATTGTCGGGATTCGGCTTTCAAAAATTGCCCGTGCCACTACTTCTTCATTAAAGGGCCACAAATCTTCAATTGAACCTCCGCCCCGACCCAAAATGATGGTATCAAAATCGGGTAAAGTGTTAATGAATTTAATTTGGGCGGCAATATTAGGAGCAGCTTCGTTACCTTGCACCGCTACAGGAAAAAGCACTAGCTGTACAATCGGATAACGGCGCTTTACCGTAGTAATAATATCGCGAATTACCGCTCCCGAACGACTGGTCACTACCGCAATTTTTTTCGGAAATCGGGGAATTGCCTGTTTAGGGGCCTTAAATAAGCCTTCCTTATCTAGTTTAGCCTTCAACTGCTCGTAAGCTTGATATAAAGCGCCCACACCGTCCGGTTGCATTGAATCGACGTACAATTGATAACTGCCGTTTCCGGGATAGACGCTAATCCGACCGCTCACAATAACGCGCATTCCTTCTTCAGGTTGAAATTTAACCTTCGCAAAAGCCGACTTAAACATAATTACGTTAATTTTAGCCTGTTCGTCTTTAATACTAAAATATTGGTGGCCGTTAACGCGCAAACGGAAATTAGAAATTTCACCAACCACGTAAACCCGATGCAAATATGGATCAACGTCAAATTTTCGTTTGATATATTGAGTTAACGCCGAAACCGTTAAATATTGATCATTTGTCATTAAATACTCCACTTTGTCAAATCAGTTGTTTGCCTCATTAGCATGGTAATGGTCATTGGACCAACCCCTTTCGGGACCGGGGTAATAAACGAAGCTTTTGGAGATACCTCCGCAAAATCAACATCACCAGTTAATTTGCCATTTTGATCCCGGTTCATCCCTACGTCGATTACTACGGCGCCATCCTTTACTTGGTCAGCTTTGATAAAGTGCGCAATACCCGTAGCTACAACTAAAATATCGGCTTGCTTGGTTAGTTCGCTTAAATTTTTAGTATGACTATGTGCTACCGTTACCGTTGCGTTAGCGTTTAGTAACAATGCAGCCATTGGCTTACCGACGATCATGCTCCGTCCAATCACCACGGCTTTCTTACCTTCTGGATTAATGTTGTATTTATGCAGCATTTGCATAATTCCTCGGGGGGTACAAGCCACCGGGGTACAATCAGTTTTATTTTGTAAAAGCCGCCCCATATTCACCGGATGAAAACCGTCTGCATCTTTTCGCGGATCAATTGCTAACGTCACCTTAAATTCATCGATTTGTGGCGGCAGTGGCATCTGAACCAAAATTGCGTGAACCGAGGTATCGCGGTTTAAGCGGTCAATTTCTTTTAATAATGTTGCTTCCGTTACGCTACTTGGAAATTGGCAAACCGTCGATTGGATTCCAAGCTTTTCCGCCCGCCTTTTTTTATTACGAACGTAAATGTGGCTAGCTGGATCATCTCCCACTAGTACCACTGCTAAATGCGGAACGATTCCCCGTTCCTTTAATTGCATAACTTCTGCCTTAGTCTGTAAGTCGATTTCAGCCGCTAAGGCTTTCCCATCAATGATTTGTCCCAAGCACAACGCCTCCAGTTTTGAATAATTACACACTTTAAATGATAACACATGACCTCATAAAATAATTTGTAAAATAAAAGAGTTACGAATGTCAGTTTCCATCCGTAACTCTACATAACCTAGTCTTTAGCAACGTTCGATAAAACACCGTTAATAAACTTACGTGCCTTTTCGTCCGTATACTTCTTAGCTAACTCAAGTGCTTCATTAATTGCTACGCTATTAGGCACTTCAGTATGTTTAATTTCATACGTACCAATTTGTAAAATCACCCGGTCAGGGTTTGCCAAACGATTTACCGTCCAACCAGCTTTAAGTTCTTTACCAATCGTTTCATTAATTGACGAAACGTTTTCTTGAACTCCAGTAACTAGATTGTCCAGAAACGGATCAGCAACGTCGGTTTCATGAAATTCTTCCAAAACTTGTTTTTTTAATTCTTCGGGATCCGCGTCCGGATTTACGCTCTGGGCAAAAATCATCTTAAAGGCGCTTTCCCGCATTTGATGTCGATTTAAACTCACTTTTGATCACCATTATTTTCTGAAAAAATATCGTTAGGGTCAATATCAGACGTGGTTTTGTCCGGAACCATTCCACTAACTACTACGTTAACTTCATCAATAACGATGCCGGTCATAAATAGTAGTTGTTGTTGAATCCGATCCTGAATCTTGGTGGCAACTTGGGGTACAGATACGCCAAAATCAAGCATCACATTGACCCTGATTACCAATCCGCGTTCATCTTCAATCAACTTAGTACCAGCGCCAACTGCGTCACGACCTAAAATGGTGTTAAAGCCCTTTGAGATATTGTTGCTAATCAAATGAACACCGTCAATTTGATCGACCGTAATTCCCGCAATGGATTCAACCACGTCAGGTGCAATCGCGATTCCGCCGCTTTTTGAACTGGAATCCTTCAATTCCAAGTATTTCGTATCTGCCATAACTATGCCTCCCAAAAAATTAAGCCCGTGAAATATAAGTTCCGTCTTGGGTGTTAATGTTGAGGGTATCTCCTTCGTTTACAAAGAAAGGTACTTGTACCACTAAACCTGTTTCCATCGTTGCTGGCTTTGAACCACCGCTTGCAGTATTACCCTTAATACTTGGCTCAGTCGATTCAACCTTCAAAGCAATGTTCTTTGGTAGTTCAACCCCTAAAGTTTCGGAACCAAAGAAGGAAATGCTTACTTCCATATTTTCAATTAAGTAGTTTTTTTCTTCTTCGAGACGTTCTTCTGGAATTTCAACTTGTTCATACGTATTGTTATCCATGAATACGTAGTTTGCCCCATCGTTATACAAGTATTGCATCTTGCGAGTTTCGATGTTAGCTTGTTCCATCTTTTCACCAGCACGGAAAGTCTTTTCTTGTACCGCGCCAGTTCTTAAGTTTTTCAACTTAGTCCGTACAAATGCACTACCTTTACCTGGCTTAACATGTTGAAATTCAACAATCCGCCAAATGTTATCTTCAACTTCGATAGTTAATCCATTATGAAAATCTGACGTTGAAATTGTGCTCATAAAAGATTCCTCCAATTATTATAAGTTCATAATATCAATCGCTCGTCTATTTAACAAGAAATTCATTAAAAAAGGCCGGAACAAGATGATTTGTCCCGACCTGAATTGCTTATCGCTTATTCAGCATCTGCTACTGGATATACAGAAACTTGACGCTTGTCGCGACCTTTACGTTCGAAACGAACGATTCCGTCTGCAAGTGCGAACAATGTATCATCGTTTCCGCGACCAACATTTACACCAGGGTAAATATGTGTTCCACGTTGACGATATAAAATCATACCAGCCTTAGCAGCTTGTCCGTCAGCACGCTTAGTTCCAAGGCGACGACCAGCTGAGTCACGACCATTGGATGTGGAACCTCCCCCTTTATGATGAGAGAAGAATTGTAAGTTCATTTCCATGGTAAATACACCTCCGAATGTAAGTTAATTCATTACTAAGTACTTGTCATAGGTTTTACTAATATCCCGTAATCCTAATTCAAAAGAAGCCAATAAGACTTGCGCCTTTTGTTCCGCTTCCCGATCCTTACTTTCAGGGACATTAACTGATAAAAATCCACCGTTATCATCATCTGAATCAACCAGTGGCATTACCGAGGCGATTTGTTCGATACTATTCACGGTATTAATAGCTAAAACAGAAACTGCGGCACAAACAATATCCTTGCCGTACTCACCAGCATCCGCGTGCCCGGTCAGCTTGAACCCGCTAATGCGGTCGGCTTCCCGATAAATCCATGCTTGTATCATCACTCTTCACCCTTCCAACTGACTAAGCGTTGATTGAATCAATCTTAACCTTTGTATATGGTTGACGATGACCCTTCTTAGTGTGTTGACCCTTCTTAGCCTTGTACTTGAAAGTAGTAATCTTCTTTTGCTTGCCTTGTTTTTCAACAGTACCTGCAACTGAAGCACCTTCAACGACTGGAGAACCAATCTTTGTTGATTCACCACCAACAAAAAGTACTTGATCAAATGTTACCTTTTCGCCTTCAGCAGCGTTTAGCTTCTCAACGTATACAGATTGTCCTTCTTCAACCTTGAGTTGCTTGCCACCAGTTTTAATAATTGCGTACACAACGTGCACCTCCTTATTCATCTCAGACTCGCCAAAGTAAGTGCCATGCTTAAAACTCACTCTGTGCGGTTGTAGCGTGGAGACCACACCAACATTAGTACTATACTTGATTATCGTTAATTAGTCAACGTTAAACCACAAAAAAATCAGTCAACTTTAAATTGTTTGCCTTGACACTTTCTTTGCTATCAAGAACTTGTTTTGCTGCGTTTGCCATATAATGCGGCGTGTACATCATTCCTTTTTCCAGCCAAACCTTGATCATTCCGACAATTCCGTTTACATAAAAGGAGCTCAATACTTCGAAGGGAAACCCGCCTAAATCAATTTCGTCATCGTAATAATCTGCGAACTTTTCAAACTCTTCCATTAAGCGTTTTTTTAACGTCTGGTTGAAACTAGGTAGTCGATCGCTTCCCATTACTACTGTGTAAGCTTGGTAATTTTCAGCTACGTGGTTAAAAATTTCAGTCAACGAAAGCACATTTGCCTGATGGGCGTTTTCGTGCTTCGTCTCTTCCACATAATCCGCGGAGTCCTTTAGGGACGGTTTTAGCAATTCTTGAATTAGGCTTTCCATAGTAAACTCAAGGAATTCTTTTTTGTCTGAAAAATGAGAGTAAAAAGCCCCCCGCGTGACCCCGGCTTCGTCACTAATTTGACGGACGTTAATGTCACTAACATCGTAAGTCTTTAATAACATTACAAACGCCTTTTCCAGTTTATTGATTGTTTTAATAATTCTTGGATCATTTTTCATAATTAAGCACCTCATAGAGTTCGCAAATTTAGTCATTCAAAAATTTGTATCGCCCTTAATATTCTATACCATACATTAATAGCGAACTTTTATCATCTACATGTTCATGATAGCTTACCAAACCCAACAAATGAACCGCTAACAGTCCGTTTTCCGTCTCCTTTTTTTCGCTTATTTTAAAAAAAGTGGCATAGTACACAAACATCTCTCACCAAAGCGGTATCAAGTTAAGTTATCCCCATAAAGATAACAATCAATAATAACGTCTTTTATTTTAGTGTAAAAAAAAGATGCTACATCGTTTAAAAATAACCAGTTGTTATACTTGACACTAATTGACCCAACTTATAAAGATATTTCTCGGTAACTAATTAATGCATTTTTCAACACTGAGATTTAAAAAAAGTGCCCCTCAAAAACTAAAATTCTTGAGAAACACTTTTGATTTTCCGCCTTTAATAGCATTAAAACGTAGATTGTCATTCCTTTGGTTTCACTTGATCCCAGAATCCCCAATCAGACAATCCCACTACATCAGCACTTATTCGTTACCGCCAATCCGGTATAACTTCCGATCAGCCTGAGTATCTTTTAACATTTGTTTATAAATTTTATTTTGTTCATCCTGATGTTTAGTAACCCCATGCGGTAAAAGTTTAATTGCTTTAAGCATGTTATTGCGGATCCGCTCGCTTAAATCATCGTCAAAGCCGCGCTGGTGGTCATAAGCATTTTTGACAATCCCCTTAACTCCAGTAGGCGTGTCCCCTAATAGTTGTTTGAACTGCGCTCGATCCTGTTTATTAAGGTGTCGTTGACCCTTTTTAATAAGGGTGTTCAAGGTTTTAATTACCTTCTGTTCTGATTCAGGATTCTCGGAATTAAATTTTTCCAAACCCTTTATTGAGTCTTCGATCATCGTCTTATCCGCCGAGATCTGTTTGTATTTTTCAGGTGTGACTACTACAGTCCCATAAACCTTGTTATGTGTACAAGCTCCCAAAACGACCGTCACCATAATTAATGACAATAAAATTGCAAAAAATTTTTTCATCGTTCGTCACCCTCTAATGATTTATTTTACCTAATGATAACGGATATTTAACTTTTATTAAAGTAATTTGCGCCCTTAACTGATTTTTAAAATAAAAAAAGCAACCACTATATTAGCAGTTGCTTCTTCATTCAAGGTGATTACTCATCAGCCCTTGTTCAGTATGATTCGGGTGAGACTTGAACTCACGACCGTCCGCTTAGAAGGCGGATGCTCTATCCAGCTGAGCTACCGAACCGTACCTGTTTATTATATTTAAAAAATCCCACTGTGTCAATAAACTTTCGGGCCAGATAACCTAATCTATCCAGATTAAAAGGGCGCGAAGATTCATCAAGAATCCCCTCGCCCTACACATTACTTATCACTCGTCTCAAAAACATCCCAATAGTTATCTGGTGGAGTGTCCTTAGAACTTAACTTCCAGTGCGCAGATCCCTTATGAGTAGATTCAGGATGCTCTTTCAAACATTCGAAGCGGCGATGCTTTTCATCTTCAATAATGAAAACACGTCGAAACTCATCTTTTTTACTGACGATGGTGGCATTTTCGTGCTTAAAACCATAGATATCAGTATACGTCATTACATACATCGCTTCCTTATAAACGCAAAATTCGCCAAACGTACTTCGGCCTCACGTTACCATTATTCCACAAACATAGCCTTTAGTAAAATATCTTGCTTCTTTGAAGCGCCTATACGTCTTAAACGTCGCTCCCAAATCATCAATAATTGTTTTCTTGACGTTGATAATTAATTTGGTTTTTCGCAAAATAAGCCTTTTCCAATTCCTCAGGAGTAAATCCTAAGCCTTGTATCCCAAATTTTATGAATAAGTGCCAAGCATGTTGAAAATCCGTCCCCCGATTATAAGAATACGTTGAAAACAGCATTTTCTTAATATTTAAATACATCAAAGAAAGGTCCAAATCACGCTGATCACTTTGATAATTTGCTAATTGCTCATCACCAATCACAATTAAATGGTTCCACTGGTTTAAATTAGCCATCAACAAAAAGAAATCAATGGCATCCACAAACTCGTTTAAAACGGTTTGATGAACTGATAATTCTCCGTCGCGCTTTCCGCGGTGAGTCTTCCAAACTTTAAACCATTCTGCAGCATTGGCGATTTCAGCCAATTCCACGTCCAATGAAATATACGCTTCTTGGATTCGATCCGCCAAACTGTTTTGTAAATTATGCTTAATCCGAATGTCACGGTCAAGGTTAACCGAGGCCTGTAACATTTTTGCCCAATCCATCTTATTAATCACCTTAAAGTATCATTTTTAATTTTAAATCGCCAATGTTATTAACATACCAATCATTTAAGAAGGCGTAGTCTTTCAAAACATCAAATAAAGAATATTGCTCTTCTTGATCTTGAACGCGCATCGCCCACTGATGGTCGGAGGCACTCATTTCAAAAATAGTTAGCATTACGTTAGATTTCAAACGCAAGAATGCGCCTAAAAATTCATCCGCATTGTATAAAATGTAATGGTTCTGTGCCGCAGATACAAACAATTCATCAAGAATACTACTGTCCAAACCGGTACCTTCAAAAACGTAAGTCTTTTCGTTGCGAGCATCAAACATGTTGAAGTCAACTTGGAAATTATAATCCTTTTCAAGTAGTTGGCCAAACTTGATAAAAGAAGCAACCTGTTTTTTCAACGCGGACTGCGGATCAGTTTCAGAGCCGGATAAGAAGTATAAATTATTAATGGTTTCAGTATCAAAGCTCATGGTCTGCTTTTCTAAGTCCAACCTAAAAATAATTTGGTGGCTAGTTTGTTCAACATACGCTAAGTGCTCACCATTTTTTTCAAACCGGAAAGTCTGTTCAGTACCTGGCCATTGGTGGTGCATAACCGGATGCCCACCAGCCTCAGTCATTACGGAACGAAATTGGTTCGTCAATCCGTTTAGCTCAAGCAACCGTGACATAAAAATCAGGTAGTAGTCACTAGCTGCAAACTTTTTTGGAAAGACCACCGCTGCCGTATCCACTTCAAAATTAGCTAATTGCCGAGTTGCACTCAGTAGCTCTTCTGGATCGGTAGTGGTAGTTAACACTTGCATTAACTCCGCATAGTGTTGACCCTTCTTGAGTCCTTCATTTAATTCGTCTTGAACCTTTAACATGTTCTGTTTGAATTCGTTAGTGGCTTTGGTATTGGTTTGTTGTGTTTTTTGCTTATCCATTAGACTTTACCTGCCCTTCGTCTAATAGATCCATAAGGTAGTTATGGTAAAGGTTTTGCGTTAATTCATGGAATTCTTTAAAACTCGTAAAGCTCTTCTTTAAAGCCGCCGTCTCCAATCCAAGCATGGTGTCTTCTTTGGACAATGCCAAAATTTGTTTTTGTTGTTCCCGAATCTTACTTGGAGCTTGGTTAGCAGTTTGAATTTCTTCTTCGACCTTAGCTAAGTCGTCTTTTAATTGTTGCCGCTCTTCTTTTACCTTTGCTGACTCAAATAAGCCACCCTTTTCAGCCAGGTCACTTTGTTGTTGCAGCAACTCTTCTTTTTTCTTCTCTAATTCAGCTTGGCCATCAATTAATTTTTGTAACCTAACGTTGTCAGCAGAAAGTTCAGCAATTTGGTCACCGTTTAAACTTTCGCCAGCTTCTTCAGCTTGTAACGCTTTTTCCAATTGACTCAACTTATCTTCATCCAGTGCCAATTCAATGTTTAAAGAATCGAGCGTCCCAATTTGGCGCCGGTCCCACCAATTTCCAAAGAAGACGATAAATTGCCCCTTTTCTACCTCACGATAGTAGAAAAATGGAAACTTTTGAATCAGGTAATCAATTAAATTATCACTTAGGTAATGCGCTAGTTCAGCACGTTGATCCCGAACAAGTTCAAACGGATGCTCCCCATACTTCAAATCGAAGCCCTGGTCAATTTCCTCACGATAACGTACCGGCTCTAAAAGTTGGTAAACCTGTAAATCATCATGTTGATCAATCGCTTGCGCTAAGTCGTTTATGTATTGATCCTTTACCCTTAGTTGGGAAATTAAAATCTCCCCACTAGATTGCCCGTGGTTCTTACGTTCATCTGCCATGATATCCGCTCCATTCTCTATTTCTGACTTAATGTTACAAAAAAATTTCAAATAAATAAAGCGTTTAGTCACCAAATTTAAACAAACTTCAAAAATAAGTTTTAAAACCGTTTCATACGCGAAAACAGTACCTTAACCAAAATGAAAATTGCAGTAAATAAAAAAATCGCCCAAGAATTTAAGAATTCTTAGGCGATCTTTTAGTTCATCACCGATGAAGCAAAAGCCAGAATGCTGTTTACAAATTATCTTAAAGCCTGCGATTCCGCATTGAATTTGTTCCATTAGTCAGGTATGGCAATCAAACGGTTATTTTAATTGATTTTTAGAACATTTCCAAATACTGATCCCGTTCCCATTGGGTAACTTCTTGACGATACGAAGCCCATTCTAATTTCTTAGCTTCCAAGAAACTTTGGAAAATATGGTCGCCCAGCGCCTTTCTCATCACATCGTCCTTTTCAAATTCCTTAAGAGCGTTATGCAATGTAGAAGGTAAATCTTGAATGTGTTCTTCGTGACGTTCTTGAACGTTCATCCGGTAGATGTTTCGATCAACCGAATCATCTGGTTCAATTTGGTTGCGAATTCCGTCCAGTCCCGCTTCGAGGACGGCAGCAATCGCCAAATATGGGTTAGCTGACGGATCAACGCTACGCACTTCAAAGCGTGTCGATAATCCCTTGCTGGAAGGAACTCGAATCAATGGGGAGCGGTTAGAACCTGACCAAGCCACGTAAACGGGAGCTTCATAGCCAGGTACTAAACGTTTGTACGAATTAACGATGGGGTTGCAAACTGCCGTGTAACTCCGAGCATGTTTTAACAGCCCTCCTAAGAACCAGTAGGCTTTTTGGGAAAGTTGCAACTCACCTTTTTCATCATAAAAGGCGTTGCCTTCTTTATTGAAAAGCGACATGTTTAAATGCATTCCCGAACCGTTGATTCCGTCGAGTGGTTTAGGCATGAAGGTTGCGTGTAAATTATACTTCCGTGCGACAGTCTTAACCACTAACTTGAAGGTTTGAATGTTATCTGCCGCAGTTAGCGCATCGGCATACTTAAAATCGATTTCGTGTTGGCCGGGTGCCACTTCGTGATGGGAAGCTTCCACATCAAATCCCATATTTTCAAGTTCTAGCACGATATCCCGCCGACAGTTTTCTCCTAAGTCAACCGGCGCCAAGTCAAAGTAACTTCCTTGGTCATTGAGGTGCGTCGTTGGTTTACCATTTTCGTCTAACTTCAAGAGGAAGAACTCTGGTTCAGGTCCGATGTTAAAATCGGTAAACCCTTCGTCCTTCATGTCTTGGAGGGCGCGGATCAAGTTATTACGCGGATCCCCAGCAAACGGTTTACGATCGCTTGTATACACTTCGCAAATGATTCGAGCAACTTTTCCGTGTTCACTTCCCCATGGAAAGACCATCCAGGTAGAAAGATCTGGGTACAAGTACATATCACTTTCTTCAATCCGGACAAAGCCATCAATTGAAGAGCCGTCAAACATTAACTTATTTTCCAGCAATTTGTCTAACTGGCTAATTGGAACTTCGACGTTTTTAATCACCCCGAAGAGATCCGTGAACATTAACCGCAAAAATTGTACGTTGTTATCCTTTGCCATTTGTCGTATATCTGCTGGTGTATAATTTTTCTTTGCCATAATTGTATGTCCGCCCCACTTATTTTTTTATTAAATTCGTTTAATTGGGAAAGTTGGGCCATCATCGTCGGTCAAGCGTCCCGTTTGCAATAATTCGTCGCGCAAAATTTTGCGCATCTGGCTATCCGAAATCGAACGTTTTCGCGCTTCGGCTTGCCGAGCAAACTGCTCTTTTACTTCAGCGATGTTTAAACCGTCTGCTAGGTAATCCTTAATTTCCAGCAAACGATCCACATCGTTTAAGGAAAATAATCGTCGATTGCCTTCGCTCCGGTCCGGAAATACCAGTTGGTGTTGTTCATAATACCGAATTTGTCGCGCAGTTAGCGATGTCAGTTTCATAACTGTACCAATTGGTAAAACTGACAGTGAACGACGGAGCTCTTTTTCACTCATACCAATAACTCCTTTAATATTGAGCTTATTCTACCAATTGAAAATCTGCCCGTCAAGAATCATGTCAGGTTTTCTAACATCAACTAAAAAAAGTTGCTTCCACGGCCTTTGCAATCGCCACTTTTACGTGTGCGTAGGTTAACCCACCTTGTAAATATAACGTATATGGCGCTCGTAACGGGCCATCTGCAGAAAATTCAATGCTAGCACCCTGTACAAAGGTTCCCGCTGCCATAATCACCTTATCTTCGTAGCCGGCCATCACGGATGGTTCTGGATCAACGTAAGAATCAATTGGGGAATTCTTTTGAATTTGTTTAGCAAATTTGATCATTGGTTCTGGCTTTCCAAAATTAATGGTCTGAATCAAGTCTGTCCGCGCATCATTCCACTTTGGATCCACTTGGAGGCCACACTTTTCAAGAATGGCACTTTCAAAAATAGCACCTTTAATGGCTGCTCCAGTGACCGCTGGAGCCATGAAAAATCCTTGGAACATCCGGCGCAAGTTTTCTAAGGTCGCCCCTTCTTCTTTGCCCGATCCAACGTTAGTAAGACGGCTAGCAATTTTTTCAATGAGGTCCCTGCGCCCAACTACGTATCCACCAGTTTGCGCGATGCCGCCTCCGGCATTTTTAATTAGCGATCCTACCATTACGTCAACCCCGACTTCGGTTGGCTCGATAATTTCAGAAAATTCCCCATAACAGTTATCTACAAAGATGGTTACGTCTGGAGCAACTTTACGAACCTGTTTAACCATTGCTTCAATTTCGGTAACCGTGAAACTTGCTCGGCTATCGTATCCCCGGGAACGTTGGATGGCCACTACTTTGACATCGGGAGTCATTTTCGTTTGCATTCCCTCAAAGTCAACTTTTCCGTCAGCTAACAACGGTACGTAATCAAAATCAATTTGAAAATCTTTCAACGAACCTCGGCCAGCTTCACCAGTAATCCCAATTACTTCTTGAATGGTGTCATATGGCATTCCAGTTAGGTACAATAATTTATCATTAGGCCGCAGCATTCCAAAAAAAGCCGTACTAATCGTGTGGGTTCCCGAAACAAATTGTGGTCGGACTAAGGCATCCTCGGTCTGGAATACGTCTGCATAAACCTGGTCTAAAGCGTCCCGACCCATATCGTTATAACCGTACCCGGTAGCCCCGTTTAAATTCTCCTCAGCAACCCGTTCTTTTTGAAAAGCGTTCAAAACTTTTTGCTGATTGTAAGTCACTTGATCATCAATTTCATTTAATTTAGGCTGAATTTGTTGTTCAACTTCGGTAATTAATTTTTGTACTTCCGGTTTATATTGGTCTTTCCAACTCTTCATTTCACTAACCACTCCTCAATTTCTTGATTAATTATTTGTTTTTCATCTGGTTTTTGAATAATATCAAACCAATTTACGTCCATCTGGTTCCGGAACCAGGTTAATTGTCGTTTAGCGTAATGCCGCGAATCTTTTTGAATTTGAGCCACCGTGGTTGAGTAAGGTTGTTCACCCGCAAAATATGCCGGCCATTCACGATAACCAATTCCCTTGACCGCCTGAGGGGCCTCCGGCTGTTTGAACAACCAGCGGGCTTCAGCTTCTAAACCTTGTTCCAACATTATCTCCACCCGTTGGTTAATCCGTTCATACAGCTTTGCCCGTTCCGTATTTAACCCGATCAGGAATGCATCATAGGCTAACTCACCCCGTGATTTAGTCTGTTCAGAAAATTTTTGCCCCGTCGTTTGGTAGACTTCCAAAGCCCTAATCACCCGTCGACGATTATTCAAATCAATATTCACGTAACTTGTCGGGTCGACCTTTTTCAATTGTTGCCGGAGTGCATCGTCCTCCTGTTGATTTAATGCCGCCCGAACTTTTTCAACCTGTTGTCGATCTTCATTAGTGGTCCCCAGCTGTAAGTCGTTCAATAACGCTTGCAAATAAAATCCGGTCCCCCCCACAATAATTGGCAATCGGTTTCTTCCGTTAATTTCTTTAATTAACTGCGAAGCCGTATTTTTAAAATCAGCGGCGGTAAAACGTTCTTGAACCGTCCGCACGTTAATTAAATGGTGAGGAATTCCCTGCATTTCTTCAGGGGTAATCTTTGCCGTGCCGATATCAAGTCGTTGGTATACCTGCATTGAATCACCAGAAATAATTTCACCATTCCAGCGTTTAGCCAACTCGACGGACAGGCTGGTTTTGCCAACTGCCGTAGGACCCACAATTGCTAAAACTTTTTGCATCTCATCCTCCTTGAATAGTTGCCCGGACTTGTAATGCACGGGTCGGATAATCCGTAATCACGCCTAAAAAGCCCTTTTGAAAGCAAAATCTTAAATCACTTTCCACGTTAATTGTCCAAGGACGTAAACGTCGTTTTCCTAGAAGAAAACGATGACCCCGAACCCAAGCCATACTAGGGTGCCAATTTTGAATTACCTTACGGTGCGTCAACTTGCGAGCTGCCTTTGCGTTAAATTTGAACAAACTAGCCATCTCTACGTCTGGCTGTAAAGTATGCATTGTAACTAATGTTTCCGGGTTAAAACTCGAATACACTAGCTCGAACGGGTAGTCGAGATCCTTAAAAAAACTAAACACTTTTTGTTCAATCCCAGGATACTTAAATTTGTCGGTCTTCAGTTCCAGATTAAAGATTCCGGTATATCGTTCCGCAATTAGTAAGTCGACCACTTCTTGCAATGTAGGGATTTTCTCGTTTTGGTACCTTCCGCTAAAGGAGCCTCCAGCGCTTAGCTGCTTTAACTCAGCTAAAGTATGGTCAAATACGCGGCCCGTTCCGTTAGTGGTGCGGTCAACAGTCTCATCATGAATGATCACCATTTCACCATCTTTAGATAAGTGTACGTCCGTTTCGATTCCATCTGCACCCTCTTCAATTGCTTTTTTAAAGGCTGCTAGTGTATTTTCAGGTCGAACACCCTTACTGCCCCGGTGGGCGATTACTTGCGTCAACATAACATTCTCCTAGATCTATTTCTGGTATTTTTGGGCAATTCAGCGCATAATTAGGGTAACCTAAATAAGGAGCTGAATTACATGGGTAAATTTGTTAAGGGATTCCTTTTTGGATCCGTATCAACTCTTGGTGCCATTGCAGGTGCAGTGTACACCTTTCATAAGGTAGTCGTGGAGCCTGTCGAAGAAATCGAAAACCGTGCTGAAGAAAATCGGCGACGCGCAGAGCGTAAACGGCACGCGGCCCAAAACGGTTAATTCGTTTTAAAAACATTGCTAACCTTAAGTTGGCACCAGTATACAAAAAGAGATTGGGTTAATTCCATTTTAACCCAATCTCTTTTTAATATTTAGCCTTTTTAGTTTTTCCATCCCAACGTTGGTAACCATATTTCAAAATATATAGTTGTTTAAAGCCGCGTTTTGACAAAAGCATTGCTGCCCGTCCACTAAACGTCCGGCCTTGATCGTATAAATAAACTGGTAAATCAGGGCGTAACTCTTGCGTCCGACTTTTCATTTGGGAATAAGGGATGTTCCGCGCACCTAAAATATGACCGGCATCAAACTCTTTCTTTTCACGCACGTCAATCACTTGAGCCTTGCGCATCCCCGCTCGAAAAGCTTCATTATCCAATTGGGTTGCAATCTTGCCCCGCTTCCAATACATATATAGTTGATAAAGTAAGTAGGCAATGATTAAGATAATGATTACGGTATTGATCCAAAATCCACTCGAATTACTTGCTGCTGCAGCTACCATGTTTTATTCATCTCCAAAATTCTATATATTAAGCAAATACCCGCGCTAATGAAGCAGCGCCGATTACCCCCGCGTCGTTACCCAAACGAGCAAGCTTCAATTGGGTTGAAGAACGCACGGTAGAGAATGCAAATTTTTCAAAGTTATCGCGAACCCGATCTAACAAGAATTCACCAGCTGCTGAAACACCACCGCCAATTACAATGCTTTCAGGATTTAGCGTATTTGCTAAGTTACCAAGTGCCAAACCGAGCATGTAGCAAACGCGATCAACTACGCGCAATGCTAAAACGTCGCCTTCCTTTGCCAAATCAAACACTAGCTTAGAAGTGATGTCTTGCCCATCATCCGTTTGGCGTTTCAATTCAGAATCGCCAGAAAATTCTTCGGCCATGTCCCGAGCTACATGTACAACACCAGTAGCACTAGCGTATTGTTCTAAGCAACCGCGCTTACCACAAGTACATAAGTAGCCTTCTGGATCAACCGTTACATGTCCGATTTCTCCAGCTGCGCCGGCCTTCCCATGTAACAGTTGACCACCAGCGATCAAACCGCCACCAATTCCGGTACCAAGGGTAACAAACGCCACGTCGTCACCGTTTTCTCCGGCACCTTTCCAGCGTTCACCCAAGCCAGCCACGTTTGCGTCGTTGTCAATTGCAAACTTAATGCCCGTGCCTTTTTCAATTTCTTCCTTGACGTTTTGGGTTTCTTTCCAATTTAGGTTAAATGCACCAATTACCGTTCCGCGTTGACGATCAACGGTTCCAGGAGTACCCATACCGATTCCAATAAATTGATCCTTGCTCATCTTGTAAAGATCAATGTGGTGATTAATGGATTCAATAATGTCCGGGACAATGTGAGAACCTTCATCAAGGACGTTCGTTTCTACGCTCCATTTTTGTTGGATCTCGCCATCCTCAGTTAAAATAGCAAACTTGATTGTTGTTCCACCAAGGTCAACCCCAATTAATTTCCGTTCCATTAGTCTAAAAAACCTCCATTTTTTTGCTTATGATCTCTAACTTCTTCAATATGGTGCTCGTGCCGTAAAACTAATTGAGCTTTTGCAAAAGTCGGCTGGTCAATTACCCCCGCTTTATACAAATTTTTCAGTTCAATGCTCATCAATTCAATATCCCACTTGCGTTTACCAACGTAAACAAAGACACCAAATTGCTTTAAAAGTTGTTGCACATCATAAAGTGTTTTCATAATACCATCTCAACTAATTTACCAAATTATCGCTATAATGTAAACGCTAATTTCACAAATACTCCCAATAAAATTAGTAGAAGGACCCCGCTACCAAGTCTTTTCTTTAGGGGTACTTTGCCTAAATTGGGGAAGCTAAACCCGTAACCTAGTAGAAAGCCAGCGACTAGCCCGCCTAGGTGGGCGAAAATATCAATATTTGTACCAAACATTCCGCTAACGATTCCCAACGCACTAAAAATCAGCATTTGGCGGCCCATTCCGGCTAAAAAAGGATAGTTTCGGTATTGCTCAGCCATCATTATCCAGACACCAATAATCCCAAAAATGGCCCCGCTAGCCCCTGCTGAAATACTATTTGGTGCAGCAAACGCTAAACTAACTACGTTGGCAAAAATTCCGGAAAGCAAATAAATTAATAGAAAACGTCCGTGACCAATTACCTGTTCCAGTAAGCGTCCAATAAAATAAAGCGTGATCATGTTAAATAACAAGTGCTCAAAACCGATGTGCACAAACATGGAAGTAAACAAGCTTGCCCATCCGGCACCATCTTTAATCATGGCTGGCACCATGGCTCCATGAGTTACCAAAACCGTCAGATCAGTTGATCCGCCTGCTAAGGTTAGCCATAGGTAAACTAACACGTTCAACGCAACTAAAGTAATCGTCATGAAAGGTCCGGCAAAAAAGTTTTTCAAATTAATTTTTGTTTTGTCCATTCTATCTTATCCGTTCGTTTTTAAATTGAACCCCTTGCTCGGTAATAATTAGATCCATCGTCACGTCAAATTGATCTACCGGCCAGTGAGCAGCAGGATAAACTTGCTGATTAAATGCTAACACAATTTTATGTGCTTGCGGAGCCCGTTTTAAATAACGATCGTAGTATCCTCCGCCAAATCCTAAACGATTACCGCCTGTTTGCTCGTAAGCTAGCCCCGGGACCACAATCAAGTCAAGAGCTGTGGGTGCAACCGGAACCCCGCCCACGGGCTCTAAAATGCCAAAGGCCTGGGGTGCCAACTGGGTCTCGGAGGTTAACGGAACAAACTCCATCCGTCGATTTTCAAAAGTTTTAGGAACCAACACTGAAATCTTGCGCTCTTGCAGGCTTCGGATAATGGGGGCCGTGTTTAGCTCAAATTTTTGACTTAACGTAATTGCTACGTTTTTTGCCGTGCTGACCGCAGTTTGTTCAAAGAACCGTTCCATAATTTGCTCTTCTAGCTTAGCCTTAACATCCGGAGACAACTGTCGCAACCGTTCTATCTGACATTGCCGAAATTGTTTTTTATCCACGAGCCTCTTCCTCCTGATTCGGTGAACTTGTAATAAAAAAGACCAGCAACCTCCAACTTGGGGCCCCTAGCCTTAATTATTATTTAGTTTCTTTGTGTAATGTAACCTTGCGTTCACGTGGGCAATACTTGTTTAATTCCAAACGATCTGGATTGTTACGCTTGTTCTTTGATGACAAGTATTGACGGTTATGGCATTCAGTACATTCTAAAGTAATGTGTACACGCATTGGAATGACCTCCATTAATTATATATATTTGAATTCTAAAATCCACTAGCATTATACATGCTACCACGATTTACATATTTTTTCCATAATGAATTCAATAAATTACCCATTTAAGTTTTGCGCAGCCGATTCTTTAGTCGCCTTCGTTGGGTTTTCTAAGGAAGACTTCGATTGGACGTCTTTCCAGTAAGCTTCGTAAATCTTTTTAGCCGCGTTCATGTTATCAGCTTCACTAGAGGTACTCAACCCTGGCAATGCCAATGCCACGACGACTTGCGGATCGTTAGAAGGTGCAAAAGAAGCTAAGGATAACGTTACCGTTGATTTCCCATTAGTAGTGGTCTGCGCCGTACCAGTTTTAGCCGAGATTCCTGGTGAAATACTTGCAAGCGGTCCCCCGGTTTTATATTTATTGGTACCGTGCACTACCTTATATAGTCCGTCCGTAACCATTTTCTTTTCTTCCTTGCTCATGTCGATGTAATTCAACACTTGCGGGGTGGTGGTGCTTTGTACTGCCCCTAGCTTACCATTTGAACGACTGCTTCGGATTTGTTCCACCACGTGAGGAGCAATTCGATACCCTCCGTTAGCAATCGTCGACATGTACTGGGCAATTTGAATTGTGGTGTAAGCATCGTAGTTTCCAAAGGAGAGGTCTAACGCCTTACCAATGTCTGCCGCACTCGAAGGTCCTTTATAACCTGCCGATTCCCCTGGAATATCAATTCCAGTCTTTACTCCGAGACCAAACTGTTCAAAGTATCCCCGCATTTTGTTAAACACGGTCGGATTCATCCCAGCTAATCCTGCACCTTCTTTGTACTTGAAACCGCCCTCCTTCATGGCTAATTGCATCATGTAGGAGTTTGAAGAAACTTCTAGCGCGGTCGATACGTCAACCGGCATGTTCGCACTACCCGTACTGTTGAACCACGAACTCTTTGAGCCCGTTCCCGCCAACTTAATTGGCTTATCAATCATGGTATTGTCTTTTGGAGTAATTACCCCGTCCATTAAGGCTCCGGAAACCATGGCACCTTTGACCACCGATCCCATTACAATTGGCTCGTTAATAGTTCCGAGGGCGTTATCGGTGATTTTACCGGTTGACGGATCGCGATCTACTCCGGCCAAGGCAATTACCGCCCCGGTTTTCGGATTCATTACCACCGCGTAACCGCCGGTTGACTCACCGCCCGCATTTTGGGAAGCTTCCTTCATGATCTTTTGTACTTCTTCTTGGAACTTAGAGTTGATTGATAAAACTAGGTTATCACCCTTCTTACCTGCGTACTTTTGCACCCGTTTCACCACTTGGTTGCCCGAACTAACTTCCACAGAAGTCTGCGACTTGGTACCTTTTAGTACTGGTTCATAACGTTTTTCAAGGTAACTTTGCCCGACACGATCATTACGGGCGTAGCCTTCCGCCAAGAGGGTGTTCACTTCATCGCTAGGAAGTCCGACTTTGGAGCTGCTAACCGTTCCGGCAAACGACTTTACATCATCGCCAGCAGGATAGTTTCGGGTCCAACTAGTAGTGATCTTAACTCCCGGCATCTCTGACAAGTGTTCCCCAATTTGAGATAGTTCCTCGCTGGTTAAATCAGTCTCCTTAATGTAAACCGTCGATAACTGGTAAGCTCCGCTAATGGTTTTATAGATTCGCGCGGCATTCTTTTGCCGAGCAGTCAGTTCAACGTGATCCTTTTTGACCGCGGCAATCTCTTTTTCTTGCAATGCCTTACTAGAAAGGTTTTCCCGGTTAGGAATTTTTTGCGCGTACGCTTTACTATTTTTACTGTCAGCTAAAAGATAGTTCGCAATATCAGTTGAAGTAAGGTCATTTTTTTCAACCGTTAAATACTTGCTTAACTTATTAGCTACGTCGTACATATCCTGCGGTAGAACGTTCATATTCTTAGTATAAGAAACCGCTTGGTGCGCCTTATTTCCCACTAAAACCTTACCCGTGGAATCATAAATCATCCCGCGTTGTACATTTTCGGTTTCTACCATGTTATCCGAACGGTTAACCTCGGCTTGGAGCTTTGAGCCGTACAAAATTTGTAAATAGCCTAATTGGCCAATCAATAATAACAATAACGCAAAGACACCAAAAAAGATTAAATTTAACCGAAACGGTAATTCACTTTTTTGCCGCCGAAATTTTTTCTTCGGATTTTTCATGTCCACATATTACTCCTTAGTTAAATCACTTCGTTTATTCTACCAGAAAATATGCCACTTCACTAACTGATTAGTAAAGTCTTAAAGATGTTTTATGCTATCCTAATACTATTAATAAATTGCTTGGGGGATCTTTATGCAAATTAATAACCAAAAACGTGATTTATTGCTCAGTAGCTGTATTCCCGCTTTAGTAATGCTCACCTACTTTATTTACCGGGGCTTTGCTCCATTTGGTAGCTCGAGCTTACTAACCGTGGATATGGGCCAGCAATACGTCGCTTTTTACGAATATTTTCGGCAAACTATTTTAGGACACCCGGGTCAACTTTTTTACTCCTTTAGCAACGGTCTCGGGAGTGATATGTTCGGCACTTGGGCCTACTATTTATTAAGCCCAACTAATTTAATACTGCTTTTCTTTAAAAAGGAAAGTATTACTACCGGAATCCTAATCGTTACCCTAGTCAAGTATGCTTTGGCAGGCTTAACCGCAGCGCTTTATTTGCATCACCTTGCACGAAGTCTTGGACGAAATCCCAACCGACTTAGTGTGGCAGGTTTTGCTACTTCCTATAGTTTAATGGCCTTTTCAATTGCAAACCAGCTCAACCTTTTTTGGCTTGATGCCCCAATTTTATTGCCACTGATTATTATGGGAATCGACCAAATTATCGCCGATCGCAAGCTTAAATTGTTTGTAATTAGCATGACCGCCATGGTAATTATTAACTATTACTTTGCGTACATGATTGGAATTTTTACGGTGATGTATTTTCTGTGGCGCAGTCCCCGCCTCAATTGGCGTAAGGCATGGTCCTTTGTGCAGGCTTGGCTGGCAGTGGGAATCTTTTCTGCGGTGACCTGGATGCCGACTTTGTGGGCACTTTTGCACGGAAAGGCTAACTACACTGAAAACACCTTGCAGTGGAAATTTGAATATAATCCGCTCAAGATGGTTTTAAAGCTATTTCCAGGAACCTTTAGTTTTAAACAAATGTCCGAGGGACTTCCAAACATTTACGTCGGGATGGTAATTTTAATTGCGGTAATCGCCTACTTCTTTAACCGCCAAATTAAACTTTCTCAACGCCTAAGTGCCTTGGCAATCACCGCAATCTTCTTGCTGTCATTTTGCTGGTCACCACTAGATTTACTTTGGCACGCAATGCAGTTTCCGTGGTGGTATGCTTACCGATTCAGCTTTATCTTTAGCTTTTGGATGATGATGCTTGCCTTTTGGGGGATGCTTTATCCTCTCCAAAATAAGCTATTAGCCCCGCTGGTCACTAGTCTACTAGGACTATGTTTAATCCTACTGGCAGGTATCCAGTTCTTGCAAAAATCGCAAGACTTTTTATCTAACGACCAATTAATTTTAGGCGGAATCCTTTTCATAGCTGCTTTGCTACTATGGGTTGGCTTACAGAGTACAAATTCCAACCCGGCGTTGCGTTCGATTATGCTTGGATTAATGGTCCTCGACGTTGGAATTAATGCCGTTTGGTCTTTAAACCGCATCAGCTACGTTAGTCAAAGTGAATTTCAAACTTATAGTGTCGCAGCGCGGAAAGCTCTCCGCCAAATCCAAAAACATCCCGCAGATTTTCAGCGGATTGGTACTAATTACTTTCGGGCAAAAAACGATCCCATTCAGTTAGGCTTTAACAGTGGAGCTAGTTTTAATTCTAACTTAGAAACTAATTCCCTAGAGGCCATGGCGGATTTAGGCCAACCGACCACTTCGGGAAACATTACCTATATGAACGGAACTTTACTATCAGACGCATTTTTAGATTTTCGTTCCTGGTCGCTCGTTGACGCCCAGCCTAAGAAAAATCCGTTTTTAACCCGGAGCGTCCGGCACGATATTTTACAGCGTTATGATTACTTTGATAAAACTCGGTATGCGAATAATTACCGTAACCCTTACGCAATTAGTTTAGGGGCGATGACTTCACAACCAGTTACCAACCAGTTACCAGCCTACCGTCCGTTAGAGTACCAAAATACAATTATGACCGCGTTGGGTGGCCAAAGTAAGGTCAACCTCTTTGACGATCTCACCAACACTGCACAAATTTATTATTCCAACGTCAGCACCTCGGCTGACGTCCGGAACGCAGTGCTTAATAAACAAAAACTAAATAAGGGTGCCTCGGTTACTTTTGAAGTGGTTCCTCAAACTGACGATCCGCTCTACATTACCGCTGGCAGCCAGATGAACTATCATAATGCCGACATTTTCGTTAATAACCAACGCATTACCGAAGACATTGACTACGACCATCCAATTGTTTTGTCAGTTGCCGACCATAGTCGCGGCAAGCGGGTGCGAATTCAAATTGTGCTAAAGAAATCGACCCTATTAGTGTCTGATTTTGGAATTTATCAACTTGATTTTGCTAAATTTAAACAGTTAGATCACGTTGCACAAAATAACCAGCTTACGGATGTACAAGCTAACGGCAACGTGGTTACGGGAAAGCTTAAGGCAACTACAAAGCGGCCGTATCTGTTTACCTCGATCCCATATAGTCCGGGCTGGCACTTAAAAGCAGATGGCCATGCGGTTGCCACCCAAAAAGTTGCCAACCACTTCTTGGGTAGTGCAGACAAAATTTCGTCAGGCACCCACCAATGGAAACTCACTTATTACCCTCCTTTACTAGGAATGGGAACTATCATCACCCTTCTGGGTTGGTTAGGTTTACTAATCAAACTGTGGTGGCAAAAATCGCGGCGTAAATAAATAAAACAAAGGAGATTAGAATTCACAAGGACCCTAATCTCCCTTTTATTTTCCTAGTTAAGTTAATAATAAAAAACTAACTAAAAAGGACTAAATCTGAGTAACACCTCAAGATTTAGTCCTTTTTTATCATTGATATATTGAAAGTTTAAAAACTACTCCGCACTCTTAACAGTCAAAATCTTTACCTTCATATCGCCGCCTGGTGTAGCGATTGTGACTACGTCGCCAACCTTCTTACCTAACAATCCCTTAGCAATTGGTGAATCATTTGAAATCTTACCAGACATCGGATCTGCTTCAGCAGCACCCACGATGGTGTATTCTTCGGGTTCTTCATCAGGAAGTTCTTGGAACTCTACAACCCGGCCTAGGGAAACTTCGTTACTATCAATCGCTTCGTCATCGATAATTTCAGCATAGTGAAGCATGTGTTCAATCGTGTTAATTCGGCTTTCCACCATGCTTTGTTCGTCCTTAGCTGATTCATATTCTGAGTTTTCAGATAAATCTCCAAAGCTACGGGCGATCTTAATCCGTTCGATTACTTGTGGCCGAGTTTCCGTTTTTAAAGTTTCTAACTCTTCTTCTAACTTTTGCTTACCATCCAAAGTCATTGGATATCTTTTTTCGTCTGCCATTCTTTCACCTCAAAAATTATTTATTATATTGTCGGTCGCGACCTGCATGTGCAAGAATATCGCGAACTTTGGTTACTAACAAATCAATTGCTACGCTATTTTCCCCACCTTCGGGAACGATAAGATCAGCATAGCGTTTAGTTGGTTCAATGAATTGATGATACATCGGTTTAACCCCGGTTAAATACTGGGTAATGATTGATTCTAGGGAGCGCCCCCGTTCCTGGGTATCTCGCTCAATACGCCGAATAATCCGAATGTCGTCATCCGTATCGACGTAAACCTTGATATCCAGCATATCACGAATGCGTTCGTCACTTAAAATCAAAATTCCTTCTAAGATGACCACGTCCGTAGGTTCCTGATGAATCACCTCGGGACTTCGGGTTGAAATCGTATAATCGTAAACCGGAACGTCAATCGCTTGTCGCTGTTTGAGCATTTTCAAATGTTGATACAACAAATCTGAATCAAAAGCTAACGGATGGTCATAGTTAACCGCACGCCGCTCTTCCATAGTCATTCCCGCTTGATCCTTATAATAAGAATCCTGTTGGATAATTGAAATTGAGTGTCCATCAAGTTGTTCAAGAATTTTCTTACTAACGGTTGTTTTCCCGCTTCCAGATCCTCCGGTTACCCCAATAATAATTGGACTATTTTTCGTACTCATTAATCTAATTCCTCACTATTTACCTTCCGGATTGTATTTTGCCACGTCATTATTAAACTTATCAAAGTCCTTATAGAACAAGACGTCGCCAACTTTATGGCCACCAGTCTTCTTAGTTACCGCAAAGAAGTATAGGTATCCATCTTTAGTATCAGCATTAATTACTGACAAAATCGAGTTTTCGCCTGGATTATCAACCGGACCAGGCATGTAACCGGTGCTTACCCGGGTGTTATATGGGCTTGGGTTTGCTAAATCCGATGCAGTTAGATTTTCCGTAGCCGATTTCTTTACGGCATATCGGGTCGAAACGTCAGAACCGAGTGTTTCACCTTGTTTAATCCGGTTCAAAAATACGCCCGCAATCTTAGTCCGGTCGCTAGCTTTACTACCTTCCATTTCTACTAAGGACGCAATGCTCAAGGTTTGTTGGACAGTTAAGCCCTTTTCCTTGATTTTGCCGTAGTAAGGTTGGAGTACGGCATCTTCTTTTGCAACCATTTGGGTGACCACGTCTTTTAGACTGGTATCCTTGCTAACTGAATAATTAGCCGGGAAAAGATAACCTTCCAAACGGTAACGAACGCCCTGCGCATCCATTGCAGAACCTAACAACTTAGGGTACTTCTTAGCTAACTGCTTGATGAAACTTTCATCCTTCATCAGCTTCAAGAAGTCTTTTTTAGTAAAGTATTTCGAATCTTTGGCGATTGAATTGGCAATTTGATCAATGTTTTCGCCTTCTTTAATTAAGATCCGCGGTCCGTTTAGCGCAATTGGTTCAGCCGCTCCGCCCTTTTCAAGTTTAGTAGCGATTTGCTTTAAAGTCATCGAAGGCTTTAAAACGTAGTAGCCAGCTTGAAAATTATTCAACTTTTGCTTTTTCGTGTAATAGTTAAAGACGGCTCCGCTTTTAACCACCTGCTTCTTTTCCAAGATTGAGCCAACTTCCCGAGCGGTTGAACCAATCGGAATGTTCACTTCAATCTGTTTATTACTTTGCGGGTTTAATGGTTTAAGTGAAGAGCTATAGTACCGGTAGCCCATGAAGGTAGTAATAATAATTACTACCGCCAAAATACTAATTACCCACTTGATAATTTGATGACTGTTTTTATTAGCGTGACTATTATCAGTCCGCCTCCGCCGACTTTGATTAGAATCGTTGCTGTTATTATTCAAGATTTCATTCTCCTATCGTTTACAATACTGGTAATTATACAAAATCATCCCTTAATGTGCATTAAAGTCACCAAGTTGTAATCCTTAGCGAATTGTTGCTCCTAATTGGGTTTCTAATTGTTCAACTACCTTCGCAAATTCCTGGTTAACGGTATCCTCTTGTAAAGTAGCATTTCGATCTTGATAGGTCAATTGGTAGGCGAGCGATTTAGTTCCCGCATCTAAATGATTTCCAGCATAAACGTCAAATAATTTAACGTCCGTTAGGTATTTTTGCTTGGTACCTTGAATAACGTCCAATACTTGTTCGTTAGTAACCTCTTCAGCCACTAGTAATGCCACGTCACGGGTAATTGCTGGATATTTGGAAATCACTTCGTAATGTTGCATTTGCTTTGGTGCATCAATAATTTTACTTAAGTTCAATTCAAATACGTACGTTTCGTTGATCTTGTATTCTTGCGCAGTAGTTGGGTGAACTTGACCAACAAATCCAATAAGCTGATCGTCTAAGTAAATGTCCGCAGTTCTACCCGGGTGCATTCCCTTGCGATCTTGGTCAGCAACGTATTTAATCTGGCCTTCTAACGCCATGTTTTGGAGGTACTTTTCTACAATTCCCTTGGCATCAAAGAAGGAAACGTTTTGTTGCGGTTGGTTCCAAGTCGTTGCTTGTAAGGATCCGGTAATTGCTCCTGCTAAATGTTCCACTTCTCGCGGTTGAGCTTGTCCTTCAACTGAATAAAAGACCCGCCCTTGTTCATATAGCGCCACGTCGTCAACAAAGCGCGCGTGATTGTAAGCAACGTCGTCTAACAGCCCACTAACTAAATTCATCCGTAAAGCTTCGTGATCCAAGGTCATTGGCCAAGCTACCTTAACTGGTTCAGTCGTTTGCTTTAAGAAGTTTTGACTCTTGGCAACCGTAGTTAAGCCATAACTCATTGCTTGAGTTAAACCAAGCCCTTCTAAAATCTGCCGTGAATTCCGCATGATTTTTTGCTTTTCGGTTAATTGACCCACCGTTGGAGCTCCGGTTGGTAGCGTTACAGGCAGGTTATCATAACCGTAAATCCGGGCGATTTCTTCTAAAAGATCAGCTTGTAAATGAATGTCCCAACGGCGTACTGGCACGGTTACTTCAAACGTTTCCGCATTTTCATCAGTGGTTACGGCAAAACCAAGCCGTGCAAAAATTGCTTCGACTTCACTAATCGTTAGAGTAGTTCCCAACACCCGGTTAATTTTAGCCAACGTAATTGCTACCTTGGCTGGTTCTTTAGTGGTTGCAGCGCCCACGACTTCATCCGGATAGGCTTGGCCCTTACCAAATTCACTAATCAAGGCAACTGCCTCGTTCAACGCATCCGTTACGGCACCGTAATCAATCCCCCGTTCAAACCGCATCGAAGCTTCGCTGTGCAAGTTATGGAAACGAGCGGTCTTACGAACCTTGATCGGATCAAAAATAGCTGCTTCTAGCACAACCCGACTGGTAGTAGGTTCCACTTCCGAAGTCAAGCCGCCCATTACCCCTGCTAAGGCAATTGGTTGGCCATCTGCAGTTACTACTAAATCTTCGTCACGGAGCTGTCGTTCTTCGCCATCAAGGGTGGTAAATGAGGTGTCCGCTTCAGCTTTAGCAACGCCCACCGTCTTGCCTTGCAATTGGTCGAGGTCGTATGCATGCAATGGTTGACCATACTTCAACATTACGTAGTTAGTAACGTCCACTACGTTATTGATTGGTCGAATACCGACCTTCATTAAAAGGGTTTGGAGCCAAAATGGGCTGTCAGTTACCTTTACTTGGTCAATACCACGCATTTTATATACCGGAGCAAGTTGATCATCAGCAATCTCAACTTTAATTTGGTCACTTAGTTTTGCATCCGTCACGCTGGTTACTTCGGGAACCGCCTCAAACTGAGCCGTTTGGTCTAAAATGGCCGCGATTTCATGAGCGTTTCCGTTCATACTGAACATGTCCCCCCGGTTAGGAGTTACAGAAGTATCGATGACGTCATCATTCATCCCTAAAACTTCCATGACAGAATCACCAGGATGAACGTTACTATCAGCTGGGAAAACGTAAATGCCATCTACGTACTTCTTAGGAACCACGCTATCCGGAAAACCAATTTCTTGCAATGCGCAAATCATTCCGTTTGAAGGGACACCCCGCATTTTACTGCGTTTGATCTTAACGTTGTCTTTAATTCGTGAACCGTGTAACGCCACGATGACGTCTTGATCCGCAGCAATGTTAGGCGCACCACAAACAATTTGGATTGGTTCTTCTTCGCCAACGTCAACTTGGCAAATATGTAAGTGGTCTGAATCTGGGTGATCAACCACTTCCAAAGTGTGGCCCACCACAATTTTCTTTAATTTATAATCTAACCGCGTAACCGAATCGACTTCCACGGCAGTCCGCTCAATTTTTTCAGCTAAATCTTGCGGTTCGATGTTGCTTAAATCCAAATACTTGGATAACCATTGATATGAAAGTTTCATTGTTAACTAACCTCGCTTGTCAAACTGGGATAAAAATCTTACGTCGTTTAAATAGAAGTTCCGAATGTCGTCAACTCCATAACGCAACATTGCAAATCGGTCGGGACCTAATCCAAAGGCAAACCCGCCGTATTCTTCAGGATCGACGCCGGCCATCTTAAGCACGTTAGGATGAACCATTCCGGCACCGAGCACTTCAATCCAACCGGTATTTTTGCAAACTGAACAACCCTTGCCCATGCAGTTAAAGCACGTTACGTCTGCTTCTACCGATGGTTCGGTGAATGGAAAGTAACTAGGACGCAGGCGAACTTCAAAACGATCGCCAAATAGTTCCTTTGCCATCGTAATCAATGTCCCCTTCAAATCACCCATGGTAATGTTTTTATCAATTACCAATCCTTCGATTTGGTGGAATTGATGCGAATGAGTTGCATCGTCCGTATCCCGCCGGTAAACCACGCCTGGAGAAATCATTTTTAGCGGTCCCATACTAAAGTCATGCTTTTCCATTGTCCGGGCTTGTACTGGAGAAGTTTGCGAACGCATTAAGACTTCGTCAGTGAGGTAAAAAGTATCCTGCATATCGCGTGCCGGATGGTCCTTAGGCAAATTTAACATCTCAAAGTTGTAGCGATCCAATTCCACTTCGGGACCTTCCACAATCTGGTAACCCATTCCTAAGAAGAGGTCTTCCAAGTTATCAATGATTTGTTGGATAACGTGCGGTTGGCCCTGGCGAACGGGTGAACCTGGCAAAGTTACGTCAAGTGTTTCGCTAGCTAATTGCCGGTCGAGGGCTGCTTGTTCTAACTCCGCCTTTCGAGCTTCAATTTGTTCCTTTAAGTTATCACGAATTTGGTTAGCGTATTGGCCCACTTTAGGCCGTTCTTCCTTACTTAAATCGCGCATCCCCCGTAAGATTTCCGTCAACGGTCCCTTTTTTCCTAATAAGTTAACCCGGATTTTATTTAACTTTGATAACTCATCCGTGACCTTAATTTCTTGTAGGCCCTTTTCTTCTAGTTCTTTTAACTTGTCCTGTAAACCCATAATCTTTCCACCTTTCTGCAAAGAAAAAACGCCCCCTAAAAAAGGGACGTTTTAAACGCGGTACCACCCTTGTTTGCAATTACTTGCACACTTGGTTAGCCCCATAAGGGTGGCCGACCCGCCTATTCTAAAACGAAGCGAATTCACCGCAACTAGTATCGAAGGTTCTCAGCTTTCCCTTCTTCTCTGGCTACTAATCTCAACCGGCTACTACTCTTCTAGCTTGATATTGTATTCACTTAGCTACTTTAACTAAAATCCTCGCCGAGGTCAATAGTCAATTAGTACCAACAATCCGCAAACTTATGCGCGGCTTCTAAGACTGGCCGGAGCCCTTCGCCTTCTTCAGTTAAGCGGTACTCAATTAAGGAAGAATCCTGATAGGTACATCGTTCAACCAATCCTTCTTCTTCCAAATTCTTTAACCGCTCAACCAACACCCGGTCACTACACTTCGTTACCGAACGTGATAGGTCTCGAAAACGTTGTGGACCGGCACTGGTCAGCACTTCTAAAATCAAACCGTTCCATTTCTTTCCTAAAATATCAAATAGGTGTTCAAACTTTGGACAAAGTTCAAAATCAGTTGGTGTTTTTTGGTGTACATTTTGCATATCAAAAACCTCTTTAACTAAATCAACTTAATCACTTTATTTTTATACTCTAATAATTTAAGCCGCAAGTTTTTCCGAACGTGGTCCGTATATTCACTTACTGCTTGGGCATCGTCTACAAGAGAGACAATGCTGCTTTCTGCATACTTAGGACGGGCAATTGTAGCTCCCCACATATGCTTTAAAATAATGTCTTTTTCTTTGTCATTTAAAGTAGTAATTTTTTCGGCATTTCGTAAAGCAACCCGGGGATGGATAAATGCATGGGTACCAAGCGTAAACTTGGTCGTCCGCCAATCATAGTAAAACAGATCGTGCAATAACCCCGCCCGCGCTGTGGAGCGAACGTCTAAATGGAATTTTTTTGCCAATAAATAACTTTCATAGGATACCCGGATACAATGATCCAACCGGGTTCCGTTATGATGCTGCGTATAGTTTTTCAATCGTTGTACTTCGTCTGTTTCAAGTAAATCGCCGACTAAATCTAAATATTGTGCATCATTTTCCCAATCCAATACCTTCATCTAAAGCTCCTTTTGGCTAGTTAGTTACTCTAATATTAACTGCAAACTTTTTTTAATCAAGCCATTTACGCAAATTAACCGAAAATGTAACCAAACCTTAACTAACTAAACCAAACATTAAAACTCCCGCCGCTACGGCCACGTTCAAGGACTCAGCATTCCCCTTGATGGGAATGTAAAGGTTGCAATCGGTAGCCTTAACTAATTCAGGGCTCATCCCGTTCCCCTCGTTACCCATGATTAAGGAAAAATCTTTTGGAGCATCGATGTCTCGGTAACTTTGGGCATGCTCGTCTAAAATAGAACCGTAAACGGCTTGATGAGCTTGATGGCAAGCCTCAATCCACTTTTGTAGGTTAAGCCGCTTTAATTGTAAATGGTACTGGCTGCCTTGCATAGCCCGTAGAATCTTCGGATTGTAAAAGTCAGCGGTTCCGCTCCCAAAAATCACGCCAGTAAATCCGGCCGCGTCAGCAGTTCGCACCATTGTCCCAATGTTTCCAGGATCTTGGACGTTATCTAACAACAGCCATTGCCCCGTCGTGTCATTAGGCATTTCGTAAACCGCATCCTCCACGTAACCAATCAAAAAGATTCCCTGCTCATGTACCGTATCGGCAATGTGCTTAGACACTTCTTTAGTAACCACAATTAACTTATCTTCGTCAACGTTAGCTTCTAAGCTTGCTAGGTCAAATCCCTCCTCCACAATTAAATACTCGTACTGACGTTCTTCAACGAGCGCCGTTTCTACCGGATGACGCCCTTCTAAAAAGAAACGGCGGTACTTCTTGCGACCATTATTAGTCTTTAGCTTTACCCATTCCTTTACCTTGGAATTTTTTACAGAAGAAATCTTTTCTAACATTATCTAATCTCCTTACCAATTGTAAGTATAACACACTTACGCCATTTTTATATTATCATTAAGCTTGGCAAATTGATATACGTGCTAATAACTAGCTTAGCTAGTTGAAAATGATAAAATTATAGTTGTAAGTTAACGACGAAAGGGATGAACGTTATGCAAGCAGTTCACATGCACGTGGTCGGCCGCGTTCAGGGAGTCGGTTTTCGTTTTATGACCAAACACCTTGCGGATCAACTGAAAATTACCGGTTGGGTCAAAAATAGTCTCGACGGTTCGGTAGAAATTGAGGCTCAAGGACCAAATGAGATCTTAAAGCAATTTATTCAAGGGGTTAAAGCATCTCCTTCTCCTTCTGGGCGGGTGGATAAATTAGTGGTCAAGGAAATTCCGTCGTTTCAGGCTCGCGAGTTTTTAGTTAAATACTAAAGTACGTTGAAAAAGCGGGCAAAATCAAGTATAGTTACCCTTGTGTATTTCTAGTATTTATAAGTAAGAAGGGAACCATACGCAGATTATGAAAAAAATAAAACGAATCTCGACAATTAGTTTAATTGCCGGGCTAGGACTGGTCTTAAGCGGTTGTGTTCAACGCGACAGCCATGGCCACCCTTATGGCTTTATCTATGACAATTTAGCAGTTCCAATGCAACACTTCATGGACTACCTCTCCCATTTAGTTGGCGGGAGTTATGGTTTAGCAATCATCTTAATCACCTTTGTAGTTCGGTTGATTTTATTACCACTGATGGTTAACCAGTCCCGTAAGGCAACCGTTCAACAAGAAAAGATGTCTTACATCCAACCTCAGCTAAAAGTACTCCAAGAGCGTAATCAAACTGCTAAAACGCCGGAAGAAAAAGCTGCGGTCAGCCAAGAAATGATGGCTTTATACCGGGATAACAACATTAGCATGACTGGCGGGATCGGTTGCTTGCCACTGTTAATTCAATTCCCAGTATTTGCTGCTTTATACGCCGCAATTCAATATTCTCCTGAATTGCACCAGGGAATTTTCTTAGGAATTGACCTTTCCAAATCAAGTTTGTTATTGTCCATAATTTCATTCTTGGTTTACCTCCTGCAAGGCTGGCTTGGAACACTTGGGGTTCCTGAAGAACAACGCAAGACGATGCGGTCAATGATGGTCATTAGTCCGTTAATGATTTTGTTCTTCACCTTCTCTACGCCTGCTGGGTTAGGACTTTACTTTGCGGTTGGTGGAGTATTCGCATGTATCCAAACATTACTAATCAACTTCTACCGTCCGCGTATCCGGGCTCAAATTCATGAAGAGATGAAAAAGAATCCTCCAAAGATTATTAAACCAGCTGGTCCAGTAGATTTGGACAATGCAGACGCTTCGGACGCAGTTAAGCCAACCGAAACTGCTCCGCAAACTGCAACCACAAAGATTACTACTAATTCAACCAAAAAGAACGTTAATCACCAGCGGAATGCTGGAAAACAACGGCATCATCACTAATGGGATGTTTAAAAGAAGTCAGGTAGTTCGCAAGCATTAATTGAAAAGGGACCGTTATGCCGATTCGGGCATAACGGTCCTTTTTGGTTAAACAGAACAAGCTGACTTTGGCTCTATTAAAGCCAAACTAACCAAATAGCTTTTAAGAATCCCCTTAACCCCCTTTTTTGCTAGCAATCCTCCGTCACGCAATGGGAATTACTACGGGCTGATTGGCCAGCAACGGAATTCGTTTGCCTTGGCTAATTACCGTTCCCCCATTACGATCGCACGTGATGGTCAGTTGACCACGGTTTACTTTAAAATGGACGAGGCCGTCTTTAATTGGCAACTGGCCGTGTAATTTTTGAAAATAAGCTAGGTGGGGTTGGATTTCAAAAGTTGCGTAACCCGCTTGGGTGGGGCGTAATCCGAAGAAATAGCGCCCCAGTAGATAAACTGGACTTGCTCCCCAAGCATGACAAAGACTTTTTCCGAAAGGGTCGCCATACATTGCGTACTGGGCATCCCCCGATACCTGCGGATCATACTCTTCCCAAACGGTGGTGGCACCCTTTTCAACCATTGCTCCCCAGTATTCTTTAATGGTTTGATACACTTGGTCATATTGTCCTAGCTTACACAAAGCGTCTTGTTCAAAAAATTTAAAGTACGGGGTGGTCAATGCCGTAACCCGATCATTTAAGAGAACGCGTTCCAAAATTAACTGCTGCTGTCTGCGATCGGCCACCGCAAAAAGGACCGCTAAAATATTAGCATGGCGAGTTACATGCCTCCGTTTAGATTCATAACTATCAATAAACGCCCCGCTTGCTTCATCCCAAAAATACTTCCAGACATTTTGTTTTAGTTGGTCAAAGCGTTGCTGATAATGCTGAGCATCCGCGGTTTTTCCCAAGACTTTCTTAGTTACCGTCATTGCTTTTAACGCTTGCAATAAAAACATCTGTTCAGCAGCAACCGGTCCTTCTTTATCAATTGGCGACCAATCCACAAAGATCCAGTCTTGTGGTCGGCCAATAATGAAGCCCAGGGAATTGGTTTGTGCTAGTAAGTAATCCATCATCTTCTCCATCCGGGGCATAATCATTTGCAAAAAATCACGATCCCCAGACATTTCGTAATGGTTGTAAATGCTAATAATCCACAACAGCGAATAATCAACGATGGTATTAATGTGCTGGCGAACCTCGTCATGGCCACGTAACGCTAAAATGGTTCGTCGGTCAACCTCTTCGTTAAAAAAGGAATATTGGTTAATAAAGTTATCTTGGTAAGCATCTCCGCCCCAGATCCAGCGGTCCCGTTTAATGCCATCGATAAAGAAAAGATCGCTGCATAGTTTGAAAGTGCGTAACGAAACTTGCCAAATTTGGTTAAGCAAAGGGTCGTCCGATTTAAAAATGCCGTGATTTTGCATTGGTAAGTCGATTTGAGTCGCTACAGCTTCTAGTTGTCCATCGGGATAGTCTGGAATAAATAGGTAACGGAACGCTCGTTTAGGCAGTTCTTCATTTTCCCTTACATCGCGTTGCTGATAATAACAGTTAACGGTATCTAAAGCTTCGGCTACTGACTCTCCATAGCAAACTTGGATCGGGTGGCTTAATTTAGTAAAACGAACGGTGGCATTAATTTCCCTACCAAAATCAATTAACTTTCCGCCTGCTCGCTCAACAATTTGCTTTGGAAAAGTTTCTCGACATCGATATGGGATTTGATTAGGATCATCCGTGTTGCTAGTAAACATTGCACTCCACCCGACTGGACGCTCTTGAATATAATTACTTGCAACCCAACTAGCATCGGAATAAATTTCCGCTCCCGCAACGTATACACAGGGTAAGTCTTTAGCACTAAATACGTAGATAACAATTTGCTGTTCCCCTGCAGTTAAATTAATTGGTTCGTTTAACGAATACTTCTGTTCATTGACCGTTACGTATCCCGGTTGATGGCTACGCACCATAAAACTAGTTGCGTTTTTAAGCTGGTAAGTTTTTAAAAACTTCACGTTCCGGTAACAATCCTCTAAGTACCAGTATGCCGGCCATTGCATCCCCCGTTCTTCACGAGAAAAGTTCTGTAGCATTCCTTGGTGAATTGCAAAATCTCCAGGATACCAGATCCAATAAGTTTGATTCATTTTATCTCCCTTCTAACGCGTTTTCCGGTGCCGTAGCATTTGAACAATCCCAATTGCGAAGACACCTGAAATTAACGCACAAGCAAAAATTATCCATAAAAAATTTTGTACTGACCACGCCATTAACGTCGGTGTAAAAAGCGAAAAAATTGCCGTGCATAGCCGCACGAATCCATATGAAAAGCCGGTAATTGAAGCGCGAACTTCTACCGGATAGAACGTCTGGGTCCAAATTTTATAAATTGGTTCGCCACACAAAGTGTTTGTAGCGGAATAACAAACGTACGCAATTGCAAAGGCCCACCAAACGTCGCTCCAAACTCCCGCACAGAAAAAAGATACCGCCCCAATTAAAATAGCTCCTTCCATTACTGGATACCGGTACTTGGTGTCCGCAACCTTCACGTAAATCGAATTCGATGCCAGATTAAATACATTAGCAATTAAGGCAACCAAGGTTGCAAATGCTTGGGTGCGGTGCGAAACCGTCACCAAAAAATAATTTACGAAAGAACCCCACGTATTAGCAGGCAGGTTCCAAAATAAATAAAACATCGTTAACGCCACTAGAATCTTTAAGTAAGCCGGATTCTTTAGAATTTCGCCTAGTTTAACCCTTTGCTGACCATTCTGCGAATTAAAAGTCGCTTTTTGGTCGTCCACCAACGAATCTTCCACTCTTTTAAATTTTGGAGAAAAGACCCGAACTGACCAATTGACCAGGGCAACTAAAGCAATTACGCTAAAGATTACCCGCACCGAACCGACCGTCATTGCCGAAGTTAAAAATCCTAAAAATTGCGATAACAAAATGCCAACCGTCCAAAAGATTTGGGTAATCGTAATTGCTCGGCCATACATTGCGTCAGAAGTTCGTTCTGAAATTACGGCTAACGAGGTGGGCAAGTCCGCCCCCGAAGCTATTCCCGCAACGATGGTTCCCGTTAGCAAAATTGGTAAATTAGGGGCGAATGCAATAATGATTGCCCCCACCGCCACGAATAAAATATCTAAATTAAACACACGGACTCGACCAAACCGATCGGCTAGCCATCCACCAACTACGGCACCCAGCGCTACCATCAAAGTTAACAAGGTCGAAATTAACCCGGATAACAACGGGCTTAAGTGCATAATTCGAGTCCAAATTGGTAAAGCTACTCCCAAACTAACTAGCAAACTAGAGTCCAAATAAGACGCCGTTCCCGCAACTAAAACCAACGAAAACGTCTTACGATCCATTTTTGGGGTTACTTGTTCACCCATACTCTTCAACTCCTCAATCAAATCTAACCCGTTTTTTAAAAGACTTAGAAACGTTTCTATGGTTTATATACTGCGACCGTTTGATAACGCTTACAATATCGTTGGCACAGCTATTCGATTGCAAAACTCCAGGTCTATTTTGCGGTTTAGTTACCCGCAAGGTTCCCTTAGTTGGTTCATTAAAGCCAAAAACTGCAACAAAAAAGCACCCTTCCAGGATTTTAGTAAAATCCTGGAAAAGTGCTTAGTTCGTCATTTTTAATAATTTTGGTCGTAGCCCGGGTTTTGTAGGATTGGCAATTCAATTTTAAATACTGAACCCGATCCCACCGAACTTTCTAACGAAATCGTTCCGTGGTATTCCTCAATCAGTTTTTTAGCAATGGACAGTCCTAGGCCGTTGCCGCCTTGATCCCGGCTTCGAGCCTTATCGATCCGGTAAAACCGGTTAAAGACAAGCTTTAAATCCTTTTCGGAGATCCCCTCGCCAAAGTCTTGCACCGCAATTTCAACAAATTGCTTAGTGTTGGCAATCGATAAGTGAATTTCCTTACGTTCTCGAGAGTATTTTACGGCATTATCTAGTAAAATCACCAGAATCTGTTCCAAATGATTACGATAAATTTGTACAATCGGCTCCCCAATCAACTCGTTGTCCATCGTAAACTGAAACTCCGGATGGATCATCTTAAAGTCGTTAAAAACTTGGTTGACGAGCCGAGCCACGTTGGTCTTTTCATTTGGGTAATTAATTTCGATTTGGTCTGCGCGCGTTAAGTCCAGCATTTCACTGACCAAACTCTTCATGCGCTGAGTTTCTTCCAATGAAGACTCAATCGATTCTTCCAGTACCTGCGGATCGTCTTTCCCCCATCGTTTAAGCATCTTTAAGTGGCCTTCCACCACGGCAACGGGGGTCCGCAATTCGTGAGAAACATCCTCAACAAACTGTCGCTGTTGGTCAATATAGCGTTGCATCCGATCAATCATGCTATTAAATTGTTGGCTTAAGTCCTCCAATTCATCGTTGGTGTTCAAAACTGGCACCCGAGATTCCGTTTGCGGATCCTTTTCTAATTCCCGCATCGTGATGTTAATGGAGCGCATTGGCCGGAGCAGGTAGGATGCTAAGCCATACCCGAAAATCGAAATAATCATAAAGACCAGCAGCGAGGTCAACCCAAACAACCAAATTAAGCGGTGGTAATTGCGTCCGTAGTCCCGAAGCAGGTTGACAACTTCCACATAGCCAATTTTTTGCTTATTTCGGTTAATGATGGGCGCCTGTCCCACGATAATTTTTTGCCCGTGATACTTTTGGTGCTTAACCACCCGGTGGCTGACTTTTTTCATTTGCAACGGATTTCGCTGGTTAGAAAAAACGGTTTTCCCCTTTAAATCATATACGGTCACTGCCAAATCCTTACGCGTCAAATTAGCTAGCAAATTATCGTCAAAAACCCGGTGTTGGTGCTCCGTAGACTTTTCGTTAAAATTAGGCCGAAAAATATTGGTAGTTTGATAATTGATAACCTGAGCACTGCGGAGCCGGTCGTTAACCTGACTAATTGTATTTTCAACGTTATGCCGTTCTACGGAGTAAAGTGATCCGGTTAAAATTTTAAACAAGAAAAATGAAAACAGGCCAAAAATTATCAAAACTCCGACACCGGTGCCGATCGCCCATTTCCATTTTAGGGAAACCCGTTGATTACGAATTGCTTGCTTCAACATCTTAGGTCCTCATCACGTAGCCGGTGCCCCGAACCGTTTGGATGTAGCTAGGCTGCCCTGCCACGTCAATTTTATTCCGTAAATACCGGATGTAAACGTCCACTACATTGGTTTCCACGCCATCTTCCAAGCCCCAAACCTTACTCAACAAAGTTTCCCGGGACTGAACCACGTTTACGTTCTCCATTAAAAGTAGCAAGAGTTCATATTCACGTTTGGTTAAATTGATTACCTCGTTATTTCGCTTAACGACCCGATTTTCCTTTTCAATAACGATGTCTTTAAATTCTACAGTCGTTTGGTGGAAAGAAGTATCCTGTTCTTCGAGGTCAACCCGCCGAAGAACCGCACGCAAACGAGCTAACAATTCTTCGATGGCAAATGGTTTAACGATGTAATCATCGGCACCGTGGTCTAATCCGGACACCCGGTCAATAATTGAATCGCGTGCCGTCATCATAATAATTGGGGTAATCTTTTCCCGACGAATCCGGCGACAAACTTCAATCCCGTTAATTTCAGGCAACATTAAGTCCAATAAAATCGCGTCAAAGTCTTCTGAAAGGGCGGCTTCTAAACCGGTCCGACCATTTCCTTGGACTTCGGTTTCGTATCCTTCATGTTGTAGTTCTAGCTCTACAAAGCGAGCCAAACTCTTTTCATCTTCAATTATCAAAATTTTACTCATTTTTTCCGCTCCAAAATTAAATTATTTTAATCTCTATACTTCTAAATTTTAACATTGTCAACTGGCTTTGCCTAGCAGTTCTCTAAGTTGCTGACAAGCGTTTTTATTGGAGGTATGCATTTTTCTTTCTGGCCGTCGCAATAGCGAATACACCTATTCAAAACCGACCCAAAAATTAAGCAGCGACTAAAAACATTTGTGCGATAATTTTAATGAAATCACAACGTGCGCCGTAAGTTAGTTTTTCCCGCTTAACCAAAAATCGACCCTTATGCCCAATTGAGGCATAACGATCGATTTCCAGTTACTGCTCGCAAATTCCCCAACTTTTTACTCCCAATCTTCAAGGATATCTAAGTCAAGGCTCGCGGACAGTTATTTTTAATTATCTAAGTCTATTGTTCTTCATACCATGAGTAATGGAAAATGCCGTCACGGTCAACCCGTTCGTAGGTATGTGCACCGAAGTAGTCCCGTTGTGCTTGTAATAAGTTTGCGGGAAGTACTTCTGAGCGATAAGAGTCGTAGTAAGCAACCGCAGCTGAAAATGCGGGAACCGGGATACCTGCTTTAACAGCAAGGGCAACTACTTCGCGAACTGCATCTTGGTACTTCTTTGCAATTTCTTGGAAATAATCATCCATCAATAAGTTGCTTAGTTCCGGATTCTTGTCAAATGCATCGGTGATGTTTTGCAAGAATTGGGCACGGATAATGCAACCAGCACGCCAAATCTTAGCAATCTCACCAAAGTTAAGGTTCCAGTCGTAGTGCTTAGAAGCTACCCGCATTTGTTCAAATCCTTGTGCGTAGCTCATAATCTTACTGAAGTAAAGCGCTTGGCGAATCTTTTCAACGATTTCCTGCTTGTCCACATCGAGTTTTGGATTAGGACCAGTCAATTCTTTGCTTGCAGCAACCCGTTCGTCTTTTAGAACCGAGATGTAACGCGCATAAACTGATTCCGTAATCAATGATTGTGGAACCCCTAATTCAAGGGCGTTTTGAGAACTCCACTTACCAGTTCCCTTGTTACCACCCTTGTCCATGATCATGTCAACAATTGGTTTGTCGCTGCCAAGATCGTCTTTCCGGGTTAAGATGTCTGCAGTAATATCAATTAGGTAACTATCCAATTCACCCTTATTCCATTCTGCAAAGATGTCAGCAATTTCTTCAACGGAAAGACCAACCATTTTACGCATTAAGTCGTAACTTTCGTCGATTAACTGTTCGTCACCGTATTCAATTCCGTTGTGGACCATCTTTACGTAATGACCAGCCCCATTAGGCCCAATGTACGTTACGCAAGGTTCACCATCTTTAGCTTTTGCAGCAATTTGCTCAAAAATTGGTGCAACAAGGTCGTAAGCTTCCTTTTGACCACCTGGCATCATTGAAGGACCTTGTAACGCCCCTAATTCACCACCAGAAACTCCGGTACCGATAAAGTTGATTCCAGATTCATCAAGTTGCTTGTTACGGCGCATTGTGTCTTCAAAGTAGGTGTTGCCACCGTCGATTAACACGTCACCCTTATCCAAAAGCGGCAAGAGTTCAGCAATCACTGCGTCAGTTGGCTTACCAGCCTTAACCATCATCATAATGCGACGAGGTTTTTCAAGTGAATTAACAAAATCTTCAATCGTGTAAGAAGGAACTAACTTCTTATCACTATGATCTTCCATTACTTGTTTTGTTTTAGCAGCCGTCCGGTTGTAGATGGCAACCGTGTATCCGCGGCTTTCAATGTTCAACGCGAGATTTTTTCCCATTACGGCCATTCCAATGACCCCAATTTGTGGTTTATCCATGTTGCTATTCCTCCTCTTTGACAACGACTCTGTCGAATTAATACTACCAAAAAAATCACTTTGATTAAAGAAGTTTAAAACAAAAAAGCAACAAAAGGACCTAGGCTCCTTTTGTTGCTTTTTAATCATTAGTTAGCTTTCACGTCAATAACTTGTTTGCCGTTGTAGTAACCACAACTTGGGCAAACACGATGTGAAACTCGTAATTCACCACAGTTTGGGCATGGTGCCAAACCTGGAGTAGTTAACTTAATGTGTCCACGACGATTACGCTTACGTGTCTTTGATGTTCTTCTTGCTGGAACAGCCATCAATGAGCACCTCCTTTAAGAGAATTACGGTCTCCCGCTTAATTTAAAGCCTTACTGATCAGAATTATCTTTCAATAAATCTTTTAACTTTGCAAGGCGTGGATCAACTTGTTTATCTTGCTCCGACTCCGCTGCTACTTCCGAAACCACTTGCCATTCTGCACCAGAAGGCATAGTGCCCTTCTGTTCTTCATCAGGGGTTAAAACCTGCATGGGAACCTGTAAAACTACGTTGTCTTCAACCAACTTATCGACATCGATTACGTCATCCTTGACTAACATGACCACTTCTTCTTGTGGGAACGTGTCAATCAAACTAGCACTATCCACGTAAATTTCATTGACAAAAAAATCAAGCTTTAAGTGAACAGGTGTTAAGGAACGCGACGACGGAACCGTTAAATCACAACTGATCTCAGCATCAATCATAACTGAATCCCGGTCGTTTGTCACGGTGCCTTTAAAATTGATTGGTGAGCATTTTAAAACTACATCTGGAAAGCGTTCGATTAAAGATTGTTCCAAATCCATTGTCTCATCGAACTGAAACGGTTCTTTATGCTTACGCAATTCTGTAAAATACCATTCCATAGTGAACCTCCAATGCAACAGAAATAATTATACCATCTAGGATTTCTTTGTCAACGTTTTTTCCTTGACATTCTTTTCTAAAATCGGCGTCCTTCCCCATTCGTAAGGCGCCACCATTTGATATAGCTCATCCGCGCGCTTAGTTAGCTGATAACTGGCAGTAAAATCCGCTTTCGTTACCTTAGTCATCAGAACTTCACGAAAATCGTGTTCCCGCAAATAGGCTTGCCCCTGAGCATTAACCGCCAGCAGACGAGTCTTTTGCAACGGACTCAGTACCCGCAGGTTTAATAAAATAGCGGTTAATTTGCGCTGTAAACTAGTATAGCTATACCGCTTGGTTTTTAAATTCGTCATTAATTCCATAAAGGAACTACTTTGTGCCGCTTGGGCAAGGATCCGATTTTCAATGCCTTCGTTAATTCCGCGGATTTGGCGTAATTCTTTAGCAGAAGTTGTTTTTAACCGGTACTCTAAAAAGGGCCAAAATGCTTGCCAATCAACCGGCTTTTGACGTTCTAACACCTTTTTCATTCGGTCAGGTACCGCTTGTTGATACTGAGCATCATTCCGTTGAATTGACTGACGAATGGCTGTCGCGCTGGCAATCGTGCCCTTGATTTCTTGGTCTAGGTGCCCCGCTTGCAACCGTTCCACAGGCAATAAAGTTAATTTAGGTGCTAGCCGCAACTGCCAATAAGCATAGTTAACCCCTAAAATATCGTTAGACCGGCTTAACGAACTTTCCGCAAACAGCTGACTGGCGAAACTTTGATTATAATCTTGCTCGCTAAAAGTCCGGTCAAGTAACCGACTTTGTGCTTGAAAATCTAATCCAGGGGTCTCACACCCAAATGCTAACGCATCCGCTCGAAGCCACTGGGCAATCTGAACTCCCGCTTGGGCAAAATCCCGCGCGGCTGCCACAGCGTACTCAGTGGGCATTTCCACTACTAAATCGGCACCACTTTGCAAGGCCACGGCTGCCCGTTCCCACTTGTTTATTAAGGCCGGCTCTCCCCGTTGCACGAAATTGCCGCTCATTATCACGATCATCACGTCGGCTTGGGAAGTTTTCCGAGCCGTTTTCAGCAAGTACTGGTGTCCATTATGAAACGGATTAAACTCCGCAATTACCGCACAAGCCCGCATTCTACTACCTCCTGCAGCTAAAAAACCAGCGCGTAGTCTGTTCATCTACCGGCGCGTTACCAAAATCTGCAAAGTACTTCACCACAGAAAAGCCCGCTTTCTGTAATAAACCAACATACGTATCTAATTCGTAAGTTCGTTCAAAATGGGTCTCTTCCGTCCGGTAAAACGCCTCTGACGTTGGATCTTGCTTAGTAAAGAAGGTTAGATCATGTTCAACATGGTATTGATCTTCGCCGGCATAGCTGGTCCAAAGAAAAGCCTGCTGGTCGTCTTGATAATTAAACATGTATCCCGGATATACTTCTCCCGTTTGGTAAGGAGTAATCACGTCAAAAATAAATTGACCACCTTCCTTTAAGTGATCGTGCACTTGCGTAAAGGCCGTCAATAACTCAATTTCGTTTGCTAAATAGCAAAACGAATCGGCGTAGCAAGAAATCACGTCATAGGTGGGTAATTCCGCTAAATCAAGCATATTCCCCTGGACCAGTTCTAACGGAACTTTTGCAGAATACGCGTGTTGTTCCGCCAAAGCCAACATTTCACTTGATAAATCAAAACCGGTCACCTTTTGGCGTTGTTTTGCCAACTTAACCGCCAGGCGCCCGGCTCCACAAGCTAACTCTAGCCATTCGTGGGTTTGATTCAAATCAACTTGTTGTTTGGTATATTCAAACCAATTTTGGTACTGTTCTTCATCAAACAACTGGTCATAAAGTACCGCAAAACTCTGGTAAATCATTATTCAGTAATCCAATCCGCAATTTCTACGTTCTTAGCTTCTGACCATAACTTTTCCAAGTTATAAAACTTCCGTTGGTCAGTTTGGAAAACGTTAATTACGATGTCACCTAGGTCAATGAGGATCCATTCGGCCGCCCGGTAACCTTCAATTCGACGAATTTCTACGTCGTTTTCTTTTGCTTTTTCAATAATTGCGTCTGCAATCGCTGCTACTTGTCGATTTGAGTCCGCGCTAGTAATCACGAAATAGTCCGCCAAAGTGCTAATTTCGTGTACATCTAAGGCAATAATTCCCTCAGCACGCTTACTATCGGCTGCTTTTACTACTAATTCTAAGCTTTGTTTGTTATCCACTTTCATTCTCCTTAGTCGTTAAGTTTTGCAATCCACGCGTTGTAACTGTCAATGGTGGCGGGGAATACCGGGCGGTTGTTGGCTACTAAATAAGCCAGCGTATTCTTCATCTGAAGCGCAACGCCCTTTGGTAAACTTTGTTCCGTAATGATGCGCGCTTGTTGCACCCCGTCAAAATCCCGGCCGTCTTCAATATAATCGGCCATAAAGACAATTTGGTCAATTAAAGTCATGTATGGTGCTCCAACCGTGTGTCGCCGAATTGCATTTAAGATTTCTTCATCTTGAATTTTTAATTCGTTTTTGACAATTTCTGCTCCGACAACTCCGTGCCAAATCGCGTTACCATAATCTAACAAAATTGGGTCCAGTTGTAATTTATTAATGTAACCAATAAATTCACTATCAGGCCGATTTTTAGCATAATCGTGCAATAAAGCCGCAATACTAGCTTTTTCCACGTCAGCGTCATTTTGTTTTGCTAACTCAATGGCCTTTTGTTCTACGCGTAAGATGTGGTCAAATCGGGGACCTTGAACGCTTTTTTGTACCGCCGCAACCAATTCTTCTCGGTTCATCGGAATATAATTACTTTCGTAAGTCAACTCTACTTTACTCATATAAATGATGCTCCCTTATATAATCTTCTACAGCATCGGGTACTAAATATTTAATTGAGCACCCTTTATTAACCTTTTCCCTAATCATGGTTGAACTTAAATCAAAATGGGGAGTGTCAACCCAAATAATCGGATACTTCGCATCTCGCTCGTACTCTGGCCGATCGACCCCCACAAAATGAACCATGCGGGCTAATTTATCGATTTCGTGCCAAGTTGGCAAGTAGTTGACCATGTCACCACCGATAATAAAGTAGTAGTCGTTTTCGGGGTGCATTTCTTTTAATGCCTTGACCGTATCGTAAGAATAACTGGTCCCCCCGCGATTAATTTCGATTAAATCTAAATCAAAGTTAGGGTTCCCCTGAATTGCCAAGCGAACCATTTCAACCCGGTGCTCCGCAGCAATCGCTTCTTTTTTATCCACGTGAGGTGGCAGATAATCTGGGACAAACAGAATTTTATCCAATCCTAATTGGCTAGCCACCTGTTCTGCAATCATTAAATGCGCAAGGTGCGGCGGATTAAACGTTCCGCCTAAAATACCAATTTTCTTGCCCTTTGCTTGTGTTAGTGGTTCTTCAACCACCTCTACTTGAACTCCCGAAACACTTTTTGACTTTGTCGAAATCAATATTAATCACCTTACCATTATATCTTTTGAACGTTTTCTGAAATCTCTCTTTTATCTGGGTCTGCAGAAACTTTAAACAAAACCAAAACGTGACCGATCGTTTGGACGACTTGGATGTCGGTTTGCTGTTCAATAAACTCCTTAACCTCGGCAGTCGTTACGTCGGTATTTTGCTGTAAGTTAATCTTTAATAATTCGTGGTTATCTAACGCGCCGCCTAATTGAGCAAGCCAACTCTTGGTCAGTCCGTTTTTACCAACCGAAAAAACGGGTCGGAGATGGTGTGCTTGAGCACGTAAATAACGTTTTTGTTTTCCTCTTAATTTCAAATCAATACTCCCTTTATTTAGTTACTTACCAGCGATGGTACTTCGTTCTTAGATTAGAGCCCGCCGGATTACTACTGAAATACCCTTTGGTGCCCAAGCGGTAACCACGCTTCCCGCGGGAACTGCAATCCAACCTAAACCTTCAAAGACCACGTCACTATCTTCCTCAATCTTAAAATGGTGGCGTGCTAATTCAGGCAAATTGGCCAGATTTTCTGCCGCAGGTGGTGTCAAAAGTTCTCCAGCGTGTTTTTCATAAAAATGATCGGCATTAGCTAGCTTAGTGCGATGAATCATTAGATTGTTATCAAAATAGGCAGTGACTGAGCCCGTTGAATTTTCGTAGTCAAAGCGCGCCAAAGCACCCGCAAATAAAGTTTGCTCATCACCTAATTGATAAACGCGCGGTTTAATCGTCTTTTTCGGCGAAATGTACTTAAGATCTTCCGCCGTTAACACGTGTGCCATCTGATCGTTATGCACAATTCCCGGTGTATCAATCATTTTACTGTGATCGTCAAATGGAATTTCAATCCGATCTAACGTAGTTCCAGGAAAACGGGACGTCGTGATTACGTCTTTAATCCCGTTGCGTAAGGCAATCAAACTGTTAATTAAGGTTGATTTACCAACGTTGGTAACCCCTACGACGTAAACATCACGTCCATCGCGGAGTTGTTCAATCTTATCAAACAATTGTTCTACCGCAGGACGTTGTTTAGCACTGGTAATCATCACGTCTACCGGTTCAATTCCGTTAGCCTTTGCTTGTTGCCGTAGCCATTCCCGCATCCGGTGCCGTTTGATCGATTTAGGGAAAACATCCGCCTTATTACCAACTAAGAGAACCGGATTGTCCCCTACAAAACGGTGCAGTCCGGGAATTAAGCTACCATTAAAGTCAAACATGTCCACCACGTAAACCACTAGCGAATCTGAATCACTAATCTGACTCAATAGCTTTCTAAAGTCGTCATCACTAATGCTAACTGGTGCAATCTCATTATAATGACGCAACCGGAAGCAACGTTGACAATATAATTGTCCGCTTTCTAGACCTTTTTTTAAGGCCGACGCCGGCGTGTACCCCGGAAGCTGAGCATCTTCCGTTTGTAACGTTGCCCCGCACCCAATACACCGAATTTCTTCTTCGTTCATTCTTATAATAACTCCTTATGCCAAACTAATTCCGGATACTTTTTCTTCAAAGACCGCTTAATGAATAGCTCTAAAAAACGATTCAACTTGGTATTCCAAGCATCCGTTTCAATTAAGGGCTTCACTAGCACTCCCCGTACTCCGGATAAATTGGCCGCTACCATGTCAGTAAGGAGTTGATCTCCCACCATGATGGTCTCGGCCTTTTTTAGACGATATTGTCGTAAAACTCGTTTAATACCTACCGTTAACGGTTTTAAAGCTCGGGCATCAAACTCTAAACCAAAGCCAGCTACCGCCTTGGAAACCCGACTGTGACTATTGTTTGAAACTACAATTACCCGAATGCCTTCCCGTTTCAATTCACTAATCCACCGCTTTAATTCTGGCGTACCATCCGGATTGTTCCAGGCAATTAAAGTGTTATCTAGGTCGGTTAACACGGTGGTGATTCCCTTGGCCTTTAAATCTTTAGCGGATAGATTGTAAATTCTTTCAATCATCCACGTTGGTTTAAAAATGTTCATAATCTTTCTCCCCATGATTACTGTCTGTTCAATTATAAACGATAGGAATGCTTTTTGAAAAGAGAAGCCAACCTTAATTCTACTTCCATTCCGGACTTTTCGTTAAATTAAGACAGTAAGCGGTGATTACTTGGACAACTTAATGTGTTGGCACATTTTCATCCAAATTGACTCACTTCAAAATAAAAAGGACCGCGCTCACCATGGAGCGGACGATCCTTTTTAGTAGTCACTTAATTAAGTATCTAATTAAAGAGCTTTTTTAGCTTCTTCAGCCAAAGCCTTAAATGCGTCAGCATCGTTTACGGCAAGGTCAGCAAGCATCTTACGGTTCATGTCGATACCAGCTTCCTTAAGACCATGCATTAACTTGCTGTAGCTCAAACCGTTCATTCTTGCAGCAGCGTTGATCCGTGCAATCCAAAGACGACGGAATTCGCCCTTACGGTTACGACGGTCACGGAATGCGTACAAACCAGACTTCATTACTTGGTCTTTAGCAACCTTAAATTGAATATGTTTTGCTCCGCGATATCCTTTAGCAAGTTTTAATACGCGCTTACGACGGCGACGTGTTACTGTTCCACCCTTTACTCGTGGCATAATAATTCCTCCTTAAATCACCCGCAGGTCATTTACTTTTCTGTTTAATTTAATTACTTGATGTTTGAAAGTAACTTCTTATAACGTTTTACGTTAGTACTGTCCATCATGTCTGTACCACGTAATTGACGACGTTGCTTCTTAGTCTTTCCATGGAAACGGTGACTTGTAAAAGCATTTGCACTCTTTAGACCGCCATTAGCAGTTTTCTTAAAACGCTTTGCAGCAGCGCGGTTTGTCTTCATTTTAGGCATAATCTGTTCCTCCAGAAATTTAAATTATTTATCAGCATTAGGAGCCAATACCAAGAACATGCTCCGACCGTCCATCTTTGGACGAGCTTCAATCCGAGCGATGTCAGAAGTCTCCTCAGCCATCCGTTCAAGTACTTTACGACCAATGTCTTTATGGGTAATTGCCCGACCCTTAAAACGAATTGATACCCGAACTTTATCTCCTTTGCCTAAGAACTTCTTAGCGTTCTTAAGTTTAGTGTTAAAGTCGTTTGTATCAATTGTCGGACTCAAACGGATTTCTTTAATGCTGACAGTCTTTTGCTTTTTACGAGCTTCACGTTTTTTCTTTTGTTGCTCGAAACGATATTTCCCATAATCCATAATCTTGGCTACTGGTGGTTTTGCCTTTGGGGAAACTACGACAACGTCAAGATTAGCTTCTTCAGCAATTTGGATTGCTTCTGCTTTTGACTTAACCCCTAATTGATCACCATTAACACCAATCAAGCGGACTTCACGAGCCCGAATGGTTTCATTTACCATTGTATCTTTTGCTATGGTTCTTCACCTCCAGGAAAATTATCGAGAATGCAGAAAAGCGGATGGCACACGCCACCCGCTTTTTTTGGATCTTCAACATCCATTCAACGTTCTTTAGCCCAGCAACTTCTAAGTTACAAGGCGAGAAGCGGTGGCCTCTGCTTTTTCTCAACGTTTACTAAGATACCAAAATAATCAGTCTCTGTCAACTAAACTAAAAAATTATTTTTACATAAAGAGGTTTACGTAGATTGGAACTAGAATGTCCATCGCTACTGAAACGATTACAACCGCTACGGATGCCATTGCACCTTCAATTGAACCTAATTGAACCGCTTTGGCTGAACCAACGGTGTGTCCGGAAACTCCCAGTCCTAATCCAGTTCCCACTTTAGAGATATTTTTGAGCTTAAAGATTTTAATTAAGAATTCGGCCAACGCGTAGATAATTACGGCGTTGATAATGCAGACCATCGCCGTAATTGCCGGATCCCCGCCGATTCCCTTTGCAATCGGCATGGCAATTGCGGTAGTTGCTGCTTGAGGTAGCATTGCCGCAATCGAAACTCGGGAGAGTCCCATTAGCTTGGAGACCATGTGAATACCAAATAAGGAAATAAAACCACCGACGAACAAGGTTAGGAATACATCTACCCAGTACTTCTTAAAAATATCGTTCCGTCGATATAGCGGAATCGCAAATGCCACGGTAGCCGGGTTTAAAAACCAAAAAATCATGTTGCCGCCTGGTAAATAGTACTTTTTATAAACTGCGACAGTTGTGGAACCAATTCCCTTTCCCCAAAGAACTAAGATTACAATTCCTAAAACCATTCCAACTAATAACGGGGTAAATAGGAAGAAGCCTTTGCTAACTTTAAAAAGCCACATTCCAATTAGATAAACTACTAAAGAAATAAAAATTCCGGTAAACGGTGTTGCTAAAGCTGCATCCATTATTCATCGTCCCCCTTTTTACCCGTAATTTTTTGGTGAATTCGAATGAAAAATGCTCCTACGTATGCAATTACGACCAGGAGAATAATTGTCGAAATGACCACCACGATAATATCCTGGAGCCCTTCCCTTTTCATTAAATCCAAACTACCGGCTAATTGAATTCCTGATGGAACAAATAAGAAAGCAATTAAGCCAATCATAAAGTCACCAAATTTTTCAACTTGTTCGAGTTTAACAATGTGGGTCGCCAATAAAATATATAAAATAATCATACCAATTAACGGAGTGGGAACCACAATGTTTGCGGGAAATAGCTGAGAAATGATTTGCGAAACGAATAAAATCGCCGCAAAAATCGCCATTTGAACAAGGATTGGCGTCTTCTTTTTCTCTTGATCTTTTTTCATCAGAATTCCTCCTTAAAACACTTGATTCAAGGGCTTTTCTTCCCTTGCTCACCATTAATTCTAAGTGATTTTGATCGATTTGTAACCGTTTTCACAATCAATTGACCCTAATTATGGATAGAATACCAACTACCCGAGATGAAATGCCCTTAACAATTCCAACGTAAAAAGTGACCACTTCTCTAAGCAATTTAACCTAGAGTTGTGATCACTTTTTAAAAATTAAGATAACTAAAACTTTATGGAATAACTTTAATTTCCATCAACTAAATCACCTGAATTATTACTCACTTCATCCCTAAGTGGCGTTTGGTTTCGTTAACGTACGAACGGCTCACCGGAATCTTAATTCCATTCGATAACGTCAATTGGTAGGTATGGTTGAAACTTGGTTGTAATTCAAAAACTGAATCAAGGTTAACCACGTAACTACGATGTACTTGCAAAAACTTTTGCGGATCCAATTCTGCCAATAGTTTTCGGAGAGGCTGTTTGCTGGTAACTAATGGTAAATTGGCCACGTGAATAATTACCGTGCCCCCCTGCGCTTCTAAATAAATGATGTTATTTTTCTTAATCACGATCGTTCGTTCTTCATTAGTAATTGACAGTCGCGGATTAAGATATTTTTGCTGGTAATTGGCGGTATCGCGTTGCTGCCGATCCAATAATTTTTTGATTCGGTCAAGCGCTTCATTAATGCGACTTTGCTCAAAGGGTTTGAGTACGTAGTCCACTGCCTCAGCACTAAACGCATCTAAAGCATATTGGTCGTACGCCGTGGCAAAGATCACGTATGGTGAAACCGCCATTTTCTTCCATTTTTTCGCCAAAGCCATTCCATTACCATCTTCAAGCTTAATATCCAAAAATACCAAATCGGGATGTTCATTTGCTACATACTGGTCGGCCTCCACCACTCCATCAGCTTCCGCAACCTGGTCAACGATGGGGTTTTCCTCCAATAAGTAATTTAATTCTTGGCGAGCTAATGGCTCATCGTCAACAATCAATACTTTCATCACTTTTGCTTCCCTTCTTGAAATGGTATTTTCACGGTGATTGTCGTTCCTTCAGAGCTTGATTGAATATCTAAATTTGCTGCCTCACCGTAAAGTCCCGCAAACCGGGCGGTTAAATTTTGTAAAGCCGTTCCACTACCACTTTGAGAATCAACCACCTGGTGTCCTAACTGTTTTAAAATATGGGGGTCAATTCCGTGCCCGTTATCCGCAACCACGATTTTTAACGCGTTGGCAACTTGACTAACCCCCACCTTAATCTGTTGATCCTTCATTTTAGGATTAAAAGCGTGGCGAACCGCATTTTCCACTAAAATTTGGATTGTAAACGGTGGGACTAGGGCATTTTCGGACACCGCGTTGCTAAACAGCACCCGGTACCTTCCTGGAAAACGAGCCTGTTCCAAAGATAAATATGCTCTTACGTGTTTAAATTCTTGTGATAATGGAATTACCACCTCCCGGCTCCCCATCAAGTTAGCCCGGAAATAGGTACTTAATTGAATCAACAACTCCCGTGCCTTTTCACTGTCTTGACGCATCACCGCGACAATTGTATTGATTGCGTTAAAGAAGAAGTGCGGGTTCACTTGGGCATGCAACGATTTAATTTCTGCGTCCTTAACTAGCTCAGTCTGCCTTTCCATATCACCCAGCATAATCTGCATGGCCAAGATTTCTCCGAGCCCCATCCCTAATTGAATTTCTACCGGGCTTAATCGCCACTGTTCTTTATAGTAAACTTTTAAGCTGCCAATAATCTGTTCTTTAATAAACAACGGGACCACAATTGCCGAATGGAGCGGGCATTTGGGCTCTGAACAATTAATTTCGTGAAAATTATTGGCAATTTGTACCTCTCCGGATTGAATCGCCTTCAAAGACAGATCGGTTCGAATCGGTTGCCCAGCAATGTGATGGTCGCTCCCCGCCCCGACGAAGGCGAGGATTTTTTGCTTATCCGTAATTCCGATTGCATCAAAATTAGTGTACTTAAGCATTAAATTGGCAACTTCTTGGGCCGATTTGTAATTAAGTCCCTGGCGAAATGCCGGTAACGTTTTTAATGCTAACTGGAGCACTGAACGAGTTTGGGTTGCTTGTACATCCACTTCTTGGCGAAAATATAATGCAACGATTGATAAAAACACCGAAGTCCCTAGTGCGCTGACCGTAATCATGGGAATCGCGATATACCTTACCAATCGCCAACCCGTGGGACTAAAAATTAGGATAAAAGTCATCTGGATGGTTTCCATCAATAATCCAATCAAAAAACCGTGCCACGGCTTCATAGTCGCAAACCGATGCTGCTTTTGATTAGAAAACCATCCCGATAAAATTCCAATCAAAATTGAACTTGGAATATAAAAAAGTGCGTCGTTAGTTAAGGATTCTTGTAAAACACGATGAACTCCAGCAACTGCGCCGACAACCCCACCAACCATTGGTCCGCCAATGATTCCAGAAACGGTAACCGTTAAAATACGGATGTTAGCCACCGAATAACCTGCTGGAATTCGTAATAATAACGGATTAAAGTGGATAGAGTTGTCAGGCGAAAGCTCAATCCCAATCAAATTAGCCGTAATCGTAAAGAAAGCAAAGATAATTATCAACTGAAATTTAGCGGCGCCGTCCTGTCGAAAGAGTAATTTTCGAAACGGCGGAAAATTAACGAGAAAAAAGGCCAAAATAATAATCAGGCCCACCCGTTCAATCATTAGTAAGGTTAAATTTAGCATTTGAATCCTTCTTTCGTGCTTAAGAAGTTCCTTTCCTTCAATTATACATGAAACGCCTTTCCTTGCTTAGCCGTAAATCGATCTTTCAAAGCCATTTGGGCAACTAAAAAGAGCTATGTAAACCCACCTGGATTTACATAGCTCCCGAAAGCTAAAAGTTTTTAATTTTTGCGACTGTAGCTATCAATGTCAGCTTTAATATCTTGCATAAATTGATCTACTGAAACAGTTTGTGAGTCATCTTCACCATAGCGACGAACACTAACCGCGTTAGAATCCATTTCGTTGTCCCCAACTACTAAGATGTATGGAATCTTTTGGGTTTGTGCTTCACGGATCTTGTAACCCATCTTTTCGTTGCGGTGGTCAACTTCAACTCGGATGTCTTGGTCAGCCATTTGTTCACGCAACTTATCTGCGTATTCACCATGCAAGTCATCCTTAACTGGGATAATCGTTACTTGTTTTGGTGCTAACCAAGTTGGGAAGGCACCCTTGTACATTTCAATTAGGTAAGCCGTGAAGCGTTCCATAGTTGAAACTAACCCACGGTGAATCATAACTGGGCGGTGTTCTTCACCATCTGCTCCGACGTAATGTAAGTCGAATTGTTTTGGCAACATGAAGTCTAATTGGATTGTTGATAGAGTTTCTTCGTTACCAAGTGCCGTCTTTGTTTGTACGTCAAGCTTTGGACCGTAGAAAGCAGCTTCGCCTTCTGCTTCAACGTAATCTAAACCAAGGTCATCCATCGCAGCTTTAAGCATTGATTGTGAGTGGTTCCACATCTCGTCATCGTCAAAGTACTTTTCAGTATTTTCAGGATCACGGTAACTAAGCCGGAATGTGTAATCCGTAATGTCAAAGTCGCGATAAACTTCAACCATCAATTGTAGAACTTTCTTGAATTCTTCTTGAATTTGATCAGGCGCAACGAAAGTGTGACCATCGTTCAACGTCATTTCACGTACCCGTTGCAAACCAGAAAGGGCACCAGATTTTTCGTAACGGTGCATCATTCCAAGTTCAGCAATCCGTAATGGTAATTCACGATACGAACGGATGTGGTGCTTATAAACTTGAATATGGGATGGGCAGTTCATTGGCCGCAATTCAAGCATTTCGCCGTCACCCATGTCCATTGGTGGGAACATATCTTCCCGATAGTGTTGCCAGTGACCAGAAGTCTTGTACGCGTCAAGGTTCATTAATACTGGTGTGTATACGTGCTGGTAGCCATGTTGGACTTCCTTGTCGATGATGTAACGTTCGATTGTCCGACGGATGGTTGCCCCGTTTGGCATCCAGTATGGTAATCCAGCGCCCACTTCTGGATCAACAAAGAAGAGGTCGAGGTCATTACCAATTACCCGGTGGTCACGTTCACGAGCTTCCTTTTGGCGTGCCAATTCAGCATCCAAGTCTTTTTGGTTGAAGAACGAAGTACCGTAAATCCGTTGTAACATTGGATTACTTGACTTACCTTCCCAATAAGCACCCGCAACGGATAGCAATTTGATGGCTTTCAATCCCGAAGCATCTGGTAATGCAACACAGTCACTGACGATTAAGCTGCCATCAACGTCGTATACGTTAACCTTGCCGTCTTTAGCGTTTTTCTTAACTAGCTTAGCTTGGTAAGGATCGCTATCAACCTTAGCTAAAGCATCTTCAACGCTTAACATTTCATGACTCAAAGCAACCTTTGCTTGAATCATATCTTTCATTTTATCTTCAATAGCGGGGAGTTCGTCGACCGAAATTTGTTGACCTTCCTTATCGGTGTCAGCATAAAAACCGTGTTCGATGTTACCAATTTCCCCAATCCGGATTTCCGGATAAATGCTCTTGATTGCACTTGTCAATACTAAAGCTGCTGAATTCCAGTTTACCAATTGTCCATCTTCGGAATCCTTGGTAATGATCTCAACCTTTCCATCTTGGTCAAGTGGTTGGTCCAAATTAACCAATTCATCATTAACTTTTCCAGCAACGGCGTTTTTTGCCAAACTTGTACCAATTGACTTCGCAATTTCAAGTACGGTGACACCAGCACCAAAAGGTTTTACACTGCCATCTGGAAATTCAATCTTAATCTCTGCCATAATTACACGCTCCCTTTACAAAAAATAGTATAAAAAAATCCCTGGTATTTTCATACCAGGGACGTGTTAGACGTTATTTCACGCGGTTCCACCCTCGTTGCAGACTACTAGAACGTAATCCACCACTTAATTAAACCGATAACGGTGGCAACCCGAACTGATATTTCGATCAGTCTCTAGTCAAGTGGGAAGTTTTTAGTTGCTTTGCTTACAGTCCATGGCGCGGCTCCCTGAGGTTAAAAACTACATGTTTGACTCTGATTTACAACTTCATTATATCCATTCAAAATTGCTTGTCAACCCTGTCGATGATTTTTTCCGATTAAAGTAACCTCTTCACTTAAAAATTTGATCCGTTCCATTAACCGTTTGGCCTTTAAAGGCTCGGCCTCCCCGCGTTGGTTGACCGTTAAGTGTTCCTTTTCTAGTTGCTCCATTGAAAAGTTAGAGGTGAAGAACGTTGGTAACTCTTCTTGCATGCGATATTCTAAGATTACGCCTAAAATATCATCCCGTACCCATGCAGAAATACTATCTGCACCAATGTCGTCAATCACTAAAATTGGCGCCTGCTTGACCGCGTCAAGCTTGCTTTGAATTTCTTTAGAATCCCCAATCGTGTTTTTTAATTCCACCGCTAAACTAGGAAAATGAACGATGGTTGTCGAGTAATTATGTTTGGCTAATTCATTAGCCATTGCACCCATCAAGTAGGTTTTTCCTACCCCAAAGCTACCGGTTAAGTATAAGCCTCGGTGAAATTGGTCCGGTGCCTGATCATAAGCGGCCACAAAATCCATCGTCTTACTTAAAGCAATATTCCGGTCAGGCTCTTGGTAGTAATCACTAAAATCAGCCCGCCGAATCATCTTTGGCATACTAATTGACTTTACCAGCGCTTGCCGCTGGGCCGCCTGGCGTCTCATTGTCATTTCTTTAGTAGGCACGTACTCAATATCAATTAGGTGATTGCTGAGTACTAACTGGGGCTCGTAACCCGGCAAAAAGGAGGGCTCGTGCCGCGCAATCTTCCTGCGTTCGTTAACAAATTCGTATAGTTTGGCCGCTCCCCGCTCCAAAGCTTCCGTAGTTAACTCCGCTTGGTGTGTTTGGCAAAAGGCCACAACTTCGGGATCCTGATAAACAGTTTTCATCACCGACTGGAAACGTTGGTCGAGTTTCCGTTTATTCATCAATCCCTCAATTGCTTCGCGAATATTTTCCATTTGTTACTCCTCCTTTCGCCGTTCACGTAATTTTTTCAGTTTTGCATTAATTTCTGCAGTAGTCGGCACCGCTTGAGAATCATTAGCATTGTTAGTTGTAGTTTTAGCATCCTTTTTGGCCCAATCTGGTAGGGTTTCGCGCTGAACGACCGGCTTACGTCTTCCATACGACTTGGTAGCTTGTTTTTGCTTTTTAGCCTGGCGTTCACGCACAAATTCTAACGCCTTTTGCGGAGTTTTTACGCCATTTTTAATCCACTCGTTGGCGATTGCCTCAACTAAATTTTTATTCAGCGTCGCCCGGCCCTGATCAACCAATACATAGAAAATCAAAAAATTAACGACGCTAACCGGCAGTTGACCCGTTTCCACTATGCCGGTAATTACCCGTCTTTCCGCCGTAGTGGTAAAGCCCCCGGTTTCTTGCTTAATCTGATCAATAAAGTCTACCGGAGCTAATGCATACGTTGACTTAATCACCGTTTGCTCCTCGGCCGTGAGCCCTTCTAAATTGAGCTTTGTAGGCGAAGTTGGCATAGCCGCTGAACTAGCCGTTTTCTTCGCACCTTGCTGATTAGCATTGGCGTATTTTTGGGCGATCCGAGTCTTCAAAGTTCGGCTATCAATCCGATTATCTTGAAAGTTAGTGGCCGACTTAATCAGTTCCGCCATTTCACTTTCCGTAATTCCGTAAATAGTTTGTTCCACCATAATGAGGTGGCGGTTTTCTTCTAGGCTTTGACGATCCACAAAGCTAGTGCTAAGCATTTGAGTAAGTAAGTTAAAGTCAAAATTATTATTGAGCGTTTCTGAATCCGTTTGTGGCTCGTCCGGCTGAATTTGCTTTTGCACGGCAGAGATTGGCCTTGGTTTGTCGACCACGCTGCTGCCAATTTGGAAATAGTCGCCTAAATTTTTAGAGACATCATAAAAATCGGCGTGCTCAACCTGGCGTTTAATTAACCGCCGACTTAACCGTTCAAATTCATTTTCACCAACCGCACCAAGCAACAATGCGCTTAGCGTGTCGTCTTTGAAAAAGGTAATCGGGTCAGCTGGCGCTTGCAAAACGTACAAAAATAACGCCCGATTATCAACTTGTTTACGAAAAGTTTTTAGCAAACCCAAGGCTTCTAACCGGCCTCGCGCTTCCATAATGGCTGGTAAATCAATTCCCAGCCAATTCAGTAATATTGTATGGGTAAACTGTTCATTTAAAACCGTCGCTTCTTCACTTAGTTCCCAAAGCGTCATTGCTAAACTGTACGCATCCGAAGATAATAACGGACGATACAGCGCCGTTAATGCCCGACTTTCGTAGTCGGTCATTTGTCGATCAGTATTCACAATAAACGAGTCGTTTGGTGCTAAGTTACCCATTGGTTCCGTCATTACTTATGATCCTTTTCTTCTTCATCTTTTTTGACCATATCCTGGAGTTCGTTCAAGAAAACGTTCATGTCCTTAAATTGCCGGTATACGCTGGCAAACCGAATATAAGCGATCTCATCTAAATCAACGAGAATGTTCATTACGTATTCTCCAATCACTTGACTAGAAACTTCGCTTTCTCCCAATGAACGAATTTTATTTTCAACCTTGTCCACAATATCAGTCATTTGTTCCATTTTTACCGGTCGCTTTTCTGCTGCCCGGACAATCCCTTTAAGAATCTTATCGCGATCAAATTCTTCCCGCGAACCATTTTTCTTAATCACTAATAACGGGGTGGCTTCCACCCGTTCAAAAGTTGTAAAACGAAAACCACAGTCTTCACATTCGCGCCGACGACGAATTACGCGGCCTTCATCAGTTGGTCGACTGTCTACTACTCTCGAGCCATTATTACCACAATGTGGGCATTTCATATTATTTCACCTCGCCGGTCTTTCCGGATGTCTGGAGTAAATTTTGTTTAACAAGCCATTCTATCACTTGCTTTTGTGTGGCTTCAATACTACCACTACTATCGATGGTTACATCCGCTTTTTTTTGTTTAATTTCAATCGGCATCTGAGCGTCAATTCGTTTTTGAGCATCCTCACGAGTCAAATGATCCCGTTCCATCAGTCGTCGGAGCTGTTCTGCTGGAGTTGTTGAAACCACCATAATGCAATCGACTAAAGTCTCGTATCCTTGTTCAAATAAAACTGGTGCATCTAAAACGACCACGGGCTCCGTCGTAAAACTTTTTAACTGGCGGATGATCTCTTGGCGAATTACGGGTTGGACAATTTGATTTAACTCCCCTAGTTTTTTTGACTCCCCAAAAACTATTTTACCTAATTGCTTACGGTCAACTTGTTTTTGTTCATTTAAAATTGGGGTCCCAAATGCCTTAACTAATTGTACCTTAACCGCTTTAAATTCCAAAACTGCGTGGGCAATTTCGTCAGCGTCCACAATTGGAATTCCTTTATCTCTCAAAAAATTACTAATGGTGGACTTTCCCATCGCAATTCCACCTGTTAGTCCAAGGATCTTAGTCATTTTCTGGCGTTAAAACTTGGCAATGCGGGCAAAAATGAGTACTGCGCTGAGCTACCTTAATTTGTTCGATGGGAGTTTGGCAGCGTGGACACGGTAATCCTTGGCGATGGTAAACGTGCAGCTGGTTTTGGAAACTGCCGGCATGTCCAGTAGCATCCAAATAAGAAAACACGGTGGTTCCTTTTGCCGCAATGGCTTCGTTTAATTCGGCAAAAATACTTTCCCGTAATAATTTAATTTCGGCATCGGTAAGTGAATTAGACCGGCGCTGCGGATGAATTTTACTTAGCCATAAAACTTCATCTGCGTAAATATTGCCCAATCCCGCAATTAACGACTGGTCTAGAAGAAAGCTTTTCATCACCCGTTTACGACTTCGAAGGGCCTTCGTAAGGTAGTCTAACGTCAGCGTTTCTGGCGTTGGTTCGGGTCCGATCGTCTTCAATCCCCCGACTTGCATTTCTTGCCCCGTGGGGGTTAAAACCATTCGACCAAATTTTCGGGTGTCATTATAGCGTAAATCCTGTCCATCATCTAATTCAAAAATAACGTGGTCGTGTTTGTTGTAAGGTTGGTCGCGGTCTACCACCGCATACTTTCCTTCCATTCGGAGGTGGGAAACCATTGAAAGCTGATTACTGAAATCAAAAATCAAGTACTTTCCTCGCCGGCGAATTGTTTCAATTGTTTTATTTTTTAATTCTGCCGCGAACTGGTCCGCTTCAGGGGTGACCATTTTAGGATATCGCACCACCACCCGTTGAATTGTGCGGCCCTCTACCAGACCGACCAATCCGCGTCGTACCGTTTCTACTTCAGGTAACTCAGGCATTTATTCATTCCTCCGTTATTTAGCGTCGTACCAATTATTTCCCCATGAAGTTTCTACTTTTAACGGAACATCCAATTTAATTGCGGAATCCATCACTTTAGGAACTAATTCTTTAATAACGCTCATTTCCTCATCAGGTACTTCAAAAATCAATTCATCGTGCACCTGTAACAACATTCTGGTTTTCAACTGCCGTTTTTCTAACTCGTTTTGCATGTTAATCATTGCAATTTTAATAATGTCGGCCGCACTACCTTGAATAGGGGTGTTCATCGCAGTTCGTTCTGCAAATGACCGAACACTGAAATTCGAAGCGTGAATGTCAGGCAAGTACCGGCGCCGGTGGGCAATCGTTTCTACATAACCCTTCTCGCGCGCAGTTTCTACCGAACCATCTACATATTTTTTTACTCCCGGATATTCTTTAAAGTAAGTGTCGATGAACCGTTTGGCATCCTTACGAGAAATTCCAATATTTTGGGAAAGCCCGTAATCACTAATTCCATAGACAATCCCGAAGTTAACCGCCTTGGCTTGGCGCCGAATGTTAGGAGTCACTTCACTAGCATCCTTCAAACCAAAAATCCGCACCGCGGTACTGGAGTGAATATCTTCGTCCTTCTTAAACGCTTCTTGTAAATGATGATCGCCCGTAATGTGTGCTAACACGCGCAATTCAATTTGCGAATAATCAGAAGATAAAATATGCCAACCTTCGTGTGACGGAACAAAGGCTTGTCGAATCTTCTTGCCTTCTTCAATCCGAATTGGAATATTTTGTAAATTCGGGTCTGTTGATGACAACCGCCCGGTTTGTGTCAAGGTTTGTTGGTAGGTAGTGTGCACCTTTTGATCCGTAGAATGAATCACCTTCAACAAACCATCCACGTACGTCGATTTAATTTTAGCGATCGTCCGGTAATCTAAAATGTGATCAATAATTGGCGAATAGCCACGTAGTTTCTCTAAGACGTTGACCGCTGTCGAATATCCGGTCTTAGTCTTTTTAATTACAGGAAATTCTAGTTTTTCAAATAAAATGTGTCCCAATTGTTTAGGCGAGTTAATGTTAAACTCTTCTCCAGCCTCTTGATGAATCTGACTTTCCAGTTCACTAAGCCGTTCAGTCAATTCGCTTTGCATAGCCCCTAAACGTTCGCGGTCGACCTTAATTCCGCTAATTTCCATCTTTGCCAGCACAATCGATAATGGTAGTTCAATTTTCCAATATAAATCGGCCTGTTGATTGTTAATCAACTCTTCTTGCAAGCGCCGCCCTAGTTCACCAATTACGTCAATTTTGTGGGCGAGGTGCTCTAATAAAACGTCTTTTGCGGGCACCGCCCGTTTAGCTCCGGTACCGTAAACTTCTGCATCGGTTTTAATGTCTTCAATGTCGTGTTCGTGAGCAAGTTGCCCCAAATCGTTAGAATTATCATTGGTATCTAACAAGTAGGACTGTAATAAAATATCGTAGTTAATGCTATTTAAGGTCACGCCTAGTCGATGTAATCCTACGTAAGTACGCTTCCCATCAAAGACGTTTACGACCACCTTTTGGTTCGCTAATATTTCAGATAACGCGGGTTCTCGTAATAATTCAACGTCGTCGCTTACCCAAAGCTCTTTATCAGTTCCAATTGCGAATCCGCAAAATTCAGATAGGTGATAATTTTTCTCTGGCATTTCCAAATAGAAGTTAATTTCTTTCCCCCATTTGGTAAAGTCCGGTAACGTATCCTTCGTTAATACGTGATACGCTAATTTTTCACTTACCTTTTCTTCCGTTGGTTTATTTTGCTGTAACGCTGCTAAGAAAGTCCGGAACTTCATCTTTTGGTAGAACTCTTGTAAAAAGGTGATGTTTTTTCCGTCATACTTTAAATCCGCCAATCCGATTTCTACGGGAGCGTCCCGCTTAATGGTTGCCAACGTCTTCGAAGTGAAGGCTGCATCCCGATCCTCAATCAAGTGTTCCTTCATTTTGCTTGGTTTCAAATCATCCAAATTGTCGTAAAGATTCTCAATTGTCCCAAATTGCTTCAATAACTTGAGGGCGGTCTTTTCACCGACCTTAGTTACCCCGGGATAATTATCGGAAGTGTCACCTGCTAGACCTTTTAAGTCAATAATTTGCTCAGGAGTGATTCCCAGCTTTTCTTTGACGTGGCGCGGTGTATACTCTTCGACCTCGCTAACCCCTTTTTTAGTTACCGCAACGGTAGTTTCTGCACTACTTAATTGCGTTAAATCTCGGTCTCCGGTAACCACCACCACTTCGTAATTGTCACGTTCCGCTGCTAACGATAGGGTACCGATAATGTCGTCAGCTTCATAATTAGGTAATTCATAAGTTTTGATACCGTAACCGGTCAGCAACTGTTTGATATAAGGCATCTGCTCTGATAACTCTGGCGGAGTTTTTGAGCGACCTCCCTTATAATCATCGTACATTTCCGTCCGAAAAGTCGTTTTTCCAGCATCAAAAGCAACCAATGCCGCCGTGGGCTGGTATTGTTTTAAAATGCTGTCCAACATTTTATTGAACCCAAAAATTGCGTTAGTGTGCAGTCCATCCGGATTCTTGAACTTTTCTAGCGAATTATGCAACGCGAAAAAAGAACGAAATGCAATACTGTTCCCATCAATTAACAATAACTTATCTTTTGCCATAGCTTCCTCCGTTTTCTATCTCCCTTAATCATACCAAAAACCGAAGGCCAACGTGAATAAGATTGACCTTCGGTTCTAAATGAAAATTAAATTTTTGATTAATCTCGACTCCAACCAAAAATGGTTAAGAAGTACTGGAATAGGTTAATGAAATCGAGGTATAAACTAAATGCCCCTTGAATGGCAAGTCCCGTTTCAGAAACCCGGTCGCCATAGCTCAAGTAAAGATTCTTCATCGATGCCGTATCAAACATTGACAAACCAGCAAAAATTACAATTCCAATCAAGGAAAAGAAGAACGTTACTGCGCTGCTGTGCAAGAAGAATAGGTTAATCACCGAAACGACCACCATCGCGATTAAAGCAGCCAGTAAATGCGTCCCCAACCGCGACAAATCGCGTTTAGTGGTTAATCCGATCACGCTCATCACGACGAACACGGCAGCTGCCGAGAAGAACGCTCCCGCAATCGTTCCAATGCTGAAGAGCATAAACACGCTTGAAAGCGTGATTCCAAAGAATCCCGAGAACGCAAACAACATTAAGAAACTAACCGTTGGATTTTGTAGCGCCGTCTTCTGCCCAAAAATCATGAAAAGAAATAGCGCAATGAAAATCAGCCAGATTCCCATCCGCCCTTGGCTTAGAAAGGTCATCACCGCTGGGCGCCATACTGTAGCGCCTAAATAAGCAATGATTCCAGAAAAAGCAACCGCGGCCGCCATCCAACCGTACATTTTAGTTAAAAATCGGTTTAAGCCGATTGTATTATTTATTACTCTTGGTTGTTGATCCAAATTGATCCCCCCATTTAAATCTTTCCCATATTGTAACAGGAAAGCAATTAAAAGGCTATCAATCAAAGTCAAGAAAGGTCAAATTTTTACTTTTCCTTAACCAGGGCTTTATAAGCATCTTCGTATTTTAAAATGTCGCCAGCACCCATGAAAACTAGCACCGCATTGTGTTGGTCTGCTAACGCAGATAGGTCGTCTTCATGGATAATCTTTGTGTCATGACCAATTAAATTAGCCAAATCTTGTGACGAAACTTTCCCGTTTGCTTCACGAACTGAACCAAAAATCTCGGTCAAAACAACTTGATCGGCAAGGCTCAAGCTCTTAGCAAAGCCGTCTAGCAGCGCGGCTGTCCGGGTATAAGTATGTGGCTGAAATACTGCAACAATTTTCTTATCTGGGAATTCTTGCCGTGCCGCATCTAGGGTCGCTTTAATTTCTGATGGGTGGTGAGCATAATCATCAATCAAGATGTTATCACCTACCGTAGATTTCGAAAAACGGCGTTTAACTCCTTGGTACGATAGTAATTCCTTTTGGACTAGTGCCAAATCAATCTTTTCAAAGTAAGCTACTGCAATTACGGCTAACGTATTGAGAACGTTGTGCTCGCCAAAAAGGTTGATTTTAAAATGTCCAATTGGTTCACCGCGGTGTTCCACGTCGAATTCTGATCCGGTCGTGGTTCGGACGATGTTTTTCGCCTGAAAATCATCATTGTCTGCAGTTCCATAGTAATAAACTGGAACATCAGCATGCAATTTCCGTAAGCTAGTATCTTCTCCCCAAGCAAAAAGTCCCTTTTTAACTTGACTAGCTGCTTGTTGGAAGGCACTTTCGACGTCGGCCAAATCTTTATAGTAGTCGGGGTGGTCAAAATCAACGTTAGTCATGATCATATAGTCCGGATGGTATGCGATGAAGTGGCGACGATATTCGTCAGCTTCAAACACGAAAAACCGGGCATCGGGAACCCCTTTACCAGTACCATCGCCAATTAAGTAACTAGTCTTGTCTACTCCGCCAAGCACGTGAGCCAATAAACCAGTGGTGCTGGTTTTTCCATGAGTCCCCGCCACTCCAATACTGGTGTATGCGGCTAATAATTGTCCTAAAAATTCATGATAACGAACGACCTTTAAGCCCATTTCGCGAGCGCGTTTTATTTCAGGATGGTCATCAGTAAAGGCGTTTCCCGCAATCACCGTCAAACCTTCACGTAAGTTATCCGGGTTGAAAGGTAATACCTTAATGCCTGCTGCAGCAAGACCGTCTTGGGTAAAAACGTAGCCGTCTACGTCAGAGCCCTCAACTTGATAACCTTCGTCATGTAAAATTAATGCTAAAGAGCTCATTCCGGACCCTTTAATCCCAATAAAATAATAAATTGTATCTTTATCCACCTTTACCACTCCCATAATAAATTGTTTTCAGTTTACCACAATATTAATCATCATTTTCTTCTGGGTGATAAAAAACTTCGCGAGGCTTAGAACCCCGTGATGCCGAAATATATCCTGATTCCTCTAACTGGTCAATGATCGTTGCCGCCCGGTTATATCCAATTGAGAAAACCCGTTGTAATTTTGAAGTTGAAATGGTGTCTTCTTGAGCAATGTATTCAAGGACGTCATCCATCAACTCGTCCGTGCTATTTAGCTCCGCACTCTTTTCCTTCAGTTCGGTTGGGTTGAATGCGTAATGCGGCGCCGCCTGTTCACGAACAAAATCAGCAATATCATCAATTGCGTCACTAATAAACGCTCCTTGTAAACGCACCGGATTGCTCTTTCCGTTACCAAGGAACAGCATGTCTCCTCGTCCAAGTAATCGTTCCGCTCCACTTTGATCCAAGATGGTTCGTGAATCTACTTGACTAGAAACCATGAACGCCACCCGGGTTGGAATGTTGTTTTTAATTAACCCCGTGACCACGTCCACGCTAGGTCGTTGGGTAGCAATCAGCAAATGAATTCCCGCTGCCCGTGCTTTCTGGGTGATCCGCACGATGTAATCTTGCACTTCAGCTGCCGAGACCATCATTAAATCAGCTAATTCATCAATAATCACCACAATGTATGGCATTTGGTTAGCATCGTCTCCTGCGCGACGGGCCTTTTCATTAAATTGTTCTAAGTTACGGGCTCCAGCAGCTGCCAAGCGTTCGTAACGTTGATCCATTTCGTTGGTAACCCACTTCAATGCGGCAGCTGCCGCTTGAGGATCCGAAACGACCGGTGCTAGTAAATGCGGCAGCCGGTTATACGGTGCCATTTCAACGGCCTTCGGATCAATCAGCAACAACTTCAGCATTTGCGGAGTTGCCTTATATAGTAAGGATACCAATACACTGTTAATGAACACACTTTTACCAGAACCAGTGGCACCAGCAATCAATCCATGCGGCATTTTCCGTAAATCATAGACTTGCGGTTTACCAAATAAATCGACCCCTAGAGCGATCGTAAGTGGCGATTTACTTTCTTGAAATACGGGCGATTTAATAATTTCACTAAGCGGAACTGGCCGCGGATGCGGATTAGGAATCTCAATTCCAACGGTATTTTTCCCAGGAATTGGGGCCTCGATTCGAATATCCCGCGCCGCTAATTGCAGCTTTAAATCATCCGTTAAATTAGTGATTTTGTTAACTTTAACTCCGCGTCCAAGTTCAATTTCAAACTGGGTGACGGTTGGCCCCACCGTCCAGTTGACTACTTTCGCGGTAACTTCAAAGGCGTTTAACGCATCATCCAACCGCTGCGCTTGGTCGGCAACCCATTGGTCTTCATCTCCGTTTTGAACGACAGGATCCGGTAGTAGGTCTAAACTCGGAAAATGGTACCCGAGCATTTGTTTAGTGGTTTCTTGCGCTACTGGAATTTGTGGTTCTTTAACCGAACGAGCGGGTTCCCATGCCATTTGCTTTGGGTTAGTAACTTTTTTAGGTACTTCCACCGGCTGAGTAAAACTCTTCGACGTTCCACTAGCCGTTTTTGCACGTTCGTCTAATTGTTGCGCCGAAGCTGGCGGAATTGCTGCAGACGGAGCGGTCGATTGAGTAACCGGCTTAGTTTCCGGTGCTCCCGGAGCAGCGCTTGCTAATGAATGACTTTGCTCCTCGCGCGAAGTCGTAGTGTTAGAATCGCTGGCCGCCGATTCATCAAGTACCGGGTCGTTTAACTCTTGGCGACTAGTTAGTTGGCGCTTGGCTTGATTCAATCTGGGTAAAGGTCGCCGAGTTAATTCGTAATTACTAATTGGCAACCGGAATCGACGTACAGGTCGACTATCAACCGAATTAGTCGAATCGGATTCCAAACGTGCTGAAGACCTAACTGTACTTTTGAGATCACTTGCTTCGGTGTCAGGGGCTTGCGTTTGCGCCAATTTTTGCTGAATTGCGGGCGTAAATGGATGATCCGACTTCAACCTCTTCGCTGAATCCGTTGGTTTTCTAACCGAATGGTCGTCCATTTTGAGGCCTTTTTTGCGAAAAAAAGCCGGTCCATCGTATTTAACCATTTAAATCCTTCCCTTATTAGTCAAAAATATGATTTCCCTTTGCGAAATCAAAAGCCGTTCCTACTTCAAAATTATCTGGTAAAATTAAGGCACCCTTTTTCTGAGGTGCATTTTTTAAGTGCAGTTCTCGTCCGGAAGCAATCATCCCGTCACTAGAAACACCGCGCAGTTCACCAGGCCATATAATCATTCCATCTGGCATCATGGCGCCTACCTTAGCCACCACAACTTTAATATCAGCCTTCATGTTCGGCGAGCCGCTAACAATTTGAAGTGTTTCGCCATTGTCAACTTCGGTTTCGGTAATTTGAAGGTGATCGGAATCGGGGTGCGGCTTAACCGTTTTAACGTACCCAACCACGAACTTAGGACTTTCGTCAGCAACCAATTCATCTGCAAAACCTGCCTGCCGCAACTGTTCATTTAGCTTTGTAACTTGCGCGGCAGTTAAGGTAACCGATCCGTGGCCATCTAACTCGGGTAACACGTTGCTAACTTCTAAGAAATTATATCCGGTGGTAACGTTACTATCGGCGTCAAAAATCCGCACTACGTTATCCTTTTGCTCCACCGCCTGCTTTTCCGCGTCAGGGTTAACCATGGTAATTAAAATATCTCCCATTGTTTTTGGATTATAACTAGCTACTAACATCTCAATTCTCCTTAAATATTACTTTTTAATTCTCAAACCATTCCCATTAATGTTAGAATTAATGGAAAAGGAAGTGTTTTCATGTCATCTAAAACATCTGCGTTAACTGCACTAACCATCACCGCTTTAGCTTCGTTCGCCGTAGGCACGTTGGTGGCAACTCAGATTAAGGGACATCGTAAAGTTCGTCCCCAAGCCGCCCTTGCGCGTGTCCGGCGTTCTTTTGAAGAAGAGGGGCCCGTTGAAGGCGCTTGGATCGAGTCCAAGCCATCTCCACTTAATCGGCATGGTCTAAAGGCCTCCGTATATTACGGCGGCATCACCAAATACGAAAATAACGAACTAATTCAATACGAGTTCATTGCCGACGCCTACACCGGCACAATTATCGACATTTACCGTCGTTAATTTCTTAATCATAACCAAAGCAAGCCGAGAAAAATTTTCTCGGCTATTTTTGTGTCTCTGCCGGTTTAGTTGCCTAATCTAAAAATGAGCAACTAACTTGTAAATTGGTTGGCCCTTTTCACTAAACTTATGCTCGTATTCCGTTTCAACGTTGTCTTCGTTTTCGGGACTATTGTGTAAGTCTAACCAGACTCCTTCAAAAATCATCCCGTAATTATTGAGACTAGTCAATGAATACTCAAAAAGCCCCTGGTTGTCCGTTTTAAACTCTAATTTACCGTGTTCGACTAAAATTTGTTCGTAAACTTTCAAAAAACTTTTATAGGTTAATCGACGTTTTTCGTGCCGGGTTTTAGGCCATGGATCTGAAAAATTCAAAAAGAGCTGGTCTACTTCACCATCTGCAAAATAATCGGTTAATTCTGCGCCATCCGCATGTAAAAATTGTAAATTAGGGAGTTCTTCTGCTAAGGCGTTTTTTAGCGCAATCGCCACCACTGTCTTTTGAATTTCAATCCCAATAAAATTGTATTGGGGATACTTTTTAGCCATGTTGATGATAAACTGTCCTTTACCAGTCCCCACTTCGATCCAGAGTGGTTGTTGCTTAGCAAAACGTTCATGCCACTTTCCTTTATAAGCCTGTCCATTTTCAACAACCATTTCAGGGTGCTCCGCAATCAACTTGGGAGCCCATGGTTTATTTCTTACTCGCATAATTACCTCTTTTATCTGTTTATTTTTTTAATATAACGCGGTACTAACCACCGGCTTAGCAACCAAGCCGTGATTGCTTGGACTACGATTGCCCATCCTAAAAATGAGAATGACCAATTAGTCACGCAGCCGGCCAGCGTTAATAAAATCGCGCTTAATAGTATGATTCTTTTTAAGACGGATAACAAGCCCTTTTGTGCCATTTCTGCGTCAACTGGGTACACTTGCACCATTGAATTTGCCTGAACGGGCCGGTAAACGTCTACTAATTGAATCACGATTAAATACGTGGTTAACGCGCCCACCATCAGTTTCAACCATTCCTGATCACTGTACGCCACAATTAGCATGCCCACAATTAAGAGCCGAATCATCAAGCTTCCTAGGTCACCGCTCCGGACAATCATAATTGAGTATAGGTAAGAAAACATTGATGATTTTCCTGCCAAAAATTTCACTAAACCATCGGCATAGCGACGTCGTTTAGCCTTAACGGTCAAATTTTTCACGGTGGTAAATAGGCTGAAGAAGCGGTATAACCGTCCCATTCGTTTTTGTTCCGCATCGATCGCCGCCTGCCAATTGAAACTGCCACTTTCCATGAGGTGGTTTAGGCGCTGCCACTCTAATACTAACCACCCCAACATTAGCATTGCGGCTATTAAAGGGAATCTTATGATTAAGCTAATAATAATCGCGTCAATGAGCAACGTGATTTTCCGGTCCCACCGCGGACCTGCAAAGTAACAGCCTTGATACCGAATTAATACGTTGGTAAAACTGCCTAATATAACTGTTAGGATAACTCCCACCACCAAGAATAGTTGGTGGTAAGCCAAAGCTAACAACGGAAAAAGCAACAGGCTACCGATGCCAACCGGAATTAAAACTGAAATTAACGTCCGACGTAAAGATTTCCTTAAATAAGCAGAAATATTTTTCTCCTGACTCATTAAAAATACGGAATCAGCATTTTTAAACAATAGCACTGGCTGACCAGGTAAAGTTAGTAAAAAACTAACTACTGCCACTAAAATCAGGCCATAATTTGGCAGAGGCTGTAAAGTCTTCAGCCAATTAGCGTACGCTAACCCTAAGCCGCCCCCAAAAAATAGCAGGGCTAAAACTAAATGATCATTTAATACGTATTTTAAATATTTGAGAATTTCAGATTGGTAAGCTTTAGCTCGCTGTTGCCACAATTCACTCATGACGCTCACCCTTTGCAATCGACAAATAAATATCGTTCAAACTAGCTGTGGGAGCATTAAACTGCGTTTGGAAGTCATCCAGTGTACCAACCGCCTTTAACTGCCCTTCGTTAAGCAAAGCAAAACGGTCACAGTACTTTTCTGCCGTATCAAGCACGTGAGTAGACATTAGTACCGCCGCGCCCTGTTTTTTCTTTTCGTTAATAATTCCTAATAGGTCATCAATGGCTAGCGGATCCAACCCTAAAAACGGTTCGTCAATCACAAAAAGCTGGGCGTCAGTCATGAACGCGCAAACAATCATGACCTTTTGGCGCATCCCTTTTGAGAAGTTTGCAGGAAACCATTCGAGTTTGTTTGCCAAACGGAATTTTTCTAAAAGTTCCATGGCATTCTTCCACGCGGCCTTTTCATCCAGGTCATAAGCTTTAATGGTAAGTTCTAAATGCTCTTTTAGCGTTAACTCGTCGTACAAGACCGGCATCTCGGGAATGTACGCCAACTGTGATTTGTAAGCTGCCGGTTGCTGGCTTAGTTGGATATTATTCAAACTAATAGTTCCTTGCATGGGTTGCAACAAACCAATTACGTGATTAATGGTGGTTGACTTTCCGGCGCCGTTTAACCCAATCAAGCCAACCAATTCGCCTTCGTGTACTTCTAAATTTATATCTCTAATGACTGGCGTTTGCGTGTATCCGCCGGTCAAATGCTCAATCTTTAGCGTCAATTTATAATCCCCAATCGTATTGAAAATCTCTCATCGATTATACCACATCCCACTCGAAAACCCGGTCGCCAATCCGCACAATTACGCAATTTTCGTGTATAATTAGCCTGTGTAAGACAAGTTTTGTATTGGAGGTAATTTTATGGACGAAAATTGCGTATTTTGTAAAATCATCACTGGTGACATTCCTAGTTACACCGTCTACGAAGACGACGTGGTAAAGGCTTTTCTAGATATTTCGCAAGGAACCCCTGGTCACACGTTGGTAATCCCCAAAAAACACGTGCCGGATATCTTTAGTTACGACCCTCAGCTTGCAGCCGACGTATTCTCCAGAATACCTAAGATTGCTAGAGCCGTTCGCGACAGTAACCCAGATATTAAGGGAATGAACATCATTAACAATAATGGCAAAATTGCTTACCAAAGTGTTTTCCATTCCCATTTCCACCTCGTTCCTCGCTATACCGACCATGATGATTTTGGCATGCGGTTTGTGGACAACAGTAGTCACTACGACGAAGCTCAATTAACCAAAATTCAAAATCAAATTAAAGATAATTTAGGTGAATAACATGGCAAAAAACAAACGGCACCCTTGGCTAAAAGGAATTGTAGGTTCTTGGGTAGGCTGGCAAACGGTTAAATACGTTAGCCAGCACCCCCACTTCTTAAGGGATTTAAAACATTCGGTAAAAAATTATGCTCAAGCCATTAGCGACTTTGGAGACGCTCTCCAAAGCCTACGTTTAAACACGGCTCAAATGAAGGTTGAAATAAAAAAGAGTGAAAAGACCTTTAACGAAATTCAGCAATCGGTTGACCGTTTTCAATACAAACTAGAACCTCGGATGGCAAAAATCAGTGAGTTGCAAAATCATCTTAGCAATGAGCTTAATCAGGTGCAAAAGGAAGTTGTTGCTAAAAAAAGAAAATGAGCCAAATTTTTTCTTAAGATTATCCGAAAAAGTTTATCGAAACCTTAATTATGTTATGATAGGTGCTGAGTTTAACTAATACTAATTGTTAGGATGTGTGGATTTAATGAAAAAAGTTTTACTTGGATTCGCTAGCATTGCGATGGCTTTTACCTTAGCTGCGTGTGGTAGCAAGACGGTTGCCACTACTTCAGGTGGTAAAATTACTCAGGATGAGTATTACAGCAGTTTGAAGGACACTTCAAACGGTAAGCAAGTTTTACAAGAAATGATTGTTAACAAAGTTCTTGAAAAGCAATACGGTGACAAAGTTACTAAAAAGGTTGTCGATAAGCAGTACAATGCTTATAAAGATCAATACGGCTCTTCATTTAAAGACATTTTAGCTTCGAACGGTATGACTGAAGCTTCTTTACGTAAGCAGATTCGTTCTAATGCGTTACTAAAGGAAGCTGTCAAGGACAACGATAAGATTAGTAGTTCAGACCTTAAGAAAGAATGGAAGTCATACCAACCAAAGGTTACCGTAGCGCAAATCTTAGTTTCTAAGAAATCAACTGCTGAAGACGTTATTAAGCAACTTAACGACGGCAAGGATTTTGCTAAATTAGCAAAGAAGTATTCTACAGATTCTTCAAGTAAGAATAAGGGCGGTAAAATTGCCCCATTCGATGACACTAACACTACTTTAGATTCTGACTTTAAGGATGCTGCATTTAAACTTGACGAAGGCAAGTACACTACTAAACCTGTTAAGACTCAATACGGTTACCAAGTAATTAAGATGCTCGACAAGCCTGCTAAGGGTAAAATGTCCGATCATACTAAAGAATTAAAAGAACGAATTTGGAACAAAGACATGAGCGATGCTCCTACTCTTCGTAAAGTGATCACCAAAGTACTTAAGAAGGGTAACGTTACCATCAAGGATAAGGACCTTAAGAACGTCTTAGATGAATATTTAGGTAACTCTTCATCCTCATCAACAAGCAGTAAATAGTTTATATACAAGGTGTGTTCCAAACCTTTGGTAGTTTGGGAACCTTAACCTGAATCGGTACTATACCTAAATCTGGCATAGTGCCGCTTTTTGGTTAAAGAGCCTGAATTGAAACTTAATCTACTAAACTAAAAACGCTTCTCAAGAATTTTTAAATTTCTTGAGAAGCGTTTTTTACTTTTGAATCTGCCGATCTTAATTAATAGACTCAGTCTATCAAATAACTTAATTACTTAGTTTCTGGTTTATAGAACCGCCGGCCATTCATTCCAAAAATTCGTTCACTAAAATGTCCCTCATCCGTATTCTTCAAAGCTCCCGAGACCATTTGGATTTGGGCATCTAAGTCATCTAGCGAATGGAGCACCACTGCTTCAAGCATGTGGGGCTCGATTGGTGACCCGTATTCCCGTAATCCATGGTGAGAAACTAACAGATGACGTAATATCACTAAAGATTCACCATTTGGATCAATTTTCAGTGCTTGGGCAGCCTCCACTACCTCTTCGTCAATAATTACAATGTGTCCTAAGAGATTCCCTTCCACCGTATATTGAGTAGCAACCGGCCCAGAAAGTTCGATGGTTTTACCTAAATCATGCAGAATTGCACCGGCAATTAATAACGATTGATCAATATTTTCATATTGTTGGGCAACTGCCTTGGCCAATTTAACGATTGATAAAGTATGGAAAGCTAATCCTCCCTCAAAAGCGTGGTGATTTGACTTAGCCGCCGGAAAATCAAAGAATTGCTGATCGTACTTCTTTAGCAAGTAACGGACCACCCGGTTCCAATCCGGATTACTAATTTCAAATACTAATTGTGCAAAGGCTTCCCGCAATTCAGTCACCGAAACCGGAGCTTTTTCAGTGTACGCCGTGGGGTCGGCAGGTTCGTCTTCGGTTGCCAAACGCATTGCCATAATTTTAACCTGGGGAGCTCCCTTATAAGTTTCACGTTTCCCCTTTAGAAGAACCACCCGCCCAGATTGAAATTGTTCGAAATCAGTGGCGGTTGCATCCCAATAATTTCCCCGAATTTCACCAGAACGGTCTTGGAAAACGAGCGAAATAAAATCTTTGCCAGTCTTGGTCACCCGTTTTTCGGCATTTTTAATCAGGACAAAAAGCTCCATTTCTTCGTCATTCTGAAAATCAATTAATTTTTTAGTCAAACCTGCGTTCCTCCCTTATTTTTCGTTTAGATCAACCACGTTACGTTGGTCTACCAGTTGATAAACTTCTTTTTTGGCCGAGAAGTAAATAATCTGGGTTTGTTGAGCAATTTGCTTAAGTAAACCAAATGTTTCTGCTAAACGTTGGTCATCAAAGGCTACAAAAGCGTCATCGATAATAATTGGCAGATCCACGGTATCCGCAAACGCCTGCATAAACGCAAAACGAATGGAAATATATAGTTGTTCCAAAGTTCCTTTAGACAGTTCCCCTAATTCATAAGCTTGCCCATTTTGGTCAACCACGTGAATAGCATCGTCATTATCAAATTCAATTTGATGATAACGTTGGTTCGTAATTTTAGCAAAGTACTCGTTGGCTTGTTGAATAATTAAGGGCAGCCGTCCTTTGGTAGCCACTCCAAGGGTTTCATCAACCCACTTTGCCCCTAATTGTAGCGTTAACCACTCGTCAATTAAATCTTTTAGCTCAGTTTCTTCTTCGGCAAGGGCTTGTTGTTCATTTAAAATATCAATTTGGTTCTTTAAACCGGTTAATTCCCCGATTCGCTGGGTTCGTTCATCCACTAGCGCTTGTTCTTGGGCCTTTAATTGCTGTAATTCGGCCGTTAGTTTGCTTTGTTGCGCTTGTAGTTCGGTAAGTTCCGGATACTTTTGCAATTCCGTCTGAATTGCGGGATCCACCGTTTTTTCTAAATCACGTAACCGGACCGCTTGCTTCTGTGTTTCAGTTAATTGCGCCAGCCATTCGTCAAAGTGATCATCCAGTGGCGGTATTGCAAATTGCGCAAACTTAGTTCGTAATTGTTTTAATTCCGCCTGCTGCTCGGCCAAGTTTTGCGTCAAAATTTTCTGAGTCTGCACTTGGCTTTGCTGTTGTTGAATTTGCTGAATTCGCTCGGTCACCCATTTGGTAAGTTCGTTTAGCGATGGTTGGGGCTGGGCTTCGTCAATTTGTAAGATTGGTTTTGCCGTTTGCCAAAAATCAGCAAGCTTCTCCCGTAAAACTGCTTGCCGTTGTTTCAGTTCGGCCAACCGTTGTCCTAACTGCTGATAGTTCACCACTTCGTTTTGTAAAAATACCCACTCCGTTGCCGGAACCACGTCAAATCCAGTTTGACCACCGATTTGACGAAGCTTTTCATCAATTTTTCGCCCATTTGTTTCCGCGGTTTGCAAATCATCCGTCGCATTGTCTGCTGGTTGAGCAGGCTGATCAACTTGCTTAACCACCGCATATGCCCCCAAAATAATTACGGCTAGTAAAATTAGTTTAATAATTGCGTTAATCGGTAAGAAGAAATCAACCGCTGCTAAAACAACTCCCACGCCCCAAATCAGGTTGCCGTCGGTCGACTTGTTTGTTGAAGCAGTTTGGCGCGACGGCACACTTCTCAATTGGTTAACTTTGGCAGCCACTTGAGCTTGTTCTTGCAAAAGTTGTTTAACTTTCTTAAGGGTGGCAGAATCCATTGGTTCCACGCTACCTAAGTCGACCGAATTATTCTCTTGTAATTCGGCAAGTTGGTTGGTTAATTCGGTTTGTTGCTGCTGTGCTTTATCTAATTCATCCCGATTAACCTTAGCTACCGGTAGCTTAGCTTGCAGATCCATTAACTGATCTAAATCATCCGCTTTCTGCGCTAAAGGCGGCAAGTTTTGTAGCTTTTGCTGAGTCCGTTGGCAATTTTCCTCTACTTTCCGAATTTGATCCGCTAGTCGACTAATTTGTCCTAAATCCAATTGCAAATCAGCTTTAGATGCCTTTTGAACTCTTTGCCGTAACGTAGTGATTTTTTGGTAGTTACTCCACGCGTCTAATAATTTTTGCTGGTGGCTAGTTTGCTTGGATAATTGACTAATTTGCTGCCGGATTTCTTGTAATTCTGCGCGGTTTTGATCTTCTAAAGCCTTTGCACTTTGGTAATCCGGTAATTGATCACGGTCATCTTGTAAATGCTGTTTAGCTTTCTCATAATGCTTAATTTTTTTATCTAGCTCGCGGGTCCGTGAACTAGCTGTATGCATTTTATCAGCATCTTTTTTTAAATCTTTTTCAAATTGAATCCATTCTTCGCTGCCCACGGCGCCCATGCGTAAAATATGGCGACGTAAATCGTCCCGGTTTCCCAAGTCGTTAAAATCATCTAAGTCACTTTGGTTAAAACCTAGCAAACGTTCGTATGTATGTTGGTCAATTGGGCCCAACATCTCACTTAAGAAATCGTTAGTAACCGTACTTTGATCAAGTAAATCCTTGATGGTTACCGTACCGCCATTTTTTCCCTTCACGCGCTCAATTCGATACGGGTGATTTTGGTAGTCAATTTCAATAGCCCCGCCATATCCAGCCGAACCACGTCCTTTTTTGGGTACGTATTTCAAATATTTGTTACTACCCCTTCCTTGAGCAAAACCAAAGAAAACGCTGTAAATGAACTGTCGCAGGGTCGATTTACCAGCTTCATTAAGCCCGTAAAACACTTGTAAATCGTTTTGTAAATCGAACGTCACGTTCTGCCATTTACCAAATCCATAGATTTCAATTCGCTTAATTTTCATCGTTAATCATCCCCCAGCGCATTGCGTTGTTGTAGCATAATTTCAACTCGTTCGCGGAGTTCTTCTGGATTAAAATCGGCTTGATAAGCTTCAGCGATAAAATCCAACTCCATTAGCCGGCCTAGTTGCTTTTGAACCGTTTTAGGAGTAAAAACCTGTTCAGCGGCCTGTTGCCAATAAGTACGGTCCAATTCGGAAAATACTGGCGTTTGCTCATCAACCTTCAGTAAAATGCGGTATACCCACTCTTCAGCGGAGTCTAATTGCTTTTGTAGCTGAGATAGTCCCAGGCCATTACTTAATTCTTCCAAAACTTCGGGTGCCAGATGGTTACTTCCGGCTAAACTAACACTCATTAATTTAAAGGAGGGAGACGTAATGGTATTGGCTTTTTGTAAGATGTTGCCCAATACGCTTTGAAAGTCCGCTCCCTCTTCAACAGCCACCGTCAAACTCTGCCATTCCACCACGTCGCTACGGACAAATTCTACCTTAGCCTTTTGGTTAGATTCCAAAGTAACGAGGCTGGCACCTTTCGCCCCAGGCTCATTAATGTGTCGTCCCTGCGTATTTCCAGCATAAGCGATTACGGGATCCTCGTGCAAAATCTGGCGCTTGTGGATGTGTCCTAAAGCCCAGTAATCGTAATTTTTATCTAATAATTGGCTAAGGGTAAACGGCGCGTACCTTGCTTCACTGGCGTGTAACCCATCCATACTCCCGTGTAAAAGACCAATTTGGAAATCAAATTGTCCGTCATTAGTTGGGTACTCTTCAATTCGCGAAGTTACTTCCGCCCGTTTGGCGTAGCTAAAACCAGTCAATCCCACGATCGTTCCGTCCGTCGTCGTTAATTTTTTAGTTTCTACTTCTGGACCAAATATCGTGACGTTTTCTGGAAAGATAGTTGTTGGGATTTTAGCGTTAAGGTAATCGTGATTTCCGTAACTCAAAAAGACTGGTATTTTAGCTTGGTTTAGTATGTCTAACTGGTCCACCGCAAAACTCAACGTATCAATATCGGGACTAGGATTATCAAATAGATCACCCACAATACAAACAAAGTCAACCCGTTGTTCGATGGCTGTCTGCACTAACTTTGCAAAAGCCGATTTTGTCGAATTAACCACTACCTTACGTAAGCGTTCCGGTATGTTTTTTAAGCCCCGAAACGGGCTACCTAAATGGACGTCCGCTACGTGCATAAACTTCATTTTTATCCCCCTTATCAGCATTACTTTTATCAAAAATAAGGCTGGAAAAAGTATCCTTAATCAAGGAATTTCTTTTCCAGCCTCTTTTTCGTTTTATTATCCTTACCAATTTTAAATCGGCCTACTACTTACGCAGCAATTTACCGAACGAACAACATCACGTCGCCGGCCAAGAATTATCCTTGATACAACTCTTGGATCGGCTTCATGATGATTTGATTAACGTCATTAATCAACTGATTAAGACTCCGCTCTTTGTCCATCAAGTCTTTAATCAAGTCCACTTTTTCGATTTCACCAGCAACTTCGTGAACCTTTTTAATTTCGTCTTCGGTTAACTCTTCGCCGTTCATTTGTTTTTGTTGAAGCGAACTTTGAATATCTTGAAACTTCTTATACAAAGCACTTGCGTTCTCGTCTTGTTGAACTTTTTCAAAAGATTGTTTCAAATTTTGGTATTCGTTGGTTAGACGGAGCTCTTGTTCCATTTTATTTGCGGTATCATAAATGTTTACAGTCATAGTGCGCCTCCTCTGATTTAACAGTTCAATTATATCATTTAGAACTAATTTTTAATACTGGAATCACTGCCCCATGATAAACTTTTTCGCGTCTTTGAAAAGTTCACCAGCCTTTTCTTTAACACCGCTAGCACCTTTGGAAATACTGTCTTTAATGGAAGAAGTTCCATCTTCAATATTATCCCAAAGATTTCCCGCATTACTGTTGCCATTATTGTTAGCTAGCGATGACGCAGATTTAACTTGGAACGACGTGCCCTTAGTATTTGGTAGAATTTCACTCATTTCGGCTTTGAACATGCTGTTCATCCCTACACCAGTTATATTTTCCAAATGATGGTCTTTATTAGTGTCGTCAAATCCTTCCCAAGTAGCGACCACCACGTCCTTAGTGTAGCCAACCATCCATTTATCCCGGGTAGCTTCCGAATTTCCGCTGGTATCGGCTTCGGTACTACCAGTCTTACCAGCAATTGTATAACCGCTTGGTTCCGCGCCGTACCCAGTTCCAGCGCTATCACCATAAACCCCCAGCATCATGCTAGTCATCTCATTAGCGACCTTCTTGGAAATTACCCGTTTCTTTTCAGGGGTGTTATTAACGATTGTCTTTCCGGAAGCATCCACGATTTTGCGGATAAAACGTGGTTTAGACATGTTTCCATCGTTAGCGAAGGCCGTGTATGCCGAAGCAAGTTGAATTGGGGAGACCCCTTTAGTCAGCCCTCCAAGAGCCATGGCAAGATTTTTGTCGCCCTCACTCGGGTTAAGGCCAAATTTCTTAACGTAATCGTATCCCTTATCAACCCCGATTTTATTTAATAGCCAAACGGCCGGGGCATTTTTACTTTGTTCAAGTGCTTGATACATCGGAATCTTTCCAGAATACTGGTTGTTGTAATTTTCCGGTTTATAGTGATTAGTCCCGTACGATTGTAATTTATCTTCCAAAATCGAACTGTACCGGTAACCACTAGCGAGTGCGGGCGCGTACACCGCGATTGGCTTCAACGTCGAGCCCGGTTGACGTTTAATTTGGGTTGCCCGGTTATAACCCCGGAAGACGTGCTCGCCACGCCCCCCAACAATGGCTTCTACTCCGCCATCATCAGCATTGACCGCTACCGAAGCGGCTTGAACCTTAGTACCGTCGGTAGCATTGCTTGGGAAATTATTCGCGTTATCAAACGTATCCTGCATTCCCGCTTGACTACCTTGATCCAGATAGGTGTAAATCTTGTAACCGCGGTTCATAATGTCCGATTCGGTCAGGCCATAACGGTTAATTGCTTCGTCAATCACCGCATCAAAGTAGTAGGGATACTTATAACCGTCTTCATTGGAATAGTTATTAGACGTAACAATCGGGGTCTGCGCATAACTTTTAGCTTGAGAATCCGAAATTTTTCCCGTCTCCGCCATCAAGTTTAAGACCACGTTTCGTCGAGAAAGAGCGTTTTTAGGGTGATCATCCGGGTTGTACGCGCTAGGATTAGTTAGCATTCCCGCTAACACGGCGGCTTGCGGAACCGTCAATTCGGCAGCGCTCTCCCCAAAGTAACGTTCGGACGCATCCTGCACTCCCCAAACGCCATTACCAAAGTAGGCGTTATTCAAGTACATTGCCAAAATATCTTTTTTGGTATAAACATTTTCCACTTCAATTGATAAAAATAACTCTTTAGCCTTTCGCGTAAAGGTCTGCTGTTGGGACAAAAAGGCGTTCTTTACCAGCTGCTGGGTTAACGTGCTCCCACCACCGGAAATGTAATTGCGCCCCAACACCTTATTCATGCCGTACATCACGAAGGCCCGGGCAATTCCTTTCACCGAAAAACCGTATTCCTTATAAAAATTGCGATCTTCGGTAGCAATTACCGCATTTTGGACGTTGGGTGAAATTTTATCTAAATCTACCCAAGTTCCCTTTTGGGAATATAAGCTCCCCGCTTTTTCATTATGTTTGTCGTAAACTAACGTTGGCTGCGATAAGGCCGCTTTTAAATTTTTAACGTTTGCAGTTTTGGCTTGATACGTTAAAACTGCACTGGTGACAAAAATAACCGCTAAAACAATCACGATAATCCAGCGGGTTAATTGATAACGATGCCAGTACTTGTGTAAAAATGGGTGAATCTTTTGCCAAATCCAGCTAAAAAAGCCCCCAATTTTTTGCAGAAATACTTTAATCGCATTCCAAAAATTTTCCATTTAATATTACCTCATTACAGATTACGATACTGTTGGTATTTTATCATATTCTATAAGGTTTCCTTTACCTACCGAAGGTTTTTAAACTGGTCTTAATAAGTAAAAACGAGAAAGCCTCCCGTTGATTCCGTTAATTAGCCCGAATCTTCATCTTAAGAGTAAATTCTCTTAAAGCTTGCTAATTTCAAGGATTTTAGAGGTTTTCCCGTTGTTTAGTTAGTTTGCATTAGTTCGTTTAATTTTTGATTTAAAACGGTAGCTTCGTCAACGTCCGCACTAAAAATTACCAACGTATCAAATCCGGCAAGCGTTCCCCGAATTTCTTCAATATCGGCATCGTCAATCACCGCTGCCACCCGATTTCCGTGGTTAGGCTCAGTTTTAACAATGTTGATGAACTGGACTTGCGTAATTTTAGTCACGCTCTCTTGAAAAATTTCCCGAATAGGACTATTGTCCGGCTCAATTTGCTCTTTGGAGTCCATCACCCGGTACGTTAGTGCACCCGTAATGTCGGCCTGCTTAACTAAGTGCATTTCTTTAATATCTCGCGAAAGGGTTGCTTGGGTTGTCTTAATCCCCGCATCCGCCAGTGCCTGCAATAATTCCAATTGCGTAGAAATCGGTTTTTCGTTAATTAAATCTAAAATTTTCTCGCGTCGTACTTCTTTTTTCATAATTCATCCCCGTCCTAAATCAAATAAACGAAATCAATTTTCGATTATACCTTATCTTATTTTGTTGCTGAAGTTGTTTTACAACCGTCGTCACCGTTTCCGTAGTGGTCCCACTCAACACCGCTAAGTCTTTTAGCAAAATTTGAAACGGAATTTGACGCACCGCCCCTCTTTTTTGTCCGTATTCAGCCTTTAAGCCGCTTAACACCTGGCAAACCCGTTGGGTGGCGTTCGAACTCGTAGTCTGTTCAATTAAGCTAGTTGTACGTTCAACTAGCCTTTCCATCCGCTGGATAAACGAAACTAGACAAGCGTAATTATGAATAATTACCCGTCGGATTTCCGTTACCGGAACTATGTACACTTCTAAATCAGTGATCGCAATTGAATTATAACAGTATTCTTCCCCATTAAGAATGCCCCTCAGTGGAAAAATTGCCTGTGGCGTTAAAAATGATAAATATGTTAAGTCTCCCTCCGCATTCATTGCCGTAACTTTTACGTGACCTTCCTTTAAGAAATACACGTTACTAAGCTCATCCCCCTGATCAAAAATCCATTGTCCCCGGTGCACCCGTTTAAAACGCGTAGCTTCACTTAGTCGATCTAATTCCTGCATGGGTAAGTTTCCAAAATCTGGTTGAGCCATATAAAATTTTTTGATTTCCGTTTGGATGGTTGGCGAAATCATAGAAAAACTCCTTTTTTTAAAATTGATTTGACGCCTACTATGTTAGAAAAAAATTACCACCCCAGTAACTTGACGGTAAAAGACTAAAATCCGCAATTTTTGTTAAAAAAAATGTAGTTTGTCCATTATATTAAATTTTGGTGAGATTGATGTGCTTTTAATTAAGAGCACCCGCCCAATTTTACTTCGTTTTCTTCCACTAAAAAAACCAAGCACTTGCGCGCTTGGTTTTTATATTGAATTTCAGTTGGTTAATTTTACATTTCGTCCGGTGCCTTAACGCCAAGTAAGCGTAGTGCTTCTTCAAGCACTAAACTAACACTCTTAACCAATGCCAAGCGTGCTGGCTTTTCAGCATCGTCCGCCAAGATCCGAGAATTTGCGTAGTACTTATTGAAGGATTTCGCCAAACTCAAGGCGTACTTCGCAATAACTGATGGTTCATATTGGGCAGCTGCTCGTTGAACCACGCTTGGGAATTCTTGCAATGCTTTTAAGGTATCCCAAGCATTGGCATCCGTAATCTTCAATTGATCGGTTGTAACTTCCGTATCTGCCTTCCGAAGAATGCTTTCTGCCCGAGCCCGACTATATTGTACGTATGGGCCTGTTTCCCCTTCAAAACGAACAACATCTTCAAGGTTAAAGTCAAAGGAGTTTGTCCGTTCGTTCTTCAAATCGTGGAAGACTACCGCGCCAACCCCAACTTCTTTTGCAACCGTGTCAGCGTTAGCTAAATCAGGGTTCTTTTCGTTGATTTGCTTCTTCGCTAAGGTTACCGCATCATTCAAGACTTCATCCAAGAGAACAACCCGACCTGAACGAGTAGACAATTTCTTTCCGTTCAGCGTAATCAAACCAAATTGAATATGGTGGATGTCGTCAGACCAATCATAGCCCATTTCTTTTAATACAGCCTTTAATTGCTTAAAGTGGTTAGTTTGTTCGGCACCAACCACGTATAGCGATTGTACAAAGTTGTAAGTCCGGTAACGGTAAAGGGCTGCTGCTAAGTCCCGAGTAATGTACAGGGTAGCTCCGTCAGTCTTCTTAATTAAGGCTGGATTCAAGTTGTACTTTTCTAGGTCGACAACTTGCGCTCCCCGGCTTTCCTTTAAGAGGTCCTTGTCTTCCAAAATTTGGACAATTTCATCCATCTTATCGTTATAGAAGGCTTCCCCTTTGTAAGAATCAAACGTAATCCCTAACTTATCGTAAATTTGCTTGAAGGATTGTAACGAAACTTCACGGAACCATTTCCATAGGTTAGTAGCTTCTTCGTCACCATCTTCCAGCTTCTTGAACCAGTCCCGAGCAATGTCGTCTAGTTCAGGCTTTTCCTTATCTTCCTTATGGAAACGAACGTAGTATTCCAAAAGTTTGTTGATTGGATCAGCTTTTACATCTTCTTCACTACCCCATAGTTTGTATGCGGTAATTAATTTACCAAATTGCGTACCCCAGTCACCTAAATGGTTAATCTTAATTGGGTGATAACCATTTTTTTCCATAATTAGAGCTAAAGAATTACCAATTACGGTCGAACGTAAGTGACCCATGGAAATCGGCTTAGCAATGTTAGGCGATGACATATCAATTGGAACGTTCCCATTTTGACCATTGTCGTTATCACCATAAGCTGACTTTTGGTCAAGAACCGTTCTTAAAACTTCTTCACCAAAGGCTTGCTTATCTAGGAAGAAGTTGATGTAAGGACCCGCAACTTCAACTTTTTCGAAGTCGCTTTGGTCAATTTTTTCAACTAAATCTTGTGCGATCATTTGAGGTGCTTTGCGCAAAACCTTAGCTAGCGTAAAGGTTGGGAAAGCCAAATCACCTAGCTTGCTTTCCTTAGGCACTTCAATCTTTTCATAGATTTCGCTATCTGATAGGTATTCGTTTAAAACTGGTTTTAATGCTGCAACAACTTGATTCTTATAATCCATATTTCCGTCCTTTCTGCGAAAAAAAACGCCCCTTACATCGTTAAATGTAAGAGACGAGATTTCCCGCGGTACCACTCTACTTGATTAAAATAATCCACTTATTTATTTAATTTAATATCCGTAGAATCACGCCTTCATCTCCGCCTTATATCTGACTCCCATCAACTCAGACTCGCTAGGATAACGCTGAAGATTACTACTATTCTACTTATTACTGAATCATTATAACAGAGTATGTTTTGATTTGCTAATTAACTTTTCCAGCTAATTGATTAAGGGCCTCAAATTCATTAGGCGCCAACGTAATGTACGCTGCTTGAATATTACTTTCAAAGTGTTTAATATTTGAGGTTCCAGGAATTGGTAAAATCACTTCCGAACGTTGTAATAGCCAAGCTAACGCAATTTGACTCGGCGTTGCCAAGTGATTTTGGGCAATTTGGTTCAAAATGCTATTTTGGTCTGAAGCCAACTTTCCAGTTGCCAACGGGAACCACGGAATAAACGCCATGTGTTGGGATTCGGCATAATCGAGAACTGCTTCGTCACGGCGGTCAATCAGGTTATACCGGTTTTGTACTGAAGCAATCTTGGCTATCGCTTGTGCACGTTTAATTTCTTCTACTGAAACTTGGCTCAAACCAATGTGCTTAATTTTACCTTCTTTTTGCATGTCTGCTAAGACACCGACCTGTTCTTCAATTGAAAAACGGGGATCCACCCGGTGCAATTGCATCAAGTCAATCGAGTCCAGTCCTAGAGACCATAAGTTCAATTCTACCTGTTGCCGCAAATAATTAGGGTCGCCAACCACCGTCCACACGTCCGGTCCTTGTCGGGTGAACCCAACTTTGCTGGCAATCATTTTATGTGGTCCTTGATAGTCCCTTAACGCTTCTTTGAGATATAAATTTGCATAAAACGGTCCGTACGCATCCGCAGTGTCAATGAAGTTAACTTCACTATCTAACACCCGCTTCGCTACGGCAACCGCATTGGCTTCATCGGCACTGGGCCCCCAGACACCGTGTCCAGGTAATTGCATCGTTCCGTATCCTAAACGATTTACCCGTAACTCATCATCAAATTCAAATGTCTGTTTTATCATTGTTTTCCTCCGTTAATGCGATGGTTTCAAATCTATTATAACCGCGAAAAAATAAATTGGCACCAAAACTAGCCAATTTGCACCCGTTGAAGTAGCAAGATAATCAATCTTTTTGCTAACCCGTTTTACCATGTAAATTAACTAAATTCTACTTTACATTTTTTCCAAACTGGACTAAAATGAATTTTGCAATTGCGAACGTAGTTTAGTGGTAAAATCCAAGCTTCCCAAGCTTGTGTCGCGGGTTCGATTCCCGTCGTTCGCTTTTTTAGATGTTTTGGGAACCTTACGGAAATAAATCAAAAGTGTCACAATCCTCTGGTAATACTGGGATTGTGGCACTTTTGTTTTTGGAGAATTATTTGAGAAACTTGGCAAAAATTAATCCTTTGTTCCCAAGCTGACAACTAAATATCAAATATTCCTGAAGTAAAAACAGTTTGGGATACCTTTAACGTCGCATCTTACCTTTTTCCAAAACAAATACAAACATTTATAAACTTGCACTTCAATAACCCCCCCGATCCACAAAGATCGGGGGCTTTTTAGGCAGGAGGTATTTCGTATAACTGTCTTTTGTTTTTAAATCTCGTTAACTAATTTAGCGTAATCAATATTCTTCAACACGTTTCGCTTCACCGCAAAAAGTCCGTCAGCACTCATTTTTTGGAGCTCTTGATTCAAAGATGAACGGGTCACGTGTAAAATCTCCGAAAACACTTCTTGTGAAACTGGGAATTCGAGCTCAGTTGCTTCGGTACTTTCCATCGCTGAGTTGCCACCGCTAATAATCCAGTAAGCAATCCGCTCGCGCACCGTTTTATAACCTAAGCAAGTGATCAAACGTTGATTCTCCAACCCCCGTTTTGCTAACTGGCGGATATACATTTTAGAAAATTCGGGGTCTTCAAGAACTACTTTTGAAAAATTTTCAATGGGGATCCAACAAATCTGGCATTGGTTAATTGAACCTAAATTGTACGTGGACCGTTTATCTCCCGAGAAATGTAAATATTCTAAAACAATGCTGTTGGGTCCGAAAATCGTTTCACACATTTCTTTACCGCACCTAGAGTAGATTATTGCTTTAAGATAACCCTTAAGTACAATTCCAATCTCCGTAATTAGGGTCCCTGGGGTCTTTACGATAATATTTCTTTTGTATTCTTCAATTCGACAATGATTTCGAATTAAGGGATGCTGCAAAATACTTTTCACAAAATCGCGCTGTTCCATCAGGAATCCCTCCTGTCCATCAGTTATTTCAGGGCATCTTCCAGAAAATCACAAACGTCATCGTAATCACGTTCACCATTAAAGCGTTGTAATTCCTTTCCATCCTTAAAGATGGCTACAACCGGGATTCCCGCAATTTTATGCTGTTCAGCCAACTTAGTTTCGGCATCCACGTCTACGTAGTGAATTATAAAGTCATCAGCAAAGTCTTCTTTTAACGCTTCTTCTAAAACTGGATGCAGAGCCTTACAGTGTACACATCTTTCTGCGCCGAATAGGACTAGAACCGGCTTCTCCTGGTTTCCTAAGACAGCTTCGTCGAAGTTAGCAGTGGTCAGGGGCGCAAAAAAGTCTTTATCAACGTCAAACACTTTTTCCTTATTAATTGTATCATCCTCGTCATCCGTAGCCACACACAAAGCAACGTCAGCGTAATACGGCAAAGTTCCTTCTACATCGATAACTTTCTTAGCACCTAGTTTACCAGCTCCCGGGACCCGGTAAGTCGGGTTGTCAATCGGTTCAATCGCCACTTCTTCAGGAACTGGTTCTTGCGGTACATAGTCATACGGATAGCGGTACGCACGGTAAATCATGTTATTTTTAGGCTGGCCAGGTTCGGTATGTGAATAGTATGGTGAAATCCATTCCCACACGATTTCTTTTTCGTTTGTAATTTCAATTAAGCGCCCATCCGACCCTTCGTCAATCAGCGTGTTCCCATTTGGTAACCGTTGTGCCGAAGAAACGTACGGACTATAAAATTTACTTGCGTCCACTGGAATAGCGTGTCCAAAATCTTTAGGGGTAACTTCCCAAACCACCTTTAAAGTAGTTGGGTCAAATTCGATAATCCGGCTATAATCCCGGGTTGCGTTCTTCGTTCCAATTGGAGAAGCCGGATTAGGAAGACCATAACCTGCCCAACCGCCGTTATCAAAAACTAGTAAGTTACCTTCGCCAGGTAGTCCTCTAGGAATCATGTGCAGGTGATGTTGCCCAATAATCCACCCTAACTTCTTTAGCTCTGGTGAAGCATTAAAGTCCGGACCGATTCTCCAAACAATCTTTCCCGTATCCTTATCTAAAATGGCTAGGATATTTGCTTCCCGACTATCAAAAATTATATTGGTTGGTTTGAAACGCTCGTCTCCAGCGTCGTACCATTTGTTTGGCCCTAAGTAGCTCATGCAATTAACGTGCAGGTAATCCCCCACGCCCCCATCAGATGAACGCATGTTAGGGTCGCGGAACAAGACGTTTTTGGCAGCCTCATCAAACCCTAGTTCATCAAAATGTTCGTTAATGGACCACTGCCAAACGATGTTTCCTTGCCAATCCACTTCATACATAATTTCGTCTAACAACCGCTTGTCAGAAATTTTAGGGTTATGGATCGTTTGGTGCCCTAAAATCAACGTATTGCCCGAAAGTGGCTTTGCTTCTTGGCCCGGAACGTAATAGCCAACCGGGTTGCCTTCCCGTTGAAAATCGTGGTGTGACCTCGCCATCCAGCGGTGATCCCGGCCCGGATCGTCAATTTTTTCAAGTTTATCAAATTTCCAAACAATGTTGCCGTCGTAGTCAATTTCAATCAAGTTAACTCCATCTTGCATTCCATAATCAGGGTGACGGTTCCCCGAAGATCCCATTACATAGCCACCCTTAAAGAGTTTAGGCGGCATCGCATGCATATTCCAACGGCGAATCTCATTTCCGTTCATGTCAAATAGTAAAACCCCGTCGTTAATCAGCGGCACGATTGTGTAACCGTTAAAACATTTTTCTGGTTTGTAAATTGTGGTTCCGTGTGGAAATACTGAAGGTTGTCCCATTTTATTCACCCCTATTTTTCTAATTCTTCAATGCTATTAATAATTTTCGTTAACTGTCCATGTTCGTATAGCGCTGCCACCACTGTGTGATTAAGTTTCAATTGGTTAAATAAGACGGTTTGGTGTGAAACGTCCTGACGGTAGACTTTATATTTTTCTACCAGGGCATTTTCAAACTTGGTTGCTTGGTCAATGTCCTGGGATTCGTATGGATTGAAAAAGATGAACGCCACTTTCGCATCGAAATCGTTTAAAATTTGAGCTAGCTGTTTTTCTTCAGTCAGGTAGCGTTCCGCTGCGACCACCGCGCAAGCGCCATCACCGCAAGCTGTAATTACTTGTTTTAAATAATTATCCGTGCAATCCCCAATTGCGTATAATCCTGGAAGGTTAGTTTCTTGCTTCTCATTTACGTGAATGTATCCGTGTCCATTCATTTCAACTAATCCCTTTACCAGACTGGTTTGGGGCGTCATTCCGATAAAGAAGAACACCCCCTTGGTCGTGTGGGTAGTTAATGCTCCAGTTTTTACATTTTTAACAACTACCTCTTCAACTTTTTCGCCTCCTTTGATTTCCGCTAACGTTGAATTCCAAATAAAGCTAACCTTCGGATTGTTCTTAATATTCTTAGCAGCCACCTCATTGCAATCCAAAATGCCTCCATCATGGAGCACGACAATGTTAATTTTTTTAGCAAATTTAGCTAAATATTCGGATTCCTCGATGGCTTGGTCCCCTGCTCCAACCACGAAAATTTCTTGGTCCTTAAAAAATTCCGCGTCGCAGGTAGCGCAGTACGAAACCCCTTGGCCGACAAATTCTTTTTCACCACTAATGTTTAATTCACGCGGGACAGTCCCCAGATCTAAGATCACCGTTTTAGCTGTAAAATCGCCCCGCCGTTTCGTTGATACAATAAATCCATCTTCAACGGGCTGAACCCTGGTTACCGTGGTACGTTTCAATTCCACGCTCTCTGCATCTTCAGCGTGCTTTTTAAAAGTTTCCATTAGGTGATTTCCAGAATCTAGTTCGACCCCAGGGTAGTTTTTAACCTCGGCCGTTTCGGTAATTCGGCCGCCATAACCACTTTTTTCAATTAAAAGGGTTTTTAGTTCCGCGCGTCCGCCATAGATTGCCGCCGTTAAACCACCCGGCCCGCCACCGACAATTAGCACATCATATTCTTTACGCATTTCTCGATACTCCTTTAATCCCTACTTTTTCCGTATTATTTTGCTTTTCTCGTTTAAAGACCCATAAGAAACAAACGAGGGTTAGCAAGATGCAGTAATAACTGGAAGCAAAAATCTCAAACGGATTAACCGCTACCTTGCCGTAACCGGTTACATTAATTTGATTAATTAACGTAACTGCACCCATAACAAATGCACTATTAACGGGAATGATCGCCGTCACCGTCGTTGCTGCCCCAGTTAGTAGATACGAGCGCTTGTTGGGTGAAATATTCGCACTCTGCCCGATTTGGTCCGCCACGTTACTAAACAGTAGAATGGCTGGTAAAACACAGCCTGAAAGCAAAATATTGATTACCCCAATACTAAGCACTAAAACCAACTCAGCCCCCATTGGAGATTGGATAACCTTCTTTTTTAAAATCCATTCGCACAACATGTCCAAGCATCCCGACTCCACGGCCACCGCAATCATGCCAAACAATAATATGGAAGAAATAATAATATCAGTCATGCTAAAGGTCCCGGTGGTCAAAATTCCCAGGAGTTCATGTTGCCGATTAGTCATTAGAATGTCCCTCATTTGAAAGTTACCTAAAACGACCCCTAAAATTAATCCAATTACTGTGGCGTATGATAGCCCTAAAAACAAATCTTTCTTAATAAAACTAATCACCAATAAAATTACAATCGGTATCAGCATGAACAGACCTTTTCCATCGGCATTTTGGTTAATTATCGCCAATTTAGCTGGATTAATCACCGCACCCGTCGCGCCAGACATGTAAAACAAAATTGCGCTCAGTAGTGCAACCCCCACCAAGTACGGACTCCGGGCTTTCATCACGGCTTGTAAATCAGCGGGCTTATGGGTCTGTTTGTCATGCTGTGTATCAATGGTGGTATTAATCACCTGCGAACTGGGCGACATTGCATCCCCGAAGAAAACGCCGCTTAAAATTGCACCTACTAAAACCGCTGCTTTGGCTCCTAACATAATTCCTGGCGGATAAAAAATGGGTACTACCGCAAATACCGCCGCAATGGGAGCACCGGTTCCCATGGAAATAATTGTGGAGGCGATAAACGTAAAAACCACGAAGCCGCTTCCGGTAATTCCCAGTTGGGTACTTAACCAGACAAAGCCACTGCCAATGTTGCCTACCGTTAGCAATTTGGTAAATAACCCAATTAAAATGAAGGTAAAAATCAATTTAGAGTTACCAAACTGCGTTAACCCTTTAATGATGACTTTCCAATACTTAGCCTTCTCCTTTACAAAGAAAAAGTCCGCAAAGAGACCAATTACCGAGGCTACAGCCAAACCTTTCATTGAATACACTTGGAAAAAGATTGCTAACCCGGCACTAATGATGATGTAAACCACGATGGGGACCATCCCCATTTTTTTGCCACCATAAAACTCAATTGCGTACCCTTGCTCACCGCCTTTTAAACTATCCACTCCACCAACCCCCTTTTTCGATAAAATCCAAGCGAAAGTTTGATATTTATTTCACAATTAATTTACCAAAATTCTGCTAAAAAAACTGTTCGATACCCAACAGTTCCCCAAATAAAGTAATTATTTTTATACCTGTACTAAAAAATCCCTTCCACAGTGGGAAGAGATTAATTCATTATTGAATAATTTTTGAAGATGATTACCGCTACTCTAATGCAAATCGTCCGCCAACACACACTACTTAGGAGACTGCAACCATCGAATTTGTTCCGTTGTAAATCCAGTGTACTTAATCGTTAATTGATAGACTTTCCGAACCTCACGTACCACTTCTTTCAAAGATTCAAGATCATAAGGGGTCACCCTCCGCAAAGGAATCGAATGTGGCCGACTGTTCTTTTTATGAACAATGAAAAAGAAGTTATAACAATCGTCAAACCGGTCGTCGACAATGTTAATTGCATAATATGTGTTCGGAATCTTTTTAAAATACCGTTGAATTCGCTGTAAAATCACCCTAGCATCCGCATTCATTTTAAACCAGCACTTCCGCGTTGAAGACTGTAAACTGGCGAACCACCATTTGGCCACGTTGGTTAGGCCGCACCAATGCGGTTAACGCTGATCCAGGACGTGCTTCTTGGAAAAACCGTAGCGCGTGTGTATGGATCAGCATATTGTATTTTTGCTGCCGACGATCCGTCAGCTGAAACCGCATTAAGAGTGGCGAATAACTAATGATTTTAATCGACGAAGTAATAATTCCGCTTAACTTTTGCATAACCATCACCCTCACTAATATATTGGGTTAATTATACAAACGTACGTTCGTATTTGTCAAATTTTTCAGCATTAAAAGTAAGGTCGTTGAGTCTAAAAAAGGCCTCTCAGAATCTAAAATTCTTGAGAAGCCCTTAATTTTAAAATCGAATCCAAAGCTTTCGCCAAGCTAACACAGTTATCAATAACTACCAGCTTTATTCCTAAATTATCCGTGATCTTTATAGTTCTTCCTTAACTTGTCGTTTGGCAATCATTGGCATAATGACCCCTAATGCGATTAAAACAAATGGCGTGATGATATTCATTGCCAATTGGAACCACCAAGTTGTTGGATTTGCTGCGTAGTCAATCTTAGGAATCACCCCTAAAATACATGCAAATGCCGTAAATAAGAAGCACCATAATCCAAAAGCAAAGCCAATCTTCGAGTTTTTAACAAAGACGTAGTCGGAGTTGAACTTCTTGATTTGCTTCGACAATAGCATGTACGCTACGAATACCCAGAGATAGCGCATTGGCATTACAACCGAGTTAAGGTTCATTAACCAGTTATATAAATCATTCATTCCACCGATTCCCAATGCAGGAACGATAATAATGATCGAAACCAAAATTCCAGTTAATTTGTAACCGTTAATCGCGATGCCGTTCTTATTTTTCCGCCGCAAACTTGCCGGCACAAAGTTTTTATCAGCGTCATTTAAAAAGATTCGTAACGGAGCGTCAACTGAAATCGCAAGCGCTGCCGAAGTCGATAAAATATTGGAAATTGCAAAAATCCAGGTCAACAAGTTCCCCACGTGGAAGTAATTTCCTAAAATTTGGAAAGCCGTATACGACCCGTTCGCCATCAAATCATTAGGAATGTGGTCGGCGTCAAAAATCATCCCCATCGCAAACGAACCTAGGACAGCAGACAGTGCCACCATGATTGCAAGTAAAATCATCCCTAGAGGAAATTCTTTGGAAGGATTTCGCGTCTTATTAACGTACGGGGAAATTTTTTCCGCTCCCCCAACTGCGAAAACTAACATGGAAATCGTGGTGAAGTAGTTAAAATTAAATTTTGGCATATAAGTGCTGACTTGATCCATGTGTGCCGTAGCAATCGATGAATGCGCAATAAACGGCGCCGCTAAACCTAAAATAATGAAGAGAATCGACATGGTAAACATCCCAATCCCTGCAATACTCCCCACGCGATTAAGCGTGGTGACACCTTTAGTAGCCATCCATAAGAAGATTAAGAATATTACTAAACTTAGTGCTTGAACAACGTATGACGGGGTTTGGTTAACAAAGTTCCCGTTACTCTGGAAAAGCCAACTAAACCCAATTAGGATCGCCTGTGGTTTTTGGGCTAAGTAAGGCACGTGCACAATCCAATATGTCCAAGCTGCTAAATAAGCCCACCGACTAGTGGAGAGTTCCTTCATCCAAGAAGAAACGCCACCTTCCGCATCTTGGAAAGTAGCTCCCAACTGACCAACCATTAAAGTATAAGGGATAAAATATAGCGCCATGATCAATATCCAAGAAACGATGACCACGAGGCCTTGATTAGCAAAGTTATTGACCACGTTGTTCAAGCCCCAAACGGCCGTAAACGAAATCAAAGCAATGTTGTACCAACGAAAATTGCGGTTGTTACCCGTAGTTTCCATAAATTGTCCTCCTTAAATATTTATACCCTATTACACCAGAAAACGCTGTAAAAATAAATAGATTTCCATTAAAAAGTTAATTAAATTTTAATTTTGTTTGCTTTAACAACGCTTAAGATAACCAAATTGACAAAAAAGTACTGAATTCAGTAAAATAATTTTGGCATAATAACGCCCTAAAAGCCCGTTGTTTGGGGATTTAGCCCGCGTAAAAATTTTTTTATTTATTCTGCAGACTTTTAGCAAAATTTGTTATCGCTAAAAGTACTGAATTCGATAATTAGAATGGAGGAATTCGATGGACCTCGTCGACCGGATCAAATTAACCGCAAAGCTAAAGAAAAATTGGAATCTTAAAACCACCGCGCAACACGCTGGAATTGGGGTTAATAGTATTTACCGTTGGAAAACGCAAGCTCCCCGAGCTGACAAGTTACTTCAGGTTGCGGAAGCTCTTGACGTGTCCCTTGATTACTTAATGGGACGCTCGGAAGATTCCCAAATTCAAAACCACCCCGTAAGTATGACTATTGAAGAAGCCGTCGACGGCATTCGCTACTTTAACGGCGAGCCGGTTACCGATTTTAAGCGACGTGGTTTAAAAGCCATTGCGAAGGCCTATTTGCGGAAGGATTAATCTAACCACGGCCTAAAAGTAGCGTGCGCCAAAAGTCGGGTAGTTTGCTCTAGTCAAAAACGACCGTTATGCCTGAATTTGGCGTAACGGTCGTTTTTTGGTTAAACGGAACAGACTGGATTTTGGCGCATGCTTTGACCCTACTTGCCGCCAAAACAGCTTGTTAAGAATCTTTTTATCCTTGAAAATATTGCTTTATTTTTTCCAGCCTCTTATTTTATTGACTTTACCGCGCTAAGCGTATAAAGATTCGTGGGGATGTTTAAACCAAGGTGTTCAGCGGTCCCTATTCCGGTCCTATTGCTTAACTGCGGAAATGAAACGAGCAAAGGCTGCCTTACCAGCTTCATCCCATTTGAAAACGCCGGCATCAGCTAAAACCCGCGCGAAAACATTACCAACGGCCGTATTGACCACTTCAGTAACGTTTGCTGGCGTAATCGACTTAGTTTCTTTTAATTGATCAGCCCAAGTTTTATGCATTTCTGCCATTTGGTTGTCTTGATTTAACAGGTACTTTTCCACTTCTACCAATTCCGTCTTTAACCGAGCTGGTAAAATTGCCCTCCCCATTACTTCAATCAAGCCAATATTTTCTTTTTTAATGTGTTGTACGTCTTGGTGCGGATGGAAAATGCCGTCTGGAAATGCTGCCGAAGTCTGATTATCCCGCAATACCACGTCCATCACGTAGTTCTCCCCATCTTTATAGGCAATCGGAGTAGTTGTATGATGACGCGTTCCATCGGTATACGCTCTGACATCCACACTTTCATCGGTATAATTCATCCAAGTATTATGGATTTTAACGGCCGCATCCGTCAGCGCAACCGGATCTTTGCTGGTCAAGCGAATGGTCGACATTGGCCACTTCACGATTCCAGCTTCTACGCCATTCACCCCTAATTCAATGGTTCTAGCAACCGGCGCCTTCATCATTGGAAATACATGTCGGCCACCTTGATAGTGTTCATGTGACAACATTGATCCCCCAACAATTGGCAAATCAGCATTACTGCCCACAAAATAATGTGGTAACTGTTTAACGATTTCCAATAAGTTGGCAAAGGTTTGTCGGTTAATCACCATTGGTCGGTGAACTTGATCTAAGAAAATCGAATGTTCGTTGAAGTACGCGTACGGTGAGTATTGGAAGCCCCAAGTTTCGCCGCCTACCGTCATCCGAATAATCCGGTGATTGCTGCGGGATGGGTAACCTAACCTACCTAAATAGCCCTCATTTTGCATGCATAGTTGACACAAAGGGTAGCCATTTTGCGGTTGGTTACGGGCCGCGGCAATCGCCTTAGGATCCTTTTCCGGTTTCGAGAGATTAATGGTAATTTCAAGTTGCCCAAAGTCCGTCTTAGCCGGAAAAGATACGTTTTTAGCGATTGCCCGGGTTTTAATGTAGTCGTTATCTTTACTTAATTTAAAGAAATAATCCGTAGCCGCTTTAGGACTCACCTGATATTTATCCCAAAAAAGCTGGTTTAAAACGGAAGGCAACGGCGTCACCAAGTCCATTAGTTGGTCTGCTAAAATGCTCTTATCTGATTGAGTATCCTCAATTTTACCGTTTTGGATAGCCGTCTTAACTAACGCATCTACCAAACTCGTCAACTGTCCATCAACGGCTTCAGCTGGTTCACCTTCGCCAACCAAGCCTAAAACACGATTATAAACATAAATATGGTCCAAGTTGGTGTACTGCGATGTTGAATCAATTACGGCTTGGACAAATTGTTCTAAACTATTCATGATGCTTGTCCTCCTCAATCATTGTAACCCTTGGGATGACTTACTTTCCAATTCCAAGCGGTTTTAATAATTTCCTTAACGTCATCATATTGCGGTTGCCAACCGAGCACTTTCCGGGCCTTTTCGCTAGCGGCTACTAAAGTGCTGGGGTCACCTGCACGTCTAGGTGCCATAACTGCAGGGATTTCTTTTCCGGTTACTTCACGAGCGGCATCCAACATCTGCTTATTTGAAAAACCAGTTGACGATCCTAAGTTAAATACGTCGCTATCATGACCTTGTTTGAGATATTCCAATGCCAAGATGTGAGCATTTGCTAAGTCAACCACGTGAACGTAATCGCGCACGTTAGTTCCGTCAGCAGTTGGGTAATCGCCCCCAAAGATTTGTAACTGGTCGCGTTCGCCAGCTGCCACTTGTAAAATAATTGGTACTATGTGGGTCTCGGGATGGTGATCTTCGCCAATGCTACCGTCTGGTTTAGCCCCCGCCACGTTGAAGTAGCGTAACGCGACAAACTTAATTCCGTCGGCAATGTCTGACCAATGCATAATTTTTTCCATCGCTAACTTACTTTCACCATATGGATTGGTAGGCACTTGGGGATCCGATTCTTGGATCGGCACCCGCTTAGGTTCACCATAGGTTGCCGCAGTAGATGAAAATACAATCCGTTTCACCCCGTGCTTAGCCATTACTTCGAGAAGCTTCACCATTCCAGCAGTATTGTTATCGAAGTATTTCAAAGGATTTTTCATTGATTCCGGGACAACTGAAAAGGCCGCAAAGTGAATCACGCCTTCCACATCTTCTTTAGTAAAAACTGAATCCATAAATTCAGTATCTCGGATATCTCCTTCGTAAAAACGAGCCTGGTCGTTTACTGCTGCGCGGTGTCCGGTAACAAGGTTGTCAACCACCGCCACGTCGTAACCCTTTGTAATCAATTGATCAACTGCATGTGAGCCAATATAACCAGCACCACCTAAAACTAAGACAGCCATTCTAATTCCTCCTCAATCTCTCAATGCGTAATCGTCACTTAAAATTCTTTTAGTATTAAAGTTCTTTAGGTCCATCGGCAACTTCTGCAATATAGAAGTCAGCGTCGTAGCCGATTTTATCGCGATAAATTTTGCCCACGTTTTCCTTAAAAGCTTCTACTTGGTCTTTTTCCACGATTGCAATACCGCAACCACCAAAACCAGCACCGGTCATCCGAGCTCCAAGTACGCCGGGTTGTTTCCAGGCTGCTTCTGCCAAAGTATCTAGTTCCTTACCAGTTACTTCGTAATCAAAGTGGAGTGAAACATGGGAAGCCGTAACTAAGTCACCAAACGTCTTCAAATCGTCGTCTGCCAACGCCTTAGCTGCCCGAATGGTTCTTTGATTTTCAGAAACGGCGTGACGAGCACGTTTAATTAAAGTTTCATCGTTAATTAAGTAAGCTGCTTCGTCAAATTCATCATTTGTTAAGTCACCTAAAGAGTTGATGTCTAGCTTAGTTTGCAAACGACGCAACGCTTCTTCACATTCTGAACGGCGTTCGTTGTATTTAGAGTCCGCAAGTTCACGGCGTTTGTTCGTATTCATAATTACGATTACGTGATTGCCTAACTTAACTGGAGCGTATGAATAATCTAAGGTATTAGTGTCCAGTAAAATCGCTTGTTCTTGCTTACCCATTCCAACTGCGAATTGGTCCATAATTCCAGAGTTAACCCCTACGTAGTTATTTTCACACTTTTGGCCAATTTTGACTAAGTCTAATTGGCTAACGCCTAAATTAAAAGCGGTGTTTAAAATTGCTCCGGTCAATAATTCAATGGAAGCTGAGGAAGATAAACCTGCACCATCTGGCATGTTGCCGTGTACGTAAAGGTCAAATCCATGGTCAAACTTAGCTCCCGTTTTAACCAATTCGTTCATCATCCCTTTTGGATAATTCGTCCAACCCGCTGCTTTGTCATATTCCAAGTTATTCACGTCAAACGTAACTACTCCTGAATCCGGAATATTAGCCGAGTACATTCTGACCGTACTATCCGTCCGGGGTGCGTAAACACCATAAGTTCCGATTGTGATTGCGCATGGGAATACGTGACCACCATTGTAGTCAGTGTGTTCACCAATTAAGTTAATCCGTCCCGGGGAGAAGAAAACCCTTTCAGGTTTAGTGTCAAAAATTTCGGAAAATTCTTTCTTTAAGTCGGTTGCGTTCATAATATGTATCCTCCGTGTTTTACTAAAATTTTATTAACTTGAATATATAGCTTTAAAGGTCACTTGTCAACACCCGCTTAACCCTTTATAAACGAAAATGGTAGCGTTTTTACACAAAAAAACCAATAACTCCAATTTTTCCGATAAAGTCATTTTTTGAACCCCAAGAAACTATTATTTTTGGTTAAAATTTAACTAAAACTATGTATACAAACTTAACTTTATGTTCTATCATTTTGTTGTAAGCGTTTTATTTTTAATTACGAAAGGAGTTTTATTATGCAAGCAAACCTCCAATGGCTTGATGATCCTGAGGTTTTTCGGGTGAACCAACTTCCCGCCCACAGCGATCATCATTACTACCGCAATTTAGCTGAACTTAATCGCGGCAGTAGCTTTGTGAAAAGCCTTAACGGGACTTGGCGGTTCCATTTTGCTTCGACGCCATCCGAACGCCCGCTCCAGTTCTATTCACCTAATTTTGATGATGCCGACTTTGATACCATTCAAGTCCCCGGACACATCGAATTAGCAGGTTACAGCCAGATCCAATATATTAATACCTTGTATCCCTGGGAAGGTAAAATATATCGGCGCCCGCCGTACACACTTAATCAAGATCAACTAGAACCTGGTTTATTTAGCGACGCGAGCGACAACAGTGTTGGCTCATACTTGAAAAAATTCGACCTTGACGATTCTTTTAAAAATCACCGGGTTATCATTCAATTTCAAGGGGTCGAGGAAGCCCTCTACGTTTGGTTAAACGGGCATTTTATTGGGTATGCTGAAGACAGTTTTACCCCTTCTGAATTCGATCTAACCCCTTACGTTCAGGATCGTGATAATCTCCTGGCCGTGCGCGTTTATAAACGGAGTACCGCTTCCTTTATCGAAGACCAAGACATGTACCGTTTTTCCGGGATTTTCCGGGACGTTAATTTACTTGCCCTTCCCGATGCGCACATTGTTGATTTAGATCTTAAACCCGAGGTGAACGCCGATTTTAAGAGTGGCATTCTTACGGTTAAGGCTACTGTTTCTGGCACTAACGCTACTTTAGAGTTAAGCGTGACTGATCAAGATCAACAGCTTCTAGCAACGCAAACCCAAACGGGAACTGGTAAAGTTTCATTTAAAAAGATTGCCTTCAACAACTTAAAACTCTGGTCACCAACCTCACCGACTTTATATCAATTACTGATTAAAGTTTATGATGATCAGCACCAACTCTTAGAAGCGGTTCCCTATCAATTCGGCTTTCGGAAAGTGGAATTGCGCGAGGACAAGGTTATTTACGTTAACAACCACCGTCTAATTCTCAACGGGGTTAACCGTCACGAATGGAATGCTCACAGTGGTCGAGTCATTTCAGTGGATGACATGCGCAAGGATATTCAGATTATGCTGGATAACAACATCAACGCTGTCCGAACCTGCCATTACCCGGACCAGCTTCCCTGGTATCACCTTTGCGACAAAGCTGGGCTTTACGTGATGGCCGAAAACAATTTGGAATCTCACGGCTCCTGGCAAAAAATGGGCGCAGTGGAGCCTTCTTATAACGTTCCCGGCGATAATCCCCACTGGTTAGCAGCCGTGGTTGACCGTGCCCGTTCTAATTACGAATGGTTTAAAAATCATCCATCAATCATTTTCTGGTCCCTCGGTAACGAATCCTTTGCGGGAGAAGACATTGCAGCCATGCAAGCTTTCTATAAAGAACACGATTCTTCGCGTCTAGTTCATTACGAAGGGGTGGTCCGGGCGCCCGAATTTCGGGATCGCATTTCTGACGTGGAAAGTCGGATGTACGAAACCCCAGCTAACATTGCGCGTTACCTAGAAAATAACCCGGATAAACCCTTCCTAAACTGTGAATACATGCATGATATGGGTAATTCTTTGGGTGGCATGCAATCATATAACGACTTAATTGATCAGTATCCAATGTACCAAGGCGGGTTTATTTGGGATTTCATTGACCAAGCCCTCTTGGTTCACGATCCGGTAACCAATCAAGAAGTCCTTCGTTACGGCGGTGACTTCGATGAACGCCATTCTGACTATGAGTTTTCGGGAGATGGATTATTGTTTGCTGATCGAACACCCAAACCAGCAATGCAGGAGGTGAAATACTATTATGGATTACACAAATAGCCAATTACACGTAATATATGGTGACGGTAGTTTAGGAGTGGCCGGCCCCAATTTTCACTATCTTTTTAGCTACGAGCGCGGGGGCCTCGAGTCTTTAGTGGTTGATAATAAAGAATGGCTCTATCGCACCCCGACTCCGCTATTCTGGCGGGCAACTACTGATAACGACCATGGAAATGGTTTTGACGTTAAGGCAGCTCAATGGTACGCAGCCGACCGGTTCACCACTTGTCAAAAAATTGAATTAGCGGTTGATGGCCAGGCGCTACAACCCTTGCCCATCGCGCCGTTTAATAATCGTTACACTAACCGGGAGTACGCAAATGAGGTTGCCCTAGCCTACCATTTGGTTACGCCGACCGTACCAAGTACTTCGGTAACGATCACTTACACCGTTACTAGTGACGGTAATATTAACGTGGCGGTTCATTTCACCGGACGGGCAGATTTGCCTGAACTACCCGCGTTTGGTCTACGCTTTATTATGTCCACGACAGCCACTAGTTTTGATTATACGGGGCTTTCGGGAGAAACCTATCCCGACCGGCTAGCAGGCGCAACTCATGGACATTTTCACGTTGCCGGATTACCAGTCACCCCCTACCTGGTGCCTCAAGAATGCGGGATGCACATGCAAACCAGTCAACTAACCGTGACCCGCTCAACCACCCAAAACAATGCAGATCCCGATTCTCAACCGTTTAGCCTGACTTTTAGCCAAACCAAAAAGCCATTTGCCTTCAGTTGTTTACCGTATACCGCCGCAGAACTTGAAAATGCCACGCACATCGAAGAGCTTCCATTACCAAGGCGCACCGTGCTCTCCATATACGGCGCAGTTCGCGGTGTCGGTGGGATCGACAGTTGGGGTGCGGATGTCGAACAACGTTACCACATTCCCGCTGACCAAGACATTGATTTCGATTTCAATATCCATTTCTAAATAAAAGTCGGTAGTTTGCGAACGTTAAAGTAAAAATAGCCATTATGCCCGAAACTGGCATAATGGCTATTTTGCAGCTAACCGGAACAAATTGACTTTTGTCCCACGTTTGGTCCCTACCAAATCTATATATCGAAATATTTTTTACAGCGTCTTTGGGACATACAAAAAAGAACTTCCTCAAATGGAGAAGTTCTTCTTATAACTAAAATTTAATCCGGTAATTCCGTATTCGATAACTTCAAAACGTTTTCATTATCTTGAACAAGGTTGCCCATGTCTTTAAGATACTCAAATTCAGGCATTTCTTTGTTGGTGATGACTACCATTACGGTATCGTCAAGCCCAGCTTTTTTAATTGCCGGTTGCCAGAATTCAATCAACTCTTCGCCTTGTTTAACGTGATCGCCTTCTTCAACGTACTGAACGAAACCAGTTCCTCGCATGTTAACGGTACCAATTCCGATATGAATTAAGGTTAGAATCCCTTGATCAGAGCGAAGGCCAATGGCGTGCCGAGTTGGGAAGGTTGCAACCACTTCGCCATCAAACGGCGCCAAAACCCGACCATCCGTTGGTTGAATTGCAAATCCCTTCCCCATGCTACCGCTGGCAAAGGTCTTGTCTGCAACTTCATCTAAGCTGATCAGTTTCCCAGCAACGGGACTATGGTAAATGGTTACTTCAGAGTTTGTTTCGATTTCTGCAGGAGTTTCATCCGTTTCCAAATGTTTTGACCAAGTTTTTTCGAGTTCATCAACGATTTGGGCGTGCATCTTTTCATCTAACTTAACTTTCTTAAAGAAGATGAATGCTCCAGTTAAAATCATTACTGCAGGAACTCCAAGCATCATCAATTTAAAAATTGCTTGTCCATGGGAAGTAACGTCACCAGCTGTTGCGCCAGCAGTCATTCCAGCCCAAACAGCTGTTAAACCAACGACACCATTTGAAATAGCTCCACCTAATTTATCAAGTAATGGCCGCACGGATAACGTCAACGATTCATCCCGGTGACCAAATTTCAATTGTCCGTATTCAACAGAATCACTGAGTACCATCAAAACAACCAAGAAAATCAGTGGTTGTGGAATATAGAATAGCACGGCAGCGGTTAATATCATTGGTAATGATTGACCCGCAAAGGCAAACATTGCCAACGCAATCACCATAACTGAAATTGCTAAGAAGAAAACCTTCCGACGGCTAAATTTCTTCGCCAATGGAGGAAAGGCCAATACGGCGAAGACCCCAATAATGGCATTTAACGAACCAAGCAACGTAAACTTCGAAGCGTCGCCTAAAATGTAAGTAAAGTAATAAAGTTCAAGTGAGTTGGTAATTGCCATTCCGGCAGTGTAAATTCCGTAAGTTAAAGATAACCACATCAACTGGTCGTTACGGGCCAACACTTTGAAAACTTCTTTGAACGTAGTTTTTTCAGTATTTTTACGTAATTCCGAATCGTTTTCTTTAGTTCCAATGGCTACCGCAAAGGCTGAAATTAAGGCAACCGCAGCGATGATAATCCCAAAGGCCATCCAGCCGCGATTATCACCCTGGCCGCTGTTAGCCTTCGTTGAAAACATTAAAACGATTGGCATAACGACGACACCAACGATGTTTTGTCCGATATTGGAACCAACCCGGGCATAGGTTGCCGTCTTTTCACGTTCTGCCGAATCAAATGAAATGGCAGGAATCATTGACCAGAATCCAACGTCTTTGAAGGAATAAAAAATATCCATCGTGATATATAAAATAGCAAAAACGATCAAGTACAAAATTGGGTTGGAAGTGTTCAATCCTCCTAAACTGGTAAATAAAAGCGCTAAAACAACCGAACCGATTGTCCCACCGATCACAATCCACGGCTTAAAATGTCCCCAGCGTGAATTAGTATTATCAATCGCATTTCCGATCAGCGGATCAATGGCCAGTTCGACGAAACGTAATACCGCGATAATCATCGTAATATACGCGATCATCTTTGTACCTTGTGCCCCACTACTTTTATCAAATAAATGGGAGGTTACAAACATAATAAAATATGTCGAAAGTGTTGCATAAAATGCATCATGACCAAATGCACCAAATGAGTAAGCTAGTCGTGAAGTGATCTTACGACCCTTACTTTGTTTAACTTCTGCATCCATAATCTCTATCAAATCTCCTTTAATTATCTATGCACTAAATGTAATCGTTTCCAGAAGAGATGTCAATATATTTTTAGTAAAATTTGCTTAATTATTTTATTAGATTAATCTTGAAATGATTTTTCCACCCTCCATTACCAAGCCTTATAAAACAGCCTTTCCAACCACTTTGGGTCTTAATTTCAAAACTTTTAATATATTTTGCGTAGTTTTACCTCGCGCTTTTAAACAGTTTTTTAGGGATTGACTACTAAAAATTTAGCAAAAAAATAGCGAGCTGTTTAAGAATTTAACCATTCTTAAACAGCCCCCTATCAAATTTAACGGATCAAAAGTGCATCAAATAATCCGTTCCTAAAACAATAATTATTTCAAATTTAAATGTAACTAAGACTTCTGGGTAACCAACTAGACCCTGCCTTAACCCAAACGTTCATATTGGTAACGAATCGTGTTAGTAATTGGTTGACTTGGACGTAAAATAACGTCGCCAAAATCAGAATGGTTAATTGCATCTGGTAAAGTTTGTGCTTCAGTCGCCAAAGCGTTGTACTCATGAGCAGCTTCTTTATCGGGATCAAATGGGTTAGCCGTGTAAATAACCAAACCGTTGCGGTCGGAATAAAGTTTAATTTGCCGTTTACCATCAGTGTCCCCAATCATTGCAATTGGAGTGGTCGCGCTCGGGTTAACTTCGTAAGCATCATCAAATTCAATCCCGCCGTTTTCGTTTTTTAATTGTTGTAAAGCATTTTCAACCGACTTAGGCTGGTTAAAGTCATAAGCAGTGTCCTTAACTGCAATTTTTTTACCGGTAGGCACCTTTTCTTGGTCAAACTCAAGATGGGCTGCGCTCGTAATTTGTAACCATTGTTTACCTAAGCTTTTCCGGTCGTCCGTGGTATTCCAGTAAACATGATTGGTAGGATTAAACAGGGTGGCAGCGTCCGTATCCCCCGTGAAGGTGATCGTAACTTGATTTTGGTTATCTAAAGTAAACTTGATTTCTACATCGAGGTTTCCCGGATAGTTATCGTCAGTTGCTTTAATGTGCTTCGACAAAATCACGCTGACACTATCGGCACTCTTACTAAATTTTCCAGCAAAATTTAACGTATTAAAACCATGATTACCGCCATGTAGCGAGTGCGTTTGTTCATTCATATCAACTTGATATTCTTGGCCATCAATTTTAAATTTAGCCCCGCCAATGCGTCCCGCAACTCGTCCAACTGATTGGCAAAGGCAGTAACCAACTCGTTGATAATCCGCCATGCTATCCAATCCCCAAATTAATGGGCGCTCAACACCATTTTCATTAACCACAAATTCTTGCCATGTTCCACCATAGCTCAAAACTGAAATTCGCGTTTGTTGGTCGTTGATTAACGTATAGCGCATTACATCTTGACCCTCAAATTGATCAAATACTTCTTTTTTAGTTTCCAATATCGTGACACCTCCAAATTAATTAAACCGCTTTCAAGTTCAGTATACCAAATTGTGCTATAGATTGAGTAAATATTTTAGTTAAAATAAAAAGTCCCACAATTACTAGATCAGCTTATCTAATAACGATGCGACTTCCACAAATATTTTCCATGAAAAGTTATTTTGTACTAGCCCGTTCAACTAGTTTTGTATCGAGTTCAACCCGTTGAGTAGTTGTGCGACCCGTCAAGCGACTCATCACTAAATTCACCGCCGTGGCCCCCATTAATTCGGTATCCACATTGACTGCACTTAACTCGGGATAAACATACGTTGCCAGCGAAGTATTGTTAAAGCTAAAAATTTTGACCCGTTTTGGCACTTCAATTCCATTGGCCTGAAGTGCTTTCAAGGCACCCGCCGCCATGGGATCATTAGCCACAAAAAAAGCCGTTGGAAGTTGATCACCAAGCGTGTCGATTGCCTTTTGCATCATTTTGAAACCAGAATCGCTGGTATAGTCACCTTCAAATACAAATTTAGGCTCAAAAGCACCCCGCTTCTCCATTGCGGCCTGAAATCCCAGCATTCGCCGATCGGTCACGGTCAACTTATGATCGGTAGTCATTTCAGCACCATGAATAATTCCAATGTCCTTGATACCGCGTTGCCAAAAATAGTCGACCACTCTTTCTGTCGCCAACTGAAAATCAGTAATTACGCTATCGAAACCAGCCGCAAATTGATCATCATCTACAAAAACCAAGTTTCCCGTAACGGCGGCAAGTTCTTTAACCTGTGGCTCACTAAATTTTCCCACCGCAATTACTGCATCAAAATCCGGTCCCAACTCTTGGAGATTGTTTTGGAAGATTCGGGTCACTTCAAATTGGTTATCCTGTCCGCGTTGTTCAATTCCCATTCTAATCGACATGTAATACAAGTCGTCTTGTTCTTCCGTTTCCGAATACCACTGAACAATCGCTAGGCGCTTTCTGGCGGTTGAATTAGTATGCCGTTTGTTTTTTGAATAATGTAATGCCTCGGCGGCGTCTAAAATTCGTTGTCTCGTTTCATTGCCGACTGAAAGTGATGTATCTTTATTTAGCACTCGTGATACGGTTGCTAACGATACTCCAACTCGATCCGCAATATCCTTTAACGTTGCTGCCATGGGCTACCCCCTTTTAGTTACTCAATTTCACTATATATAAATTATCTTCTTTACTAATGTACTCTAATTAATACATAACCACAGTAACACTCAAGTAAAACTTTATCATTAAATATTGGAATTGGCGACATTCAAGAAGGTAAATCTTCATTTAATTTTTATTTGAAATCAAAAAGAAACCAGTTCGTCGTTAAACGAAATGATTTCTTTGGACATTTAAAACAGCTTAAACATATCCTATTCTTTTAAGAATTTTCCACACTACGAATAATCTGTGCAATCTCCTCAAAATTTTTAGCGTCAAGCAATCGATCTAGTTTCTCCTCGTCCCTCAGAAGTGCTGCCAATTCAGCCATTGCATTAACATGTGATTCTTGGTCAACAGCTGCTAAAACAAAAACCAATTTAATTGGATGTTGTTTGTCAACTAACGAAATCGGTTCTTTTAGATGCAAGAGAGACATTCCTAAGCTATTTACCCCATCTTCAGTTTTAGCATGTGCAAATGCCACCATTCTGCCAATGTTAATATAGGGACCATTTTGGATAACATTATTAATCATGGCTTCAACATAGGTATGGCTTATTTGATTATTTTTACTTAGTGGTTTAGCTGCTAACTCAATAGCAGCTTGCCAATTTAATTCCTGACCATCAACAAAGCTAGTAGTGTCTTTAGTAATTAGTTCACTTAGTTTTGGGTAAGTATTTTTAATAATCTTTTGTCTTTTCTCAGTATCCGTTGCTAAAATTTCTTTGATCCCCTCACTTAATTTTACTGGATCGCGAATAATTGCTGTGTCATTAATAACATCCATCAGTGCCGCAAACTTGTTTTCATTAAACTTAGAGTTAGTTTGCAAAATCCCTCTCTCTACAAATAATTTTTGCAATAAAATCAAATCTCTCTGCGTTAGAATTGGAGAAAGTAGAATCACTTTATTACTTGGCTGACTATTTAAAGGGGTAGTTGTAATTATGAGTGGATAATCATCAGTTTGGATATTGTTATATTCACTTTTAGTAATCGGACCGATGACATTAACGTCAGGAAAATGAGCAAGTATTTCTTCTTTAAGCAGTCTCGAAGTACCCAACCCCGCAGAACAAACTAAAAGGACCGTACCTTGCTTAGCTTGCCTAACCATCTGTGAACCAAAATAAATTGCAATCAACGAAATTTCATTTTCGTTCAAATGTCCAACATTTAATTTTTCAAATGGTTGTAAAGACATTTTGGTATATGTGTAAACGTTAAAATACTTACCTTTTATCTGTGTAACTAATCCATCTCGATATTGGTGGTTATATTTAACACGGTAAAAAGTTGAAACCAAATGCGTGTAAAGATCGTTTAGTAATTGGCTTTCATTATTTGAATTCATTCCGCTTAGCTTCTTAAAATTATCTACTATCTCTTTAGTAACCTTCTTTAGCGTATTTTTAACATCGCTTTCTCCACTAAAACCAATCTCATTTTTAGGCGTCCCTAATAACATACTTTCTAAAAAATAAATCTCTTCTTCATACTTTGCTCTTAAGTCCAATCCTAATTTTGTTAGCAATTCTTTTGCCATCATAAATTCATTTTGTTTTCGTAAATGATGGTAATCCATTCCAGACGTAAACATCTCACCTGATTGTAATATGTGTCCTCGTAAGATTCGATTTAAAACTAGCATATAAAAATTTTCTAGATGTTTTTTCCCATCGTCAGTAAAATTTAAAAAACTACGCTGTTCAATACTTTCCAGCCAACTTTCAATGACACTTCTTAAGTTCATTATGGAACGAATTTCGTCAAAGTCGCCCTTTTGCTTACTTACTTCTGCTAAAACAGTTGCAATCTTTACGCTATTGTTTTGTAAAAAATACCGAATATCTACTTCATTTCCTGAAATAAAATGACCCTTTCGGTTGCCAATCACCGTTAAATGGTACTTTTTCAAAAAAACTGTAATTATCTTTTGATCATGTACAATAGTATTCCTAGAAACTTCTAAAATTTCCGCCATCTTAGCTAATGTATTGAAACTTGACTCAGTTAACATTAAAAAAATCAAGAAAATTCGACGAGAATGGGCGTCTAGAATTAGTAATTTATCACTGTAATAATTATTTTTTAAAAGGCGCTTACTTTCCTCAGGCAAATAATATCCCCTTCCGCGAATATTGCGCGGCGGTTCAATATTATTTACCATCAGCTTTTTTGAAAGGTTAGCAACGTTGTAATATATTGCTCGATTTGATAATTTAGTTTCGGTTGCTAAATCTTTTATTGAATACAAGACATTGTTTTTTAAAAGTGCTTCTAATACTTTAGTTTCCGAATTATTTAATTCCAACATATATTCACCCATGCTATTCACTAATTAACATACACAAAATCTCAGACAATAGTTAATACAATGTCTGAGAAAAAATCTGGCTATAAAATTGACAATCCCGATTCCTCAATATCCCGTTGGAACCCCTTAACCGTATCCACCGAAATTTCTAAAGCCGCTTTACCCGTTTTACTTAACTTCGTAATTAAAGCCGGTGGTACCGTAATAATATCCACCCCCATTTGTTGTGCTTCAAAGACGTTGTACACTTCTCGCGTACTTGCCCATAACAAGGATGCTTCTGGGTGAGATTTCGTAATTTCTACACTGCTTTCAATCAAATGATGCGGATCAATCCCAGCGTCAGCTACCCGTCCCACAAAAATGGAAATTAAGTTGTGGGTGCCTGGTGCTAAATTACGCTCGGCAACTTCAACCTGTTCTACCGTGGTGATTGCCGTAATGTTTAAGTTAATATGCGCTGCCGATAGCTCTTTAATCACGTCCGCCGTTGATTCTCCGGTCGTAGTGATAATCGGTACTTTTACATACACTCGGGGGCCTAAATCATGTAAGATTTGAGCTTCCCGCAACATTTCTTGCGGTTCGTTACTAAAAACTTCAAAAGAAAACTCCTGCTCTGGAAATTCTGCCACTGCTTGGCGGGCAAAAGCTAAATAATCAGTCACTCCCGCTTGTTTTAATAGCGAAGGGTTCGTAGTAAAGCCCTTAACGAACGCCTGTTGACTAGCAGCTCGCATTTTCTCAATTTCCGCGCCGTCTTCATAAATCTTAATAGTTAAATCATTTGCATCCATCATTTCACTTCCGCCTCTGCTAATTTTGCTTTAAATTGTTCCGCAATGTTATCTACCGTGAAGCCTGCTTGTTGAACTACTTCCGTGCCGTTCCCGCTTGCCCCAAAGTGATCAATTCCGATTACCGCGCTCGCCACTGTGGCTAAACCATTGCGACTGCCCATTTCAAGTCCTATCTTTACCTTCACGTTTGGTGGAAGAACTTGAGCTTGATAATCCGAACTTTGAGCTTGGAAAAGCTCGACGCTCGGCATGGAAACTACTGCCACGTTCAATTTTTCTTGGGCGAGTTTTTGTTGCGCCTGTAGGGCTAAGGCGACTTCCGAACCCGTTGCAACCAAGATTCCGTCCGGATTGGCAGTGGCAGCTGGCGAGAGTGTGTAGCCGCCGAAGGCCACTTTATCAGTCTGCGTTTGCGCTAATAACGGCACTTTTTGGCGGGTCAACACTAATACCGTTGGCTGATCAGTAATTTGGCCAATCTTTTGCCAAGCGCCCAGTACTTCGTGCGCATCGGCTGGGCGAATCACCGTCACATTAGGAATGGATCGTAATCCGGCTAGCTGTTCAATCGGCTCATGAGTTGGTCCGTCTTCGCCGACCGCAATCGAGTCGTGCGTGAAAATGTATACTGCTGGAATCTGCTGGATTGCCGCTAAGCGAATCGCCGCTTTGAGATAATCACTAAAGACAAAGAACGTGCTCCCAAACGCCCGGGTGTTGCCATGTAAGTTAATCCCGTTAACCGCAGTTGCCATGCCAAATTCGCGCACCCCGAAATAAACATTGCGTTGTTCAGGGTGTAACGCATCAAACGCCTTCGAATCATCAAGGTGAGTATTATTTGAAGAATACAAATCTGCTGAGCCGCCCCATAATTGCACATTCTGGTCGGCAACCTGTTGCATGATTTTAGAATTACTCGTTCGAGTTGCCATGGGCTCCTGCCATGCCGGGTCATCTAAATTAAGCTTGGTCGTATCTAAGCGCGCATCTTGAAATTGGCGGTAAACTTCTGGAAACTCTGTTTGATATTCTTGGAACATCGTTTGCCAGGCTTGGTAGGCCGTTTGCTTTTTAGCTACCTGTTCTTGATAATGTTGGTAAATTTCTGGGGCAATCTCAAACGGCGCCGCTTGCCAATGATAAAATTGGCGCATCGCTGCCAAATTAGCCTTTCCTAAGGCATTTCCATGTACCTTATTCGTCCCGCTTTCCGGGGTACCATATCCGATTATCGTTTTAACTTCAATCAAGGTTGGTCGGTCGCTAGTTTGGGCTTGCTGTAACGCTTGTTGCAGCCCAGCCAGATCATTGCCGTCGGTAACTTTTTGGTAATTCCAGTTAGCAGCTTTAAAACGCTGCGCGACGTTTTCGTTAGTACTTAAACTCAAAGGTCCATCAAGCGAAACGTCATTAGAATCGTACAAAACAATTAATTTATTGAGCTGTTTTTGGCCTGCAATGTTAATAGCTTCCTGACTGACCCCTTCCATTAGATCCCCATCACCAACTAAAGCGTACGTGAAGTGGTTGAAAACTGGGTAACCTGGGCGATTAACCAACGCTGCTAAGTGGCGTTCTGCCATTGCCATCCCAACTGCCATCCCTAAGCCTTGCCCTAACGGGCCGGTGGTTGCATCTACACCGGCCGTCATCCCATATTCTGGATGTCCTGGAGTTCTAGAGCCAAGCTTTCGGAACTTTTTCAATTCAGTTAGCGGTAAATCAAAGCCATTCAAATGTAATAAACTATAAAGCATTGCCGATCCATGGCCCGCGCTTAGAACAAAGCGATCTCGATTAATCCATTTCGGATCTTGTGGGTTAAATTGTAAGAACTTCTCCCATAATGTGTAAGCCATGGGCGCCGCGTCAATCGGCAAACCTGGGTGTCCGCTTTGCGCCTTTTCAATCATGTCTGCGCTTAGAAAACGAATTGCGTTAACCGCGTCAATATCTTTTTTAGTAAACACTTTCTTCTTCCCCCAACATTCCTTTAATCTGATGTCTTATCTCGCTGATTTAAAATTACGCTGGTTACTAGTACTATTAAGAAAAATAAAATAATTCCAGTAACTACTGCCATCGTTCCTAAGTTACCTAGTTTTCCTAATAGAATTCCGGGTACTAAATAATCTGTGTCTGCAAAAGTAGATGCCGCCAATTTTAAAGAGCCCAGTACTGGTAAAATCAATAACGGTAACCAACTAATAATTAAACCGTTTACAGTAGCACCTAAAATTGCACCTCGCCGTCCACCTTCTGAATTACCGTAAATTGCTGCTGCTGCTCCACAAAAGAAATGGCCAACCACTCCTGGAATAATTACCGTAGTTTTCATGGCAATCATCACAAACATGCTTAAGGTACCTACAATAAAGCTTACAAAAAAGCCAATTAATACAGCATTTGGCGCGTAAGGAAAAATGATTGGAACATCTAGTGCGGGTTTAGAATTGGGCACTAAGCTTTTGGCAATCCCTTGAAAGGCTGGAACAATTTCAGCTAAAATCATCCGAACACCTTGTAATACCACTACAAATCCAGCTGCAAAAGTTCCCGCTTGCACTAATGCATAAATAATGTAATTAGTCCCGCCACTTAGCTTAGTTTCTACAAAGTGCGGACCTGCTACAATAGCTAAAGCAATGTACACAATCCCCATCAATAAAGTAATTGAAACTGTTGAATCTCTTAAAAAACTTAGTCCTTTAGGAATATTTAAGTCTTCTGTACTCTTTTCTTTATTGCCAAAAATTTTTCCGACCAATCCTGCAGTTGCGTATCCAATATTCCCGGTGTGCCCCATTGCAACTGTGTCACCACCGGTGATTTTTCTCATAAAGGGTTGGCAAAGTGCTGGGGTAATCGTTAATAAAGTCCCTTCAAAAATGCCACCTAAGATAACCGTTTGCCAACCATTTCCTAAATTAGCTGAAATTAAAATTACCGCAGTTAAACAAGAAACATAAAGCATTGCTTGTCCAGTTAAAAAAATGTACTTAAACCGGGTGAACCGTGCTAAGAGAATATTTATAATCATTCCTACTAACATAATGAGCGCCGTTGTTGATCCATACTTAACTAACGCAATCGCTACAACTGCTTCATTACTTGGCACCACCCCTTGTACGTGAAGTGCCGATTGAAACATACTTGCAAACGGCGCCAACGAATTACTTAAGATCCCTGAACCACCAATTAAGACCAAAAACCCAGCAAAAGTTTTGATAGTTCCTTGAACTACTTCAGTTGCTTTTTTCTTTTGTAGCAATAGTCCTGTCATCGCAATTAATGCGACTAAAATTGCTGGTTGCGTTGCAATCGCTACAAATAGATTTAGAATCGCTTTCATTAATGCCACCTTCTTTATTTTGTATTAACCATGTTGGATATTATTTTTATCTAGTATTTCATTAACCTTTTCCCTAATTTCATCTTGATTAATCAGGCTATTTAAAAGAATAATCTTATCTCCTGGAAGACTACCTAGCGCACTTTTCAAAGTAGTTTCGACAAAAAAGTAATCAGCTGCGTCTGCAGTCACACTTCCCACATCTGCATGATCAACTTGAATTTCTTTATCTACCTTCTCGTCGCTTAATATCTGTTGGATATTCATTTGCACCATAAAGCTACTTCCTAATCCGCTTTGACAAACTGCTAAAATCTTCATTTTCCTACTCCTTCGACAATAATTTTTTCAATACTTTGTTTATTTTCAGCGTTGAGTAATAAATCAACCCGCTTTTTATCTGTTAATAATTGCATCAACTCCTTAATTACCATCAAATGGCTTTGGTTATCATTTGCAGCTAAAACAAACCATAACTTTGCAGGATGTTGATCATTAATTAAACAAACGTCCTTTTTAGTTTTTAAGAGTGCCAATGCAATCCCATTAGAACCATCAGTCGGTCTAGCATGAGCCAAGACGACTTCCGGTCCAATGTTAAAGTACGGTCCTTCTTTCAAAGAAATCTTAATCATAGATTCAACGTACCGAGGTAAAATACTTCCGTTCTTAATTAGTGGCATTGCTGCAACCTTAATCGCCTCTTGCCAATTAAGGTGGTCAATATCTCGGTACTGAATCGTATCTTTGGTCAACAATTCATTTAACACTAGTGTTTCCTCCCTTCCTTATGCTATGACTTCATTTTACTTTTTATGAAAACGCTAACAAGGCAAGCTCTAGCAGTCGTTAATCTGCAACTTTTGCACTCTAATTAATAATTTTTTGCGCAAAAAAAAGCTGGAAATGAATTCCAGCTTTTATAAAAATACATATTATTTTAGTGATTTATATTTTTAATACACCCTAACTAAACCAGCTCTCCTTTCACCTTCAAGTAGTGGAACGCCAACTGACAAAAAGTCATGTTTGCCCATGAAAACCATTCCCGAGTGTATTTATCAGGATTGTTTACGTCGATTCCTTCGTGGCACTGGTTGGTATTCGCATCTGTTTGACTAATCACGTTCAGCTTAGCGGTAATCAAGTTTAAATCACTAGTCGTTAACCCCTCCATTGCTAATGCGATTGGCCATACGTAATTTTGGGGTGTATGCGGACTACCAATTCCCGACAAAATCGTCCCTTGATAATAATAGGGATTATTAGAAGATAAAATAAACTTTCGCGTATTAACGTACACAGCATCCCGTTCATCTGTATAACCAATAAAGGGGATTGCTAGCAAACTAGGAACGTTGGCATCATCCATTAAATTATAGTTACCCAATCCGTCAACTTCATAAGCAAACATCCGAACCCCGTCCGATAGTTCGACAACTCCGTAACGTTCAATACCGCTTCTAACTTCGTTAGCTAAGCGATTCATTTTAGTCGATAAAGCTGCATCATCTATTCGTTGCTCCTTCATGATTTTTAACAGGTGTTCAATTACCGTCACAATCATCATGTTTCCTGGCACGAAATACCCGTATTTACATGCGTCATCACTTGGTCGAAAACCGGACCAGACCATCCCCGTATAACCAATTCTAGTCCCTCTACCTGCATTGCTTAACGTGTCCGAGGCTGGACCAACGTCTCTTTCAAAGAAATACTCAGAATGTTCATGGTGCTGCTCTTTAATAAAGGTATCGACAATCAAATCTACGGTTTGCCAAAAATAGTCTGTAAAATGTTGCGCATATCCCGTATCTTCATATAATCGAACTGCTAGTAGTAGTGGCGCACATAGGGAATCAATTTCAAATTTACGTTCCCAAACCAAATCAGAAATTCTGACATTAGAATAATCAGGATTAAAATGTGCTCCCGAAGCGGTTTTGTTAAACGCATTCGCGTAAGGATCGTGATTCACATAATCTAGTTGTTGATTAATCACGCCGTGAATTAAGCCCTTTAAATCCGGGATGTCTTCACTAATACTTAAATAAGGTAATACTTGAAAAGTGGAATCCCTTAACCACATTGCCGGAATATCACCCGTCGCAATAAAAACGCGGTCGTCTTGCACTTCGACAGTGTTAGAAATTGTGTCAATAATCGCATTTTTAAACATTGCCGTAGTTTTAGCGTTGGTTAAACTAATTTTTTCAGCGTAATTTCTAACTTGTTTAATTAATTTTGTTTGATCAATGAACATGTGCTCTTCCATTATTCTCAATCACCACCAATTATTTCTCCGATAGGAAACAGTCCAATAGTCCGAATTTCCCCTGGTTTAAACTTCGGTAACGAATAGTTTTTCACCGCGTTTGCTACTGTTTGTTGGACCTCACCTTTTAGGTCCATTAAAGATACGTTAACGTTCTGCGTAAATTGCAGATTTCCTGGGTTAGCCACGGTTTGTTGCGTAGGATTATATAATCGTAATTCATATCCTGTCTGATCTACCGACGTTTGAAAACTGCTTAAGGTAACTTTTAAATTGTTAATCTTGACGATTGGCCGATGTTTAACCTCATTAGCAAGTTCATTAACCGCAAAGTATTGCAATGGAGTAGTAAATCGGTTAATTACTTGGCGCTGGTAATACAAACCAGATTGCGATACTTGCAGATGCATACATTGCAATTGTCGTGGATCCCAATCGTGAGTAATTACAATTGCACCTTGGAAACTTTGCTCGCCCATTAACTGGCTATCGGGGGTGGCTACTGATTTCATCACTAAACCAGAAGCATCTCCAGGGCGCCGTTTTAAGTCTGGTCGGCCTAAGAAACCTACACCACGAAAAAGCGTAACTGCTAATTTATCGAATTGGTCACCAATTGCTTGGAATTCTCGCATACCAGCAGTAATGAACGAAAAACTTTTTTCTCTATCATGAACATTGGCAAAGTGAAGCATCGGTCTTAATGCCGTAGGTTCTTCCCGATATCCAATTGCTTGCCAATTATCCATTTTAGGGTCAATTACTGGACGTTGAGCAACGCCAAATTGGGTGTCCGCAAAAGTATTTTGGGCTTTTACCCCCGTGTTCATCACCAAACGAAGTCGGTGATCAAGTACTTGGTTATTAACATTCATCTTAAACTTTATCAAATCACCACCTTGATCTAGCTGCAACTTTATTCGGTAAGTAATAGCTCCGTTACTTTTTTTTGCGGCTCGTTCTTGCAAATCATAAGGAACGTGCCACGTGCCTTCCAAAAGCATTATTTGCGTTTGCTTTCCTGCTTTGGTAGTAATTGTTGCATTCGCAAATCCTAAGTTGATAATCCAATCTTTGTATGCAGGCGAATAATCGTACGTATCTCCTTCGTCGCCGCCGTCTTCAAAGCTTAATGCATTTGTATAGGTACAATGATTTAGTTTATCAGTTATGTTTAACTGCCCATTTTCAAATTCTATCTGGTATTTTTCATTTTGAATTTCATTAGTAACCGAAGCAGCTAAAATTTCCTTACCGGCGGTGCCTTCTTTAATTCTAAAACTAGTCCAGTCGGTAGCCTTAATCTGCACTCTCATAGCTATTCGACTCACGTAATAATATTCGTTATCCATCTCCGCTGGATTTCGCCGTAATGTAGCAGCGTTGCACTGCTTTTGTTCAATTAGATCAAAACCTATTTTGCCATCTTGAGATATAATTTCAAAAGACGGGGTCGTAGTGCTGACCTCTAACTCCCGGACTTCGTCTACTGACATTGGCAACGGGTTCCATAAGAATAAGTCGTCCCCATTCTTCACTGAAACACTTAATTTTCGTAACAAATAGTCTTTTAAAGAACGCGCAAGTTGTTGGGCTTCTACCGCACGATTATAAATATCTCGGTTAGTTTTATCACTATTGCTTCCTCCCGAACTATCATGCGCTTGTCCTTTAGCAATTATTTGCCAAACCTCATCAATTAATCCTTGCTTAACTTCCATACCCTGTTGGCGGGAAATTGCTGAAAGTGGTTCTACCTGGTAAATCATCAATTGCTCTAGCTCATCATAAATTTGTTTGAGATCATAACGAGAGGAATAAATTCCTCGATGAATTTTTGAAACTGAAGGATCAATAAACTCACCACTAAGCTCAGGAAGCACCCCATTTTGTTCCAAGGCATTAAAGTATTCCGGATAGTTGCTTTCAATGATTTCATATTCTCCAGCTAATTCTCGATTGGCCAACTTTAAGCGTTTCTTCAAATTAAAATCTACCGCTCGTTGGTCGCCCCCAATTGGTAAGACCAAATCTTCTACGTTGGTATCTGTAGAAATGTTTTGCATTAACTCCTTAAAGTTATCTTTTTCAACTAAGTCTACGCCCGCATAGTACCCATTTTTGATATTAGCCGTCAGCACTTTTGAACCATCTTCACTCGTCCAGTAAAAATATCTAACTTTTTGGTCCGCTGGAAGTCCCCGCCAAAACACGGCATCTTTAATGCCAAAACCATTATATATTTTCGGCATATCTTTACTCTGACCAAATGAATCCGGGAGGTATCCTACCTTAGTAGATTTACCTAATTTTCTACTAGCCTTCAAGCCTAACCGTAAGTTTCTAACCGCCGACTCACCCAAAGTTACCATTTCATCAATTTGGGTGTACCACGGCCCCACAAACAATCGTCCAGCTTTTACGTACTTTTCAAGCGTAGCTCTTTTTTCAGGACAGGTTTTTAAATAATCATCTACAATGGCCATCTGTCCATCTAGCATGTAATACTCCAGCTTATTTTCAGCTAACGCCTTGAAAACATCGTCCATGTGAAAGATAAATTGTACCCGAGCCTCCTGACGTGAAAAGTACCATTCAAAATCCCAATGCGTATGTGCAACTGCGTAAACTTTTTTCAAAACCAACACTCCTTCTCTACTTACCTACTTAAACTGCTAATTCTTGATCAGCCACCGCACGTTCATGTCGTTGGTTAATAATTACAAATGGCGCGTACAAGAACACGTCCAAAACGACTAGCACAAACGTTAATACTACGGGACTGAAATGAAAGGCACCTAGGACCCAAGTACTAATAAAAATTGGTTCGTTTCCTGAATTTAACACTACTAAAGGTACTACCCAGCCAATTGCCGTAACTACGTACGCAATTACTGCATTAATAATTGGAACTAGAATCCACGGAATGAACATCAACGGGTTCAAGACAATCGGCAAACCAAAAATAACCGGTTCGTTAATTCCAAAGCAGCCAGGGATTAAGGCTAATTTTGCAACTTCCCGTTCTTTTTCACCTTTACGAGTGAAAATTAACATCGCAATAATTAAACCAAAGGTCGCCCCTGATCCACCTATCATTGCGTAAACGTTAGTCATTGTATTTGGTGCAATGGAGATGCCTGCAAAACTTTGAGTTTTAGCAAATTCAGCGACGTTTTGTAAGAAAAGTGGCAACCAAAACGCTGAAACCACACCCCATACAATATTGAAACCATGCAAACCTAAGAACCATAAGATTTGTTCCAATAAAATTACGATAATAATTGCTGGTAATCCGGTTCCGACGGTTAATAATGGCTTAATCAAAACTTCGGAGATCATTTGGACTAAAGAAACGTAACCTAAAGACTGAATTACAATCCTTAAGGCGCCAAATACTAATAAAACTTCTGAAATAGGAATTAATGAAAGAAAGGAGTCAAAAACGTTTTGAGGAACGTTGCCAGGCATTTTAATGGTGAACTTGCTCCGAGCAAACTTTGCGAATAAAGCTACCGAAATCATACCGACAATTAGCCCCGTAAACATCCCTTCGTAACTAAAGAATGATGTTGAAAAGCCCTCGATCACCTTTGCCTTAGTATCTAAAAAATTAACGTTATTGGGTACCATAACAAAATATGCTGCTAGTGCTAGTAAAGTAGCAATAATTGGATTTAAGTTGTCATTACGCGAATCCCGTTTTAATTCCACCGCATAGGAATAAGCCGATGAAAATACCACAATTAAAGCGACAATCCCTAAGATTGCCGTACCTAGGTACCCGAAAAGATTGCTTATATTGGTCAAAATAACGTTATCTAGGTGCTTAGCTTTGATTAACGCGTCAATCTGCATTTTAATTAAGTTTGAAAATGATCCGACAACGGTAAACGGAATTGTTCGAACAAACGAATTTTTAATTGCTTGTAAGATGGTATTCCGCTCTACCCATGAAGAAACTTTCAGTAATGGTTCTTGAATTGACTCAAGTTTGAATTTCATAACAGTTTTCTCCTTGTATTGTTTTTCGAAATCAAGCGCTTTCATTTCACCTATTATATTAAAGTCAATTTATAAATTTGTAAATACAATTTTCAAACAAAAATGTATACAAATAATATTTTTAGCGTTAATATGTATATACAAATCTTAAATAAGGGGTTTATCTTTATGTTCAGATATCGTGAGGTCTACTCAGACATTAAACGAGACATCTTAACTAATCACTATCGTGCTGGCCATGCTTTGCCTACCCAAGATGAGTTAGCTAATAAATATGACATTTCTCGTATTACCTTAAAAAAATCTATTCATTTGCTAGAGGAAGAAGGATTAGTATTTAGCAAGCAAGGATCCGGCACCTTTGTCCGCCAAAGGATGAACAATCAGTCCGGTGAATTGTTGCCCCTTGACTTACCCGTAGGTGTAACCTATTCTCATCGTGACCAAAAAATAACTAGTAAAATTTTGTATTTTGATGCCCGTTTGCCATCTAAAGAGGAACAAAAAAATTTACAAATAAAGGGTAATGAACCTGTTTATGAAATTAAGCGTCTTCGATTAATTAATGGAGAAAAATACAGCTTTGAGCACACCCTCATGCCAGTCAGCATCGCTCCATTAGACGAAAAAATCATTCAAGGATCCATTTATGACTACTTAGGCAGCAAAGCAAAATTACAGTTAACGGATGCTCAAAGAATTGTCTATGCTGAAGCTGCTGATGAAGAAGCTGCTAGTATTCTTGGCGTTAAAGCTGCTAGCCCTCTTTTTGTAATCAAACAAACCGCCTATGACCAACGTGGCCGGGCTTTTGAATATTCAATTTCTAAATTTATTGGTGATCAAAGTCAGTTTGTTTTGGATGTCCATTTAAATAAATAATTTTTATACTAAAAAGCAGGTCTCCATGTTTAAGGTGGAGTCCTGCTTTTTAAGTTTACTAATTTATTTTAAATACCGTCTTCCGCAAAATTTTTAGTTGAAATCGGCTCACTAAAGTCTGCTAACTTTGCCGTATCCTTAGTGATTTTAACAAGATCTTGAGCGTATGCTTTTACACTATCGTATTCTTTAAAAATTGATTCTAGTAAAGCGTTAAGGTTGCATCCCGAAACAACTTCAATTTTTTTGTTAAGAACCGAAATTTTCGCTGCTTCCTTAAATGGGGTACCTCCAGCAAAATCCGTAAAATACAATATTGCTACATTTCCCTTAGATACGTTTTCTAGTTCAACAGCCAAATCTTTTTCACTCATTGTTTCTGTAAAATCGATTGCCATTATTTCTTTATGTTCTCCAGAAAGAAGCTCAAGAGCGCTTTTCAAACCAGTAGCAAAGTTTCCGTGTCCAGTAATAATTGTTTTAATCACTCGTACCGCCTCACTTACATAATATTAAAAAATGAACACAAAATACAAAGTACAAATACTACTGCAATAAGTACGATGGGAGATACTTTCTTTTTTAGTAACCAATAAAGAAAGAACGTAAATCCTAAAGGTAAGATATTAGGAAATATTTTATCTAGAAAGTCTTTTTGCAATGATACTGTTCCAATTTTTACACTAAGTGATAGCGAAACATACGAGCTAATTAATGCTCCAATTACAGTTAAACCCATAATCGTCGCAACTCGAGCGATAATTTCAGAATTATCTTGAATAACGTCAATAGCCTTAACACCAAGGTTATATCCTAAATGCGCAAATGGAATTCGGCATAAAAATATCGCTAAATACACAATGAAAAACAGAATGGGTCCTAAGATATTTCCCTTGGATGCAAATGAAGCTGCTATTCCACCAACAATCGGCATTAAAGTAAACCAATATATTGCATCACCTATACCTGCCATTGGTCCAAACAATCCGTTTTTTAACCCGCGAATCGTTTGTCGATCAACTCTTTTTTCTTCTAAACTCGTTAAAAGTCCCATTAAAATTGAAACTAGCGGCGGTGAAGTATTAATGAATTCCATGTTATCGGCCATTGCATCGGCTAAGCCCTTTTTATCATTACCAAATATTTTCTTCCATATTGGTACTTGTGCCCAAGCCCATCCCCCAGCTTGCATTCGTTCATAAGAAAAGGCTGCTTGAAGCAACGACGAGCGAATAGCAAGTTTAGTTATGTCTTTATTGGTTACTTTTTGAATATTGCCATGATTTCCTCTAGATTCCATCTTCTTCACCTCCATCAGCTGCTTTTATAGCATCGATTTGTTGTTGCAACTTTTTATTTTTCTTGTCTCTAAAGAATTCAATCATTGCAAAAATAACTCCTACAACAGCAGCAGGTAAAACATTAGAAAAGTTAATGAAGCTTGCTACAACAAAACCTAGCAATAAGAATGGTAGGTACTCCACCCTTAAAAGTACTTTTAACAACATCGCAAATCCCACAGCCGGTAAAGCGCTTCCAGATAATTCAAAACCATGGATTAACCATAGTGGCATGGCTTTCACTAATGCTTGCATTGGGCCCTGAGCTGCATAAGCTGACAAAAAGATTACTACAAAAAATAAAATTCCCACAATTGTCATAATAAGATACGGAATAGAACCAAACTTTTTTGTATCTGCATTCGCAGCTGCCTTATCCATTACCGGCATAAAAACCGAAAATAACGAATAACACATTAATAAAATATATTGCATAAGCATTGCAAAAGGCAAAGACAGCCCTACCGCAGTAGCAGGAGCAACTTCTGCGGTATATGCAATAACTACCGTCATAATTCCACAAACTGCTGGATTAGGCGGTTGCGTCCCTCCAGCCGGAGTTAACCCCGCAAAAGTAAGCTCTGTAAGCCCCCCAGCTATTATTCCTAAAGTTGGTACTCCAAGTATAAAACCAGCTACTGTACAACTTATGATTGGCCTAAAGATATATAAAACCTCTAGCCACGAATCAAGACCTGCTATAACTGCAAATATGGATAACATAAGACCCTGAGTTAGAGTAATTGACATCGCATAGCCCTCCTAATTGAGCAATCTTAAAAATTAATTTTCGTCTTATGATCTCCTGGAACATCTTGTATATATACATTAACGCCCTTTTGGACTATCTCTGTAAGAGTATTTTTATCATTTTGGTCTACATAAACCTTTTTAGTAATCTCCTCTTTACCAGGCGCAAAATGCATATTTCCTACATTCAGTTCTTTAATGGGCACTCCCCCGTCAATTAGCGTTAATGCGTCTTCTGGAGTTTTTACAACAATAAAAATTTTTTGTCGATCTGCTGCTTTTTGAATCACGTTAATAGTTTTTTGTAAACTAAAAAACCTAATTTGAGCTCCTGATGAATCCGCAGTACTCTTCATTAATTTTTGTTGCAAATCGTCTGTTGCAACTTCGTCATTCGCAACTAGTATTAAATTAGCACCTAAAGTTTTAGTCCAGGTAACTCCGACTTGTCCATGTACTAAGCGATTATCTATTCTTGTAAGTAAAATATGTGGTTCTGTCATAGTATGTTCCTCCTTATGTCGCACAAAAAATACATGAGATGATGCTGGTGAAATGGCCGTACTCATATAAGTAATGCGATTATCCTCATTCTCGTACGTAGTTATTGCTTTAACATAAGATTCTCTAGGAGCTGCACTTGGTATTCCATGCAACCTAGGAGGGATACTTTCAACTTCTGTATCAATTTCATGGTGCAATAAATTAGGATTCAAAATAAATTTACGAGTAAGTAATGGAATAATTTCAGCATTTTCAAGTTCTGCCGAAGTAATCATAGGAAAATCTTCAAATATTATAAATGTTTCCCGCTGAATAATCGGTTTTCTATCAGATATATAAACTTGATTAATACGATATAAGTAATCGCTATTCTTTGCTTTCATCAGTTTTCTAATATTTGGTTCTTCTCCATCTGCTAGAATAGAAAATTCGTGCAACTCGATGTAAACAGAATGCCCTAATCTTCTGAGATCCTCACTGTTATTGTCAATAAAGCTTACTTCCGAATCCGCATACGCATCACGTTTTTTTACAAAGCTACCTTGGCCTTGGCGCCTTGTTATATATCCCTTTTCTTCCAACTCTGCTAAAGCTTTACGAACTGTAATTCTGCTGACGTCATACTGATTACACAGTTCTTTTTCTGACGGAAGTTTAGATTTGATTGCAAATTCTCCGCTTTCAATTTGCTGTATCAATTCTTCACTAATTTGTTTATATTGCCAGAATGGTTGTTTTTTCATATCTTTCACCAACTTGTTATATCGATATAACAACCATACCCACACTATAGTCTGTCGTCGAGTTTATGTCAACGCTTTCATAGGTGCTTTATGCCGATATATCGTTATTTTTTGTTTTTAAGGCCTTGTCTTGTTATATGTAAATACAGGCGTTATATTTTTTATTTGAAATAAAAACGTATATAAGTCTATCATACCGTTATTCTGTAGTTTGAAAATTAAAAGATACTATAAAATTCCCTCCATTATTACAAGTGCAACAGTTATTTTTCCACTGATAGTCAAATTATTATTGTAACAAAGATATAAATTTCTCATTAGTAACAAAAAAAAGCATATTGAATACATATTGGATTACTGCTTTTAATAATTAATACTCATAAAATAATGCAATATAGACAACAAAAAAGCAGACCAATGTTATAAACATCAGATCCTGCTTTTTAAGTCTAATATGCTAAATAATTAATCTTTTAACTCGATTTTACCGACGACAAAAATGTAAGAAAGCGCGCCCAGCAAAGCAATTGCTGCTATGAATACCAAGGCTGAAGAAAAATTACCATTAGAAACTAGAATACCAATTACAACTGGGATCACTATTGAAGATAAAGCCCCACATCCGTTAAATATTCCACCTGCCAATCCAATTAAGTGTTTAGGAGCTAACGCAGTAACGAATACCCAAGTAATGGTCGCCAAGCCGTTTCCAAAAAAAGCAATCGACATAAATAAGATAATCAAAGCTGGATTAGAAACAAAGTTTGCCCCTAAAATTAAAAGCGTTAACAATAGCCCCGTAATTACGGGAGCTTTACGGGCTAAACTAGCTGAACGTCCTTTTTTAATTAACTGATCAGAAATAAACCCTGCCAATATTACCCCACAAAAAGCTGCTAAATATGGAATTGAAGACAAAAAACCGGACTGCAAAAAATTAACGTGCTTTGCTTTTGTTAAATAGGTTGGAAACCATGTTAGGAAAAACCAAAACGTCCCCGAAATTGCAAATTGCCCAATATAAATTCCAATCAATCTTCGTGAAAATAGCTGTTTGATGTTTTGCGAATTAAGTTTAACTTTGTGCTTATCAACATTCTTCAAATCATCGTCAGTAATTGCGCCTCCAGCTTTTATATATTTTAATTCGTCTTGGCCGACAAATCGGCTTTTATCTGGGTCAGAATAAAATATATACCAAATAATTGACCAGATGATTCCAACTACTCCAGTTACGACGAATAGCCCTCGCCAACCAATTGAATTATGAATTCCGTATAAAATTGGAGTTGAAAACGCTAATCCTAAGAATTGGGCAGACGAATAAATTCCGATTGCCGTACCCCGTTCGTCTTCGGGAAACCAATAAGAAATCGCCCGGTTATTAGCTGGCATTACCGGTGCTTCAAAAAATCCTACTCCTAGTCGTAATCCCATTAATTGCCCAAATCCACTAATGAATGCTTGAAATACCGTGACCAATGACCAACCAAATAAACTAATGAAATACATTATTCGGGAACCAAACTTATCCAGTAAAATCCCTCCTGGAATTTGCATTGCAGCATAAATCCAACCAAATGCCGAAAAGATAAGGCCTTGCTGGACAGTTGATAGTCCTATCTCTTTAGATAATTCCGGCATCGCAATCGAAACATTTGTACGATCCATGTAATTAATCACTATATTAATAAAAACAAAAGCTAAAATTACGTAGCGCATATTTGTTGATAATCTTTTAGACTTTTCTAAAGGTGCCATACGAACCTCCTAATATACTCGAACTTCAAATAAAGAAAACTGTTGACTACCATTGGTTTGGAGTAACTCTAATTTCAATTTATTAGTCTGAATAGGTTGCTCAAATTCTTTCACCAAATGCCGTTGACGATTTTGATCTACCGACCACCACCGTTTCCAACTACCGTTTTTCCAGTAGTATAGGTTAAACGCCTTTACTAGTTCGGGGACCTCATCAAAATACGTACGATGGTGGTGTAGATTAATAATATCTTCGTTAACGTCATCGTTAAATGTCAGGTTAATCTGTTTCATATTCTGGAGTCCTTTCCAACTTAGTTCGATGGCTTCTGGTTGACCGTTAAAATTAGTAACCCACATATTGGGTCCACCATAAGGTCGAACATACCCATTAATAATTTTCGTTGGTTGAAATGCGTTAGTTTGTTTTACTCGAAAAACAAAGTTCCGCCGGTTAATTAATTGATTTGTCCAATACAATAGTGGACTCTTTCGAGAATAATCATGCAGCTCCGGCTGGTTCAATTCGGCAATAGGATTATTTACATAGCTCAAAACTCCGGCAAACTCTTGATTACCTAGATATAAAATACAGTCTTCGTTTTTTTCAATTACCACAAATAAGTTTTGTGCATGACTAGGTTTGTAATTAACTTTTACTTCTTGCCATCCGTTAAACCCTTTATCGATTTTTATTTTTGTTTGCCAATTAAAGTATCCGGAATATAATTTTGTGGATTCCCGGTACTGTACCACTTAACTATTAAAGAAGTCGCCTTTTCGGTTGATAAAAAAATATCCAATTGGTTAACTTGAGGATCTACGGGAATGGTAAAAGCCGCTGCTTTAGTTAATCGATATGGTTCAGCATTCGCCACGTAAGTGTTAATTTCAGTTAATGTGCTAGTGGACGTAATGTCAGCCTGCCGGGCTAGGTCGTGTTCATCTTGATTTTTAATCCCTAATATCGCACCGTCTTCTCTCAATAAAGTTTGCTGATATTCCTTTAAATAGTGCAAATAAACATCGCGAGGATTAGCGTTATGTTTAACTGCAATGGCGGCTGCAGTCCCTGCTGCCTGCCCCATTACTGCGCAGGTTGCCATTACGCGAACCGTTCCAAAAGCTACGTGAGAAGTTGAAACATCTCTTCCAGCTAAAAATAAATTGTTAATATTTTTTGAATACAGTATGCGATATGGAATATGATAGATCCCATCAGGAACGGAATGTTGTGCGCCAACAGAGTCGTTGTAAACGCCAGAAGCTGGATGTAAGTCAATTGACCATCCTCCAAAGCCAATCCGATCTTTAAACAACACTTGTTCTTCAATATCAGTTTGCTTTAGTGTATAATCTCCTTCAAACCTACGATATTCTCTTTTCCCAGGTACTGAACCAATCCATTCCAAAGTTAAGTTATCAGCATCATAGTTCCCGGAATTTTTAATATAATCCCAAATTCCGTATACGATAGCTTGCAATTCGTCTCTAATTTTTTCGTTATCATGAAGAACGTCTAACTCACCGCCCCATTCAATCCACCAATAAGCACAACCATTATCTTCTTTTTTAATAATTCGATTTTTAATAATTGAAGTCTTAGTAATGTCTCTTGCAAAGCTTGGTTTAACGTACTTTACTGGACGACCAAGATCCTTAGTATAGAAAAATAGTGTGCTACCTAGGGTCGTTTTATCTTCGTGAAGCGGTGCTAAGCTTTCGTTAAATTCTACCCGACTTTCTCGTCCAAGCCGAAATTTTGCTCCCGCTAAAAAAGCTACGATGCCATCTCCACTGCAATCAATAAAGTGGGAGCTCTTGAAAGTAATTAGTCTTTCTGAACCTGACATAAAACCTGAAATTGATTCGATCTTTTGATGGTCCTGCATTTTCACCGTCATTATTTCGGTATTCAAAAATAAGCGGATGTTACTTTCCTCTTTTACCTTTTCCATTAATAATGCATCCCATAAGTATGGGTTTCCCTCTGGATTACGGTACTGATTTTCTACAAATAATTCCCCCATAATTCCCGTCTCTCTTGCATATCGATTAACTCCATGCTTAGTTGCGCCTGCCACCCATACACGAATTTCGCTGCTTGAATTCCCCCCCAAGACTCCTCGATTTTGTACTAACGTTACTTTATGATTCAAGCGTGCTGCGGCGATTGCAGCACAAACACCTGCTAATCCGCCACCAATCACCGTTGTGTCAGCGGTTACATTTTCTTCTAACATCATATTCGCCTCCTTGGTCTTAAGATACCCAGTTGTGACCATTTGCACAATTTACTTTTTTTAGTTAAACATGTATTATTTTTGTCAAAATATAAAGGAGGATTTTCCGATGTCTGTTGAAACTGCTGGATATGCATATTGGCAAAATAAGCCCCGTTTTCAACTTAGTGCTGACGTAGATTCACAATACGTCATGTACATCATTGAAAAAGGAGCTTGTTGGTACCACTTCAATAATCATGAGGGGGTTGCTAAAGCAAATGATGTTTTAGTCGTTCCGCCATATACTAACTTTCAGCGTAAAATGCTACTAACCATGACTTTTCACTTCGTCCGTTTGACTTCTGATACTGACATTCCCCATTCTATGATTGGAAATCACCACTACTCTACTAGCCGCTTTACTGAAAACTGTAGCATGCTAAAGAAAACGAACTTTAGTTTTCATCCCCGTGCTCAAATAGTTCGTAATCACATTGTTAATGATTTTATGATCACTAAAATTATGACTTATTTTCAACCAGCCCCGAAAAATATTCGTCATCGCAATCAGACAATTACTGCTGCAATTAATCTAATGCACCAGGATTTAACACTTTCCATTAGCAAAATTGCTTCCCAAGTTGGACTTAATGCTGCCTACTTTTCTAAAACTTTTAAAAAAGTAACTGGTGAGTCTCCAATTAGTTTTTATACCAAAATCAAACTTAAAAAGGTTCAATCCCTATTAATTACTACCGACCTCTCGCTAACAGAAATAGCCGATACAACTGGTTTTAATGATTCATTCTATTTAAGTCGGGTTTTTAGTCGCTACTTAAACTGCTCACCAAGTGAATTTCGGAAAAATCACATTATTTAGTTAATATAATAAAAAACAGCCACCAACATCTTAGTATGTCAGTAGCTGTTTATTATGACTATTCATCTATATTTAATGATAAAAATTGTAAGCCGCCCCTACCAAATTAGCATCATTGTGCATTTGAGCGGCAATTACTTGTGGAGTAATTGGAATCTCCTGTGAAGTAATTGAATTATCGTTCAATTGTCCCACTAAATCGCTTAACGTTTGGTTCAAGCCGTTAATAAATTCTCGGTTAGCAGAGATACCTCCCCCAATAATTATGGCTTCGGGGTCGGTACTAAACTGGATATTATAAATAACGTGCGCTAAGTTAGCATACATCTTTTGCACTTCCGTAATGGCTGATTGATCGCCCTTAGTTGCCAATTCAAAAACCTGTTGTCCAGTCCATTGCGTGCCTTTTTGTGCATTGTATCGTTCCGCAACTTTAACTGCCGTGCCTACCGTGCTTAACTGCTGGTTATCTAGTCCTAGCATCATTCCAAATTCACCACCATAAAGTTGGTGACCATGCACGATTTTGCGATCAACTACGACTGCTCCACCAACCCCGGTACCAATTACCACGAATAAAACATTTTGCATGTCCTTAGCGGCACCCAGCGCAACTTCTGCTAAAGCAGCGCAGTTAGCATCGTTTTCCATCGCCACTGGTAGTCCTAATTTTACTTCGAGTACTTTTTGAATGGGAAAATTATGAATGTATGGCAAGGCACTAATCCCGCCAATCACTCCGGTATTTTGGTCAACCGCCCCTGGAATACTCATCCCTACGCCAGCAACGTTAGTAAATTTTGCACTAATTGTTTGTAAAACTTGGTAAAAATCAGTAAGCTTGGCGGGGGTAGCAACTTGTCCTTGATCACTAAGGCGCTGGTCTTCTTCATGCCATAATCCGTACTTAATTGACGTGCCCCCTACATCAATTGTAATTAAATTCTTCATTAATTAATCCTCCACTGAAAAGCCATTTTGCTTAATTAAATTACGGTACCAGTAGCCACTCTTTTTAATAGTCCGTTGATAATGATTATCTAAATCGACACTCACTAAACCATAACGATTTCGGTACCCATTCAACCAGGACCAACAATCTACGAAAGTCCACAAATGGTATCCAAAACAATTACTTCCCTCCGTAATGGCTCTATGTAACTGGGTTAAATGTTCTTTAATAAAGTCAATGCGGTATTGGTCATCAATTTTCCCGTTTGCATCGGCATACCGGCGCTCATCAGCAACTCCCATACCATTTTCGCTTACGTACCAAGGAATGTTGTGGTAACGCTCTTTCATCATCATGGCCACATCATATAATGCTTCTGGGTAAATTTCCCAGCCCCGGTATGGATTAATTCGGCGCTCCGGCCATTCGTAATTAGTAAATAAATCGTCCGTATTTTGAGCCGGAAAGTTTGGTTCCTCGGGTGCTTTGACTCGGAGCGGCTGATAATAATTAATTCCGATGAAATCAACGGTATATTCGGCAATTAGTTTTCTGTCTGATTCTTTAGTTTCCGGTAGCATTTGATGTTTTTTAACCAGGTCAATTAACTCTGACGGAACTTCTCCTAAGACTGCTGGATCAAGAAAGCTGCGACTCAATAGTAAATCCGCAGTTTCCTTAGCTATTTGGTCTGCTTTATCACCGCTTCGCGCGTAAGCCGGTGTAACGTTCAAAATAATTCCAATTTTTCCACCAGAAATGTTCGTTTCCCGAAACGCCTTAACTGCCATGACGTGAGCCATCAACGTATGATACCCTACCTGAATAGCTTTTTTGAAGTCCACCACCGCCGGATAATGGAAACCGTACAAGTAACCCATTTCGATATGCACAATCGGCTCGTTGAACGTTACCCAATCCGTAATTAAATCCCCAAATTGCTCAAAAGCTGTTTTCGCATAAAAGTAAAACGCGTCAACTGCCTCCCGCGTTTCCCAACCTCCTTTTTCCATTAGCCACCAGGGCATGTCAAAGTGGAAAAGGTTAATAATCGGGTGAACTCCGTGATTAATTAACTCTTGGAAATACTGCCGATAGAATTTAACCGCCGCAACGTTTAAAGTTTTCCCGTCAGGAAGCAACCGGGCCCAGGCAATTGATGTCCGGTACGAATTTAAATGTAAATCTTCCATAATTTGAACATCGTTAGGATACTCTTCATATACGTTTGACGTATTTTCTGGTCCTTGTCCTTCGTTGAATTTTTCAGGATTCATTGCAAACCACTTGTCCCAGGTAGTGGCCGACTTACCATCTTCTAGGCTGTGTCCTTCCGTTTGCGGAGCTGACGCCGCCGCTCCCCAAAGAAAGTTTTCAGGAAATTGCATTAACTCTTCCTCCAATTTTTCAATATATTTTCAGATTTAGCCCACTGAGATAAATCATGTTGGTGTAAATCAATGTACTTTGAATAAATAATATCCAGATCAATTAGCGCTGGAACCTGCGGAGAAATATTTCCTAACGACTCTTCTGGAGAAAAACTTGCAGTATACATTACTCCATCGCAGTATGGTAGGTAAGCCGATTCATGATTAGCAGTAATCAATAAGATATGTGCGCCACGAGCTTTAGCTGTTTCAATTGACTTAAGTATGGATTTGTCCTTTGCGCTAATTGAAGAGATTAGCAGAGTATCGCCTTTTTTTAAAAAATTTGCGTTTAAGGATATCGACTGCTGATCACTAAAATGTTGGACTATCTTACCAAATCGGGCAAACCGAAACTCAAAATCTAGCCCGACAAAGGAGTTAAATCCTAACCCCCAAAAGAAAATAATGCGATTTTTAAAAATTCTTTCACAGAAAAGTTGCACGGTTTGTTCATCGTAACGATCGCTCGTCCGTTGGGCAATGGCCCGATAACTGTCCACTACGTCACTTGAAATTCGCGAAACTTTACGGTTTAGCGAGCCTAGGTATTCTTTATACAAAAACACTAGCTCCTTGTAATTACTTAACCCAATTTTGTGGCTGAACCTAGTAATTGAAGACGGTGATACCGCTAATTTTTTGGCTAATCCATTAATGTCGCGCACTTCTTGGTGAGCGACAAAGTAGTTGGCAATTATTTGATCCACGTCCGTAAATTGTTCCCGCTTTGATTCAATCATCAATATTAAATTACTCATTGATTCACTCATATACTCATCTCGCTATTTTAAAGGTCTTCACCTCTCCCGGTTGGAAGCTAATTTTTTCAATGCTTGCCGCATAGCCTAAATCTTTTCTAATCCGCCCCGAGAAATCGGTTTCATTTATATAATACTGCTTATCGAGGTTAATGAGTTGATCAATTTGAACTTTTTGCTTGTTTAAATTAACTACTCGAATTAAATCTGCCGTTCCGTCAATGCTTTTTGTTAAGCTACTAAAGGTGATTCGCCGGTCAACCAATTCAAAAAATGGTTGTGCTTTAATCGTATTTTTTAACGGGTGCATCACAAAGTACTTCAAAGTGTTAGTAAACTGATTTAAATCTTGGGCTTGATAGTTCGGATTAGTCACCGCATACTCCATAAACTCTTTACTTATCTCAGCTGGATCAAACTGTTTGCTAATGTAAGTTGCCCATTTAAAATGCATTTCCTTTTGTAGCTGGCTATCTGGTGTAGGAATATAGGTAAATTGATTTCCAGACGCTACTCCCGGACGTCGGAGCAAATCTGGACGCCCCAAGTAACCTACTGATCTAAACAATGTTAAAGCTACTCGATCATTTTGAGCGCCCGTAATCTGATATTCTTTGATCCCCTTTGTTAAGAAGCTGACACTACGTTCATCATCGTGTACGTTAACGTAGTGGATCATCGGAAAAATGGCCGTAGGTTCTTCGTGATAGCCAATTGCTTGCCAATCCTTTAAGTGGGGATCCACTACTGGCCTTTCAATATAGCCAAAACCAGTGTCCGCGTAAGAGGCCTTAGCATAAATGTTAGTGCGATTAATCACTCGCATGCGATGGTCCTTGGCCTCGTTATGAATTTGTAATTCATGATTAATCCGACCACTTCCGTCTAACTCGAGCTCTAACTGGTAGTTGATTTGTTGATTTCGCAAGTTTTCTGCCCGTGCTGCTAAGTCAACCGGAACTGCCCAGGTTCCTTGTAAAATTAATTGGCTAGTTACCCGTCCTTTACGGGTAGTGACCGCAGCGTCTTTAAAATCTAAACGATAAACTTGGTTTTTGTAAGCCGGCGAGTAATCATAAGTATCCCCTTCGTCTCCTCCGTCTTCAATATACATAAAGTCTTCAACCAAAGTTTGATCATTTAAATTAGTCAAGTTTAGCTTTCCATCAACCCATTCAATTTTAAAATGGTTATCACTAATCGATTTGTCCGTTGTATTTTCTAATAATGCGGGTACGGCTTCACTAGCGACAACATCAAAAGATTGCCACTGTAGTGCCGGAAGATTTATTCGCGCGCTGCAGTCAATTTTGTAGTAGAAATCATCATCTCGGTACGCACTAGTATCCCGCTTAATTTGCCCATGATATTCTTTGGTGACTTTTTCAACGTCTACCGTTATCTTTTGATCGTCCTTCATTAGCTTAAAGGCAGGGTTCTTTAGTGATAATTGGAACTTAACTCGTTTAGTTATTGGATATGGCAACGTATTAAAGAAAGTAATCGTATTTTCTCCATAGTTCACGTCTGACTCAGTAATTTTACGAGTAAGGTAATCAACAACCGAATAAGATAATTGATCCGCCTCTACCAACCGTGCCAAAATCATCCGATTTGTTTTATCGCTATTACATCCACCAGCGCTATCGTGAGCATGGTTGCGCACGATTAATTTCCAAATTTTATCTAGCAAAGCTTTTTTATAAGGGATACCTGCACGTTCAGCCATTGCCATCAAAGGTTCTACTTGGTAGATCATTCGTCTTTCTACTTTATCATTAAGATATTTTTGGTCGTACCTAGACGAATAGATTGAGCGGTGAATTTTCGACACGGAAGGATCAATAAATTCTCCCGTAACCTGATCCAATTCATTCTGATGCTGCTTTAGATCCTGAAAATATTTAACATAATTACTTTCAACTAACTTTGCATCGTCAAGTTGTTGATTATAGAAGCTAATTCGTTCTTTTAAATTAAAATCAACATACCGTTGATCGCCCCCCACCGGCAATGGGACGTCGTCGACACTAGCGCCTTGAACTACCGTAGTCATCATGTTTTTGGCGTCGTCATCTTCAATTAAACCGACCCCAACAAAGTATCCGTTCTTGATGTTAGCAACGCTAACTTGTGAGCCGTCTTCTGACTTCCAAATAAATTCACGGTTAGCAGTCTTTTCTTTCGGCAGCCCCCGCCAAAAAACGGCGTTTTTAATGTTCATTCCGTTATAAATTTTAGGCATATCCGCACCTTGCCCAAAGGAGTCCGGCAAATATCCAATTGGTTGCGCTCCTCCTAACCGTTGCGCCATTTTCATTCCTAAACTTAAGTTACGAACAATTGATTCGCCGGTGATAATTAGTTCATCCGTTTGGGTATACCATGGCCCAATAAATAGTCGACCTGCATTAACCCATTTTTTAATTTCCTTACTTTTTTCTGGATAAGCATCTAAATAATCATCTAGAATACTCATTTGCCCATCCAATAGGTAGTAATCGACTTTTTGCGCTTGTAAAGCTGCGAAAACTTCGTCCATGTGATAAACAAATTGAATCAATGCTTCATCTCTCGTAAAGTACCATTCAAAATCCCAGTGGGTATGATGAATTACGTGTATTTTTTTCATTACTACTCTTTCTCCTAAACCTAATATTTTTAATAAAAAAGAGGCTGAAAGATGTTTCCCAGCCTCCACTTTTTGGTTATGGAACTATATTTCATTAATTGCTTGAGCTAAAATGTCTGGGTCATCATTTTCTAAAATTATTTTAGTAAAATCTTCGTCCATCAGCTTTCTAGCAATTTTACTTAAAAGCCGTAAATGTTCCTTAGATCCTTCTTGAGGAATTGATAGCGCAATCGCTACTTGAACTGGCTTTTTATCAAGTGCGTTCCATTCAATTTGGTGATCAAACTTAATTACGAACAGTCCGGGACGTTTTACACTTGCGTCATTACTATGAGGAATGGCAATTCCGTTTTTAAAACCCGTAGTAGTCTCTTTTTCTCGATTCATTAATCCCGTAAAAAAACTGTCTACAGAATCTGCATATCCCAGTTTATTAACGTGTTCCGCAATGGCATGAAAAGCCTCTTCTTGAGTTTGGCTGTCATGATCAAACAAAATATTTGCTTTAGAAAAAACATTTGCATCCATATAAATGTCAATTTCCTTTCACTTTTAATCTTCTACCGCTTTAGCCGCTTCAATAACGGCATCGCTTCTCGTAAATCCGATAATGACAGCGGTGACCGCAATTCCCACACATACACAGAGAATCCAAGTGATGAACGGAACTGGTTGTTCAATGTAACCAATAAAGGTTCCCAGTGGCGAACCAATTCCCCCATAGAACTTGCATCCGGTTAGGGAAACTAACCCACCCGCAACGGCTGATCCACATACGTTAGCAATAATCATTCGAATTGGATCCGCAGCTACAAATGGAATCGCTCCTTCGGTAACTCCCACTAAGCCCATTCCTAGAGCTGCACCGGCAGCCGCCTTTTCGTCTTTAGAAAACTTCTTCTTCCAAATTACGGAAGCTAGCCAAACTCCGAGTGGTGCTACTGAAATTGCAGCTTGGGCAGCTGTCTGAGGAACAAAGTTGGCATGTGTAGGTCCGTATTTAGCCATTGTATCCGTAAACACTGCCGTGCCAAAAATTAAGGCCGTCTTGTTTACTGGTCCACCTAAGTCAAAGCCCATCATCGCACCAATTATTGCGCCTAAAATAATTGGTGCACTTGTTGAGTGCGCATTAATCCAATTTAGCCAGGAGTACAAACCGTCCATTCCCGCAGCAATCGGACTACCAATCAAGTAAAATACCACTAACGAGATAAACAGCGTCGCAATCACCGGAATAATCATAATGGGTACAATCGGTTGAATTATTTTTGGCCATTTAATTTTTTTAAGTGCTTTAACAAAGTAACCAACAATAAATGCCACTAATAAAGCCGCAATAAATCCACCGCCCGCTTTTGCGTGCAACAGTTCCGCGTCGTTTGCAATATATGCTCCAATCATTGCCGGTGCCATGGCAGGCTTATCAGCAATCGACATTGCCACAAAACCAGCAAACAATGGAATCATTAATTTAAAGCCAACTTGTCCTACCTGGAACAAATTTGACATCAATAACCCCATTTGAGTATGGTTATCAAATCCCCATTTAACAATCCGTCCCGCACTATCTCGTTGAAATGCGTACAAGTTCGCAATCGTTAAAATTAATCCCGCTGAGATTACCATCGGAATCATGTACGAGATCCCGGTCATTACGTGGGTAAAGAAACCATTCTTCTTATGGTCGTTACCAATTTTGATTTTACCGACCTTAGTACCTTTCTTCCCAAAAACTTCTGCTTTGGCAATTGCGTTTTCAATCAAAGCCGCTCCATCATCAATCGCCTCGTTCGAATCGGTTACGTATAATCGTTTACCGGTGAACCGAATTGGGTCAATCTTAATGTCGGCTGCCACGATTACTAAGTCCGCAGCTTGTATATCCGCTTCGGTTAGTACGTTTTCAGCCCCCATTGCCCCGTCTGTTTCTACCTTAACTTGGTCTCCGCGAGCTTTAGCTGCTTTCTCAATTGATTCCGCAGCCATATATGTATGCGCAATTCCAGCTGCACAAGCCGTTACCGCCACAATTTTCATTGGGCCCTTATTACTTTTTTGCATTATTTCCACCTCCATCACAACTGTAAAACGCTTCCATTGTTTTTGCAATTGTTTTCATATATATGGGTATTTATTTCGAAATTCTTGCAATTTGTGAAAATAATTTCAACAAAAAGTGACTAACACCAACTTTCTACTACATAAAAGATTGTCTAAAAGCAAAAAAGGAATTGAGTCTTTTAACTCAATTCCTTAGAAAAATTTTTAACCTAATCTTCCAGATATTCCTCGCGCAAACTCAATCCAAACCTTTGTGCTAAATCCCGAAAATCTTGGTCGGTAATCTTTTGAAACATTTGGCCACCTTGTGCTTGAATCGCCGTATATACGAGGGCTGATTTTTCAACCGTTTCCACTAGTCCATACGTCTCATCCAAAGAGTCCCCGGCCGCAAATACTCCGTGATGCGGCCAAACTACTACATGGTGGTCCGCCATTTTTGTTGCAGTAGCTTCTCCAATTGCGGTAGTTCCTGGGCACATATATGGAATTACCCCAACACCTTCTGGGAAAACCACGATTGATTCGGGATGCATCTGCCACAAAGTCCGACTCAATAATTTTTCTGACAATGGCAAAGTAAAGGTCATCGCAATTAAGTTAGTCGGATGGCAATGCATAATTACGCGTTGTTCGGGATCTTGTTTTAACCGCGCAAGGTGACTCATTAAGTGGGCCGGAAATTCGCTGGTTGGTTGGCCACCGTCGTTAAAGCCCCATTTAATCGCCACGCTTTGTCCATCCGGATTAATTTGGATCAAGCCCATGTCTCGTTCAGGATACTCGGTAATATTTTTAAAGTAGCGTCCCGTACCGGTAACTAGATAATATTTTCCAGCCAGTTCACTTGCGTCAAAATCAATGGCGACAGTCCGGAGGGTTTCAGTAACGTCGCTAAATGCGCGCACTTCTTCAGTCGTTAGTCGCAAGCTGACGTTACCGCCGTTGCGTTCGTCCCAACCGTGTTGGTATAAATTCATCGTGGTTTGTTTCATTTCTTTCACGTATTGTGAGTCAATAAATTTCATCGTTTTCCGCCTCTTCTATCAATCTTATTTTTGATCCCGCGGGAATTGAACTTTTTGTTCATATTCTCGGATATTTGCGAGCCAATCGGTGCCAACCGGTACGTCGTTGCGTAAACAAAATTCGTCCCAAACTGCCCCAAATGGGTAAGATTTTAATTCTTCCGTAACTGCCAAACGTTTCGTAAAGTCGTAATTTAATTCGGCTTCCTTCAAGTCATCAATTGGGGTTAAAAGCGCTTGTAATAATGCCTTCTGAGTTGCCCGAGCTCCAATTACCCAAGCAGCCACCCGGTTAATGGTAGCGTCAAAGAAGTCTAAGCCAATGTTGGTCCGGTCTAGTTCTTGATCACGAACCAACGAACGCATAATCCGGATCAAAGCATCGTCAAAAATCACCACGTGATCACTGTCCCAACGTACCGGACGCGAAACGTGCAGCATCAACCCTTTCCCAAATGGCAGGAAGGCTGAGAATTTATCCGAGACATCTTCGGTTGGATGCCAGTGTCCCGCATCAATGGTCCATAATTTACCACGACTAATGGCGTAGTTATTGTAAAAGAGGTGGGAGCCGACCGTGTAAGATTCAATTCCCGTGCCAAAGAGTTTTCCTTCGACTGCTTCAATGGTATTTTTTTCGTCATACGATTTAGCAAAAATCTTATCCAGCGATTCGACTAGCCGGAGACGCGGATTAAGCTTGTCAATCGGATTATCCTTGAAACCATCGGGAATCCAGAAGTTGTTGACGGATTGTTGACCCAATTCTTCCCCAAAGTAATTGGCAATTGCCCGGGATTGTTGGCCAACCTTAATCCAGAAGTCCCGGACATCTTTTTCGGGGCTGGCTAAGGTAAAGTTATGTTTAACCATTGGATGTGAGAAAAAGGTCGGGTTCATGTCTAGGCCTACGCCCGCTTCCTTAGCCCAATCAACCCAGTACTTGAAGTCTTCTGGGCCAATTTCGTCAAAGTCCTTTTTTTGATTAGTAACCGCGTATAAGGTATGCAATGCCACCTTATGACTTCCGGGAATTAGGCTTAACGCCTCCGATAAATCACCTGTTAGTTGATCCGGGGTCCGGGCCATGCCGGGATAATCGCCAGAAACCCCAATGCCCCCCGTCAATTCTTGTTCGGGATTCACAAAGCCATGAATATCATCACCTTGCCAACAGTGCACCGACAATTTAATCTTCGCCAATTTAGCCAACATGGCTTCGGTATCAACCCCAATTTCGGCGTAACGCGCTTGAGCCACTTTGTACGCGTTCTCAACTTCACTTGCTTTAGTCATTTTATTTTCCTCCTAAAAATTACTTAATCTAAATGAAAGACCTCTTTTAAATCAGTGGTCACTGGGCTATTATCTGGATTAATTTCCATCAATGGTTTCATGTAAGCCCACCATTTCTTACAGATTGCCGTCTGAGCGATTTCGTTGTACTTGGCCACGTCTGGAACTTCTAAGTAGGCAAACGTCTGTCCCGTTTTTTCGTTTAAATAAATCGAATAATTATGGGCGCCGTGTTCCTTGAGGGCTGCCTTCATCTCTGGCCAGAGCTCGGCATGCCTTTTTTCATATTCGGCATATGCATCTTTGTGTAAATACATCACTTGTCCAATTCGGATCATTGATACCACTCCTTTCTAAACTTGGCCTGCAATAAATTGTTGGTATCGTTGTAAAATGTCGCCGTATTTACCAGTTTCCGGATAATAATGCTTTAATTTGAACGACTTGCCAATTAATTGGCGTCCCGCATTGATATTTTCCACGGCGTCAGTTGCAATCATCTGTACTAAGACGTTACCAATTGCGGTGGCTTCGCTAGGTCCTGCAATAACTTCCACATTGGCTAGCGTACTGGTAAGTTGATTCATCAAGGCGACGTTGCTGCCCCCACCAACAATGTTAAGTCGTTCGATGTGGTAGTTTAAAATTTGATCTAATTTTTGAAGCTCATTTGCGTAATATAACGATAAATTACTGTATATTGCTTGGAAAAGTTCGCCCGGCGTTTCTGGAACCGGTTGTTGAGTTTCCCGACAGTAATTTTGTAGTTCAGCCGTCATGTTTGCCGGATTAACAAACCGGGGATCATTAATGTCGATGAACTGTTGGAACGGGCGGACTGCTTCCGCTTGTTTAGCAAGTTCTCCAAAACTAACCTCATCTGCTAATTCGTGACGAACACATTGTGCAATCCACAACCCCATGATGTTCTTTAAGAAACGGTAAGTCCCGTAAGCTCCCCATTCGTTTGTATAGTTTTCATGGAAAGCAGCCAAACCATTTTCCGGAACGTTCAGCTCGGTGCCCAGCAGTGACCAAGTCCCCGAACTTAGGAATGCCCAGCGGTCACCCTGGCCCGGAGTTCCCACTACTGCTGAAGCCGTATCGTGGGTCGCTACCGTGATCACTTCAGTTTCTGGCAAATCGAATTGGCGATGCCATTTATGGCCTAAGTTGCCCAAAACCGTTCCTGATTCAACTAACCGAGGGAATTGGTCTGGAGAGACGTTAACTTTGGCCAACAAGTCTTTATCAAACAAGCCGACCCGTAAATTTAACATCTGCGTGGTGGATGCATTAGTAATTTCAGTAACTGCATTCCCAGTTAGTACATAGCCAATGTAGTCGGGAATCATCATGATTTTGTCCGTTTTAGCTAGTAATGCTCGATCAGTCTTGTAAAGCTGGTACAGGGTGTTAAAGTCTTGAAACTGAATCCCAGTTTTTTCATAAATATATTCCTTCGGCAATTCACTGGTTAATTCGGTAATCGCCTGGGAAGTTCGCCGATCCCGGTAACTGATTGGATCTTCTAACTTCTGGCCGTCAAAACCTACTAAAACGTAGTCAACTGCCCAAGTGTCAATGCCTAATTCAATGGCGTTAATCCCCCGCGCCTTGACCTTGGTTAACCCCACGAGAATCTCGTGAATCAAATGGTCAATATCCCAACGGTCATGTCCATCTTTAAGTTTGAAACCGTTAGTAAATCGATGGACCTCTTCTAAAGTGAGCCGCCCATCCGCGGTGGGTTGAGCTAGCATCAGGCGTCCGCTAGATGCGCCGATGTCAACGGCAACGTATGTTTTCATCTTTTCCACCAACCTTCTTTTCAAACTAATCTTGGTCATTACCGTAACGTTCCTTACTAATTTGCTCTAGAGATTTTCCTCGAGTATGCGGTGTCCAAACCGTCCCAATCACTAAGGAAACAATCAATAGTGCAATCATGAAAGTTCCGGCAGCCTTAAAGCCCATGCTAGTTAAAATAGTTGGAAAAATAATTGACCATATTCCAGCGGATCCTCGCACAACGAAAAACATTACACCTTGCGAACCAGCCCGGTAGCGAGTTGGAAATAGTTCAGTAGCCCATAATGCATACCAAGCTTGTGCACCGATTCCAGCAGACACGCCCCAAAGAATTACAAAAAGCCATAAGCTAGTCCAATTCATCCCCGCATAAGTTAATACAATCCATGACGCTGCTGCCATTGCCGCCCCAACAAAGTAGAAAATTCGGTGGTTTGCTCGATCACCAAATTTAGCAAATCCGACATAGGTACCTAAAGCAGTTAAAATCCAAAGTACCGCTTGCAACAAGTTGGCTTGCATGTTGGTTAATCCCCCAACCGTTTCATAAACATACGGCATGAAGAATCCCATTGCTCCAGCAACTAAATTCCAGAACATGTAAACGCCAATCAAAAAGAGCAGTGATTTGATGTTAACCATGTTGGAAAATAGATCTTTATACGGATGGGAAGTGATCCCACTATCCTTTTCGGCCTGCTTTTGCTCTTCAAAAACTTGAGACTCTTCCAATTTGCTTTGCAAGCGCCAGGCAATAAATGCCACAATCGTTAAGAAAACGAATAAAAGCCGATTTCCCAGCAAACCAATGGGTGCTAAAATAGTCCCCGCGATAAAAATGATTGCCGGTCCCATTGACCAAGCAAATTGAGAAATCCCAATATTCTTTGCCCGATCAGTTGAACCCGATGTTTCTGAAATATAAGTCCAGGATGCAGGCACCCCAGCTCCCACAGCAATTCCCGTAATTAAAAAGCCGGTCAGAAGCATTGGAAAATTAATTGAAAAAGCAATAATGGCAGTTCCTAGCATGTAAACTAACATGTCGTAAGTGTAAATTACTTTTCGACCAAACTTATCTGATAGATGCCCACCTATCAACGCTCCAATTGCTGAACCAAACGCGTTGGCACTTAACGCTCCTAAAAGTCCCACTTGAAAACTAGAAAGGCCTAGTTCCTTTGTCCAAAATGTCAATCCACTGGCTCCAGCGACAATTGAGCCTGAATCTAAAAAATTCGTGATTGATACGGCAATGGTCGATTTCACCGATCCTTGTTCTTCACTCATTTCAATACCCCCTCAAATCATTTATATTTGCTTACATCCTGAATTGTAATCGTTTACAACGGGTGATAAAATATCCTAGTTCTTCATGAAAAGTATCATATTTACAGGAGGTATTCAGATTAATCCTAGAGCCTTGCACATGCTGTCACAAACTAATATAGTTGAGGAAAAACAGAAGATTAAGCGATCTTTTGTTGAAGACATGCCATCTTACGTTCTTCAAACTGGCGAATTAAGCGACGACAAAATTCAAATTCTAAATAACAATTTATTTAAGAATCGAGATGTTTACATTAGCCGCCACAATCGTTATGCTCCCTACCCCGCACACAGTCATACTTTTTTCGAAATGAATTACATGCTTCAAGGGCATGCTACTGAAATAGTTAATGATCAGCGAATTGAACTACAGACCGGTGATTTATTGCTTTTAGATATTGGCGCAAAGCACCAAATCGCTGCCCTAGGTGATCACGATATCTTGGTTAATATTCTTTTTAAACGACAAGTTATTAGCATTAATTTATTAAATGACATTCGTCGCAGTAATAGTATTTTGCACGATTTTTTAATTGATCGAGCCATTGACGATGCAACTGGCACGAAAAATTTTTTATTATTTAAACATAAATCCGGCCACGAAATTCCTAACGTTTTGGATAAAATTATCGAAGAATATTATTTAAAACGAGATTTTTCTAACTCAATCATTAAATCCTATCTACAAATTTTATTTGTACTTCTCGTCCGCCACTATCCCCTCGATATCGGCCAACATCCCACTAAACAACAAATTTTGGTCACTAAAATCCTTAAACAAATTGCCGAAAACTACCAAACAATTCGTCTTGATGATCTAGCACGTAAATATAAATATAGTAAAAATTATCTTGGAAACCTGTTTAAAGAAGTTACTGGAAAAACGTTCACTCAAGCAGTCACACAGCAACGTTTGATCCAAGCACGTAACTTAATTTCTTCAACTAACCTTCCCATTACCGAAATCATGCATCAAATTGGTATCACTAATAAGACCTTCTTTTATAAAAAATACGAAGAGTTTTACCACGGGAAGCCAGGAGACGACCGTTAATTTAAAAATTTTTTGAAAAAATTTCTTCATCTAGTGCATTATTTTTCAACTTTTTCTGAAACAAATTCACCAAATTTTCTCTTTGCAAACGCTTTCTTTTGTGAAATAATGAACCTGTTAAAATATAAAAGCACAAAGGAGATTTGTTAATATGAAAATTAAAGCAGCAGTTGTTGAAAAACAAAACGCAGATTTTATCATCAAAGACGATATTGAGTTAGCCCCCATGGGCGCGGATGATATCCAAGTGCACATGGTTGCTAGCGGGATTTGTCATTCCGACGAAGCTTTGCGAGTTGGCGACGCAGTAATTGATTATCCAATTATTCTTGGCCATGAAGGTGCCGGAATCGTTGAAAAAGTTGGTCCAGAAGTTACCCAATTTAAACCCGGCGATCACGTAGTTTTAAGTTTCTACGCTTGTGGTAATTGTGATAACTGTTTGAAAGGCATCCCTACCCAATGCCGTAATTATGCTGCCAATAATCTTTCTGGTGTACGTCCCGATGGCTCCGATCATTTCACTGAAAGTGGTGAACACGTTGCGGACATGTTTGATCAAAGCTCCTTTACCACCACCACCGTGGTCCGGGAACGGAACGCAGTTAAAGTCGATGACGAACTCGACCTTCGTAAATTAGGCCCGCTTGGTTGCGGATACGTTACTGGTTCAGGAACCGTGCTTAATACTCTCAAACCGCGGCCTGGTGATACGATTGCTGTTTTTGGTACCGGGGCGGTTGGACTGGCTGCCATGATGGCTGGTAAAATTTCTGGGTGCACTAAGGTAATCGGAATTGATATTGTGGATTCTCGGCTAGAATTAGCTAAAGAATTAGGCGCTACCGACGTGATTAATAGCCGTAACGTGGACGTGGTTGAAGAAGTTAAGAAACTCACGAATGGCCGCGGGGTGAACTGGTCCGTCGACACCACTGGAATCACCCAAGTGATGGAACAATCTATCCAAGTGCTCACCCAAGGCGGAACCACCGCAACCATTGCCGTTACGCCAAATCATATTGACCTAGACACTTGGAACGACCTTTGTGTAGATGATAAGAAGATTGTGGGGGTCAACATGGGGGACTCAATCCCACAAATTGACATTCCTCGTTTAATTGAATTTTACAAAGCTGGTATGTTTGACTTTGATAAAACCGAGAAATTCTTTAAGTTTGAAGATATCAAGGAAGCTAATGAAGCATCCCGTTCCGGAGAAGTTATTAAACCAGTCTTGATTATTGATCCTGACTACGTTCCGGGAAAATAAGCTACTATAAAATTAAAGACAATCGAAAAGGAGTTCTCAGTTTTAGGCTGAAAACTCCTTTTTACGCTATAAAAAATTTTTAATTCACTTTAAATATTTCAATTCAGCTTTTCGCCGTGCCGCCACAGCATCATTGAATTCATCGTAAGACTCGTTTAAAACCATTTTACCATTGACCATCATGCGGGCAATCCACTTGTTCCCAGAAGAGTTAAAGGAAACCCCTACCACTCCTGATTGATTACGTGAACTAGCAATTACCGATTGAATTGGATTGCCATTTGGATCCCGAAAAGCGTCCTTAGCTCCCATTTGAGCAGATATCTTTCGGTTATTTTTTAAACGTTCGGCGGATTTCTCCTTTCGTAAGCATCCGCAACTCCTAACCTTGCCATGGCGGAGCAAATAACTTTCTGCATCCACTTTTCGGCCACAATCACATTGACAAGCCCAATAATAATTGCCTGAAGTACTTTTACGGTTGGTCCGTCCCGTCACCACTAGTCGTCCAAAGCGTTTTCCTGTTAAATCGTAGCGAACTTTTGTACAATACCCACAGCTTTTGGTATTGCCGGTTTTTAAATGTTGCAGATCAACATTAGTCACCCTTCCACAATCACACTGGCAATGCCACTGCAATTTACCAGTCTTAGGTGATCTAACTGGATACTGAGCTACAAGTTTTCCAAAACGTTTTCCAGTGATATCGATACGGATTCTCATCGTAATCCTCCCCCAATTTTGGTATCTTATTTTCTGTTTGAAAGTGTCTTTTTAGGGTACACCCAAAAAAGACAACAATTATTAACGTATATAATCATTAATTCGTAACCAACTTTTCAATTTATTGTACACCAAAATGCCACTACTTACGTAAAGTAAATCCTAGACGGGGATTAGTTTATGACATTTCGGATTTGATTCGATAAATTAGGGTGCGACTAACTCCTAATTTTCTTTTAATTGCCATAATACTTTTCCCTGCTGCTAGATCGTCGCGAATATCAAAATAAATCTTACGCCGGTTAGGATTTTTAACGTCTGGGCCATATAAAACGGGCCGTCCTTTGTATACCCCGCGTTTTTTTGCTAATTCAATTCCTTGTCGTTGACGATTTCGAATTCGTTGCCGTTCTGATTCTGCTTGAAACTTCTTGGTCTCGATAAAAATGTTTTGTAGAAAGTTTCGCATATTTTCATCATCAATGTCGTCAAAGGTTGGTAAATCAAGGATAATCAGTTTAGCTTCCCGTAAATAAACTTCCATAAAAATATGAGTTAAAAACTTATTATTTCTTCCTAGCCGTTCCATCTCTAATACATATAGCTCGTCGCCAGGTTTTAAAACATCAAGAACTTTAGCAAATTCGGGGCGTTCATTAATTGCTCCTGAAATCTTTTCTTTGTATATTCGATTAACCCCAACTTCTTTTAACCTAGCTAATTGTCGTGCAAGGTTTTGATCTTTTGAGCTCACTCTTGCATACCCGTATTTCACTTTTCTTCCTCCTTATGTTTTGACCTTTTAGGGTGTACCATAAAAAAGCACTTCAACAAAATCGTTACCATTAACAATCGCTTTAAGTACTGATTTAATCCCCTTCTTAACTTTGTTATTGGTATCCAGTTGGGGTGCTAAACCTTTTTATATTACCCGATTGCGGTTTGATTAGCAAGATAATTGATTAATTAACCGATTCTTTCTAGAGCATAACTATTTAAAATAACGAATCAACAATCCCTTACAAAACTTAAATACGGTAAAATTTGTCTACTAGATCTAATTAGTTTATCCTATAATTTTTTGTCCCCTCCCGATTGAAGCGCTTTCATTAGAGTGGTAACATTAAAGTGTACAAAGTTACTAAAGCGTACCTGAGGAGGTCCTCGTAATGAAAGAAAACTTTGATTTTTTGATGCCAAGCGTAAACTTTTTTGGCGCAGGCGTAATTAATAAAATCGGTGAACGTGCAAAAATGGTGAATATGAAAAAGCCCTTATTAGTAACCGATCGATTCTTAGAAAAAATGGAGAACGGTCCTGTAGAGCAAACCATCAGCTCACTTAAGGAGGCTCAAGTAGATTTTGCGATTTACGACGGCGTTGAGCCCAATCCTAAAGTAAGAAACATTAAGGAAGCTAAACAGGTTTACTTAGACAACCATTGTGATGGAATCATTACCGTTGGTGGCGGTTCTGCTCACGATACTGGCAAAGGAACTGGCATAATTTTAACGAACGGTGATGACATCACCAAGCTAGCGGGTATCGAAACTTTAGATAATCCGCTCCCACCACTAATTGCCGTAAATACTACCGCGGGAACGGCTTCTGAATTAACTCGGCATTGTGTAATCACCAACGAAGAAACCCATTTAAAATTTGTCGTAGTTTCCTGGCGCAACGTTCCTTTAGTTTCGTTTAACGATCCAAAATTAATGCTTGGCGTACCACCAAAATTGACCGCCGCTACCGGGTTGGACACCTTTGTACAGGCGATCGAACCCTACGTTTCGACTAACCATAATGATATTACGGATGGTCAATGCCTCCAAGCAATTCGCTTAGTTGAAGAAAGTTTACGTGAAGCAGTTGCTAATGGAGAAAATCTCGAAGCGCGGACAAAGATGGTTGAAGCTGAAATGCTCGGTGGAATGGCTTTTAATAACGCTGACCTTGGTTACGTGCACGCCATGGCACACCAGCTCGGCGGACAATACGACGCTCCTCATGGGGTCTGCTGTGCTGTATTGCTTCCAATCGTGGAACGCTTTAACATCATTGCTTGCCCAGAACGGTTTGCCGATTTAGCGGTTGCGATGGGTGAAAATATCGACGGGCTTTCCGTTCGGGAAGCTGCTGATAAAGCAATTGATGCCATGCAACAACTTAACGACGACGTAGGCATCCCGCGGAGCATCAAGGATCTTGGCGCCGATCCTAAAGATTTCGAACTGATGGCCGAAAATGCGTTGAAAGACGGCAATGCTTTCTCCAACCCACGGAAAGCTACTAAAGAACAAATCGTCGCGTTATTCCAAGCTGCATATGACGCAAAATAATATATTAATTAAACGAAAAGACGAAGCTGAATTCAATTCGAATTCTAAACTTCGCCTTTTTAAGTTAAACTTTTTTGGGGGAGCAACACATCATTGTTAAGGGTTCTAAACGCTTTTTGTATTCTCATTTTAGTCATCTAACTTAAATACTTTCTCATTAAGTACACTGGTGTACAACTCCAAGCATGGCAATAGCTATTAACCATTGCACTACCATATGGGGAGTAACTTGGATCATTGGGATCAAATGCTTCCCAAAACGTGTCGGCACCTAATTCAATCATCTTCCCCCAGTAATCTTTCAATAGTTGAATTCCCGCATCCGTCAATCCTGCTTCAAAAAGTGCTTGGGTTACGTGATGATACATATACGGAGTTGCAATCCCTTTAATTGGGAATAGTTTTTTAACTGCGTTGCTCATTAATTGGTGATTTTCTTCCGGAGTCATTACTTGAGCTAAAACCATCCAAACTTGACTAGCAATGTTAATTTCATGATCAGGACCAGAAATAAATAATCCTCTTTCTTCGTTATAGAGGTTTTGCTTGGCATAATTTGTAATTTGGGCCAATTCTTTTTGGTAGTAATCAATCGTGTCCAATCTTTGAAGCCGTGATAAATGGATAAACTGTTTCAAAGCGTATATTATAATGGCAACTCCAGCCGTATCCTTATTAAATTCATTAGACCAATCCACAAAAACTGGATAATCCTCATCAAAGACAATTTTGCCATTACTCTGAACCATATTTTTCATAACGTAATCAATTTGCTTTTTCGCCACTGGATATAAGTCTTCAAGTACTGTGTAATCATCCGTGTGTTGAAAATAATCATCTAAGATACTAACAAAAAACAAACTGTAGTCGAGCAAGAATGTGTCATCTGGCGTATAAGTTGGCTTAACAAATACGTTGGCAGGAATTCGCCCATCTTTGGCTGCCAATGCACCAAATAAATATAAACATCTCTTAATTAAGGTTTGGTTGTCATAGGTTTGATAATCCGCTAAAGCTTGTAAGCGTAAGTCCCCGATCCAAAGCCGTCGATCTCGTTTAGGTCCGTCTTCAAAAACGTCTTGCATACAGTCCGCAAGCGTCTTCAGCCCCACCTGATCAATTTTTTGTAAAAGTTTATCATCAGTATGAAATGGGGTTGGCGCTCCTTGTGCCGCACTTTCTGCAATTAAGGCTGGTTCAAAGAAACTAACTTGCCACTTAGGAGAAGTATCCACCACTTTAATTTCAACATAACGAAAACTGTAACGCCTTGGTAAGTACAAGTTGGCAGGCAATTCGTCCAAATGAACAGTTTCTTCTTGCATCCATGAACGGCTTAACCAACCTTGATAATCTTGACTATCTTGGTTTAACTCAGTAGGCAGCTCGGCAAATTTCAATTTAAGCGTTAAGGGCGCATCCATTGGTGATCCGACTGATTTAATTCGAATTGTAAAGTGCCCAACGTAATGATTGCCAAAATCTAAAATCAACCGGTCATCCCGGCCAAATTTCATTTGACTAAGTTGTGTAGCATCAGCTACTTTTTTTGTTCCAACATTATCTAGTAAATTTTTATCGATCACCGTTTCAACTACCTGCACCGGAGTTACTACTCGTTTTGCCAATTCCGGAATGTTGTCATCTGCTTTTTTTAGTAACTGTTTGTCATGATTAAATTCTACATCATCATTAATTTGAAATGTAAATGCCATCGCCACTCACTCCTCAACGTTAATCTGGTACTTTTTTGTAATCGAATCATTACCAATCCCGCAATTAGACATACGGCAACAATTCCAGCGAACCCAAACATAGTCATTCGGATGTGGCTTGGTAAAACTAAAGTAGGGGTAATAAATGCAAAAATCCCACATAAGAAACGGGAAAAGCCACTAATAAATCCTTGAACTGAAGCCCGGCTATCAATTGGGAATGACTCTTGGGTCCAAACCTTATACATAGCTTCGCCAGCAATGTTATTACCTAGGTTATAAAAACCAATGGCAATAACAATTGGCCACAATGCATGGCTGCTTAATGCTAAGCCTAGCATGGCTAGTAGCTCGATAACTGAACCTACCACAAAAAATTTGTTACGGTACCGGCTACCTGCTACTGAGGCAAATGAAATTGATGCAATTAAAGCCACTACATTTAATACTAATCCTGCTCCTGTAGCAAAACTTTGGCTCGCGTGTGCTTGTACCAAAGTAAAAGTTTGAAATTGTCCAAATGTATTCGCTAACAAATTCCAGCAACAATAAAAAATCATAATCCAAATAAAGAATAACCCATATTGGTGATTTTGGCGCAAAATTTTAAATAACGAGCCAGATTCAGAAGTTCTTGGGGACTGCATTTGGTCAATCCGTTGATTGGCTTCACGATGAAATTCTTTAAAGCGACCAGAAAAAGTGCGCCAAATAAAAGTGATGGCAGCGCATACTGCTAAAATCGTAAAAACAATTCGTGCCCCAGTTGCCCCAGTCATTTTAGAAACTACAAAGGCACAACCATAAGAGAAAAACACCCCAATTTGCCAAAAAACTTGGGTAAAGGACACTAACCGAGCCGTTGCTTTGTCATCAGGAACATCATGTGAAATAATCGTTAAGCTAACTGGTAAATCAGCTCCAGAAGCTAATCCTGCAATAATCACTCCTGTTAATAAAAAGCCATAGCTGTTAGCTAACACACAAATTAGTGCACCTACCGCATAGCCTAAATTTAACCAGTTAAATGAACGGGTTAATCCCCAATTTTTGGTTAACCATCCGGCAACTAACGAGCCCATTGCAATTGCAAAAGTTAATGCTCCTGAAATCACCCCAACTTGGGTGTTAGATAATGCTAACCCCTGTTGCCACACCGTAATTGTTGCTGATAATCCAACAATGATCCCCGAACCTAAAATTGATCCGATTCCAGCTGCAATAGCTAGAGGACGGTATTTTTTCACTAAATTATCACTTTGATTTTGCATAAATCTCTCCTCCTTAACTATCCTCATTGTAAGCGCTTAAAATAAGTGCTACAATATCTCCAGTTCACCCGAATCCTTGCAAAACTACAGGTGGGATCATTAAAAAGGAGCAACTAATGATGGATTTTATTACCTTGGATAAAAAAATACGTAGTCTAAATTATGTAGAGAACACTCAGCGAAAAAATCACGCTAATTACAATTATATGAAGCTCAATTTTAAGGAAAGCCCCATCCCTAAAATGCCAAAATACAATTTTTTTAAACATGGCGATTTAACCATTGTTAAAGGAAATCGTTTTTCTTACGTTCCCGCGCATACTCATGATTTCATCGAACTTAACTACATGTATTCAGGTAGTTGTATTCAATCGCTAAATAACGAGCAATTTGAGTTTACAGAAGGTCAACTACTTTTAATGGATAAGAATACTGTTCAAAAAATTGGCTATACTGGGGAAAATGACGTCATCATTAACATTTTGTTAAAAAACTCTCTAACTATCACTAAAATATTGGACTTACTTTCTGGACAATCCAACGCTGTAACGGACTTTCTGCAAAATTGTAACTTAAAAACTACCAACCATAATTTCATGATTTTCGATTTACCTGCACAATCATTGTCGCGTAGTCTGATTATGGACTTATTGTTCGTAGCCTTTGAATCCGCCCATAAAAATAATAACCAAGTGCTAAAATTGCTCTTTTCAACCTTGATTACGCAATTACCACCATTAGTTAGCCATCACCATCTAAATTTTGCGGCAGACAATAATGCTGAATTATTGGCAATTTTAAAGTACATCGAACAGTATTATTCAACCACTAATTTGCAATATACAAGTAAGCATTTTGGATACAACATGAATTATCTCAGTAATAAGATCAAAGCAGCGACTGGGCAAACATTTAAAGAATTAATTGAACAACGCCGTCTATATGCAGCCCAAGAACTTTTATTTCAAACTAACCTATCGCTTGACCAAATTTCCTTGCGAATTGGTTATAAAAATCCTTCTTCCCTAAACCGATTGTTTAAAAAATATGTAAACACTACCCCCATTAACTATAAAAATGAATTGATTAAGAATCGCGATGATTTATATTGATTAACAAAAAGTGGCCGTCAGGATTACCCAAAATCCTAACGGCCACTTTAATTATTAAGAAAAATTAGTTGAAAGTTTTATTCAACCGCCCCTTAACACTTTTAGACGACTACATAACACCAAGCCTATCTTTTGAATCACAAATTTGGATCCATCTTAAAGGTTAGCTTCGATAATTCCGCACCCTGCTTGGTTAACTTAGCTAAAAGTTTCTTGGTTTCTTTATTATAATGTTGCGCAATAAGGTGGTTTTGTTCAGTAAGATATTTTGTCAATTCTTTTCCCGACATCTTCTTAGCCACTTGGTCAACTTCTTCAATCTTGGTCCGTGCCCATTGTGACAACTCTTTTTGGTAATCCAAATCGTCCTGAATAAATTCAGCGTAGTGAGATTCCACTACCATTGCTAAAGTTTCATACAACCAGTATGCACTATCTAATGACATCTCTTCCGGTAATTCCCGGTAGGAAACGTCAGTATCATTAGCGTTGGTAAAGAATGGTACGTGTGGGCAAAAACTTGGTACGCCAAAGCCAATCCACTGAACTCCAGCCGCTTCATTTTCATGACTATTCCGCATTTGCAAAATATGTGAATTGGCTGTTCGAGATAAGGAAATTGCCCGGTACGTCTTCCGATCGTGTTCGCTACCACTTCCTAATGGGTCGTACTTAGTTTCGTTATAGTGCGACTTCAGAATATATTGAATATCTTCAACCGAAATCTTTCGACTAGCTTTCCGAATAAACGGTAGATCTGGTGATTCAGGATCTTGTTCAATCTCCGGGTTTAAGTAACGTTGAGCATACCAAACCCGAGGAGTATTGTAATGATGATCCTTTTCCGTATCCGTTCCAAAGATGTGCCGGAAATTCCAGCGATCTTCGTCAGGATTCAAACCATGCTTTTCGACAAATTCTTGAATGCCATCCGCCCACATGTAATTGTCGGGATCATTAAAGTCAATATCTTCAATCGCGATTTGGTTAGCAGCCACGGCATAGCAATCGTCCGGAATCCGAACGGCAACCCATTGATGACCCGTAACAATTTCCATGTACCACACTTCGTCAGCATCATTAAATTGAACTCCGTTACCCTCTGCTGAACCATATTTTTTCACCAATTCGCCTAGATAACGAACTCCATCTCGAGCAGAATCAATAAACGGAAGTACTAACGTAGTCATGGAATCTTCTGCTAACCCATTTTTGACGAAGGGATCGTAAGCTAAAACTCGTTTGTTAGCGTAAACACTTTCCGTAGCGCTTTCACCAACGTTTTTTTCGTTAAAACCGTCTTCTTCATTAGGCCCTTCACTTTCGTCTGCGTTAGGTGTTGAAGTATACCGATAGCCACTTTCAGGCAACGGTACAGTTAATCCGTTATATGGTGATTTATAAATTTCTTGTCGGCCGGAGACGGCTGGTTGAACCAAGAAGCGTTTTGGATGAATAGCCACTAGACGATCTTCGTTTCTGGAAATGTAGGTTGCGCCATCAAGCGAAGCCTGCTTTCCAACCATTACTGAAGTACATGCTGACATTTCAATTCTATCCGTCATGATAAATCCTCCTCTTAAATTTCTTTAAACTCGTTCGATAATCTGTTCGTTAACCTCTAGTTGCTTCAAATACAATAATAATCGACTATACAAATAGTCATTAGCTTCCTCGAAGCGTTCGCCTAAATTCTGACCAATCTCATACGCGCTGCGTTGCCCATCAATTTGTTGAAATACAAAACTGCCGTATTCATCTAAATCTAGGTAAGTAAACTCTGGAATTTTAAAATGTAATTTTCGTAAAAATTGTTGAATCCAATGGTTTTGAGCACGAATAATGGTCACTTGTTCGCCTTCAACTTTATAATTAACCCGCGGATTCTTCTTAAAAACTAATTCTTTTAGATCAGCATCCGTCAATTTAGGTGACTTACTCACGTTCTTCAGCCTTCCCTTGGTTTTCAGATTTTTTAATCATATACAACGGAATTATAATTGCTCCTGCCATAGCTGCTAGTAGTATTAATCCCATTGCGTTGCTTGCTAAAAAGCCACTTGGTGCACTATTACCCAACAATCCGGTAACGTGGAAAATAATTCCAACAAGGCCGATGATTGAACCACCGGCAATTAGTCCAGAAGAAAGACTGACGCCGCTTTGTACCCGTTTGTCACGTAACTCTTTGTCTTTAGTAGTCTTATTGATCAAAAGTTTTAATAATGCCCCTACTAAAATAATTGAAGTAGTTGAAATTGGTAAGTAAAAACCTAACGCAACCGTCATAATTGGTAGGTCTAGCATCCAGAAAACTAAGGCCATCACAATCCCGACAATGATCATAATCCATGGTAAATCTCCAGACATGATGCCAGACGTTAAAGTTGCAATTAAGTTAGCTTGCGGCAATCCAAATGGCGGGTTAGAACCCGTAATCCGCAATTGCGGTTCCAAAAGTACCGTAGTTCCAATTACGGTGAGCACCCCCACAAAGCCAGCAATCATGTAGTACTTCATCATTTCCTTGTTTGAGCCGCCAATCATGTAGTTAACTTTTTGGGTTTGCATATATCCACCACCGACTGAAACCGTAGTTACAATGAATACCCCAAACAACAGCAAAATTTCTGTGTAATTTTTGGTAGTCCATCCCATCAATACGAAGGCCAAAGTCATGATTACTAGCGATGCAATAGTCATCCCTGACACTGGTTCGTTAGAACAGCCAATCGTCCCGGCTAGTCGTGCAGAAACAATTACAAACAGCAACGATAAAACTAACGTTAAAATCCCGCCAAGCAAGGCAACGACAACCGACCCTGAAATAATAAAACCAGCGATAAAAATGGCAATTACTGAAGCTAACAAGGCAATTAACCCGAACGCATTTTTATCTTCAGTAGTGCTATTTCGCGCATTAAGTACTTTTTTAATCGAAGTCCAAATTACCGGGATTAACTTAACTGCACCGATAATTCCACCACAAAGCATCATTCCTGCACCAATATACTTAACATACGAGCCTGCAACATCATCAACACTCATTTGGGAGATGCTCAGCGCGGCATTATTCCAGACATGTGCTCCGCTTCCAGCCATTTGTGCAAAGTAACTAACTAAAGGCACTACTGCAAAATTTGATAAGATTGACCCCGCAAACATGGTCATTGCCACTTCTAGGCCAACCACGAAACCAATTCCAGCTAGCATAGGATTAACTTCTGTCGACATCTTCCATCGATAAAACGAGTTCCCGGTGAAAGTGATCATGCTATTTACCCAACCAAAAACTTGAGAAGTAAATAAAGTAATTAAGCCCCCGATTCCAAAACCTACCCCTAGGAATTTTAATGAATCTCCACCGCTTTCCGAAGCGACTAACGCTTCGGTAATCGCCATGGATTCTGGGTAAGCGAGGCGCCCATGTTCCTCAACAATCAGATAATTTTGAACTAATGATGCGCTCCCAATGGCAAACATTACTGCCAAAGCACCAACCATTACCCCAGTGAAAAAATTAACGTGTCCGCCAATCAAGACAATTGCTGGAAGGACGTAAATCATCCCACTTGCAATTGCTTCTCCACCACTAGACATTCCTTGCAAAATATTTTTACCTAGGATGCCCTTTTTCTTAGCAAAAAGACTTACCAACCCCGATCCAATGATTGATCCAGGAATTCCAGCTGCTACCGTTAGTCCAGCTTTCATCCCCGAGTATGCTGTTGACGCTCCAAAGATTACGGCTAAAATAATTCCCATAATCAAAATAGCAATACTTCCACCATGCCCCTTTTTAGTAACGTAAGGAACGTACTTGCTCCTACCATTACCACCATAATCTTTCTTAGAAACATTTTGTGCCATCCAATTCAATCCCTTTCTTTAACAATCACTAATACCTAACTTTTGTGAATCAATTATCATATGTTTAATAATAGCGCTTCCACCTATTCTTATCAAGTAGCGCTACTGCCTAACCATTGTCTACTAAAAAAGGCAGAAAGCCTCCCTGACTGGGATAGTTTTCTGCCATTTCAAACACAAAATTATTTTTCACTCTTAAAATTTTCTGGATACTTATTTTTTAAATAATAGTAGAAAATAACCCCTACTGCGGTAGCTACAATCCCAATCGCTGTCGTAGTAAATTGTGTGAAGAGCGTGTTAACCAAAATGAAAACTCCTCCTACAAGAGCAATTGCCGGAATTACTGGATAAAGTGGGACCTTATACGGTCGATTTGCATTTGGTGTCCGTTTTCTCAAAACAAATACCGCCACAAAAGCCATGCAGTAGAAGAACCAAATTACGAAAATTAGCATATTGGTAATTGCATCAAATTGACCAGAAAGCATCATTAAGCAAGCAATCAAGTATTGGATAACTCCAGCTGCCCAAGGCACTCCCGCTTCATTTAATTTAGCAAAAACATCTCCGAATGGTAGTTTGTGTTCTTTACCCATTACGTAAGGAATCCTCATCCCTGTCATGGTGTATCCATTGAGTCCGCCATACACTGAAATCAAGATACCGATTGTAACAAATTTACCTCCGATACCGCCAAAAATAACCTTTGCAACGTCAGAAGCAATGTTCAAATTTCCAGCAACGTGATTAACTGGAGCAATGTAGAGGAATACGGCATTAACTAACAGGTAAACCACCATAATCAGTCCGATTCCAAGTGCAATCGCTTTAGGTAGATCCTTACGCGGATTTTTCATTTCACCGGCAATGTTACCAACGTGAATCCATCCGTCATAAGCAAACATGGTCGCTAATAATCCATTCCCTAAAGCTGTCCAAAATGCGCGATGTGGGCCCGCCACAACTGGGAATAGTGAGAAGTTAACCGAACTACTGTGGAAAAATCCTAACAAAACAATTACGGCTAACGGGATCAGCTTAACCACTAAAGCTACCGATGTTACCCAACCACCAAATTTTGCACTAATGCAGTTAACTAACAATAATGAAAGTGCAGTAATGATTGCTACAGGAACTATCCATGTTTGCGAAAGATTAAATAAGTTAGTGAATTGGGTTCCAAACGCAATCGCAATGGCCGCTACATTAGCAGGGAAATAAATAATTGCTTGCGCCCACCCTGCTAAAAATCCCCAAAAGTGACCATAAGTATGCTCAATATAACGAGTTAGGCCCCCAGTTTCAGGGAACATCGCGGCTAGCTCAGCACCAGTCAACCCAGCGCAAATACTAATTAGTCCACCCAACAGCCACGCGAAAAGGGCCATTGAAACCGTCCCAGTATATTCGGTTACCGCGGCTGCCTTAAAGAATACGCCGGTACCAATAACCGTTCCCATAACCGTTGCTAACGCCGGGAAAAAACCAATTGTCTTTTTTAGAGATGTACTATTATCATTCATTGATAATCACTCCTCATTGTTCCAATTTTAATTATTTTAAAAAAGGGACGCTGCAATTCATGCAGCATCCCTTAGATTTTCAATCTGCAATTGCTTGCCTAATCATTCTATCCAATCCCAACTTTGTGTGTATCAACTGGGGAGAAGAAGTGATCAATAATTTGTGAAACCCGTTGAAGGTCAACGTTACCACCGGATACTAGGGCAACGACTTTCTTACCTTCGATCCATTTCTTATCAATCTTGCCTGCCTCAAGTGCAGCAGTTGGTAATGCGCCAGCACCTTCTGCAACAATCTTGGTGCGTTGCATCAAGTCCTTCATTGCTTTAGAAATTTCTTCTTCACTAACTAGAACAATTTCGTCAACTAACTTAGAAACAATTCCGTAAGTGATGTCCCCAGGAACAGCTACATCAGTGCCGTCAGCAAGCGTAAAGTCATCGTGATGCTTTACAATCTTACCAGCATCTACTGAAGCCTTCATTCCGTGAACGTTTTCGGATTGAACCCCAACTACGTGAATGGAAGGGTTGATTGACTTAACTGCTGTGGCAATTCCGGAAATCAACCCCCCACCACCAACTGGTACAATGATGGTTTCTACATCAACCAAGTCTTCGAGGATTTCTAGTCCGATGGTTCCTTGTCCAGCACAAACGAGGGAATCGTTAAATGGATCAACAATCGTCTTTCCTTCTTTTTCAGCTCTTTCATGCATCCAGTCGTGAGCATCATCGAAAGTTGCTCCGTGAATATCAACTTCAGCACCGTAACCCCGCGTAGCATCACGCTTCATTTGAGGAGCTTCGTCCGGCATTACAACCGTGGTGTCAATTCCAGAAAGTTTACCAGTTAAAGCAACCCCTTGCGCATGGTTCCCAGCTGAAGCTGTAATTACTCCATGCTTTTTTTCTTCATCAGACAAGTGGTTAATCTTATTATTAGCTCCTCTGAATTTGAATGAACCAGTAAGTTGCATATTTTCAAGTTTTAAATATACATCTGCATGAGCAACATTGTTACTTAAAAACATTGACTGAACTAATGGCGTCCGACGTGCGTACTTACCAATTACTTTACGCGCTTCTTCAATTTGATCTAAGTTTAATAAATCGTAGGTTTGAGCAACTACTTCATTTCTTGGTTCGTTATTTTTCATGATTTTCACCTCATAATTTAAACGCAAATTTAAAAGTTCGAACGCCTATTTATACATCTAGCTCAGTGTACGGAAGGTCTAACGAATCTGCAAGACCCTTGTTAGTTACCTTACCTTCGTAGAGGTTGACCCCAGATGCTAAAGCTTTATCTTCCTTGATTGCTCCTTCAATACCCTTATCGGCAATTTCCAAAATATAATCAAGGTTACCAGCTGCTAACGCCATTGTAGCAGTCCGTGGAACGGCACCAGGTTGGTTTGGTACAGCGTAGTGGATCACACCATCCTTAATGAAGACTGGGTCATCAATGGTGGTTGGGTGATCAATGGTTTCTACTGTTCCACCTTGATCGATCGCAATATCAGCGATTACAGAGCCCTTCTTCATGCTTTTTACCATGTATTCTTTAACCAACTTCGGTGGCTTTGAGCCTGGGATTAAAATTGTGGATACAAAAATATCAGCATCTTTAATTTCTTTTGCAAGATTTTCTTCGTTTGATTTAACTACGCGAACGTCTTTACCCTTATATTGTTCTTCCAATTGAGCAATCCGGTCGTCGTTTAACTCAATAATTACTACTGAGCATCCTAAACCTAAAGCAGTGTCTGCAGCGCCTGTCGCGGCGTTACCCCCACCGAAAATCACTACATGTCCAGCAGGGATAACTCCTGGAATTCCAGAAACTAAAATACCTTCCCCTTGATGTTGTGCTTCAAGGTAATACGCTCCCATGATTACTGAACGACGCCCCGCAATTTGGCTCATTGGTGCTAACAACTCTAATTTACCATCCTTAACGATGGTTTCACCACCGATTGCAGTAACTCCGGCCTTCATCATTGCTTCAACAGTTGGTTTGGAAGATGCAAGGTGTTGGAATCCCCAAATGATTTTACCTTTATCAAAGTATTGGTATTCTTCAGCATCAGGTTCTTTAACCTTAATGCACAATTCTGCTTTCCATGCATCTTCATGAGAAACGATCTTCCCACCAGCTTTTTCAAATTCTTCGTTAGAAAAGCCTGCACCGATTCCGGCATCCTTTTCAACTAAGACTTCATTACCGGCATCAACCATCTTTTGAACATTTTCCGGCGTGGCCGCTACACGACCTTCCCCTTCTTTTTGTTCTTTAATAACAGCAATTTGCATAAAGACACTTCCTTGTGATTTATTTAACTACACGTATATTATTGCACACTTTACTCAAAGAAGTAAAGCGGTTGCATAATTAAAATCAAATTAGTTTATTTAGATTTGGTTATATAAATATTATTAAAAATTCTACAAATCGTTATTAAATACTGAATTAACGATATAGATAATCTAATCTAATTCAAATTTTTGTTCAATCTCGGCACTCAAATGATTAGAAAAATAAAAATAATGGATTCACATTCACAAAATTACGTCCTTAATTGAACTACTAATCACGTAATGTTAACCTTCTTCTCTGATAATTTTTATGTTCTTTGTTTTTTGACCCTTTATCGAATCATAATAAAAGAACTGATCAATTAAATCGATCAGTTCTTTTAGAAAAATTTACCAAAGTAAATAATTATTTAATGTTAACGTATGTCAATCCAAACATGTTGCTGAGATCTTGTAATTGTTCAGCATCCACGTTGAAGGAAAGTACGGTATGATGACCACCACCAAGTGTGAGCCAGCCTTCAGCACCCTTCTTCCAACCTTGTTTTGGAGTCCACAGTTGTTTAGCAACTGGGAGATGTGGCGTTTCTTTTTCAGGCTTGTTGCCTTGAACATCGTAAGACATGAGCTTGAATTCATCACCGTAGTCAGCCATCGTAACGTCAACCGCGTCGCCTTCCATACCGGTGAAGACAAAGCGTGCAGGGTCATCCTTGCCACCAATGTCAAGTGGGTGAACTTCGACCCGTGGAGTGTCACTAGCTAACGTTGGGTCAACTTCTAGCATGTGTGAGCCAAGGATTGCTTCGTGACCCTTACGAAGGTCAAGGGTGTAATCTTCCATGAAGGCAGTGTGTTGGTTATGCGCAATGATCTTCATTAAGCGATCCAAAGCAGCGGTCTTCCAGTCCCCTTCACCAGCGAAGCCATAACCTTCAGCCATCAACATTTGAACAGCCAATCCTGGAAGTTGTTCCAAACCAGCTAAGTCTTCAAAGTTAGTTGTGAAGGCGGTGTATCCGCGATCGTCCATGAATTTCTTCAATGCAAAGTATTCACGAATTTGGTACTTAGTATTGTGTTCGAATTTTTCTGAAGAATTTTCTCCTTCAACGAAGTTGTATTCCTTCTTCATTTCTTCGTACTTATTGTTGATGTCATCTTCAGCAACGGCGTTAACTTCTTCAACTAAGTCCGCAACTCCCCAGTAATCGACGGTCCAGCCAAATTTAATTTGTGCTTCAATCTTGTCACCGTCAGTAACCGCTACGTTACGCATCTTGTCAGCAAAGGTTACTACCTTGATACCAAATGATTCGTTGTAACCCACGGCTGCGTCCATCCATTTAGCGACTTGTTTTTGAATGTCTTCATCGCCCCAGTAACCAGTGATGATCTTGTTGTTCTTACGCAAGCGTGCATTAATAAATGCATATTCACGGTCACCATGAGCAGATTGATTTAAGTTCATGTAGTCAAAATCAATGGTGTCATATGGAATGTGGTTCAAGAATTGAGTTGCTAAGTGAAGCAATGGTTTTTGCAATAACTTAGTACCGCGGATCCAGTTTTTAGCTGGTGAGAAGGTATGCATCCAGGTAATTACCCCGGCAACTTTGTCGTTATAGTTAGCATCCTTCATTACTTGAGTGATGTTTTCAGCAGTAGTTGCTACCAACTTGAATTTAACTGGATAAGGTAAGTTCTTGGATTCGTTTAACTTATCAACGATTTCGCGAGCGTCCTTTTCTACTGAACGAAGGGTTTCTTCACCATATAGGAATTGACTACCTGTAATAAACCAAAATTCATAATCTTGCATTTTTTTCATGTTAAAGCGCTCCTTTTCTAATTAAAAATATTTTTATTTTCTTTGTGCGTGTTCTTTAGATTTGGCATTATTTTGCCCATAGTAAGCATTCTTCCCGTGTTTACGGTAGTAGTGCTTATCTAATAAGTATTGAGGAACTTCGATATTCCGCCGAGTCATTTGTAAAGCGTGATAGTCGATTTCAGCAGCAACTTCCAATACTTTAGCGTTGTAAACCGCTTTGTCCGGTGTGGCGCCCCAAGTAAATGGTCCGTGTTGGCTAACCAATACAGCAGGAACCGCATTGTGGTCCAAATTCCGTTCCTTAAATTCTCGAACGATTACCTTGCCAGTATTTTCTTCGTATGCCTCTTCAATCTCTTGTTTAGTTAAGGCCGGAGTTACCGGTACGTCACCGTAGAATGTGTCGGCATGGGTCGTACTCAAAGCTGGCACGTCAATTTCGGCCGCTGCAAACGATACCGCCCATGGAGAATGGGTATGCACGATTCCTCCAATGTCTGGAAATTCGTTATATAAAACGGTGTGGGTCGGTGTATCGCTAGAAGGATTCATATCCCCTTCAACAACTTCACCCTTTAAATTAACTACCACCATATCTTCGGGTTTCATTTCTTCGTACGAAACTCCCGAAGGCTTAATAACAAATAATCCCTTTTCGCGGTCGATCCCGGAGACGTTCCCCCAGGTAAACGTAACTAAATCCAGCTTGGGCAGCTGCATATTAGCTTCGTAAACTTCTTGTTTAAGTTTTTCTAGCATCAAATCTCCCCTTCCTAAATTACTTCACCGGCGCGTGCTTCAACTGGCAAACCAGCTTCGTAGTGCTTAGTAAATTCATTGTAAGCAGCCACTCCCTCTGGTTCAGGGCTAAGCGTCATGCTCTCTGGATTATTAAAGACGTTGTAGTCTAAATAATCACTTAAGCTTTGTCCTTGATTATCGGCAGCGTACATCGCCAAAATTGCCATTCCCCAAGGCCCGCCTTCACCAGCATTACTCATCACGGTAATTGGGGTGTTGAGGGCGTCTGACAGAACTTGCTGTGCAATTACGGCAGTCCGGAACAATCCGCCTTGCGCGATCATTACGTCGGTTTTAATATTTTCTTCCTTGCTCAAAATATCCATGCCGATTTTTAGTGGCGCAAATGCAGAATAAAGCTGGGTTTGCATGAAGTTTGGCAAGTTAAAGTGGCTGTCTGGCTTCCGGACAAACAATGGCCGGCCCGCCTTGATATTGGTGATATTTTCACCAGACTGGTAACTGTAGTTGACCAATCCGCCAAGGTCGTGATCCGCCTTAGCCGCCTCTAAGAACAGTGCTTCGTACAACTTATCCGGCGTCAAATTAATCCCTAGTCGAGTCGCAAATTCGTTAAAAATTTGGGCCCAAGCGTTAATATCTGAGGAACAGTTGTTAACGTGAACCATAGCTACTGCCGCCCCGTCTGGCGTCATCACTACGTCAATATCCCGGTGAACTGATTTCAATGGCTTTTCTAATACAACCATTGAGAAGGCCGAAGTACCAACCGAAATATTTCCGGTCCGTTTGCGAACACTATTAGTCCCGACCATTCCGGTTCCAGCATCTCCTTCTGGCGGTGCCATCAAACTACCCGCTTGCAAATTTCCAGTAATATCTAGTAGCTTAGCGCCCTGCGCGGATAATTGTCCCGCGTTTTCGCCAGCCTTTTTAACGCTTGGCAAGACGCGCTTGATGTCCCAGTTAAATGGTTTAACTTCAGGCAAGTTAGCAAAAGTTGCTAACATATTTTCTGAATAATTTCCCGTTTGTTCATCAATTGGAAATACTCCAGAAGCGTCCCCAACTCCTAATACCTTTTCACCCGATAATTTCCAGTGTACGTAACCGGCCAAGGTCGTAACAAAATCCAAGTTTTCAACGTGGTCTTCACCATTTAAGATAGCTTGATAAAGGTGAGCAATTGTCCAACGCTGAGGGATGTTGAAATTAAAGGCTTCCGTTAGTTTGGCTGCCGATTCTTCGGTAATATTATTCCGCCACGTCCGAAACGGTACTAATAAGTCGCCGCTTTGGTCAAAAGCCAAGTAGCCGTGCATCATTGCACTAATTCCAATCGACTTAATTTTGGTCAACGGTTTGTGATACTTACTTTTAACTTCGGCCGCCATTTTTGAATAACTGGTTTGGATCCCCTTCCAAACGTCTTCAAGCGAATACGTCCAAATGTTGTCTTTGTATTGGTTTTCCCAAACAAAACTACCAGAAGCAATCGTCTTATAGTCGTTAGTGATCAAAACCGTTTTAATCCGGGTAGAACCTAACTCAATTCCAAGGGCGACGTTTCCTTGTTCAATTTGGTTTGATATTTCTACAATATTCATTTTCAAAATCTCCAAATTCTTATTTTCTAAGTCCCTGTTCTTCAATTTCTTCTAGACTGTGACCCTTCGTTTCGGGTACCCGAGTTCTGATAAACAATACACCTAATAAACAAATGATTCCGAAGATTGCAAACACTGCTTCTTGCGGCATGTTTGCCGTCATAATTGGGAATAATAAACCAACTAAGAATGAACCGATCCAGTTGAATGATGATGCAACCCCAGATGCTTTACCGCGAATGGCTAACGGGAAGATTTCCCCCACAATTACCCAAGTAAGTGGTGCCCAGGTAAAGGAGTAAAACGCTACGTAAATACATAAGAAGACTACGATCATCATCGGATTCATATCTTTAATAAACATGTTTAAGATTGCTGGGAGGATAAAGGATAGTCCCATAATGGTGCCACCCATTGTCAAAAGTGTCCGCCGTTTAAATTTATCGGCAATCCATAAGAATACTAACGAGCCCAGTACCAAGATAATCCCTTGAATAATCGGCCACATTAATGCTGAACTAGCAGCATTTCCGGTAGCTTTTTCAACGATCAATGGTATGTAATAGAAAATCGCGTTAGCACCTTGGAATTGTTGGAAAGCAGCCACTCCAACCCCGGCAATTACTAGGTAACGATATTTACCATTTAGCAATTGTGCAAAGGAAGATTTTTCATTGGCACTTGCTTCTTCTGCAGCAGTTTCTTGAATCGTTTTCAATTCAGGCTCTACTTCCGCTTCGTTACGGATGTAAGTTAGCGTCCGCCGTGCAGCTTCAACATCGTTGCTCTTAACTAAGAAACGAGGTGATTCTGGCAAACGTAAAACTCCAAAGTAAAGGATGATTGCGGGAACCGCAGCCAGACCAAGCATCAAACGCCATGCCATTGTTTCAGGCAGATCTTTAAGTAAGAAATCAACAATGTAAGATAACAGCATCCCAGAAACAATCATGGTTTGGTTGATTCCGGATAGACGACCCCGCAAACGAGCAGGAGCCATTTCGGACATGTACGCTGGTACCAGCGCTGAGGCTGCCCCTACCGCTAGTCCTAAGAAGATCCGAACAATTATCAGATAAATTTGACCATCGTGCGGCGATAATGCGGATAATAGCGAACCAATTACGAAAATTAATGATGAAATCAAAATCATTTTCCGCCGACCTAGCCGATCTGATAAGTTACCAGCTAAAGCGCCTCCAAAAATAGCTCCAAACATTACTGCACTAGTAATCCAACCGATTACACCGGCGTCACCATATAAGTTCCAATCGTGTTGTAAGAACGGGAGTGCCCCAGTCATTACCCCAATGTCATAACCAAACAAAATTCCTCCAAATGAACCGAAGAAGTAAATAAATCCACTTGGAATTTTCTTTTCCTTGCCCATGCTATTCCTCCTTAAACCGTTTCCATTTCTTTGAAAACGTATTCATTAACTTGCTTTCATCTTAGAATATTTATACGGACAAGTCAACATGAATTTTTAAAATTTATTAGCATAAATTTATCTTATGGACACTAAAAAAGAGGTGTAATACCAAAGATTGGTACTACACCTCTAAATTTATCTAAACAATTGACTGTTACGATAGTTCCTTAATTGACTCTCGGTAAATAATTTCAGGTTCGTAAATTTTATTTTGAATATCCGTCTTTCCATCAATCATGTCAAAAATCATCTTGGCTGCGTCCCGCCCTAATTTTTCCTTCGGGTGTTCTACAGAACTTAACTGTGGGGACATATACTTTGATAGCTTATAGTTATCAAAGCCAAAGATGGAAATGTCATCCGGCATACGTAAGCCTAAGGACCGCGCTAGTGCCATCACCTGAATGGCAATTTGGTCATGGTAACAAATAATCGCAGTTGGCCGTTCATTTGGCGAGCGGCTCAGAATTTGTTCGATTTTCGTAAAGACCGACCGCATGTTATCCGAAGTTTGGTACATCACGATTTCACTTTGATAAACCAAGTCTTGATGTTCCTTATAGGCCTTAATAAAACCATTCATTCGGTGAACACCTTGTTGATCATCAACTTTAAAAACGCCTAAAATCTTTTGGTGTCCCATACTAATTAATTTATTAGTAATGATTTTTTCTGCCCGGGTATCGGCCATTTCCGCGTATGGGAAATCTAATTCAGGGTAATGCGCGTTAATAAACACGGTAGGCAACTTCGACTCTTTAATTTTCTCGTACAAATCACGATTAGGGTTGCCTAAAGCGCTCTGGGTGGGCTCCACAATCAAACCTGATAAATTACTATCCATCATCTTTTGGACGCTCTTTCTTTCTCGAGCAGGATCATTTTGCGTATTGCTAATGAGGATTGAATAACCACGTGAGGAAATCAACCGGTCAATGCCTGTAATAATGTACGGAAAGATATACTCCGCAATGTGGGTGGTGATGACGCCAATCACCTTATTTTCTACCTTTTGGTTTACGTATTTTTGCCAGTCGTCGACAAACATTCCCCCGCCTTGTACCCGGTAGATGTAATGATCATTTTCTAAATCGCCAACCGCGCGTCGGATTGTATAACGACTCACGTCATATTTTTCCATTAATTCTGATTCAGTTGGCAATTTATCGTTAATTGAATAACTCCCCGATAAAATTTCTTCCTTTAAATCTTGTTTAACCAGTTCGTACTTCTTTTCGATGATTGCTCCTCCTCTACTACAGCAAATTTATTATACGATAAGTAAAATGTTATCACTTATTTTTAAATGATAAATCTCTAATACCGATTCTTTTTTAATTCTATGCATTCGTCGTTAAAATCATTGACATTTATCCGGACAAATTTTAGGATTAAGGATAATGATAACGGTTTCAAACATGGAGGTACATAAATATGCACATTGATATACTTAAGTTCGATCAATTTCGCGGCCACCAGGTCGAAAAAATTCGCTTAACTAATGACCACAATGTTTCCGTTGGGGTGCTCACCATGGGAGCCATCCTAAATGAATTTTCGGTCCCCCAAGCTGATGGCCGAAAAAATCTCGTACTTAGTTTTGACCAAACTAAAAAGTATTACGATAACCCCTTTTACATTGGAATGGCAATCGGTCGAACCGCGGGACGCATTAAGGACGGAACCATGCCGTTAGCAAAAGGAGCGGTTCATTTACCACCAAACGAAAATAATAATACTCACCACGGCGGTCCCCACGGTTTCTTTGATTACCTCTGGGACTACCATCTGCAAAAGGGTGAAGACTTTTTGTCCGTCACCTTTACTCATCAAATCAAAGAAAGCGACGACGGCTATCCAGGAAACATTGCTGTCGCCATTACGTTTAAACTCACTAACGACGACCAAGTTATCATTACTTATCAAGGAACTGCTGATCAACCAACGCTTTTCAACCCAACTTGTCATGCATACTTTAACTTAAGCAATCGTGACCATGTATTGAACCACCAGTTGACGATTGCTAGTGCACAGTATTTAGCCGTTGATCAGCAAAAGATCCCCACGGGGGAGTTTCTTGCCACCGCAAGTACTGCCTACGATTTCCGTCAACCGGTAAAGCTACAAGACGCCATTGCCGCCTTGCAGAGCACCCCGGAAAAGGGTCTCGATGACATCTTTAAAATTAACGAAAACGCCGCTCCAATCGCGAAACTACAAGACTTAGATAGTAAAGATGCTCTCGAAATTTATTCTAAACGCAATGGTCTAGTGGTTTACACCGCTAACGCTCTCGACGATACCTTAAGCTTTACTAGGGGACCGGGGCGGCCTCAAATGGGGATCGCTATGGAAGCTCAAACTCTGCCAGACACCCATAACCATCCCGATTTTGGCGATATCACTTTATCAGCTAACGAACCCCAATCTTACACCATCACTTATCGCTATTTAAAAGGTAATTAATTTTTGAACCACAAATTCCCGTAGTTATTAGATTCTTTTCTAATAATTACGGGTTTTTATTTACCAAATAAAGATTTTACATTCTATTCATTAAAATGGGTAACAATTTGATTGACAAAAACCAGTCTCTTCCCACTATACAGGAGCCCCCTTAAAAAGCAAGCGTTTTCCTAGCCTCAAAACCGGCTTGTTTTATTTTTAATAAACCCGAACTATAAAAACAAAAATAACGTTAAAAGTTCTTTTATTGCTAATTATAACGTGTTAAACTCAAAGCATAGTTAAGATTCAGGAAGGAGTGCTTTGAATGAAACGATCCGTCAATGATTATTCATCCCTTTGGCAACGCATTAAAAATGAAAAGAAAATTTACCTAATTAGTTTGGTACTAGTGTTAATTGCCGATGGGATTGGCGAGGTCACCTTTAAAATTGGCAACGGCGTGATTATTTTCTTCCCCGTTTTCTACGCAATTATTTTAGGAATTATGCTCGGTCCTCAGGTTTTAAAAATAATCCGGCCTGTCGAAACTACGGCTGCCGGAAAACTTGTTTTAGTTGGCATCTGTCCTTTTATCGTTAAACTCGGTATTACCGCAGGAGCCAACCTTCATTTAATTTTAAATGCCGGCCCAGCCCTATTGCTACACGGTTTTGGGAGTCTCCTTGGCCCAATTTTGGCTCTTTCGATTGCGATGTTACTTGGCCTGCACCGCGAAACCATTGGGGCTTGTAGCTCCTTAAATCGTGAATACCACTTAGCCGTGATTAATAACGCGTACGGTGCGGAATCTGCTGAAAGTAACGGCAGCTTAGCCCTTTACATCGTTGGCGGCATGATCGGAGCAATTTACTTTGGTATCATGGCTTCCTTAATTGCTAGTACCGGTTGGTTTACCCCTCAAGCACTCGGAATGGCTTCCGGAGTTGGCGCCGGAATCTTCATGGCAAGTGCAAGCGCTAGTTTAGCCAACGCCTTCCCTGCCCACGCCGCAGTCATTACCACAATGGCTTCAGCTAGTAACACAATTGCTGGAATTACCGGAATTTACATCACCATGTGGCTTGCCCTCCCCCTGACTGAAAAGTATTACGACCTACTTTGTAAAATTTTCCGTTTACAAACTCAACGTCATCTTAAATTGAACCGAGGTTAAAGCATGCGTTATCGAGAATGGACTTTTCTATTAATTGTATGTGGGATTGGTACTGGATTAGCCAATTGGATTGGTTACGGTATCTCATTTCAAAAAAGCCTTAACGGCATCTTCGCATTGACCGTGATCACGCTTTTAGCGGTGCTTTGCGTAAAATACCTCCCCCTTAAGCTTCCGCTAATTGCCTACTGTTCAATTTTAGGACTATTGGGAGCGGCGCCCTTTTCGCCCGTTCACGCGTGGCTAATTAGCAGTGCAAACGCCATTGAATTTGCGGCCCCCTTTACCATCGTGGGTTCCTTTGCCGGAATCGCCATTAGTGACCAACTGCAACGTTTTGTTAGCCAGGGCTGGAAATATGTTATCGTTGGAGTTCTAGTTATGACCGGAACTTTTCTGGGCTCCTGTTTATGGGATTCCTTCACGTTAGGCTTAACCAAATTACTTTAGCGAGGTTCTTATTAACGATGTCTGATATTCTAATCAAAAATGCCACCATTTTAAAACATGCTGGACAAATTAATACCAAGCAATCGATTTTGATTCATGACGGTCATATTCAACAGGTTGGTGCTTTTTCCTACCCTATTAAATTCACGGGTGAGATTGTCGACGGAGCCGACCGCCTTTACCTTCCGGGATTAATTGACAGCCACTTACATACTGGACAGCAACTTTTGCGGGGACGCGTACTTGATGCTAAACCAGTAATTTGGACCCGAGTTATGCTACCTTTCGAAAGTCAACTAACCGCGTCCGAGATGAAACTAAGCGCAGAATTAGCTGCTCTAGAAATGATCACTAGCGGAACCACTGGTTTTGTAGAAGCTGGCAGCTACCACATGGAAAGTGCTGCAGAAGTTTACGCTCGTAGTGGTTTGCGTGGCGCGTTGACTGCCTCCACCATGGACGATCCCCAGCTACCAGCGTCAATTAAAATGAGCGCCCGCGAAGCCGTCGCCCAAACCACCCAACTATATCAGCAATTCCATTACCAAGGTCGTTTACAAGTTTACTATTCGCTACGAGCCCTCACCGCTTGTTCCGACGAGTTAATTGACCTTGCTGCTGAGGCTGCTCAAACACACCACACTTTTTTAACCGCGCACATGAACGAATACCCCACCGAAATACTCAACATTATTCAACGAACCGGTTTACGTCCTTATGAATGGCTTGCCAAACGCCATTTACTGAATGACCACTTTTTAGGTGCCCATAGTCTCTTCTTGTCTACTCAAGAAAGAAAACTTATTAAAAAGTACCGGGTCAAACTCTGTCACTGCCCGTTTAGTAACGCTGGGAAAGGAATCCCCGTCACCCCCGAGTTACTGCAAAATCAAATTTCCGTTGGGTTAGGAACCGATGGCGCCGCTCACGGTGGTTTAAGCCTTTGGAACGAGATTAAAATTTTTCGCTCCCTAATGGTTGCTACCCACGGCCTTCGATTACGGCAACCTAACGTCATGCCCGCTGCTCAAATTTTTCAAATGCTCTTAGAAGGAGGCGCCGCCGCATTAAACCACGCTGGGCAGTTAGGCAAAATTCAACCTGGTTACAAAGCCGACTTAATTGCAATTGACCTTGATCAGCCCCACCTTTACCCTTCCGACAACTGGCAAAACACCCTGTTAGAGTGTGTCAACGCTAACGATGTCACGGATACGATGGTTGACGGACAGTTCTTGATGCGAAATCGGCAAGTACTCACCCTCGATCAAGAACGCATTATGGCTGAAGCTCGCAATTACGCGTGTCCCCTTTGAATTACACCCTATTCCAATCCAAAAAGAGGTTTAAAAAAACTAAAAAATCCTTTTCAAGGATGAAAAGGTCTTTAAAAAGTTGTTTTGGTGTTTTGATTTCAATAGAGCCAAAACACCAAAGTAAAAACGATTCATGAGGAAGTTTCACCTCACGAATCGTTTTTTGTTTAGAGACTTTTGGCACCCCCTCATGATTAGCCGCTTTAAAACACGAAAAATTTATTGCCAGCGTTAAGCCCCTTTAATAGCTATTCGCTTAAAAAATCCACCAACTTAGCATAGGTTTCCTGGGCTTCTTTATTACTAAAGTCAAATTGATACTCGTGATTCAACTTGGCGGTTTTCTTCGGATAACTCACTTTAGTCACCTGTCCATTATGGTCACTAATTGCCTTAGCAGTGGCATTCATTTGCTTTGTAAAGGTATTCGTGTTGCCATCAGTCAAAAAAGTCTTCGGCGCCCAATCTTTAACGTTGCTGATAATTGATAAGTCACGAATGGACTTCTTTTTTTCAAAATGCTTGTCGGCAAAATACGCCCAGCCGCATTTAGCATATAGGAAGCTAGATGTGCGATCACTAACCTGGGTAAACTTTTGGGGTTCTAGCAATCCCGATAGCGACACAAACTTTTTAACTTGCTGACTTTTTAAAACCGGCTGCACTTGATCCATTTTACGAATCTTTTTATTTTGCAAAGCTAAAACATATTCACTGCTTATTTGCGCCCCAGCTGAATCTCCGCCAATGGTGACATTGGACCAATCAATTTGTTTTCCGTATTTTTGCTTGGTTGCCTGAACGGCTTGGTTGAGCTGTCTAACTGGTGTCGCATGATGCCTTTCTGGTGCAAGAGTGTAGTTAATATTTACCACGACTTGGTTAGTATCTGCGCTCAAAAGTTTTAGATAATCCTGACAATCGCGTTTATCCCCGCCGACATAGGCACCGCCATGCATCCAGAAAAGCACGGGCCTTTTACTAGCATGGGGCGGTAAGTACACGTCCATGACACTCTTGCTCAAGTGCTTTCCGTACTTAACGTTTTTTTGCACCGTTAGCCCAGCCGTTTTTTGCTTGAACTTTTTGGGCCGGGGGTACACTTGATGTTTTTTGGACGTATCAAATTGTTGCCGGGTTAATAAACTGATTGGTCGGGGCGTTAACGCGTTAATTAGCATTACTCCGCCAATTAATAAAATTACCAAAGCTGGTATTATGATTAACAATCGTTTTATCCATCGCATAATTAGTATCTTCCATTTTCACTAGGATTATTTTCTTAAACGTCGTTATTGATCACCGCAACTAATTCATCCCGCATTTGCTTGAAATCGTTCGCAGTTTGCCTAAACAATTTTGGCGCTGCACAATGACTATCTTCCATCCATTTTTGAGGAGCTGTTTCTCCCAAAAAATGTTCTAGGATCGCCGTAGTCCGTTTTTCATCCGCAGCCTTTGCAGACTTGATTAAACTAAAGTCCTCGACCGCCCGTTCCAACTGCTTATAGCGTAGCGATAATAATAAATGCCCATTTTCTCCTGGGTATACCAAACAATTATCCCCGATCGGCAACGAACTGGTGTTGTAACGAATATCCTCCCGGGCGTTGCTTGGCCAGCAGTTAAATGCCCACCGCAGTAAGCCATTTACCGGTAAGAATGCTGTCAACGTACCTTGCAACCGGGTTTCCAATAACGGGCTGTGCAAGAAGGTATTGGGATGGTCTGGGTAATTGCAAATATAGTACTGGACTTCCCCAGGATGGCTGGCTTGCAATTTGCTGCCAAATTGGCTAGTACAATAAAACGAAGTTGCCAAAGTATCCACTAACGGAGCTAATTCGTTTAAGATCGGCTCCTTATCAAAGGCAACCTTAACCTTGAGATCTGGCACCATCTGTTTCAACGCAGATAATGCGTCCTTAAATTCTTTTAACTGTGCTTGTTTGGGCTCGTCTGCAATTAGCCGGACTTTCTCCCAAACTTGCAACTCATTTAGATGATCGCAAAGTGCTTTAACGTAGTTCGTTAAATCCGCTACGTTATCGATAAATTGCATCGTTTCGGTAGTTTCGTCTAGATAACGAACCACTAAATTTTCTGGATAATCTTTAATGGTTACCTGTGGAAAGAATGGTGGTTTCCAAACTCCTAGTAGGCCAAAAATTTCAATCTCTTGGTCAATTCCCCGTTTAGCAAAGCTAGCGAGATAACGATCCAAAACGGTAAAGTCACATTTCAACTTACCTGTGGAATCTTTACTAACCTGGACCATTGAATATTCGTATAGGTTTGCGGGGTAGTCTTTGACAATGTAGTTAAACCATCCCTTCCAAGGAATTTCACCAGCAATCACCGTTACTGTTTTTTGTCCAATTTGCGCTAGTTTTTCGGCCATTTCATCAATTAACGCAAAGTGCTGGTCGCCCCACATGGGTACATGGAGCGTGCGAGCTAAATTAGAGGGCTGCTGCCAGACGTCAAGGTGAAAATCCTTCGTTGGTTCGGGTGTTAGTGCAAAATCAGCCACCATAATTTGGACTTCTTTTTCGGCCACCAAGGCTTCTGCTCCAGTTAGACTACTTTGGTAAATTTTGATTTTCACAGTGTGGTTACCCGTTTTTACCGTTTGGCTAACCGGAATTTCTATATAAATCGGGGCCCACTGGTTTCCTGGATAGGTATGACTAGCCTCGCTTAAAAGTTTATCGGCATAGGCGACGTCATCCTTCCCCAAATAGTATTCCACAAAATTAGTTGTCAAAGGCAACTCAGTTTCAAACGCAACCCGGTACATCGGAGTTTCCAAATCGTCTGGAATTGAAAACTGGGTACCTAACGTATAGTGATTGCGGTGTCCGTCGTTAAGCAACAGCATAAATGCCGCCTTACTGTTTTTGAAACTGTGCACTTGTGCAATGGACGGCGGAAGCGGTTGGTTAAGCGCGGTCGTTGGCCGCCAACTTTCGTCGGTGATGATACTTTTCATTATTAATTTGCTCCTTCCCCCATCGTTAATTTACTTTGTAGTTGTTGCAGAATCGTTGCGTTAAAAATTTGCGGCGCTACCTCGTGAAGTTCCGTAAGGTTAAACTTACGAACGATTTTATACCGGCTACGATCTTGCCAAACTGGAAAATACTCTAAGAGAATTTTTTTATTAGCTGCATTGCGCATTAGTTCGCCGACCGGCATGGTTAAAACATCCGGATACTCCGCCGGCTTAGACGTCTTCTGCCAATTAATTTCCATCCACTCGCAGCATAAGTCAAACCACTGGGCAAACCGCGGGTCATTTTTTCCCACTGCCGAAGTCCCCAACGAAAGCCCATGCTTACCTTCTTGAAAAACGTGGGCCTCAAACAAAACGTCGTGCTCCTCTAAAGCTCGCAGATATAACAACGAATTTTCCACCGGTACCACATTATCTTGAAAGGTGGTAAATAAAAAGGTTGGCGGAGTCGTTGCGGTAACTTGCTGGTTTAAGGATAGGGCTTGCACCTGCATTACCTCGGCAAACGAATCTAAAATTGCCGGATAGCCTAAAACACATAGGCTGGGCTTTTCGCTTAGCATTGTCGACATCGCCGCCGCTAAATGCCCACCTGCAGAAAAGCCCACTACCGCAATTTTATCCACCTCAATTGCAGCGTTTGAAGCAATTTGTTTAATTTGCTGTAAAGCCAGTTGACCATCATTCAAAGCTGCTTGAAAATCGCGAAATTCTCCCACGTGATAACGTAATACCGCGGCATGGTAGCCTTTTGCCAAAAAAGCTAAGGCCACCGGTTCAGCTTCCCGTTCACTACAAAAATTGTAACCGCCTCCCGGAATTATTAAAATCAACGGTCGGGGAGTACGCAAATCTGTTTGTAAATACACCGTCATTCCCGTATTGGCTGACTCGTCAAATACGTAATTACTTTTTTTGATAATCGGAACCCCCTTCCTTAAACTAGTCAACTATTCCGTTATGTTCAATTACCCGTTGGTACCAATTAAAGCTATCCTTTTTATAACGCGCTAAATCTTTAAGCTCGTCGTCGGTCCGGTTAACGTAAATAAAACCGTAACGTTTCCGCATCCCTTCGTGCGTGCTAATTAAATCAATTGCACTCCATGGACAATATCCGATCACTTCAACGCCGTCTTGGATAGCTAATTCCATTTGTTGAATGTGCTGTTTTAGATAATCAATTCGATACTGATCATGAATTTGATGGTCTTCCGTAAGTTCATCATGCGCGCCGATTCCATTTTCGGTAATTAACACTGGCAAATGGTAGCGGGAGTAGATTTCGTTCAGGGTAAACCGGAATCCTTGAGGATCGATTGGCCACCCAAATTCAGTCAGTGGTAAATGTTCGTTGGTGACCGTTTGAAAAAATCCTGGAATCCCAAACCCCGATTGTTGGTCAATCTGATTTTCTTTAGCAAAGTATGCCGCAACCGTCATGGTGTTGTAGTAGTTAAAGGCAATATAGTCGCACGTCCCCGCCGCTAAAATTTCCCGGTCGGTTTCCGTAACCACTGGCGCAGCTCCAATACTTTCTAAAATATGCCAAGCATTGTGGTTGTAGCGTCCGTAAACTGCCACGTCTAAGAACAACCAGTTGCGTAACGCACTCATGTTAAGCGCTGCCAACTGGTCCGCTGGACGATCAGAAGCAGCATAGACACTAGCAATGTTGGGTGCAGGCCCAATTTTTCCTGGATAACCTTGTTCATGATAGTGTTTGGTTACTAATGCTTGAGCAACGAGCATGTGATGATTTTCCTGGAATTTTTCACGCATACTTTTTTGGCTAGTCCCAATTACCGAACCAGCAAGTGCCATTACGTTTTGCTCGTTTATCGTCTGCCAGTACTTAACGTCTTGGCCAAAGTTTTCAAATAAGACGTCGCAGTAGTCCGCGAATTGCTGAATGGTCTCCCGATTTTCCCATCCGCCAGCTTGGTCAATTTCCGCAGGTAAATCAAAATGAAATACCGTAACAATTGGTTCAATCTGATTTTCCTTAAGCAAATTAATTAGGTTACGGTAAAATTTAATGCCTTCTGGATTCACTTTACCGTTAGGCATGACCCGGCTCCACGCGATTGAAAAGCGGTAGGCCTTTAACCCTAATTCTTTAAAAAGCTTTACGTCTTCAGCAAACCGGTGATAGTGGTCCACCGCGACCTTAAAATCAGTGGTTCCCGCTGGAATGTCCTTTACATCTTGAACGGAAGGCCCCTTTCCATCGGCGTTCCACCCGCCTTCAACTTGATAAGCACTGGTGGAAGCTCCCCACAAGAAATTTTCTGGAAATGTTTTAGCCATAATTAATTACCTCCGCAGCCCCAATTAAGTTGGCATCCGCCTTAAAAAAAGCGTCCGTGATGTCAATTTGCTTAACCGTCTTCTTAATAATTGGGGATGTATTTAAAATTTGTTGGTACGCTTCCTGAACTTTTTCGATTAATAGGGGCTGACTGCTAATGCCGCCACCGATGACGATTTTGTCTAAGTCCAGTACAGTTTGTAAATTGAAACAAATTTGTGCGACCCCAAAGCAATAGTCCGCAAAACGTTGGTTAGCGTCCGCGCTAGCTTGCTGGTTCAACTGGGCAAATACGGTAGCTCCGTCAGCTTCGGTGTTTAAAATGCTTGCTAGATCTTCCACTAGGTTAACGGCGGATAAGCCAATTCCAACAAACGAGTCGCCTGATTGAACGCGCCGATCCCGCATCATGAAACTTAATTCGCCTGCTTGGTGATGGCTACCCTTATACAAGGAGCCATTCAAACAAATTCCTAATCCAACCCCGGTTCCTAAAATAAGTGCAGCCCCATTACGAATTTCCCGCAAGTTACCCCGGCGCATTTCACCTAAGGTTGCCGCCTTAGCGTCATTTTCGATTGTGACCGGTAACCCAGACATTTTGTTCACAACCGTCTTTAGATTAATCTGGTCAAGATATGGGATTGCCCCGCCAAACCGGACGGTTCCATCATCTTCAACGGTGCCCGGAACGGCAACCGCAATTAATTCAAAATCATCTACCGTCCGGTACCTTTTAATGAGGTCTTCGAGTAATATTTTAAAATCTAAATAGGTGTTGGGGGTCGAAAATTTTTGGCGATCACTAACCGTACCGTCGGTTACAATCCCCGCTTTAATGCTGGATCCCCCAATATCAATACTTAACTTTTTCATTTGTTTTCCCCACGTTTGGATACTATTCAGTAACTGCTTCCGCTTCTTTTTCCGCTGCAGTTTCAGTCTGTTCTTTTTTAGCGAGTTCCATTTCTAAGCGGTATTCTTTGTTGTCAGCAACCTTAATGAATGGGTACCACATTAAAATTCCAATTGCCATACAAATTACCATTAGGATAGTGTAGTTTAAGCCCCCTGAAAACGGCATCTTAACGAAAGTTGGCGTAGTCCATGGGAGTAGCGACATCGTTGGGTTAAGTGAAATTGGTAAAATAGTGGTCGTTAAGCCCCAGGTTACAAAGCCCGCAATTAATTGCGTAAATACTTGCGGGAGAAAGAAGAGCGGGTTCAAAATAATTGGCATCCCAAACATAATCGGTTCTGAAATATTAAACAGTGATGGAATAAATGCTAATTTACCTAATTGCTTCATCTTAGTTGACTTACTACGAATCATTACAAAGGTAACTAAGCCCATGAATCCTGCTGCGTACATTCCCATGTAAATTACGGAAGGTAACAAGTATGGTAATTTTTGACCATGTTGGAAAGCAGTGATGTTACCAACGATCATGGTCATGCTAACTGCGCCTAAAGGTCCTTGTAAAACAGCGTTGTGGATTCCAAAGAACCAGAAAATTGCTAAGAGTTCCATTATCAAGATAATTGAAAGCGGACTAGCAACTAATGAATTCAACGGAGCATTGATTGCGTCAACGAAGAATTGGAAGATAGTTCCCGAAGGAGTCAAACCAAACAATACTCGGACAATGAATACTAGTACGAAGATGATGGTAACCACGAACACTGGAGATAAAGATTGGGTAACCATTGGCGGAACGCTTTCTGGAAGCTTGATCATCAAGTTCTTTTTGGAAAGAGCTGCGTAAAGTCGAGTGATTACCAATGCTAAAATCATTCCGATAAATAGTCCCTGTCCGCCTAAGTAATCAAGTTTTAATGCTCCAATTGCTTGGCTAGTCGCGTGGCCGCTCTTCATTACCGTGGTGGTAACCGATTGCGGCATTAACATGATGAAACTGGCTAACGAAATTAATGAAGCATTCCGTTCGTTAGTTTTCAATTGCTTCGCGTAAGAAAAGGCTAAACTATACACTACGTATAGCGAGAAAACTCCGGTAGCCCCGTTAGTAATCGCTTCGACATGTTGGAAAATTCCAATCTTAGTTAAAAATTGAGTCCAACCTGGAACCGGAAAGTTTCCGATAATGGTGATTAACGCAATTCCCAACGTAATTGGACTAGTCCGAATAAACCCTTCCATTAACGCTGCTAGAATTTTATTTTTCTGTAATTTCTCTGAAATTGGCAATAATTTGTCATTTAAAAATTTCTCTAAATTGTTCATTTTTGATACTCCTTTACCTAATTTTAATTTAGTTTCAAGTTAATTTCTGAGGTTTCCCCTAAAATATCGAGTTGGAACTGGTACTCAATGTGCTCGAGATGTTTTTCACCCTGGTTGTCAAAGTATGCTAATTCTGCCACCGGTATTTCGACATCAATTACTTGCTTACCAGCTCCCGTAAACTGAACCTTAACGGCCTTAACTAACCGTTTGACTGGTTGGACAATCTCCGCCGGGAATTGCTTGAGATAAATCTGAACCACCGTCGCTGCGGCTCGGTCACTTAAATTTTCCACTTCAAATTTTCCCTTTAAAGTCGTTGCGTCTTGATGTAATTCTCGCCAACATCCCGTAAACCTTGCATAACTAAGTCCGCTGCCAAATGGATATAATGGCTCATTACTTTCATCAATGTATTTGGAAACGAACCGGTCTGAATGGTTGCTTTCCCCCAGCGGACGGCCGGTCGGGGTGCGAGCTTGATAAATTGGCAACTGTCCTTCGCTCCGTGGAAAAGTCATCGATAACCGCGCTGAAGGACTTGCCTTACCAGATAGTAAATTAGCAATTCCGGTTCCACCCATAATTCCAGGGAACCAAACCAATAACAAACTATCAAAGTATGGTTCTACATCGGTTAACGCTAGTGGCCGACCGGTATAGACGATGCCCACAATCGGTTTCCCCTGCTTAGCAACTGCTTGAATAAGTCGCTTTTGCTTAGCCGGCAGGGTCAAATGTGCTTTAGCTGCACCTTCTCCACTTTCTAAAAAGTTTTCTCCAATGGTCAAGACCACTACGTCCGCCGCGGCCGCTTGTTTTTCAGCTTGTTGTAAGAGTAAGTTTTCGTCCTCAATTGGGCCATTAACCAATTCAATCCCCTGTTTTAAGGGCCCAAAAGGCTCATAAGAATCAAACAAGTTATATCCTCGACTAAACGATAACTGTGCGGGATTAAATTCTGCTTGTAGTCCCTCTTTTAAAGGAACTACGTCGGTAGATTTACCGCTTACCGAAGCCCAGAACCCCAGGGTAAGTTTGCTTTCCCCATACGGTCCAATCACGGCGATTTTTTGATCTTGTCGGAGTGGTAAAGCGCTTTTATTTTTCAATAAAACGCTGCTTTCCTCAACCAATTGGGTAGCTAAAGCTCGATCTTCCTCAGCAAGAATCTTACCAGTGGCTGGCTCATCCAACCCACGAAACGGATTTTCAAATAGTCCCAACTTATTCTTTAAAACTAGGATTCGCCAAACTGCCTCATCCAATAATTGACGCATCTCTGGATTTTTAAGCACCTTCGGTAATTCATTGGCATAAACCGCCGTCATCATATCCAAGTCTACTCCCGCACGCAACGCTTTCTGAGCGGCTTCTTGGGAATTGGCTGCGTAGCCGTGATTTACTAATTCTGCAATTGCAGAGTAATCTGCGTCCAACACTCCTTCAAACCCAAATCGATCTCGAAGAACTTTCCGATTTAACCACCGGTTCCCAGTTGCTGGTACGCCATTTAAAAGGTTGAAGGCTGTCATTACCAATTGTGCTTTTGCTTCAATTGCGGCTTGGTATGGTTGCAAAAACTCATTATAGAGTTTTTGGTAAGACAACTCCACCGCGTTGTACTCGCGACCGCTTTCCGGAGCACCGTAAGCCGCAAAATGCTTGATACAAGCTGCAACGTGGTTACGGGTGATTTTTCCGTCCGCCAATTCCCCTTGGTACCCGCGGACGACGTGTCGTCCAAATTCTTTGGCAGTGTATACATCTTCTCCAGGTGATTCCATTACTCGTCCCCAACGCGGATCGCGCACCAAATCTAGCATGGGCGAAAAAACTACGTGAAGACCATTTTGGTAACTTTCTTTTGCAGTTACCGCTGCCGCTCGTTGAATTAAATCAAAATTATACGAGCCTGCTTGCGCTAACGGCATCGGAAAAATCGTCCGAAATCCATAAATAATATCTGACATGAATAATAGCGGTATCCGATGACGACTCTTTTCCAATACTTCCGTTTGCAATTTTTTCAACTTGCGATGGTCGTTAACGTTATAAATTGACCCGATTTCATAATAATTAAAATCAGCTGGTAATCCTAAATCCGTTTTTGGTCCAGTACTCATCACCCAACTTTCCACAAAAAGGTCTCCATTCAATTGAACAGTCTGGCTGACCTTCTCTGCATCACTTAAATCATTAAACAATTTTCTTAACTTTGTTTCTTCCAAGTAACTCCCCCCTCTTTGAGTAATCGCTTTCAATTCTCTTACAACTGCAGTATAAAATATTTAAATCTTAAAATATATCAAGAAAATAGTGTTTGTAACAAAAACGTTCAAGTGATTTAACCCTTTTTAACATTATTTCTCCCCAATCTTCTCCCAAACAAAAAGCCGGGGATGGTCATTTGACCTCCCCAGCTTAATACCTTGCCAGACAAAAAGCGCTGAAATTTGACAATTAATATTTCAGCGCTTAAGTTGATTATTTTTCTTCAACTCTTTAAATTAGTTTTTTTAAATATTTACTCTCGGCCGTTTTTCGCGCTGCGATAGCACTTTCAAAGTCAGCAAACGAATTATTCAGCACAAGTGTCCCTTTAATCATCAGCCGTGCAACCCATTTTTGATTCTTTTTGTCATACGAAACCCCAATAACCCCACTCGTATTTCTTTTACCAATTTTTATTGCTTGGATTGGATTACCATATTCATCTTTAAATGCCTCGCGATTACCGATGTTGGTTTTAGTTGCCTTGATTTGGCGAATTCTTGTCGCTGAGCTTTCTTTACGCAAACATCCGCAACTTTTAACAACCCCATGACGTAAATTATAGCCATCTTCTTCCACAATTCGTCCACAGGTACACCGACAAAGCCAAAGAATATTCCGGTTGGCGTTTCGATGCTCCGTCATCGCTAATACGGTTAACCTACCAAAAGTTTTTCCCCTCATATCAATCATAACTAGTACACTGTTCCTCCGTTGAACGTATGACTTTTTAGGGTAAACCCTAAAAGCATACCCCTTGTGGAGGCAGTAAATAACCGATATAATAAAAGTGGTTTAATTACCTAGAAATTGACTATTTAGCAAAAGCATTTCTTTTTTGCCAAAGTATTAACAAAATAGGCTTCTAATGGTGGTGTCCTAGCTTAGCTTTATTTTATTGTATACATTTAACATACTGTAAAATTATTTTGCTATTAAATAATAAAAATGACTTTTTAGGGTTTACCCTAAAAAGTCATTTTGGTTTTCTGTTTCCATAAATAAAGGATTTATAACCGCCTAATCATTACGCCATTAAATCCCAAAATTAGCGGATAACTATTTAACCGTTAAATGCAATAACCATTAGCAGATGAGTTGGATAATTAATCGCTTTAAAACTCAAAGGAATTCCATTGAGTTCCCCCTTTTTAGCTCTGGAAACTGTCTTTAGGTAATTAAACCAACTTCTTCCAATACATATGAGGCAATCATAGCCCATTAGTCGTGTACATAAACAAGAGAGTGTGACAAAAGTTGGGTAGTTTGCGAGCATTAACTGAAAAATGACCATGATGCCTGATTTTGGCATGATCAATTTTTGGTTAAGCGGAGCAAACTGACTTTTGGCACACGTTTTGGCTCTATTGAAGGCAAAATGCCAAAATAAAAACGATTCATGATGAGGAAGTTTCACCTCACATGAACCGTTTTTTGTTTAAAGACTTTTGTCACAGCCCCTTGTTTTTATGTGCCTGCGGACTAGCTTGTATTACGTGTTTTGACTTTTATTCAAGTAAAAAAGTTTTTAAAAATGTTAAATCCAAAAAAGTCACTTTTCCGTTTACTTATATTTCCACTAACTAGTTATCGCCGTTTATTCACTATTTCACCTTGGTCAGTCCCCTAGCCAACGTATTTCTCAATTGCCTTATCAATATTTTCCCGTACTTTGGTAACTCGATCCATTTCGCTTTCTTCGACGTGTGGTAATGGATAACGAGCGCGGCCCACGGCAACCCCTCTTTGCGCCAGAATTAACTTCATTACATCGTAAAGATTTCCCTTAAATGAAGTTAATTGTGAAATTAAATCATTGACGCATAACTGAATTTCCAACGCCTTATCTAATTCACCTTCCCGTACACAGCGGTCGGCTTCTAAAAGCAATTCTGGATAAACGCCATACGTTCCGCCAATTCCAGCATCTGCGCCCATTACCCGACCGCCAACGAATTGTTCATCAGGGCCGTTAAAAATGATATTTTCTTTTGGAGCACGTAATTTCCACATGTTAATATCCATTACCGGCATAGATGAATTCTTGACCCCGATCACTTGTTCCTTAGTCATCATCTTCTTAAATAGGTTTTCAGACAGTGCGTATCCGGTTGTTTGGGGAATGTTATAAATGATGAAATCAAGGTTGGTTGCCTCCATAATGCTTGTCCAGTAAGCTTCGATTGCGGGCTCTGGCAGTACAAAATAGATTGGTGGGATAGCTGCCAACGCATCCACGCCCAATTTTTCCGCGTGTTTAGCTAATTCAATGCTATCCCGAGTTGATGGTGCCGCAACGTGGGCAATAATTGTCATTTGTCCGCCGACTGCTTTCATTACGTTTTCCAAAACTAGCTTCCGTTCTTCCACCGTTTGGTAAATACATTCTCCCGAAGATCCGCCGACGTAAAGTCCCTTCACTCCCTTGCCTAAATAATACTTGGCAAGCTTTTGCACCCGTTCCGGGCTAACATTGCCTTCGTCGTCGTAACATGCGTAAAATGCTGGGATAATTCCTTTATATTTATCAAGATTTTTTGTCATTTTAATTACTCCTTTTAATTTTTGAGATTAACTTTTTGATCAATCGTTTTAAACGTCAACCCAGTAATGTCATGTTGATGACCCGGTTTGAGGAAACTAAAAATATATCCTAAAATCATCGCCCCTAGAAAACCTACTACACTAACGAAAAGGGCGTTGATTCCATGAGTTTGAATAAAGTAACAGATTGCCGTAGTGACGATCATGCCGAGGGTTGCTCCAAAGCCGTTTGCCCGTTGACTGACGATCCCTAGAGCAAAGATTCCGGCAATCGGCACCCCAAAGAGTCCAAACAATGAAAGGTACGTATCGATCATGTCCGAACTGTGTAACTTAATCAACACTAGCGTCACTAGCAAGCCAAAAATTCCGCAAATCAAGATACTTAGCCGAGTTATGCGCATACTCATCCGGTCGCTCTTGTCCTTCATGAACCGCTTTTGAATATCAGTTACCAAACAAGCCGCGGTACTATTTAAGCTCGAAGCAATCGTAGCTTGCGAAGCCGCAAAAATGGCCGCAATAATCAACCCGGCAACCCCCGCTGGAATTTCAGTTAATACAAAATATGGTACTAATGCGGAAGTGTTAAATCCGGATGGTAAACTACCACCGTGTTGGTAAAAACTGTAAATTACGGTTCCCATCCCGTAAAATAGCGGAATGGTAATTAATGACAACAACGCATTGGTCCAAATCGACTTAGCAATGTGCTTATTGTCAGTCGAAGTGGTGTACCGTTGAACCACGTCTTGACTGGCCGTGTATTGGTACAAAGTGTTGAAAATCTGTCCTAATAGGATGATTGGCACCGTTGACTTAGTAACGCTCCATACAAAATCAGCCTTAGTTAGAATTTTCCCTTTATTGACGGCATCTTGCGCAACGGTTTGCAATCCGCCGTGGGTTCCGTGAACCGCAAAGAAAATAATTAAAACCGCGCCTACTAATAGGAGAATTCCTTGGATTACGTCGCTCCAGATTACCCCTTCCATTCCACCATGGTATGTATAAATGATACACAGGATGGTGATTAAAGAGGCGATTAGGTACGGGTTAATGTTGATAATAGATTGCAGTGCCACAGTCGGTAAATAAATTACAATTGCAATCCGCCCAATGTGAAATAACACGAACAAAATGCTGCTAAACACCCGTAAAAACGGGTTAAACCGAAACTCCAAATATTCGTAAGCCGTGGTCACCCGTAACTTTGAAAAGAATGGAATGTAGTACTTAATTAATACCGGAGTAATCAAAAAAATGGCTAAGTTCCCAAAGGCATAAGCCCAGTTGGTCAAAAACGATTTTTCTGGAGTTGACATGTAGGTGATCGCACTTAAAGTTGTCGCGAAAATACTAAATCCGACCGCCCATGCCGGTACGTTACTAGTACTAGCCTTAAAGAACTCTTCCGAATTTTTTGAACTCTTCTTACTGAAACTTAAACCAATTACTAACATAATGATTAAATAAGCAATTAAAACCAGCCAATTTAAAACACCGAATCCTTGTTTAACCATATTACGCAGTACCTACTTTCTACGAATTCCAAATTAAATGATTTTCACGTAGTTTAAGTAGCGGCATTTATCAGCCAGTAAGCCTGATTCCTTCAGAATTAACGACCAATCTTTTCAAAAATTGCAATAAAAAATGCCACAAAAACTCGCACTACATGATGTGGTAGTGTGAAACCTTTGCGGCAGTTGAATTCGCATTAATAACTATTACAGATAAAAATTATAAACTGTTCCTCGTTAATTGTAAACCCTTTCAAAGAATTAAATTTACTTTTTGAATTTCTTCGTCTAATTCTTCATCAGTAGTAACTCCGTATTCCAAAAATACCGGCACTTCAGAATTTAAAGCTTGCACCATGGATTGCCAATTAGTTGCTCCCTCACCCAGACGGACCGTAGTTAAATCGGCAATATCTTTCAAATGAAACACGGTAATCCACTTCTTTAAAGAATCAAAAGCACGTTGCGGATCTTCTTTTATCCAGTACCAGTTTCCCGAGTCAAACGTATAACCTAACTCAGGAACCAACGCCAACAATTTAATCAAGTTATCTTTAAAAAATTCTAATTGTCCATCCTGGTTTGGTTGATTTTCCACCGTTACCACTCCAGAATACGCGCGGAGTGCTTTTTGTAGTTTCGCTAGTCTTGAAGCGGGTGTATTTTGGCAGTCGCCTAAACTAATTTTTAATCCTTGAATTTGAAACTCCTTTGCCATGGTTAAATAGTCAAAAATATTTTCGTTTAATTGTCCTTCTGTGAACAAGACTTCGGGAATCGAATAGTAAAATTGCCAATCGTTTTCCTTACACAATCGCTGAATTGTAGCTAACTCTAGATCACGGCGATCTTCTTGAAAAAATTCACCCCGGGCTTCAATTGCAGCAATTGGCTTTCCGATTAACTGCTTTAGGCATTCGCTTTGACTACGCCCATTTTCAAGCTGATTTAAAAATACTGCGGTATTAATCGATACTTTTTTCATTTACCTTCTCCTTATTTTTCTTCAAGAATGGCACAATTGCACCAATTAATTGCGCTTGGTTACCTTGTTGCGCAATTTTTAGCGTGGTTCGGTTAAAATCTGGGGGTAGTAATACGGATAATTGTTTGTTAAACAGATCAATCAAATATTGTCCCTGTGCAGAAACCGCCCCGCCAATTACGATATAGTCCGGATCAAATAAAACAACCACTTCAGCAATACCCCTAGCCACTTCGTTAGCCCATCGTTCAATAATTGATTCGTAAGTTGCTTGGCCTTGTTTAGCTTTTTCAAAGGCATCAATTACCGTTACACCTTTATCGGCTAGTTGGCGTTCCAAAACTAACGTTGAAGCCCGTTGTTCATAATTGGTATTCGTCTGCGGATCAAATAACGTATACCCAACTGAATTACCCTGTCCATGTGCTCCACTGATAATTTTTCCATTACGATAATGCGCTCCACCGATTCCGGTACCTAACGCCATGCAGTACACATCTTGATTCACTAATTGTCCCGTAAAAACCTCACCTAGTAAAGCCGCGTCGACATCATTAACTACGCTGACCGATAAGTTAGCCTGCGCAGCCAAACTAGTTTTAATGGGCGTACCAATATAATTCGGAATGGTTGGCCCTGCGTATTGAATACTGCCGTCCCGGCCCACAATTCCCGCCGTACTGACCCCAATTCCAGCAAGTTCGATCCTTTCTTGAATAGTTTGACTTATCTGTAGCAAAGTTTTTAAAATATGTCCGTTTCGATTTTGTTCTGTATTAACCTTCCCTGTATCCGTAAAATTTAATTGTTCATCAATTACCGCGTATTTGATGGTGGTGCCACCGACATCAAACGCCAAAAACTTTTTACTCATCTTGGGTTCCTCCAATTTAACCAGCATTCATGATAACGATTTCATATTACCATCCGTTTATTATTTTCACAATCTAAAAAAGTGAAAATATTTTTAGTTACCGTCGCAACAACGTTTTTTTATCAAAACGAAAATAATTACCGGATTTAGTTATTGCAATATTTTTTAACTCGAGTTATATTTACTGCGGTGGTTGAATTAGCAATTAACTATTACAAATTAATTTTTATTTCAGACCCTAGATAATTAGTGTTGTTTTTAAGAAATCAAATTTGATAAAAGTGAAGTGTCAGTATATGAAAAATAGATTTTTAGACGCTGTCAAAGGACAGTTAATCGTTTCTTGTCAAGCTTTACCAGATGAACCACTCCACAGTTCCTTTATCATGGCTCGGATGGCACGGGCAGCTAAAATGGCCGGCGCAGCTGGTATTAGAGCAAATTCAGTAGTGGATATTCAAGCAATCCAAGACGAAACTGGTTTACCAATGATCGGAATCGCTAAAACCGACTACCCGGATTCTCCAGTATTCATCACCCCCACCATGAAAGAAATGCGGGCAGTTGCAGCTACCGGCGTTGAAGTAGTGGCTTGTCAAGTTACGGGACAACCTCGTCCGCACGACGAAAAGATTGCTGACATCGTCAAGCAGTTTCGAGCTGAATTTCCCAACACCCTTTTGATGGCCGATACTGACATTATGGAAAATGCTCTCATGGCAGATGAATTAGGTTTTGACATTATTGGTACCACGATGCGCGGTTACACCCCCGCTTCAAAGGGATTGAACATTGCCGACGATGACTTTGCTTATCTCAAAGAACTCTTACAAAAAGTTCACCATCCGGTGGTTGCTGAAGGAAAAATTGATACTCCAGCAAAACTGAAACGGTGCATTGAATTAGGTTGTCATTCAGTAGTGGTTGGTGGCGCAATTACGCGACCGCTCGAAATTGCAAGTCGGTTTATCGACGCAATCAAATAATTACCAAAACTTGAAACGTGGCTAAAATTTAGGCGAAAGTGACCCTTAACTAAACGTTCCGGTTATTTTTAAATGGCTGGGAAAAAACTAAAGAAATACTTTTCAAGGATGAAAAAATTGTTTTGGTTTTTTGACTTCAATAGCGGCAAAATATGTACCAAAAGCTAAAAGGCTTCCCGGGAACCCACAATTCTTAGGAAGTCTTTTTTAGTTTTCCGACTACTTTCGTCATCCCCGGATAAAAGCGTATAATTAAGGCTATTAGCATAGACCAATGAGGAGGTTCTCAATGAATATTCTTGAGGCGGTAGAACAAAAATATCCTTCGTTATCCCGGCAAGAGCGTAAAATTGCGTTAAAAGTAATCCAGCACCCTTCCCAGGTAAAAAAAATGAGCATCGGCATCCTCGCCAAAAAAGCTGAAGTCAGTACCGCGACGGTGACCCGGTTCGTTAAAAAAATGGGTTGCCAAGATTTTAGTGAATTTAAATTAGGCCTGGCAGAAGCAACATCTACAATTACTGAGGACGTCGGCAATGCCCCGCTACCTGATCAGGTAACTAATTTTTATAACCAAATGATCACCGGAACCTGGAAAAAAATTAACCAAACTGCTTTAGACGAAGCCGTGCAATTAATCAAAAACGCCCCCCGAATTTTTGTGTTCGGCCTAGGTAGCTCGGGTTACAACGCCCAAGAACTATCCCAGCGGCTCCTGCGCATGGGGATCAACGCCTTTGCCCCAGCCGATAGTCATACGATGTACATCACCAGCAGTATTATGCAAAGTGACGATTTAGTAATCGTGCTTTCAGTTTCCGGGAACTCAGCGGAAGTCAACGAGGCTACTAAGCTAGCTAAAGAACACCAGCTCAAAGTTATTGCGATTACTGCTTTTGATGACAGTCCTCTAGCTACGATGAGCGATTGTAAATTATTTGTTCAATACAGCGATTTTGTGGATAACACCCGCTTTATTAACTCCCAATTAGGGATTGTCTACGTAATTGACGTCTTGTCGACCATGCTGCTACACGACCCAGACTACAAGCAACATTACCAACAAACCGTAGAAACAATTTTAAGTCGCAAATTGCGTTAATTAATTCATACCACAAAAAAAGTAAGGAATTGAATTCGTAAATGAATTCTAGTTCCTTACCTTTTTAAATTTCAGCTAATTTTAATTTTGGCTAACCGTCATACTTCGGTCAACGCGGGAACGACCGGTCGTGTAATCAAACCGCACTCCCGGTTGAACGTTCCAAATGAAAACGTTGAAGTTAAGGCTACCGTCCGTCGAAATTGCTTCCGAATGGTAGCCGATTGGCATCAAATCGTTGCCTTTAAATACCGTAGAAACCCGGTAAATCACCCGTTTGTTTTTCGCCAAAGCATCGCGTACCCGTTCTTCAAAAATCTGCATAGTTTGTTGATTACTGAAGGCGGTCTGCGTAGCTAAGTTCTTGGGGTTGTCCAAGGAGCCTAATTTCCGGGGGTTGAAGTTACCATTTTGGTCAAACTTGCCAGTTACCGAATAAGCTAATAAGTGGCCCCGGTTTTGAATTTCAACGCTACGTCCGTTAATCCGAACCCGTTTTTGATGCCAACCGGTAGGATTCCAAGTTTGGCTAGCCCGGGTGCTTGATTTTACTAAATTAGCCCGGCTTAGGTATCCGGTTGCCTGAGTCGTCCGGTTCAAACGATCCAAATTACCATAATCAATCCGGTTGGTCTTCCAATCTTTCGGGTTTAACGTACTCCGGTTATGGTTGACATATATGTAAGCCGGGTCCCCTGATTTAAACGTTAATTGCGACAACTGACTATCAGTCACGCTTTTCGTGGTCTGAGTATTTTGGGGCATCACTTGGTTTAGCAAATTGTTCGTTACTTGATGAACGTCGTTACCTTTTAGAAACATCCCCAAAATGGCCACAATTAAAATTAACCACCAGTTATTAGAACTTCTACTTTTCTTTCGTTTACTCATAATTCCCCCATTAATTTTAAAAACAAAAAAAGTTGGGGTTGGACACCTTAACCTTCCAGCCTCAACTTATTTTATTAAATTACTTTTTGGATTACTTTCTGAGCTTCAAGGCCAGCTCAATCGAACGATCCACCAGTACTGATTGGGAATCAACTACTGGATAAGAATGGTCGTGCGCCATTTCTTGAGCGTAAGAAAGTTCCGTGCAACCTAAGATAACTACTTGGGCGCCCCGTTCCTCCGTCATTAGCCGTAAAATCTGGTAGAACAATTGGGCATCCACTTTATTTTGGGCCTTAATATCTTCAAAAATTAACTTGCTTGTTAAGTCTTGAATTTCAGGAGTTGGCTTAACAACTTCGTAGCCTTCCGCAATTAATTCCCGATCGTAAATTCCATCCGTCGTGGTTCCCGGGGTGCCAATAATGCCAATCCGTTTAGCAGCTGGAAACTCTTTTTTTATTTGCTTAACCGTTTCACGCGGCATGTGCACGATTGGAAATTCAGTCGCCTTTTGCAAATCATCATAAAAATAATGGGCCGTGTTGCAAGCAATCACGAAAAAGGCTGGATTTAACCGGCTCTGTTGTTGAATATCTTCCAACAAGTCGGGATACGGGTTGGGCTGCGAATGGTCCATTAAATAAGTGGAGCGATCCGGAACCGTAGCATGATTAACTAAAATGTAGTTTAAGTAATCTTGGTCCCGGTGCGCCGGTGTGCGGGCGTTCAACAACCGGATGTAGCTTTCGGTTGCGGGCGTGCCCATTCCCCCAATAATTGTGAAAAAGTCCTTCATTCCACTTACCCCTTGTTTTCTTTAAAATACTTTCGGAAATTCTTGACGTAGTTATGGTTCATCCACCAAATCAGAAGACTGCGTTTGAAATTCATGTCTTCGTCATAAACGGCGGTAAATCCATATTGGTCGCGGTTAATCAAATCAAGTGCCGCCTTTTTTTCCTCATTATCCTTGGCATATTTCTTGAAGACCTTAACTGGCACACCTAGCCAAAGTTTCCGGTTTTCAATGACGTCGTTAGCATAAACCGGCTCCATGTCCGCCAAAGTGTTGTTAACGTAATCGTCAACCACCCAACGGGCCAAATTATATCCATTTAAGGTAACAAAGAAGCTACTCCGCCCTTGGCGAATATTAATTTCAAATAGCTTGAACTTGCCATCACGGTGGTCATACTTCATATCAAAGTTTGCGTACCCAACGTAGTCAATGCTTTCCAAGAATTTTTTAACGGTGTCGTAAATTTCTTGGTTAAATTCGGGCAAAATGGCCACGTAATTACCAATTGCGGATGGTGCCGGGTCTTCTAGCAACGGATGACCTAAACACATCATCTTTACCTGGTGATTTTGGTCAACGTAGGCGTTGAGCACTCGCATGTTACTATCGTCCCCCGGAATGAAGTCTTGCAAAATCAAATCGGAAGTGTAGCCATTGTCGTAAATTTTAGCAATCACGTCGTCTAACTCGGCTTGGGACTGAATCCGGAAGGCTTTCTTCCGCCCTTCAAAATGAATATCCAACCACTCAACACTATCGGCCGGTTTCAAAGCCACCGGGAAACCAAATGGTGAAGTGAACGTTTCACCACTTTCGTATTGGGCTTTCGTGATGAACTTGGTTGCCGGGTAAGGCAGATTATATTGATCACAAATTGAATAAAAACGTTCCTTATTGTTCAACTGTTTCAACAGGTCGTAATCAATGTATGGGCAAACAAAGGTCTGCGAAAGTTCTTCTTTATGCTTAGAAATTAGTTCCGCGTAACCGTCGCCCATTCCTAATAAGATTACTTTTTCATCCGAATCTTGGTACTTTTTAGCAATTTTCCGCATTGATTCGATAAATACCGGATCTTCAGAAAAACCAGGAATAATTTCAACGTTCACAATGTTAGTAAACCGGGTCGGTGCTAGCGTAGCACTAGCGTAGGCCTGTACCCGTCTCCCCGTGATTTCATAAAAAGCACGGGCCATTCCGTAGGCGTTAAAGTCACTCCCTAAAAGAATTGGTGTAAAGTTGTTTACTGGTCTTTCCATTAACTGATTCCCCTTTTTACTTCTTGTGCAACGCCCATATCCGTTGGCCAAGGCGTGTCAACTCCCCGTACTTTTTGGTACGGATCTTCACCCTTCCCAGCTAGCACGACGATGTCATGAGGGCCGCTTTCTACAATTGCTTGGCGGATTGCTTCGCGCCGATCCAGCACTTGGTGAACTTCGACCGTTCCAGGTTCAATATGGGCCATAATTTGGGCAATGATGTCTTGGGGATCTTCAAATCCCGGATCATCCGTCGTTAAATAAGCTACGTCAGCTTGTTCACTAAGGGCTTTTCCAAAGCCAGCCCGGCGTGAAATTCCCTTATCACCGGGACTTCCAACCACCACGATGGCCTTTCCGTCGTGATACTGGTGTTTAACAAATTTGAGTAACGCCCGCAAGCTCGCGTAGTTGTGCGCATAATCAACGAAAACGACGCCGTGTCCTGGAATTGCCAAATATTCCATCCGTCCTGGAATTACAATTTCACTTAACGGTTTTAACGCCGCGTCGCGGTCCGCACCCGCAAGTGCAGCCGCAATAATGGCGGCCGTCGCATTACTTTGGTTATAATCCCCAGCTACATTTAAGTCGTATTCTCCCGTAATTGCTAAAGCCGGCTTGGTGGAACTGGTAGCCGCAATCGTAAACCGATTATTAATTAAATCATCTTCCGCATTTTTGATGGTATAATCCACCCCACCATTGGCAGGATCTGCACTAAATAAGTAAATCTGCTTCGGATCCGTAGTAGCCCTTGCAGCTCCATATACGTCCTCAAAGCGATTAGTATCCGCATCAATAATGCACCTTTTGGAGTTCACCATCAACTGTAATTTACAGTGAAGGTAATCTTCAAAATCCTTATGCTCATTGCGCCCAATGTGATCCGGCGTAATGTTGAGAAAAATTCCACAATCGTATTTCAAACCATAAACCCGGTCACGTAAGTACGCTTGTGACGATACTTCCATGACAAGGTACTTCATCCCATTATCCACGGCCTGACGCATATCGTGGAATAAATCCATCGATTCTGGCGTCGTTAAGTCCGACTTGAACTGATCCTCCGGTCGGGGACCTACAATTCGGTCAATGGTTGAAAACAGCGCCACTTGTTGCGGATACTGCTGGTTCAAAATTGCGTGGGCAAAGTACGCTGAACTAGTCTTCCCCTTCGTTCCGGTAATCCCAATGATAAACAAGTCATTTTGCGGAAATTCGTAGTAAGTAGCCGAAAGAACCGCCATGGCTCTCGTAACGTTGGTTACAATGATTGCAGTCATGCCGGTTCCTTCAGGATATTCGCGTTCCGCTACGTACGTGGTGGCCCCAGCTTCTCGAGCGGCTTTCAAATATGCTGGTTCAAAGCTTCCCTTACAAAAGAACATATCTCCAGGTCTTACTTTTCGAGAATCATAGGTAATTCCTGAATTGACAGTCGTCGTTGATGATTCAATTTTTTTCAATAGGTGATGTTCCGCAAGTACAGTTCTTACGGTACCTAATTCTAACTTCATCTGCTCATCCCCAACTAACTATTCTTGCGTTTTGTGTACTAATTCCACGGTCTTCGCAGTGGTATCTTCTGGGAAGTAAACTTCATACCAAAGGATGAACGTGTAAATTGTGAAGATCTTTTGCATGCTGGATTTACCGTTAACGTGTTCTTCTAAAATGTGCATTAATGCTTCTGGTTTGAAGAACTTCTTCGCAACGTCTGAATTAAAGGCTTCTTCGATCCGCTTACGATACTTATCTTCCTTAATCCAGTTGGCAATTGGGGATGGGAAGCCAAGTTTTTCCTTCTTTGCAACCCGTTCTGGTAGTTCAGCTTCCGCTGCTCGACGAAGGGAAACCTTGGTTTCATCCTTGTGAATCCGAGTCTTAATTGGCATGGTTGCGGCAAACTTAGCCACTTCCCGGTCAACTAGCGGAGTCCGGACTTCGAGCGAGTTTGCCATGCTCATCCGGTCAGCCTTATGCAAGATATCAAATGGTAACCAAGTATTGATATCGAAGTATTGCATTTGGGTCATTTCGTCCTTACCGCGCACCTCATCAAAAATGTGTTGGGTGTAGGCACCTGAATCAACGTTGAGTTCAGGTTTAGCTAAGATTTCACTACGTTCTTGTTGGTTAAAGACGTAGTTAACCCGGTAGTAGCGTTCACTTAATGGTTGTGCACCCCGCATTAAGAAGCGCCGACCGTGGAAACGCGGTAATCCTGAAACCATCTTAGCCAAGCCCGTCCGAATAAATTGCGGAACTAGTTTTTGATAGCGTTCGAAGGTGAAAGCTTCTAGGTAAGTGTTGTAACCACCAAAGAATTCATCAGCACCTTCCCCAGATAAGGCAACCTTAACGTTTTCCCGGGTTCCCTTGGAAAGGTAGAACAGTTGCATTGCCGATGGGTTAGATAGTGGTTCATCCATGTAGTACATGATGGTTGGTAAGATATCGAAGTAATCGTCACCATCCATGTACAACGGCGTATTCTTTTGGTGAATTTCCTTCGCAAATTCGGTAGAGTAGCTCAATTCGCTATATTTGGAATCTTTAAACCCTAGCGAGAACGATTGAATTGGTTTCAATTTAGCGGCTTCCGCTAAAACGTAACTTGAATCAATTCCGCTGGAAAGGAAGCTTCCCACTTCTACATCGGCAATCATGTGGGCATCTACCGAATCCTTAACAATTTGCCGAATCTTTTTCGCATCGTCTTCCACCGTTTGATTTTCGTCAATGTGATCGTAATTGAATTTGAAATAAGTGTGCGTTTCCGTCTTACCATTCTTGTGTAAGAAGTAAGTTCCTGGTAGCAACTTATAAACGTTGCGGAACATGGTTTCTTTTGACGGAATGAATTCAAAACTTAAGTGAATTGGCAATAATTCTTCGTTGAATTCCTTTTTAAAGTTTGGGTGATCCAAAAAGGCCTTGATTTCAGAAGCCCATAGGAAAGCATCCCCGTCATCATAGTAGTAAAGGGGTTTGATCCCAAAATGATCGCGCGCACCAAAAACTTCTTGCTTTTCAGCATCATAAATTACAAAAGCAAACATCCCGCGGAGCTTTTGTAAAAGTTCGGGGCCCCAAGCATCGTAACCATGGATCAATACTTCGGAGTCTACGTCGGTTTTGAACTCATAACCCAAGTCTTTTAGTTCTTGTCGAACCGTCTTGTAGTTATAAATTTCGCCGTTAAAGGTCAATACTTTAGTTTTAGTGTTATTTTGCATTGGTTGACGTCCGTGGGCGAGGTCGATAATTGATAACCGCCGAAAACCCATCGAAACGTGTTCATCTTGAAAATAAGCTTCATCATCCGGACCACGGTGTTTGATCCGGTCCGCCATTGATTTAATTGTGTCTTTATTGACATTAGTTTGGTTAACGTACCCAACAAATCCGCACATTTTGCAATCCCCTTTTATTCTTCAATCTGTCTATGTACTTATTTCCCTGTTTTTACATACACTTAATTTAAAAATGCCCGTATCTGGGCGAAATATCATGTTTTCATCATATTCCAGTAATATATAACATTTTAGCAAAAATTGCATACCAATACTACTATCGTTAACTTTTCTTAACCGACTGCCCGGCTTTCTCCAGCCATTTTCTTTGTCGCTTGAATTTTCAGTCAAAAAAATAAAGTGCTTCAGCCAGCTTCTACATCGACCAAAACACTTTAATTTAAATTATTTTGCACAAATTTTGTACATCCGTCACTTTAACACCTACCAATCAGGCTTATCTATGCCCGGAACAAGATTCGAACTTGCACATAGTTGCCTATACAGCGACCTGAACGCTGCGCGTCTGCCAATTCCGCCATCCGGGCTTAACAAATTAATTTTACACTAAACAACTATAAAAGTGAATAACTGATTTAAATCAATGAGGGATTATCATTTAATAAGTTTTAAATTATTTTCAACGTGTATATCATTAACAGTTCCAATCACTTTTCGTGTATAATACAAATAAGCAAAAAAATAAGGTAGGTAATTGCTTATGGGGGAAATCCATCTTAACTGCATTGTCCGTTGCCGGTGTTCCACGGACTTAAAGCAGCCTTTTGTGGGGAAAGTTATCAAAATGGATGACGATGAGGCCGTTGTAACGATCCTTGAATATGATCCTTGCGAACGCTATGTGGCGTACGAAATCAACTACACTACTCGGGTAAAGCCGTGTGATTTACGCCCCGTGTCCATTAAAGTACACCGCTCGAAGTCAAACTAAATTTGACTCTTGCAAAATTAAAAAGTGAGGCCCATTTCGTTCTTTACGAAATCACCTCACTTTTTAACATTTTATCGGGTTTATTACTTTTACGAGTAGTCACCAATCAATTAACTGTTACTTATCAATTACTACTACCGTCCCGTAAGCATGTACCACCAAAAATTTAGGTGCACCGTTTAGTTCCACCACTTCACTGTTATACTTTAAGCCAATGATGCCATCGCCACCACTCAACTCCGCTTTTTTCTTAATTTTCTCCTTGGATTCGTCAAACAATTGATCAAACATGTTGTACTTATCAATATCTTCTGAAGACAGCATCAAACTAGCCGTTGCTTCAACCACGTCTTTAATTGTGTAACCAGCATTGATACCTGTTGTGGTAATAAACATTATTGTTCCTCCCGCTTTTTCGCAGCTTCCTTTTTTTGCTCTTCCACAAATTTTTTCATTCGTAATCTAACTTCGATTACGGTGGTAGTAATCATTGAAAATAAGAATCCAACTACCCAACTAATAACCAGTGGTGCGCCACTTAAATGAAAAAACTCGGTTGCAACAACTAAAATTACCGCCACCGCTAACGGCAACGTAATTCTTAATGACTTCATTTTTTTCTCTCCTTGCGTTGTTTACCATCGGTTAGATGTTTGGAAAAGTATTGTACATACCAGGATAAAATTATCCCGACAATCACAATGATAATTAATTTGTTCGTTTGGCTCAAATCAGATAACCAAGTTAAGACCATGATTATCGTTGACAGAATCAACAAAATCAAAGAAGTTCGATAATACGTTTTTTTCGGCATTTTAATCCCCCAAAATAAATTGATGAATGGCTTCCGCAACTCCGCTAGTGAAATCACCTTGGGTAACGTGCTTAGCCACCCGGCGAGCATCCGCAGTAGCATTCGCCACCACAACCGGCAACCCTACCTGACTTAGCATGGCGATGTCGTTGTTATTATCCCCTAAAGCCATGATTTCATCTTTTTGAATTCCTAACCGTTTGGCTAATGCTAAGGTAGCCTTTCCCTTGTCTACGCCCCCAAGGTTAAATTCTGTATATCGATTTGAAGAAAAGGTGGCGTTCAAATCAAAGTCTACCTGGCCTAACACTTCCTTACGGATTGCTTCCCGCTTTTTTGGATCGTGGTTCATCGTAATAATTTTAACGATGGGTTGGCCCGCCAACGGTTCTAACGTTTTGTATGGGTAATCCTCAACCTTAACGCCTCGTCCGGTCATGTACGCAGTATCTTCAGGATCGGGATTGTATACGTAAACGTGGTTCAAAGTGTAAATGTGGGTAGCGTAGTCTAACTGTTGTTTGACCACGTCAAAAATTTGGGTCGCCTGAGTTGCCGACAATGCGTTAACTTGGAGTACTCGGCAATCTTTATTTTCCACAATCGCTCCGCCATTATAAGAAATTACGTATTCGTCCGGTTGATTGCGCAATCCCAATTGCTCTAGTAATGGCTGAACTGATTGAAATCCACGTCCCGTGTTAGGCACAAATTTTACTCCTAATGCAGTAGCTTTTTTGATTGCTTGAATATTAACCTCTGAAACGCCAGTGGGGCCCACTAACGTTTCGTCTAAATCACTAACGACTAATTTTATCATAGTTTATCCTTCAATCCATTCGTTTACTTTAGACGCATAGGCATCTAAATAATATTATTTTTGGTTTTGTAGTGCCGCCTATTTTAGTCGGCAGTTCTAAGTTAGCTGAGTTGTTTGAGTTTGGCTCTTGAATGCTTAGCCTAAATGGGCTCCTGAACCCAATCTCTTCCGGCTAACCTAATTGCGTGATCAATCGCCAAGAGCGCGATTAATCACGCAATTCTGTTAGTCCTCAAAGATTACCCGGGTTCATTCGCCCTCTCCATCATATCCCACCTTGGTAGCGCTTTTCAAACCTTTCTTTAATGGTCGACGGGGTTTATTTTTTACCCGGATCAAAACCAGCAAGCAGTTTTTTTATCAAAATTCAAGGTTGTTTTGCCCCGAAATTCTTTATACAATATGTTGTGGCTATTTGGAAATTTAGGAATATTTAGTACTAGATTTCGGCGGCAAAAAACAAAAAGAGGGGCATTTTATGGTGATAATTACAGCAGGAATGATCGGCGTTGGTAAGACTACTTTGACGGGAAAAATTGCTGAATATTACGGGACACAGGCTTTTTATGAACCGGTTGGCGATAATCCAGTTTTACCGCTCTATTATTCAGACCCAAAAAGTTACGGATTTCTACTCCAAATTTACTTTTTGAACAAACGTTTTCAAATGATTAAGAAGGCGTTGGCTGATGACAATAACGTCTTGGATCGCTCAATTTACGAAGACGCCTTGTTTACTCGCGAAAATAACAAGGAAGGTAACATTACCGACACTGAATTCGAAGTCTACATGAACCTTCTTGATAACATGATGAACGAGTTGCAAGAGCTCCCTAAAAAGGCACCCGATTTAATGGTCTACGCAGAAACCGACTTTGACACCATCCTCTACCGGATTCGTAAGCGTGGTCGTGACTACGAACAATTCGACAATAATCCGGAATTAGAGTCTTACTACTACAAAATGTGGTCAGCTTATAAAGAATGGTATGAAGAATACGATGTAAGTCCTAAGATGAAGATTGATTTACAAAAATATGATTTATCAAACGAAGACAACACCAAAATTATTCTCAGTCAAATCGACCGTAAGCTAAAAGAAATCCGGGTTGAGGAACCTGTTCATAGGGCAATTTAACCTTTAGTTTTGGATTCGGTTATGAAAATCAAAAAGAGTTCTCAGAAATGAGAACTCTTTTTTTGTATTAATCACTAAAATTTTTGATAGCTGCCAAACCTTTTTACACAAAACCATCATGCTTTAGTTTTTGCCTGGGTTAACTGGCTTATCCACTTTCTGACCAATTTCCATCTTATCGCTGTATCCCCAAACATAAGTAAGTACAAAACCAACGATGGTTGATACTACCGAAGAGATTAGGAAGATGTAAAAACTACTTAAGTCTCCAGGGTTAGTTGGATTGAAGAAAGAAGCAAATCCTATCCAAGAACCCGCAAAGCCAAACATGTTTCCATGTAACAACCCGGTTATAAATCCTCCAAAAGCTGAACCAATTAAACCGGAGATAAAGACCCGACGGTAGCGCAAGTTAACTCCGTAAATTGCAGGTTCGGTAACTCCACAGAAGGCTGAAATTGCCGCTGCAAATGATAAACTTTTTAAATTAGCCTTTTTACTTTTAATGGCAACTGCAAGGGTAGCCGCCCCTTGTGAAATCATTGTCTGGCAAATAATAGCATTAAGATAACTATGACCAGCCGTTGCAATGTCATTAATTACTAATGGCTGAATTCCCCAATGTAAACCGAAGATTACTAATACTTGGTGGAATGATCCAATTAAAATTCCAGATACCCATCCACTACGTACGAGCGCCCAAGAAACTAACTTCGCAAGTCCATCCGACATTCCAATAATTACTGGTCCCGTAATGTAAATGGTAATTGCACTTACTGCCAGAATAGTAATAAAGGGCACAAAAATCATGGTAAGGTAATTTGGCAGATGTTTTTTTAGCCAATTTTCTATCTTAAAAGCTAACCACGTTGCTAAAATCATTGGAAAAATTGAGTACGAATACTGCACCATTTGAAAATTGAAACTACCCAGCATACCTAACGACTTGCCTGCTAGGGGCGTCAAAGTAGGATGAACCAAAACTCCGCCAATCACAGCAGCAATAATTGGATCTCCCCCAATTCGTTTAGCCGCCGCAAAACCGACCATAATTGGTAGGAAGAAAAATACCGAATCTCCAATTGCATTTAGAATAATGTAAGCAGTGCTCTTGGGAGCTAAAATTTCACCTAATTGAGGCATCGTTAAAACTGATAACAACCCCTTGAGAATCCCTGCTGCCGCCAACGACCAAATAATGGGACTCATTGAACCGGTAATGACTCCAATAAGCTCGTCAAATCCATCTTTTAATTTTTCTAATAAATTGCGGTTATCCGGGCCAACCGGTTTATTGGCAGTAGTATCGGGTCTATCTTCCCCGCCATATTCCTCACCTAATTGATCAATTACCGCGTCATAAACTTCCACGACGTCAGGTCCAATCACTACTTGATACTGTCCTTGAGCACGCATGATATCAATTACGTTTTCGTCTCTGCGAATTTGGTCATCATCTGGTTGATTGATATCTTTTAAATAAAAACGAACCCGGGAGATACAATGAATTACGCTTTTTATGTTATCAGGTCCCCCCACTGCCGCAATCACCGTTTCAGCAGTTTTAGCAAAACGATCGTTCTTAGTTTTAGAGTCCCTTTGCTCGCCTCCAGTTGCTTTCAACAAAGCGGTTGCCACTACCGCCCCCGCGTCAATCGTCTTGTTAACGATTTCAATTTTTTCTAACACTTCATTACTATTCGTAATCACCACAATCACGGTCGTTTGTTTACCTTCATTACGAACGTCATTTAGTTCCCAAGTCCCCATTTCACTGCCAGCTTCGACTTCATCGCCGACTCTAACATTAAGGTGATAAGGGGTTCCTTTTAGTTCCACAGTGTCAATTCCTAAATGAACTAAAACCTCGACGCCGTTTTTTGTTTTTATTCCAATAGCATGTTTTGTTTCCGCTACCATAGTAATCGTTCCTTTTACTGGAGCGACAATTTGCTTATCTACGGGATCCATTCCAAAACCTTCACCCATCATTTTCTGTGCAAACACAGAATCTGGGACTTGATTAAGTGGAATTATTTTTCCCTTTACCGGGGCGACAATTTTAAGTTTATTTTCTGTTTTTTTCATATTTTTTCTCCCATAACCTCTTTAAATAAATTCCAATGTAACCGTTTACTGCTTTTAAGCGTGTTTTTATCATAATCTTGTATATACATGTTGTCAATATAAAATTATAAATCCTAACATTAAAGAGCAATACGCACTTAATTAAAATAAACACTTGTATATACTAGAATAGTTGTGATAAGATGTAAGCGTTTCTAAGGAGGAGGGCATACTTGTATGGAAAGTAAGTACGACTTAATTGAACAAGATCTTGCTAATAAAATTATTCACGGAATCTATCCCGTAAACACCTACTTACCTAGTGAAAATGAACTTTGTGAGCTATATGGCACTTCACGGGAAACTGTCCGCAAAGCCCTAGCTATGTTACTTGAATTAGGTTACATTCAAAAAATCAAGGGCAAAGGTTCAATCGTTTTAGATGTTTCTAGATTTGTTTTTCCAGTATCAGGCATCAAATCTTTTAAAGAGCTTAATCAATCTCAAGATATGCATTCGAGAACTAAGTTAATTACATTGGAGCCTCGGTTAGTTCCTAACAAAACTTTTAATTTAGACAACGATGACCAATTAAACGCAACTTACATTGAAAGACTGCGAACGGTCAATGATGAACCAATTATTATCGATATTGATTATATTTTATCTGCAGTAGTTGCAAACATCCCTGAAAGAGTCGCAAAAAATTCTTTGTATGAATATTTTGAAGATGAACTTGGACTTGATATCAGTTACGCAACTAAAACTATCACGGTTGAAAAACCAACCGAACATCAGCGTCAGTTATTAAAACTTCCGGCTAATAAAGACGTGGTCGTTATCCGTAGTATGACTTATTTAAGCGATACTACCCTTTTTCAATTTACTGAATCAATTCATCGAGCTGACAAATTTAGTTTTGTCGACTTTGCTAGAAGACAAAAAATGAAAGGACATTAACCCATGAACTTTAAAGATAAAGTGATTTATCAGATTTACCCTAAATCTTTTTATGATTCTAATAATGACGGAATTGGTGATTTACGGGGAATTATCAAGAAAATCCCCTACCTTACCAAACTGCACGTTGACATGATTTGGTTCAACCCATTTTTCGTTTCGCCGCAATACGATAATGGATACGATATCGCCAATTACTACCAAATTGATCCCGTATTTGGAACCATGGATGATTTTGAAGAACTTGTCCAAAAACTAAAAGCTCAACACATTGAAGTTATGCTCGACATGGTTTTAAATCACGTTTCGACCGACCACGAATGGTTTCAAAAAGCATTAGCTGGCAATCAACGTTACCAAAATTATTTTTACATTCGTAAAGCCAAGGCTGATGGCAGCGTTCCGAACAATTGGACTTCTAAATTTGGTGGGACGGCTTGGGCCAAATTTGGTAATACTGACAATTATTACCTACATTTATATGATAAACATCAGGCTGATTTAAATTGGCATAATCCTGAAGTTCGAAAAGAGCTTTTTAAGGTCATTAATTTTTGGCATGACAAGGGCGTTAAGGGATTCCGCTTTGATGTAATTAACGTTACCGGTAAAGATACCGTTTTAAGGGACGCTCCTGCCGGCGTAGAATCCAAATTTATGTATACCGACACTCCCATTGTTCAAGATTATCTTAAAGAAATGAACCAAGCAGCCCTTCAAGATCCAGAGATAATTACTGTCGGTGAGTTTTCTTCTGCTTCAGTTACAAACGGAGTCAAATATACTCGGCCAGATGAACACGAACTTACCATGGCCTTTACTTTTCACCATTTAAAAGTAGATTATGATCACGGACAAAAATGGACTAAAATTCCCTTTGACTTTGCTGCACTAAAGCAAACTTTGAACGAGTGGCAAGTGGGCATGAACAAGGGCAACGGTTGGAACGCTCTCTTCTGGAATAATCACGACCAACCTTGGGCTCTCAATCGTTTTGGCGACCCCGTCCACTATCGCGAAAAGTCGGCTGAAATGCTCGCAACTACCATCCATTTATTACGAGGGACCCCTTACATCTACCAAGGTGAAGAAATTGGCATGAGCGATCCTAATTACCAATCGATTGATGACTATGTTGATGTTGAAGCACTAAATGCCTACCATACATTACTAAAAAGTGGCCATTCCCCTCAGGATGCTCTTGCAATTGTTAAATCTAAAGCTCGCGATAATAGTCGGGTTCCAATGCATTGGGATAATACTAAATACGCAGGGTTTTCTAAAGTGAAACCATGGTTAAAACCCACAAATCAACAAAATATCAACGTTGATGACGAACTACGACACGGTGAAATTTTTAACTACTATCAAAAATTAATTAACTTGCGTAAGCAATTCAAAATAATTTCTGAAGGTGATTACCAACCTTTTGAACTTGCACATCCGACTGTATTCGCTTACCTTCGAACTTACCAATCCCAAAGATTGTTAGTATTAAATAATTTTTACGGAAAAGTGGCCACAATTTCCATACCTGAAAAGTTTACGTCGCCAGACGCAAACATCTTAATAAATAACTATTCCACTCCCGAAAGAGTTTCTAACAGTCTACGACTAGAGCCATATCAATCATTGGCCATTCTCGTTTAAAGATAAAAAAACTTCGTGTGTAAACACAATTTTGCACATGAAGTCTTTTTTGTATTCAAAGCAGTCTTTAACAAATACTAATCCCTAATTAAGCGTTGCCCTATTTGATTTTTGTAGATAACCAACTCCAGTAAATTTGTTACTAATATTTAGGTAATATAAGTTTTTTATACATCGCCTTAATTTTTAAATTAATACCTTAAATCTTTGTCCTCACTCAATTGTAAACGCTACCAAATATGATTATAATTTAGTTGTACTAAAATCAAAGGAGGAGTCACCATGTCCAAACCACGCACCCGCTGGTACACTACCGTTAGCATAGTCGTTATGTTTCTGTTTTCCCTCACCGCCACTTCGGCCAAGGCCCAATCCAACCCCGCCGATCTAGACGGTCAATCTGCCACCACCATTACCAAACAACTCAAAAATCACCAATACGATGAGCAAACGTTAATGCAGTATACATATCAAAAAATTAACCAGCAAAATCCCAGTCTCAATAACGTCATTTACCAAAATCCTTCCGACGCACTAAAACAACTGCAGTCCCTACAAAAAACTGATCGGCAACAGCCTTTTTACGGCGTCCCGCTTTTAATCAAGGGGCTGGGACAAGCATATCAAGGCTACCCCAACACCGATGGACTGCCTTTCTTAAAAAAGGAAACTTATCCCACTACCAAAGTATTCGTCAAAAAATTACAAAAAATGGGTTTCGTAATCCTTGGAGAAACCAACTATCCAGAAATGGGCTTAATTAACATCACCAATTCTAATTTAAACGGGGTCGCCCACAACCCGTGGAATTTACTATTTAATACCGGTGGTTCTTCCGGTGGTGCAACGGCAAGCGTAGCCGCTAACGAAGTTCCGATTGCGACTGGAAACGATGCCGGTGGCTCTCTACGAATTCCAGCTTCCTGGTCGGGTGTAATTGGTTTGAAACCCACTCAAGGATTGATCGTTGGTGACTCAACCACTCCTTCAGTCGTTAACTTCGCGGACACTCGGGATATCACTGATACCCAAACCCTTTTAAAGGGACTCACGAACCCCAAACAAGCCCAAATGTTACAAAAAGTTCCTAAGAATTTGAAAGATTTAACAATTGCCTACTCACTAAAATCTCCGGTAGGAACTCCGGTTAGTCAATACGCTATCAATGCGGTACAACAGTCGGTCAACTTTTTACGGCAACAAGGATTTAAAGTCGTCCAAAAAGATAGTCCGGTTGACGGAATAAAAATGATGCAGACCTACTATTTAGGCGCACTTGAAGACGGAGCCAACGCCAGTGAAAAATTAGGCCGACCACTGACTAGCCAAGACGTTAAGGATAAGCTCGTCAGTCCCATGACTTACGCCCTTTACGAAGCAAGCCAGAAAGCTCCTAAGTCCACCACCAATACTTTCATGAAAGAATTAGCTCTCGTTCATCGCCAAATGACCGCGTTCCACAAACAGTATCCAATTTACTTAACTCCGACAACGGCCACCACTGCGCCACTGAATAGCGATCCAGCTTACCTTCCTAAGTACGTTGATCAAATGATGAATATTAAGGATCTGCCTTTCCAGCAACAAATGCAATTGATTTACGATTCCTGGCTCCATGGCTTAACTAAGACGCCGTTTACTCAATTAGCTAACCTTGCTGGGGAACCCGCACTCAGTTTGCCAACCTACGTGAGCCCGTCCGGTTTACCATTAGGTGTGCAGTTACAAGGCAGCCAAGGCAGTGATGCCACGTTGCTTGCAATTGGGAAGATTTTTGAAAAGGAACATCAATTTAAATTCTTAAACGCTAACTACCCAACTAGTGATGCGTCATCACAGCAAACCACCACTACTAAATCTTCCAATGCTAACTCACTGAAGCAGCTACCTCAAACCGATGAGACCTCAGTAGGTTGGCCAATCTACGTGGGGCTGATTCTATTAGGGAGTGGAATTATGGTTGGCTACCGGATTTATCGCCCCCGTCGTTAAGTTGATTTTTAAAATTAAATGCAGAATCAATGTTCAAACTAATGCTTATGAATCAAGTGCTATCGTCCATAGCGCTTGATTTTTTATTTGCTATTTTTAGCTTTGATTTTGTCTAGCTCTTGTTTTGTCTTAGCCCTTGTTTCTTTGAATTGTTCGTCCCATATTTCCAGCAGTAGACTTTCGCCAACAATTATTATGATTAGAAATCCCCAAATATCTTTGGTACCAGCTGAAGTTAGATATTGATAAAACATAAATAATGCAAAAGCTATTGGTAAGATAGCCCCTAAATACTTTCTTTTAATATTTCTGCTTAAAATATACTGTGCAGCTACTATAAGCAACGGGATAATAACATCTAATGAATCTGAATTCATTTTTTTAATTCCTCTTCTCTTAACGCTAATATTTTTTCTGCAGCCTGTAATGATATTTCATCTTCAATAACTAAATTCATTATTTGTTCTTTGAAGCCTTTTTTATTCTCATTATCATCAAGTCTTTTTATCTTTTTTATTAACTGATCCGTTTTGGTTCGAATCGTTGGATACGAAACGTCGTAATAACGCGCCATTTTCTTTAATGAACCGGAACTTAAAATAAAAACTTTGATAAAAGCCAATTCTTCGTCACTTAAATTGCTAATCCATTTTTCCATAAAGCACGCCCCCTTTCACGACCATTTTAATCTCTATTTTAAAAAAAGTTCAAATTTAGTTTAATAAAATTTAGTTTTAAATAAATAAAGTTAAACATCATATTGATTTGGGTTAATTAATTGCACTTTCCCTGGCTGCTTTAGTCTACTTAGCAATTAATCAAGATTTAATTTCTTACCAAAAAAACCACTTCAAGCAGGGTAAAAAAGCTACTTCCTAACTAATAAGATGCTACAGGCTAGCATTTTACCGAAAAGGTTCTTATTTTTGACATACTAAAAAGCAGCGGCGGAAAATCGCTTTTCCATCCCCTGCTTTAATAATTTACTTAATTATTTTTTACAATGACCACGTCTGGTGCAGCATTTTCCACTACGTAGCTAGCAGTAGAACCCAAGATTACTTGAGCAACCGTGCCCATCCCCGTAGCACCTAACACGATCAAATCAACGTCATATTCTTTAGGTAGCGTGTAACTTAACATTGATTTAGGACTCCCCTGTTTAAAGACCACTTCAATGTCTTCTGCAGGCAACCCCTGTTGTTGGGCATCTTGCTTTAATTTTTCGAGGGTGGTTTTCCATTGATCTAACGTATCTTGTAAATCAATTCCTGTTTCAATAACGCCAAAGCCTAATGAAACACTTGCGGTGTTAGCAGGTTGCTTTTTCATCACACTTGCAATAATCAGTTTTGCATGGTTTGACTTAGCAATCTCCACCGCTCGATTAAATGCAGCCATTGATTCTGGAGAGCCATCGTAGCCGAATAAAATTTTCTTATAATCCATAATACACACCAACCTTTCAAAGTCTATTATACCAATTTAGCGCTTTCAGCATAGTTTTTTATTTGAGTTTTCCCGAATTATTTATTAAAGACTTTGCGTTATACTAAAACCACGAGGTGATCAAAATGCTTAAAATCAATCGACAAACTTTAAAAAGCCACTGGCCTGTGCGCCAAAAACAGAGCCATAAGGGCACTTATGGTCATTTATTATTAATTGCTGGAAACGCACAATACGGCGGGGCGGGAATTTTAGCCGCCTCCGCTGCCATTTACGCTGGGGGCGGTTTAGTAACCTTAGCAACCGCTAAAAATAATTTTACCGCGGTCCGCGCAACTTTAGCAGAAATCATGTTGATCGATTTTACCGACTTTGATCAACTTAGCCAATCCTTAGCAAACGCAACTGGTGTCGTGATTGGTCCTGGTTTGGGCACTGATTCTACTAGTCTGGCCGTCCTTAATTTTACCATGGCCCATATTGCCGAAGGAGTACCGTTAATAATTGACGGATCAGCAATCGATTTAGTAGCCCAACACGATTTGCGAGTTTCCCACCACCCGACAATTTACACGCCTCACCAAATGGAATGGCAACGCCTATCGGGAATTAAAATCGCGGACCAGTCGGTGGAGCGAAATCAAGCCGTAGTAGATCAATTAAACGCCACCGTCGTTTTAAAGCATTACCATACCGAAATTTACGCACCCGCCGCGCCGGTTGCCCAAATAATGGCTGGTAACCCCGGGATGGCAACTGGGGGCTCGGGCGATTCCTTAACCGGTATTTTACTTGCCTTAATTGCTCAAGCTAACTCGGTAAATGAAGGGGTTCGCTTGGGAACTTTCTTGCATAGTTATACGGCGGACCTCATTTACGAACATGAAGCAGTCGTGCTACCCCATCGGTTAATTTGCCGGCTACCTGCCGTTTTAAAACAGCTAAGCCAACCATAAGTTTTGCTAAATAAAAATACCAGTGATCAGGAATCTCTAAGCGCCCTTTCCAACAATTTTCTCAATTAGTTGGTTTTGCGTTTCGTACCTAACCACTGGTATTTTATTATTCTGTTTTTAATTTTTCAATTTCTTCATCGCTTAGTTCCCGATAGGTTCCCGGTAGCAAGCCTTCTTCTAACTGTAGCGGTCCAAAACTAATTCGTTTTAGGCTGACAACCCGTTCGCCAAGACTGCCAAACATCCGCCGCACCTGATGATACTTACCTTCCTTCAAGGTCACGTGAACGAGGGTTTGTTCATCCAGCGCGGAATAATTCAGGATGGTCAAGTCGGCCGGCTTTAATTGGGTACCGTCTTTCAAAACAATTCCGTCGGCAAACTGCTTAACTGCCGGATCGGTAATTTGGCCGGTCACCACGGCTTCGTACGTCTTTTGAACGTGCCGTTCGGGCGCTAACAGTTGGTGGGCTAAGGGGCCGTTGTTGGTAATCAATAATAACCCTTCGGTATCCTTATCAAGGCGGCCTACTGGGAAGAGATCCTTCCGAAAATCAACTTTATTAAATAAATCCATCACCGTCTTTTGCTTGCGGTCTTCCGTAGCGGTTACCACGCCAAGGGGTTTATTCATCATAAAGTAGAAGTACTGCTGATAAGTAATCACCTGTTCTCCCAAACGAACTTGGTCAACCACGGGGTCAACCTTCACCCGTCCAGATTTAGCCACCACGTCATTAACAAAAACGGCCTTTTCCTTAATTAATTTCCGAATCTGACTTCGAGTACCTACATTCATATCGTGCAAAAACTTATCAACTCGCACAGGATCCCCCCTACTTAATTTTAAGCATTCTTCGTAAGCCCGTAGCACGTCCGCCGATAATTTCATCAGCTAAGCGACTTTTAAGGACACAGACTACGTAAAAGAGCCCGCCTAACGTAGCCGCCACTAAAATCACGATCAGTGCTTGAACCTTATTAGCCGGATTCATCACTAGATACAACCCGTTGGTCACTACAAACGCAATGAAAAAGGTCCCAAAAGAATAAGTAATAATTTTCCCGATAAAGCCATTGATCTTATCATAATCTAACCCGTATTCACGGTTAATATGGCGTAAGATTAACCAGTTAACTACGGCAAATCCAATTGCGGTCGAAATTAGCGAACCCACTGCCGAGAAAATGGCTACCATCGGAAATTGGAAAATAAATTTAACGATCATCCCCACCACAAAATACTTCACAGCTAGGACGTTTTCGCCAATCCCTTGCATCACGGCAGAAATTACCGTAAACAATCCCAAGACGATTGCCACGTAGGAGTTGAACTGCAAAATTGCGGTACCCACGTCGCTGAGATGGTAAAACAAAGTGTAGGCCGGTTGGGCAACTGCTGCCATCCCTAAGGCGGACGGAATCATCAAAAAGGCAAATAGTAAAATTGAGTCCGCTACTTGTCGGCTAATTTCCGCCCGGTCCCCCCGGGTCTTGGCTTCCGATAAAATCGGCACTGACGTAACCGCTAGTGCAGATGCCAACGAAATTACAATCATTACTAATTTGTTAGCGTTAAAGGCGAAAATCGCAAACATGTTATTTAAAACGGTGGCCGAATAATCACTGACCGACCGCATAATCCGAAAGAAAGTGTATTGGTCAATCAACTGAAAAATTGTGATTGCTGAACCAATAATAATAAACGGAACTGCTTGCGCGATAATTTCTTTGTATAAACTAGTTGTCGATATCGCCAGGCCGTTCACACTATGTTGGGATAAATACCTTAGCCGCCTGCGATACTTAACAAAGTACCCAATCAACACCAGCAAACCGCCTAAGGCACCAATAAAGGCGGCAAACGTGGATTGGGCCACTCCGTAAACCCAGTCACCATGGTTTTTGTACATAATTAAGTACGCAGTTACCAACATATAGGCCACCCGCGCTAGTTGCTCAATAAATTGAGAAACCGCCGACGGCCCCATTTCTTGATATCCTTGGAAAAATCCCCGGGTCAAACTCATCGTGGGAATTACCAAAACGGCCCAAGCTAAGGCGTGGAGCACGGTAGTTACGTTTGGATCCCCGTCGTTTAAAAAGGGTGCTCCAAAGAACAAAATTGCCGCACAAACAACCCCCGTTCCTACCGATAGTAGTAACCCCCGCTTATACAAACGCTGACCTAACGCAAACTCGTTAATGGCGTTATAGTGGGCGACCTGTTTGGAAATTGCGGATGGGATTCCGGCAATTGCCGCGATCAAAAAGAAGCTATAGATATTATAGCCCTTGGTATACAGGGCGTTTGCTTGATCACTATAAACTCCAAACCAAATTACCCACGGGATAATATAAATCGCACCTAAAATTCGCGAAAAAATACTGCCCGCTGTCATCCAAGCCGACCCTTCCAGCATCTTAGCTTTGGAAGAAGAATTACCACTATTCTCCCTTAACGGTTGCGAGCCTAAGTATTGTGATTCCGCGGTATCAAATTCAGATGGTTTATCCATTTTAAAACCTACTTTCACTAGTCAATCTACATTATTTTAATACACTTAGCGACCCCCGACAATTAAATTTCAAAGACAATTACCTTTTGAATAGGAATCCAAATCGATCATAGATTTGAAAACTAGTTTTTCTTTAATCGCCAGACTTTTTAAAAAGACTTTTCAACTAAAAAGGGGTTAGAATCCACCCTGAATTCTAACCCCTAATTTAGTTTTTAACTACGTCGCGAATATAGCTTCGTTTCACACTAAACTTTATTTTGCAACGATGTTAACGATCTTATTCGGGATGACGATCACCTTTTTGATGTCTTTTTCCGCAGTCCATTGTTGGATGCGTTCATCCGCTAAAGCAATTTTTTCTAATTCAGCTTGGTCAAGGTCCTTTTCAACCTCTACCTTACTCCGTACTTTTCCGTTAACTTGTAGAATCACTTGCACGGTGTCCTGCACTAACTTACTTTCATCATAAGTTGGCCATGCTTCGTAAGTGATGGTTTCTTCATGACCCATGATTTGCCAAATTTCTTCGGCAACGTGTGGAACGATTGGCGAGAGTAACTTCACAAGGCCTTCCATGTATACCATTGGTAATGCGTCCGCCTTGTACGCTTCGTTAACAAAGACCATCATTTGCGAAATGGCAGTGTTAAAGCGCATGTTTTCGTAGTCTTCCGTAACCTTCTTAACCGTTTGGTTGTAAATCAAGTCTAACTTGTGGTCGTTAATCATCGTGATCCGGTCTCGCAAATGATTATTGTCGTCAATCATTAGCCGCCAAACCCGCTCGATCCACTTCCGACTACCATTCAAGCCTTCTTCACTCCAAGCCACGGATTCGGTCAACGGACCCATGAACATTTCGTAGAGCCGGAGAGTATCTGCGCCAAACCGTTCTACGATGTCGTCCGGGTTAACCACGTTACCTTTGGACTTAGACATTTTTTCATGGTTGCTTCCCAAGATCATCCCTTGGTTGACTAGTTTTTGGAACGGTTCCTTAGTTGGCACTACTCCAAGATCATAAAGAACCTTGTGCCAGAACCGAGCGTATAGCAAGTGAAGCACCGCGTGTTCTGCACCACCAACGTACAAGTCTACCGGTAACCATTCCTTGAGCAGATCTTCGTCGGCAATCTTGTTTTGGTTCTTAGGATCCACGTAGCGTAAGAAGTACCAGGAACTGCCTGCCCATTGTGGCATGGTGTTGGTTTCCCGCCGGCCTTTCCGTCCATTTTCGTCAACCACGTTCAACCAATCCTCTAAGTTAGCGAGTGGACTTTCACCCGTACCAGAAGGTTTGATATTGTCCGTAGCAGGTAACCGTAACGGAAGTTCATCTTCAGGAACCAGCGTAGTTTCGCCGTCTTCCCAATGAATTACCGGAATTGGTTCGCCCCAGTAGCGTTGGCGAGAGAAGACCCAGTCGCGCAACCGGTAGTTAACCTTTTTATGACCAGCTCCGTGTTCTTCTAACCAATCCAGCATTTTATCAATAGCTTCTTGCTTGTTTAAACCATCTAAGAAACCAGAATTAATGTGTGGGCCATCGCCGGTATAAGCTTCTTCATCAAGGTTACCGCCGCCGATAACTGGCACAATGTCAATCTTGAACTTTCTAGCGAATTCGTAATCACGAGGATCATGAGCTGGAACCGCCATCACCGCTCCGGTACCGTACGAAGCCAATACGTAATCCGCAATCCAAATTGGAATTTTCTTGCCGTTAACGGGGTTAACTGCGTAACTACCAGTGAAGACTCCGGTCTTGTCCTTATTCAAATCGGTCCGTTCCAAGTCTGACTTAGTCGCGACCGCTTGCTTGTATTCTTCAACCGCTGCCTTGCTTTCAAGGGTGGTCAATTGGTCAACTAGCGGGTGTTCTGGCGAAATAACTAAGTACGTTGCCCCATACAAAGTGTCAGCACGGGTGGTAAAGATTTCGATCTTTTGGTCACTGTCTTCCACATCAAAGAAGACGCTGGCCCCAATCGAACGACCAATCCAATTCTTTTGCATTTCCTTAATGCTGTCAGGCCAATCTACTAAATCTAAGTCATCGATCAACCGGTCTGCGTAAGCAGTGATTTTTAAGATCCATTGTTTCATTGGCTTCCGGTAAACTGGGAACCCACCGCGTTCAGTCTTTCCGTTCACCACTTCTTCGTTAGCCACAACCGTACCACCCATTAAGTCGGGCGCCCAGTTAACCAACGTTTCTTTTTCGTAAGCCAACCCTTTTTTGTAGAGTTGTTCAAAAATCCATTGGGTCCACTTGTAATATTCGGGATCGGTCGTGTTAACTTCCCGTGACCAATCGTATGAAAAACCTAGGGACTGGATTTGCCGTTTAAAGTTCTTAATATTGTGCGCAGTAAAGTCCTTCGGGTTGTTCCCCGTCTTCATTGCGTATTGTTCGGCAGGTAATCCAAAGGCATCCCACCCCATTGGATGTAATACCTTGTATCCTTGCATCCGCTTCATCCGGGACATAATATCTGTAGCAGTATAGCCTTCAGGATGGCCCACGTGCAGTCCTTGCCCAGATGGGTATGGGAACATATCTAAAGCATAGTACTTCGGCTTTTGTTCACTTTCAACCGTTTTAAAAGTCTCGTGTTTTTGCCAATAGCGTTGCCACTTAGGTTCAATTTCTTTATGATTGTAAGCCATATTTTCCTCCATTAATTATTTACTGGTTGCTTCCGGATTAATTTAACCGTGCTTGGTAGCCATTGCTAGATGAATTGGCGAATTTTTTAAAATAAAAAAGCCTAAAGACTCTCAAAAAGAATCTTTAGGACGAAAATTTCCGCGGTACCACCTAGTTTTGCTAACGCACACTCAAATCCATAACGCGGAACACGCCATCCCCTACTTAAAGTTCAAGGACAGATTTACAAAGACGAGTTCACTAAAAGTTACTCCGGATTCACACCAACCATCCGTTCTCTGACAGTAATCTTTTAGTTACTACTTCTTTAACCAGTAATATTTAGATAGCATTATCATAACAGTAACTACCAACGATTACAACTAGATATGGTAAAATTAATCTTAATTGCTAAAGGAGAATGAAATGCGATTTAAAAAGTTTGGTTGGTTAATTTTAAACTGGTTACCCCTGCTAGGTCTGCTGACCTTAGTTATCTCGGTCAGCAACCGTTGGAATTGGGTACATACATACGACCGTTATCTACAAAAAATCATTCACGGCTGGCAAAGTCCGGGGCTAACCCCGCTGGTCAAAATTTATACCCAATTGGGGAACGCAAAACCCTTCATTTTTATCAGCATCGTGATCTTAGGAATGCTGCTATGGCGAGGATTCGACCGCTTAGCCGCCTTCTTCCTTGCAAACGTGGTGCTCGGCAACGCGATCAACCACCTGATTAAACTTTGGATTCAGCGTCCCCGCCCACATTTTCGTTTAATCACGATTGGGGGGTACAGTTTTCCCAGCGGGCATTCAGTGGCGGCAATGCTGCTATTTGGCAGTTTAATTTTCATCACTACCCAAACGGTCTGCTCCCCTAAATGGCGGATTAGCTGGATCTTAACTTGCATAATCCTGATGCTCCTTCTGGGATTATCACGCGTCTACCTAAACGTCCATTATCCCAGCGACGTTACGGCTGGACTACTACTGGGTTTGGTAATCTTGCAAACCACCCACTGGATATTTTATCGAAAGAAGGAATCCCAACATGCTTGATAACGCAATGCAGTACAGCCACCGGTTGTTGGCAGAGGTCGTACAACCTGGTGACCACGTTGTTGACGCAACCATGGGCAACGGTCACGACACCCTTTTCTTGGCCAATTTAGTACAATCACAAGGACAAGTGTTCAGTTTTGACATCCAAGCAGCGGCCCTATCCGCGACGGAAGCACGGTTAGAAAAGCAGTTGCCTGATCACCAACACGTGCAACTAATCCAAGACAGTCACGACCAATTGACACAATACGTGGATACCCCGATTTCCGGTGCCGTTTTTAACCTCGGCTACCTGCCTGGTGGTGACAAGCAAATCATCACCCATTCGGCTTCTACCATTGCGGCAGTACAACAATGCCTGCAACTATTAAAGGTTGGCGGTCGGGTCGTTCTAGTTTGTTATTACGGCCATCCCGGAGGTGCCGCTGAATTAGCTAAATTGCTTGAGTTTACTGCAAATTTAGATCAACACCAATTTACCTGTTTACGCTACGAATTCATTAACCAAGTCCATCAACCGCCAATCCTATTGGCAATTGAACGACGAAAATAATTCTTTATATAAAAATGGGAAAGCATCCCTTCTGCAACTTTAATATCGTTGCTAGAAGTGGAGTACTTTCCCATTTTTGTTATTTATTTTTTTGCGTACGCGGCCGACTAAACGCATTAATTACGATTGCAACAATAATCAAAATGAAACCGCAAATGTAAATGTTGTGTAACGCGCTGTATAAAATGTCGCGCAACGTCGGTAATAAATTAGCCGGTAGCTGTTTAGCAGTTTGTGGATTAATTACCTGATTCATCATCGTCATGTTAATCCGAGGATGGTGGGCAATGCCCATGTTGATCGTGCCGTTCATAATGATGCCAAATACGGACATCATGATGGTCTGACCCAACGTTTTTGCCAAGGTATTAAACGAGGTCGCCACCCCGATTCGATCCTTCGAAACTAGTTGCTGGGAGATTACCAAAGTCGATGTAATCGTAATCCCAAACCCTACTCCTAAAATGGCTGCGATAAAGAAGAAGGCGACGAACGGTGTTGAAGCAGGAATTACTGCTAATAAGAAGCTTCCGATTGCTAAGATAGTTAAGCTGATTCGCAAAATTTGGTTGGCCTTTAGTTTAACTAGCATCTTGCCAGCTAAAAAGGAACCAAAGATCCATAACACGGAGCTAGGCGTTACCGCAAATCCAGCTAACGAAGCGGGTAATCCCAAAATTCCCTGCGTCCAAGTTGGTAAATAGACTTCAAATCCGATCAACAATCCCGATACTAGCATGGTCGCAACGTTTTGAATAACAAACGTCCGGTCGTTGAACAAGTCGAGGAAAATAATCGGATCTTCCGCACGTCGTTCCTGCCGAATAAAGAGCGCGCCGGCCACCACGAAGATGATAAATGACAATCCCAAAATTAATTTAGAAGCGGTGCTTTCTCCTAACAACTGGAAGCCGTACATTAAGCCCAATAGTGACAACATTAGCCATACGCTGCCCCAATAGTCGATCTTTTTGCGGTGAACGCTAACTTCTTCTTTCAGGTAAAGCTGGATTAGGATAATTGTAATAATCCCAATTGGCACGTTAATAAAGAAAATCCAGTGCCAACTAAGGTTATCAACGATAAAGCCCCCTAATAGCGGAGCAATGATTGAGGCAATTCCCCAAGCAGAACCGTTAAGTCCCATTACCTTCGCGCGCTTTTCCAAAGAATAAATATCCGCGATAATCGTGTTGGAAACTGGCATGATTGAACCAGCCCCAATTCCCTGTAAAGCACGCCAAATAATTAACGTAGTCATCGAGTGAGCTAACCCACTTAACATTGAACCGATCAAAAAAATGATAATCCCAATTATAAAAACGCGTTTGCGTCCAAAAATATCAGATAATTTCCCGTAGATGGGGGTAAAAATTGCGTTCGTCAATAAGAAGATTGAAATTACCCAATTCATCAAATTAACTCCGTGCAAGTCCCCCACAATGGTTGGCATCGCGGTTGAAACGATCGTTCCTTCAATTGCCGACATAAAGGTGGCAACAAAAATCGCAACCGTGACCAACGCAACATTTGTTTGCTTTTTCTTCATCATAACCTCACGTTTAAAATGTTCATTTTTATTTACAGTAATAATATAAAACAAGGCTGGGAAAAATTCCCAGCCTCTCCACAAATTTTTGTGCACCCTTTTAAACGATTACTTTAAAGAAACGCCATTTTAAAGTCCGTGATGCACCGGGTTTTTTCCCGTTTAAATTATTGATTTATTTTTGGAAAAATGCTTTTAACTCAGCAACCTTATCAGTCTTTTCCCATGGAAGATCCACGTCGGTCCGCCCAAAATGACCGTAAGCAGCCGTTTGTTTGTAAATTGGCCGTTTTAAGTCAAGCATTTCAATAATGCCGGCTGGACGAAGGTCGAAGATTTGCCGTACTGCCTTAGTAAGGGCTTCTTCAGAAACTTTACCAGTTCCAAACGTGTCCACCATTACTGAAACAGGTTCAGCAACCCCGATGGCGTAAGCAATTTGAACTTCCGCCTTCTTAGCTAAGCCAGCTGCCACAATATTTTTAGCAATGTAACGAGCAGCGTAACTTGCAGAACGGTCTACCTTGGTTGCGTCCTTTCCAGAGAAAGCGCCCCCGCCATGGTGAGCTGCCCCACCATAGGTATCAACGATGATTTTACGACCGGTTAATCCTGCGTCTCCTTGGGGACCACCAATTACGAAGCGACCGGTAGGGTTAATGTAGAAGTTAGTCTTTTCATCGAGCAGTTCAGCTGGAATAACTTCCTTAATAACTTTTTCGATAACGTCTTTGCGAATTTGCTCTAAAGTTACGTCAGGATCGTGTTGGGTACTTAACACGACCGTGTCAACCCGCACTGGTTGATCATTGTCGTCGTATTCAACGGTAACTTCGGCCTTGGCATCGGGACGAAGATAACTAATGACCTGTTCTTTACGTAACTTAGCAATCCGTTGCATCAAATGATGGCTAAGCATGATTGGCAACGGCATTAATTCCTTAGTTTCGTCAGTAGCGTAACCAAACATGAGTCCTTGGTCACCGGCACCAATCCGGTTAAGCCGGTCTTCGTGTCCTTCGCGTGTTTCAAGCGAATCGTCCACCCCTTGGGCAATATCTGGCGATTGTTCATCAATGGCAACGATTACCGCACAGTTTTCGCCGTCAAAGCCATATTCGCCACCAACGTAGCCAATGTCCTTAATCGTTTTCCGAACGACCTTTTGGATATCAATGTAAGCAGTCGTGGAGATTTCACCAACCACCACTACCAAACCCGTGGTTACGGTCGTTTCACAAGCAACCCGAGCATCTGGATCATTTTTCAATAGTTCGTCTAAAATTGCATCACTAATTTGATCCGCAATTTTATCTGGATGTCCTTCAGAAACGGATTCTGAAGTAAATAAATGTCTTTCTGACATGTTAATTCCCCCTAAATTAATTTCGGTTACAAGGATCTTTTGGATATCGAATCCTATCGGGAACACTAGTAACTTATTAAGTTTAGCATAATCGTTCTTTCTTTTAAAGTTAGGTTGACGCTTCATCTAGTTTTGGATACGATTGAACACAGAGAAGATAAGGAGTTTTTCATGGATAAGATAAAAATACCTAAAATTAATTATCACGTTGACCGGAAAAGCTATTTACCAGCGATTTTGGCGGTTATCCTAACTAGCACCGTTTGGTATTTTAGCAGTCACTTTAGTTCGGAGCCTTTCAAACATAATTTAACGGTCCAAATCATCTTTTTCTTAGCAAGCTTTATGGCTAATTTCATTACTTTTGACCAATTAACGAATAAAACCAATTTGCGACTAATTGCTCCACTGGCCGTAATTCCAGTTGCGTTCTTTATCATTTTATTAGTCAGTAAGGAGCGTTACGTTTCTCTTCTAGGGTTGCTAACTTTGGTACCGTTTATCTCCGTTTTTTTACCTTTTCAAGGCAAAAACGGCGTAGGACTAATTAGTTTTGCGTTTAGCATTAGCGTTTTAAGTCCGATTGCCTTTTTCTATATTCGTAACGCATTTGTTAGCAGCATGTTTTTGAAGACTTGCTTATTATTGTGCTTAGTTTTTTTGATGATTCTATTCTCCGTTTTCGTGGCGCATCCCGAACAGTTTATCTATCTAGAAATTGGGCTATTGGTGGTCATCACCATTTTCAGCTTTGTACTATTTAAACAATGGAGCGCAGTACTTTACCCAATGATTGGCATATTGGGTTGGTATCTTCCCCGGGTTAAGCTTCCCCGCAATTTTATTTTGCTAGTTTTAATCATTTTAATCTGTGTCACCTTTTTATTTACAGCCGGTCATTAATTAATTAGCCATTAGTAATCAGTATTCTGGTTGCTAATGGTTTTTTATTGTTTAAAATATCTTGCTTATGTGAAAGGCTCACCTTCCTATATAAAGTATTGCAACGTGCAATCGATAGATATAGTAAAGCAACTAGGATTAATCGCCGTGTTTTCGATTATTAATCCTAGTTTTGCCAATTTAGACAGCTTACCTGGTTCTTCCATATCTCACTTGGAACTTTTCTACAATACAAAAAAACCATCCGTTTAATAAACGAATGGCATTTTCTTAAGTCTCTTTCAAAGACGGTCCTAACGAGACTCGAACTCGTGATCTCCTGCGTGACAGGCAGGCGTCCTAACCAACTAGACCATAGGACCAATTAATTGCGGGAGCAGGATTTGAACCTACGACCTTCGGGTTATGAGCCCGACGAGCTACCAGACTGCTCCATCCCGCGATAATATTAATATAAATATGACAAAAAATGACCCGTACGGGATTCGAACCCATGTTACTGCCGTGAAAGGGCAGTGTCTTAACCACTTGACCAACGGGTCATACTTATAATAAGAACTAACGGAGAAGGAGGGATTCGAACCCTCGCGCCGCTTGCGCGACCTACACCCTTAGCAGGGGCGCCTCTTCAGCCACTTGAGTACTTCTCCAAATGGGCCTAAATGGACTCGAACCATCGACCTCACGCTTATCAGGCGTGCGCTCTAACCAGCTGAGCTATAGGCCCATACTTAAAGCGGGTGACGAGAATCGAACTCGCGACAACAGCTTGGAAGGCTGTGGTTTTACCACTAAACTACACCCGCAAAATAATTATTAAATTTTCAATGGCGCGGGACAGAATCGAACTGCCGACACATGGAGCTTCAATCCATTGCTCTACCGACTGAGCTACCGAGCCATTACGGTCCTAACGAGACTCGAACTCGTGATCTCCTGCGTGACAGGCAGGCGTCCTAACCAACTAGACCATAGGACCATAATTGCGGGAGCAGGATTTGAACCTACGACCTTCGGGTTATGAGCCCGACGAGCTACCAGACTGCTCCATCCCGCGATAATTAAAAAGGAGGATGAGAGATTCGAACTCTCGCGTGGTTTGACCCACCTGACGGTTTTCAAGACCGTTCCCTTCAGCCAGACTTGGGTAATCCTCCATAATACAAATATACGTTTCACTGCCCTTACTAACAAAAATGCTAGATGGACCTTGTAGGACTCGAACCTACGACCGAACGGTTATGAGCCGTTTGCTCTAACCAACTGAGCTAAAGGTCCAAGTTCGTATATTAACCCTATCGCGGCGGAGGGGATCGAACCCCCGACCTCCCGGGTATGAACCGGACGCTCTAGCCAGCTGAGCTACACCGCGATCTATTTAATTAATAAATGTTTATCAACATTTAATCGGGAAGACAGGATTCGAACCTGCGACCCCCTGGTCCCAAACCAGGTGCTCTACCAAGCTGAGCTACTTCCCGTTTAAAACAATGCACCCAGTAGGAGTCGAACCTACAACCTTCTGATTCGTAGTCAGACACTCTATCCAGTTGCGCTATGGGTGCAATACAAATGCCGAGGACCGGGATCGAACCGGTACGGTCATCACTGACCGCAGGATTTTAAGTCCTGTGCGTCTGCCAATTCCGCCACCCCGGCATTTTATAAAAGTAGTAAATACTTACTACGAAGCGGAAGACGGGATTCGAACCCGCGACCCCCACCATGGCAAGGTGATGTTCTACCACTGAACTACTTCCGCATGATCGATATGCCGACTAGAGGATTCGAACCTCCGACCCTCTGTTTACAAGACAGATGCTCTGCCAACTGAGCTAAGTCGGCATTACCTTTATATAATGCCATATATTCAATTATATGTCACAGCACTTTTAGTGCTATGAGCCGTGACAGGCTCGAACTGTCGACCCTCTGATTAAAAGTCAGATGCTCTACCAACTGAGCTAACGGCTCAAGATAATGGAGGATACAGGGCTCGAACCTGTGACCTCCTGCTTGTAAGGCAGATGCTCTCCCAACTGAGCTAATCCTCCATAATTA
>NZ_GL397067.1:0-3109 GCF_000146325.1 Pediococcus acidilactici DSM 20284 | reverse complement strand
TTCTCTTTCGAGTTACTTGCCACGTTCTACTTGGTTAAGTCCTCGACCGATTAGTACTAGTCCGCTCCATGTATCGCTACACTTCCACTTCTAGCCTATCTACCTGATCATCTCTCAGGGGTCTTACTTGCCCGAAGGCAATGGGAAATCTCATCTTGAGGCGAGTTTCACACTTAGATGCTTTCAGCGTTTATCTCATCCACACATAGCTACCCAGCGATGCTCCTGGCGGAACAACTGGTACACCAGCGGTGTGTCCATCCCGGTCCTCTCGTACTAAGGACAGCTCCTCTCAAATTTCCTACGCCCGCGACGGATAGGGACCGAACTGTCTCACGACGTTCTGAACCCAGCTCGCGTACCGCTTTAATGGGCGAACAGCCCAACCCTTGGGACCGACTACAGCCCCAGGATGCGATGAGCCGACATCGAGGTGCCAAACCTCCCCGTCGATGTGAACTCTTGGGGGAGATAAGCCTGTTATCCCCAGGGTAGCTTTTATCCGTTGAGCGATGGCCCTTCCATACGGAACCACCGGATCACTAAGCCCGACTTTCGTCCCTGCTCGACCTGTCTGTCTCGCAGTCAAGCTCCCTTCTGCCTTTACACTCTGCGAATGATTTCCAACCATTCTGAGGGAACCTTTGGGCGCCTCCGTTACCTTTTAGGAGGCGACCGCCCCAGTCAAACTGCCCACCAGACACTGTCTCCCGCCACGATTAGTGGCGCGGGTTAGAGGGTTCATACAACGAGGGTAGTATCCCACTTGCGCCTCCTCCGAAACTAGCGTTCCGGATTCTACGGCTCCTACCTATCCTGTACAAGCTGTACAAACACTCAATATCAAGTTACAGTAAAGCTCCATGGGGTCTTTCCGTCCTGTCGCGGGTAACCCGCATCTTCACGGGTATTATAATTTCACCGAGTCTCTCGTTGAGACAGTGCCCAGATCGTTACGCCTTTCGTGCGGGTCGGAACTTACCCGACAAGGAATTTCGCTACCTTAGGACCGTTATAGTTACGGCCGCCGTTTACTGGGGCTTCAGTTCAAAGCTTCGCTTACGCTAACTCATCCCCTTAACCTTCCAGCACCGGGCAGGCGTCAGCCCCTATACGTCATCTTACGATTTTGCAGAAACCTGTGTTTTTGATAAACAGTCGCCTGGGCCTTTTCACTGCGGCTGATCTTGCGATCAGCACCCCTTCTCCCGAAGTTACGGGGTCATTTTGCCGAGTTCCTTAACGAGAGTTCTCTCGCTCACCTTAGGATACTCTCCTCGACTACCTGTGTCGGTTTGCGGTACGGGTAGTTAAACTCTAACTAGAAGCTTTTCTCGGCAGCGTGACGTCAGGAACTTCGTTACTTAAATTTCACTCCCCATCACCGCTTGTCCTTAAGAAATCAAGCATTTGACTCGACTTCAGACTTACGGCTTGGACACCCACTTCCAATCGGGTGCATTCCTTAGCCTCCTGCGTCCCTCCATTGTTCAAACAAGTTTAACTAGTACAGGAATCTCAACCTGTTATCCATCGCCTACGCCTCTCGGCCTCGGCTTAGGTCCCGACTAACCCTGGGAGGACGAGCCTTCCCCAGGAAACCTTAGTCATACGGTGGATAGGATTCTCACCTATCTTTCGCTACTCATACCGGCATTCTCACTTCTAAGCGCTCCAACAGTCCTCACGGTCTGCCTTCGTCGCCCTTAGAACGCTCTCCTATCACGCCACCTAATGGTGGCATCCACAGTCTCGGTAATATGTTTAAGCCCCGGTACATTTTCGGCGCAGGATCACTCGACTAGTGAGCTATTACGCACTCTTTAAATGGTGGCTGCTTCTGAGCCAACATCCTAGTTGTCTATGCAACTCCACATCCTTTTCCACTTAACATATATTTAGGGACCTTAACTGGTGGTCTGGGCTGTTCCCCTTTCGACGATGGATCTTATCACTCACCGTCTGACTCCCGGACATAAATCGATGGCATTCGGAGTTTATCTGAATTCGGTAACCCATGACGGGCCCCTAGTCCAAACAGTGGCTCTACCTCCACGATCCTAATTCCGAGGCTAGCCCTAAAGCTATTTCGGAGAGAACCAGCTATCTCCAAGTTCGTTTGGAATTTCACCGCTACCCACACCTCATCTCAGCACTTTTCAACGTACACGAGTTCGGTCCTCCAGTGCGTTTTACCGCACCTTCAACCTGGACATGGGTAGGTCACTTGGTTTCGGGTCTACATCCGCATACTAATTCGCCCTCTTCAGACTCGCTTTCGCTTCGGCTCCGTCTCTTCAACTTAACCTGGCATACGAACGTAACTCGCCGGTTCATTCTACAAAAGGCACGCCATCACCCATTAACGGGCTCTGACTTCTTGTAGGCACATGGTTTCAAGAACTATTTCACTCCCCTTCCGGGGTGCTTTTCACCTTTCCCTCACGGTACTGGTTCACTATCGGTCACTAGGTAGTATTTAGCCTTGGGAGATGGTCCTCCCGGATTCCGACGGAATTTCACGTGCTCCGCCGTACTCAGGATCCTGAACTGAGGGAGTTCGATTTAACTTACGGGGCTGTCACCCTCTCTGGCTGGCCTTCCCAGGCCCTTCAGCTATCAAGCTCTTTGGTAACTCAAATGTTCAGTCCTACAACCCCAAGAAGCAAGCTTCTTGGTTTGGGCTGTTCCCGTTTCGCTCGCCGCTACTCAGGGAATCGAATTTTCTTTCTGTTCCTGTGGGTACTGAGATGTTTCAGTTCCCCACGTTTACCTTCACACATCCTATGAATTCAGATGCGGATAATAGTCGATTAAAACTATTGGGTTGCCCCATTCGGAAATCCCCGGATCAAAGCTTACTTACAGCTCCCCGAGGCATATCGGTGTTAGTCCCGTCCTTCATCGGCTCCTAGTACCAAGGCATCCACCATGCGCCCTTCCTAACTTAACCTAACTTTACCTACGGTAAAGCGATTAATTGAGTATTGCGATTATTTTGAACTAATCTTGTTTAACTCTTTAAAATTACGCGGTTTTCTCTCGGTTTAATTATGATTAATTAAAATTAGAAAATTATAGATATTATTCAGTTTTCAAAGAACAAAAG